>NZ_FOST01000002.1:427205-1132205 GCF_900114335.1 Bacillus sp. 5mfcol3.1 | reverse complement strand
TCAAGGACCAACGGGTGCTACCGGCGCTACTGGTATAGGAGTTACTGGACCTACTGGACCTTCTGGTGGACCTACCGGACCTACTGGGCCAACTGGACCTAGCTTCCCTATAGCAACAATTGTTGTAACAAACAATATTCAGCAAACAGTACTGCAATTTAATAACTTTATTTTTAGTACTGCAATTAACGTAAACAATATTATCTTCAACGGCACAGATACAGTTACTGTTATTAACGGTGGTATTTATGTAATTAGCGTATCCATTTCTACAACTGCGCCAGGATGCGCTCCACTCGGAGTAGGAATTTCAATTAATGGAGCAGTCGCAACTGATAATTTCTCTTCAAATTTAATAGGCGACTCACTTTCATTTACTACAATCGAAACATTAGCAGCTGGTGCAAGAATTTCTGTTCAATCTACTCTTAATGAGATTACGATCCCTGCGACAGGAAATACTAACATCCGCCTTACTGTATTTAGAATCGCTTAAATTTCATCATATATTGTTTATGACAAATAAAAAAAGAGCGAGGAAACTCGCTCTTTTTTTGTTATGTACAATAATTCATTACTATTCTAATTCAATTGAAACATTTTTTTGTGGTACAAATGTAGAAATTGCATGTTTATAAATAAGCTGTTGCTTACCTTCTGTTTCCAGCAGGACTGTAAAATTATCAAATCCTTTAATTAGTCCACGAAGCTGGAAACCATTTAATAAGTACAGCGTAACAAACGTATTTTCTTTACGGAGTTGATTTAAAAACTGATCTTGAATATTGATTGATTGCTTCATGTCGAATCCTCCTCTTTTTCTCTACTTACTATTATTCGACTTTACTTGTAACTTTCCTTCTATGTATCGTAAAATTTCTGACGTTTTTTCACCGTCTGTAACATCAAACCACGTGACATCCATTTTATTACGGAACCATGTTAATTGACGCTTTGCATAACGACGCGAATTCGTCTTTAATTGTGATACCGCATCTTCTAAAGGGGCTCGATTCTCAAAATAATCATAGATTTCTTTATATCCAATCGCTTGAATAGATTGACAATCTCGTATCCCTCTATTATACAGACCTTCTACTTCCTCTAATAGGCCTTGTTCCATCATCAAATCCACTCGTAAGTTAATGCGATCGTATAGCATTTCTCGATCCATTGTCAAGCCAATTAATGAAACATCATAGAGTAACTCTTTTTCTTGTTTCTCAATTTGGTCACTCATTTTTTCACCCGTCGTGTGGAAAATTTCTAACGCCCGAATGACACGTCGTACATTATTTGCATGAATACGCTCCGCACTTTCCGGATCTACTTCTTGCAATTTTTTATGTACATATTCCACACCGCGTTCTAAAGCTAACTTTTCCATTTGCTCTCGGTATATCACATCACCAGCATCATCTGTAAACTGATAATCGAATAAAACAGATTGTATATAAAGACCGGTCCCACCAACTATAATTGGTAATTTACCACGTTCTGTAATTTCTCGAATATGTTTGCGAACACGTTCTTGAAATTCCGCGACAGAAAATGAATCTTCCGGATTTTTTATATCGACCATATAATGTGGAATTCCGTCCATCTCTGCTTGTGTTACCTTTGCAGTTCCAATATCCATCGTTCGATAGATTTGCATGGAATCACCACTAATAATTTCACCGTTCAACGCTTTGGCAAGATCGATACTTAACTTCGTCTTTCCAACAGCTGTTGGTCCAATGATGACAGCAACTTTTTCACGTTGCACTTCTCCCATAGCATTCAACTCTCTTTATGTAATATACTCCATCTATTGATTATACCCAATCTTACCAATTTTAACGGCATGATTGCAAGTTCTTTCATTTCGGTACATGAAATTACATATAAAAAAGAACATAGTTTGTCCAATTCTGCATATACATGATAAAAATAGTTTCGAGAGGATGAGTTAACTATGAAACAATCCACCATCAATTTTTCATCTTTGACAAAAGACCTCATTTTAGCTACTTCTACAAAAGAACAAAATTGTTCACAAGAGGAATTATACTTCGCCCTAAATTGTTTACTACGGGCTTTTCATTCTACTCTCCATGAAACAACATCACATCCAGAAAATAAAAATACAGAATATATACAAACACAATTTTGCAGTGCATATAAAATTATTACAGGTAAAAATATTTATCCCTTTCAATAATCCATAAAAAGCGGCTGCTTACATAATTTCAAGCAACCGCTTTTTATATTAATATCGATAACCTATTGTATAACTTTCACTTTTACAGATTTGCGCCCCCAGCTATTAGCACTACCATCTGAACCGACTAATACATCAATACGATTTCCTTTAATCGCACCACCAGTGTCTCCAGCAATCGCTTCTCCATATCCTTCTACCCATACTTTTGATCCAAGCGGAATTACTTTCGGATCAACAGCAATTACTTTCATATTTGGATTTGCTGTTAAATCATGCCCCATTGCAGTTAATACACGACCACCATATGAACCATTCTCACTCGGATCTGCTGTATATGCCGTCGCTTCTACTGTAATTTCACGACCACCAGTAGGCGCACTTGTTTCAGTAGATTTCGCAACTGGTTTTGCAGCCGGCTTTTCTTTTACCACAGGTTTACTTGATTCTACATTCTTAATAGAATCGTTACTCTTAACAGACTCTTTATTCTTAACTGCTGTATTATTTTTAACCGGCGCTTCTTCTTGAGCTACAACCTCTTTCTTTTCAATTACAGGTGCCGTTCCTGTTAAAAATGGCACGTGAACATATCCGACTTTTCCATTGTAGTCGAATTGTAACCATTCATTTTGAACTTGATTCGTCGTTTCAATCACATCATTTTTATTAAGTTTACCTAAAATTTCAGAATCAGTATTCGCTCCAGCACGAACATTTAATACGCCCGCCGTTACATAATATGTGCTCTTTGTAAAATCAGCACTTACAAACGCTTCCTTACCGTTTAACTTAATTTTTGTCCATCCATTCTCTGTATTTATAACATCTAGTGTATTCCCACTTAACACTTTACCTACAAGCTTTGACTCTACATTTGGGTTTTCTCTAACATTTAATACGTCTGTTGTTACAATTGTTTCCGCTTTAGCAGAACCCGCAAAAATCCCAAGACCAAAAACTGCTGCTGTTGCTATACTTAATAATTTTTTCATGAATAGCCTCCATTTGCTTTGTTTTCGTATTTTCATTATAGCAACAGATTTTTAGAATTTTTAGAAATCACACAATTACAAAGCATTCGTAATATACAATTAACGAGTTGTAACATAAATTTCCATATTAATAAAATGTATTTCTCATACAATCTCCAGTGGTTTTCATATATTTTTCATATACGAGCACAAGAATTTTTTTCCAGAAAAAATTACAGTGTTACTTTTTTGTTACAAAAAAGTAACAATTCGTTACATCTTTTACCAAAAAACATCAATATTCCATTGTTAACTTATTTTTTTGTAATAAAAAGAGAGCAGCTACTAAAAGCTACTCTCTTTTTATTTGTTATTGAACTTTCTTTTTCCAAACACCTAGCATAATAGCCGAGACAATTGTTCCAATTAATATAGAGAAAATATATAGTAACGGTTTATTTACTAACGCTATTACAAATAATCCACCATGCGGTGCCGGTAATGTAATTTGGAATAACATAGATAACGCACCTGCAATACTTGAACCAACAACACAACTTACGATTACTCGAACCGGATCTGCAGCTGCAAACGGAATCGCACCTTCTGTAATGAACGATGCTCCCATAATATAATTTGTTAAACCAGATTTACGTTCCGCTTCTGTAAACTTTGATTTAAAGAATGTAGTTGCGAATGCAATCGCAAGTGGCGGTACCATACCACCAGCCATAACTGCTGAGTGCACTCCAAAATTTTGTGCTTCTATTGCAGCAATACCAAACGTAAATGCCGCTTTATTAATTGGACCACCCATATCAATCGCCATCATACCACCTAAAATAAGACCTAGTAATATAGCATTCGTACCATTTAAACCATTTAACCACCCTGTCAACATTTCATTTAATGCTACTACAGGCGGAATTACTACTTTTTGCATTACAACTCCTGTAATCAATAATCCAAAGACTGGATATAACAATACAGGTTTAATTCCTTCTAATTGTACTGGTAGTCCTGAAAATAATCTTTTCAACCCTAAAACAACATATCCAGCTAAGAAACCAGCAATTAATCCACCTAAAAATCCAGCATTCGCATTCGCCGCTAAAAACCCACCTACAACACCAGGCATAAAACCAGGACGATCAGCAATAGAGCTTGCAATAAATCCAGCTAAAATTGGTACAAGGAATAAAAATGCACCTGTTTTTCCTCCACCAATTGACATGAACAATTCAGCTAAAGGACCTTCCGCCTTTATACCACCAAACGAAAATGCTAGCGCTATTAAAATCCCGCCACCAACAACGAATGGAAGCATATTACTTACACCGCTCATTAAATGCTTATAAATTCCTAATCCTTTTTCTCTCTCAATACTTTCTGTTTTCCCATCCTCTTTTACACCTTTAAAGATTGGTGCATCTTGTTTGACAGCTCGTTTAAGCAGATTTTCCGTTTTTCTAATCCCATCAGCAACTGGCACTTGAATGACATGTTTACCAGCAAAACGATTCATTTCTACTTGTTTATCTGCCGCAACAATAATAGCTGTTGCACGTTCAATATCCTCTTTCGTTAAACCGTTTTTAATACCTGTTGATCCGTTCGTTTCAACTTTAATCGCTATTCCTAACTCTGCCGCTTTTGCTTTTAAGCTATCCGCCGCCATATATGTGTGAGCGATTCCAGTTGGGCAAGCTGTAACAGCAAGTACGTACGGTTCATTTCCTTCTGGTTTTGCGACTTCAATCTCTTCTTCTTTTTCATTCTCTTTTTCATCAAATAGTTGAAGAAGCTCACTTTCATCCTTCGCTTCTAATAGTTGCTTGCGAAACCCTTCATCCATTAATAATGTCGATAAACGAGACAACGTTTCTAAATGAGTATTATTCGCTCCTTCACTTGCAGCAATCATAAAGAATAAGTGTGCCGGTTGTCCATCAAGCGACTCATAATTGATACCGCTTACACTTCTACCAAAACAAATCGATGGTTGTTTAACAGCCTTTGTCTTCGCATGAGGTATTGCAATACCTTCCCCTATTCCAGTCGTACTTTGGGACTCCCGCTTTAAAATAGCTTCTTTAAATTCCGTTTTACTATTTAAACGATTTGCCCCGTTTAATTTCTCAACTAATTCATCTATGACAGCTTCTTTATTTGAAGCTGTCAAATCCATAATGACTGTATCCCTTTTTAATAGTTCTGTAATTTTCATATGTTGCTTCCCCCTATCGCTTAGCTACAATTACTTGCGACAATAATTCTTCTACTTTTTCCTTCTTACATAAATCAGCTGAAAATGCTGTTGCACTCCCTGTTGCAACGCCGTATTGAAATGCCTTTTCAATATCTTTTGTCTGTTCATATTTGCCTACAAACCCTGCAACAAGAGAATCTCCGGCCCCAACTGAATTAATTACAACACCTTTTGGAACAGTCGCTTCATATATACCTTCTGCCGTAAATAATAAAGCTCCCTCTCCAGCCATCGATACGATAACGTGTTTTACACCTTGTTCAATTAATTTTCTTCCATAAGGTAAAACGTCCTCTACTGTTGAAAGCTCCACTCCAAACAACTCACCAAGTTCATGATGGTTTGGCTTAATTAAAAATGGCTTATTTTTAATTACATGTTGCAGTGCACTTCCACTTGCATCTACTACTACACGAATACCTTTTTCAGCTCCAAACGCAGCAATTGATTCGTAAAAAGTACTTGGAATAGAGATCGGTACACTCCCAGCGAGTACAACACAATCTCCAGGTTGCATACTCTCAATTTTTTTCATTAACTGTTCGAACTGCTCTTTTGTTACAATAGGACCTTGGCCATTTAATTCTGTTTCTTCTTTCCCTTTTATTTTCACATTAATGCGAGTATCTTCATCTACTTGGACGAAGTTTGTTGTTACACCTTCGTCATGTAATACCTCTTTAATAAATTGACCAGTAAATCCACCAGTAAATCCAAGTGCTATATTTTTAACACCTAAACGCTGAAGAACACGAGAAACATTAATTCCTTTTCCTCCAGGAAACTTCATATCTTTCTCCGCTCGATTTATTGTTCCTAAATCAAAAGAAGGAACTTGCACTACATAATCAATAGATGGGTTTAAAGTAACTGTATAGATCATTGTTTATCAGCCTCAATTACATTGGTTTGTTTTTTATATTTTTCTAAATCAATTTCTAAATGGTTTGTAATAATATTTGCATCTTCAACATTTGCAATTTTCGCAAACGCAACTTCTGAAAACTTACTTTCATCAATTAAGAAATATCCTTCGTTTGCTAATGTTAGTGCCATTTGTTTTAGGAGCGCTTCTTCTGGATCTGGCGTTGTAAAGCCAAGCTGTTCATGTACACCATTTGCACCTAAAAAACATTTATCAAAGCGATACTTCTGCATACTTTCCTGTGCCATAGCACCGATTAAAGCTTTCGTCCTACTCTTCATCATTCCGCCTAGTAAATACGCACGAATATTATTTTCAACTAAAGCTTCAATATGCATAAGTCCATTCGTAACGACAGTAACATCTTTATTGATTAAAAATGGAATCATTTCAAATGTTGTACTCCCTGCATCTAAATAAATACAATCACCTTGTTCAACAACGCTAGCCGCATAATTAGCAATTTGTTGTTTTATTTGAATGTTTTTGGATGATTTTTCAACCATCGTTGGTTCTTGCCCTTTTCCTGTTAAAACAGCGGCACCACCATGAACTCTTTTTAATAACCTTTGCTTTTCCAATTGTGCTAAATCACGGCGAATTGTCGACTCAGAGCTTTCTGTTCTTTCAACTAATTGCTGTAATTTTACAACTTTCTGTTCTTTTACAAGTTGCAATATCATTTGATGACGTTCAGGAGTTAACATTTTATTCACCTCTTCTTTGATTACAGTATAATGAAAACGGTCACAAAAATCAACCATAAACAATCAAAAATAATCACAAACATTCATAAACGTTTATAAAAAGCAAAAAAAGAAACCTATTCGATCAAACAATCAAATAGGTTTCTTTTCTAAATTCACTTATAAAGAAGCTTTATATATACTTAGAACATCATCTTTATTTAATTTTTTAAAGTTACCAAATTCACCATACGCCATCGCTTTATTAGCCATTATATCAATTTCATTTTCTCCAATACCGTAATCAGCTAATGTTGCTGGCGCTTCAATTGAAGTCCAAAATTGACGCAGTGCCTCAATTCCTTCTAACGCCACTTCTTTATCTGTTTTTCCATCTGTTTCTATTTCAAATACACGAATAGCGAACTGTTTAAAACGACTTACATTTTCATCTACGACATGCTTCATCCAGTTAGGGAATAGAATTGCTAAGCCGCCTCCATGCGGTATATCATGAACAGCAGAAACTGCATGTTCAATATTATGAGTTGCCCAGTCACCTCTTACTCCCATCGCTAAAATACCATTTAACGCCATCGTTCCGCAATATAAAATTGTTTCCCTATGCTCATAATTTTCTAAATCACTTAAAAGCTTGGGAGCTGTCTCAATTACTGTTTTTAAAACAGATTCACAATAACGATCTTGTAGTTCTGTATTCGTTCCATGATGGAAATATTGTTCTAATACATGTGACATAATATCTACCATACCATAAATCGTTTGATCTCTCGGCACAGATGCAGTATGAACTGGATCTAAAATTGAAAACTGCGGGAATGTAACTGGGCTTCCCCATCCATACTTTTCATTCGTTTCCCAATTTGTAATTACCGAGCCTGCATTCATTTCAGAACCTGTCGCAGCAAGAGTAAGTACAGTACCAAATGGTAATGCCTCACTAGCAAATGCTTTTTTCGTTACAATATCCCATACATCTCCATCATATTTACTACCAGCAGCAATCGCTTTCGTACAGTCGATTACACTTCCTCCACCAACTGCTAAAATAAATTCGACTCCATTATCTTTACAAATTTGAATCCCTTTCTTTACAGTTGATACACGAGGATTCGGTTCAACACCCGTCAATTCAAATACTTCTGCATTAATATCCTTTAAAATAGAAATCACATTATCATAAATACCGTTTCTTTTAATACTGCCTCCTCCATATACGAGAAGAACCTTCTTACCAAACTGTGGAATTTCAGTTTTTAACTGTTCTAATTGATCTTTACCGAAAATAAGTTTCGTTGGATTACGAAATACAAAATTTTGCATATTTCTTTACCATCCCTTCTATTTGAAAAGCAACTATACTTTTGTATACCATATTTTTTTCATTTCACAAAAAGATTTGCTTAACAAAAAAGCCCCAGCCTAAAGGCTGAGACTTTTATTGATAATAAGGTGAGATCATTAAGTACACAATAACACCAGATAAACTTACATATAACCAAATTGGCATTGTCCAACGTACAATTTTACGGTGACGTGTTAATTGATTTGTAAAACCAAATACAAGTGCAAACAATGCAAGTGGTACGATAATTGCTGCTAGGATAATATGTGTAATTAAAATGATGAAATACACATATTTAATGAATCCTTCTCCTCCAAAATGTGTTGCCGGTGCTAAGTAATGATACGATAAATACGACACACAAAATAGTAAAGTTGTCGTAAATGCTGCAAGGATGAAACCACGATGCATTTTCACATTCTTTTTAATAATAGAGAATAACGCTGCTAATAAAAATACGAACGTAAAGCTATTAAAAATCGCGTTTAACATTGGTAAAATCGTTACATCAAAATGTACTTCTCCTTCATAGCCAACAGGTCCAAAGAACAAAAATAAAATAATCGCATTTACAATTACAGAAAGCGTTATCACAATAGGAGCATAGCTTTTCTGATTTGTTGATTGATCCACCAAAATGGTCACTCCCTCTTCCTTCAAGTATGTATACGTAACCTCACTATTTTAACATATTATTCACAGTGTAAATGTGACAATAGTTTGACACAGCAAGACAAAACAAAGAAAAAAATCCTTCTTAATAAAACTTCTTAAGAAGGATTTTATCGCTTTATTATTCAAATAGCAACGCGATTAATTTTTGTTAAAAAATGTATCGCTATATGCTTGAAAAATTTCAGACACTTGATATCCCATTAATGAAATTGCTGTTAATGAAAAGAAACCAATCATAAGAAATCGAAACCACATATAAATCTCCTCCTTGTATTTAGCTTAAAAAACGTTAGCTACCTTACAAGTTGCGTGGCACTCTTCATCATCACTTTCCTTCTTCTTTACAATTGCTGTAATAAATCGAATCATAAAGAAAACTACAAAAGGAAATTGTTCGTAATTCACATTGGCATAGTTTAGCAACGGCTCGCGCTGCACATCGAACGGAGATGAGAAGGAATAGAACATACCTTGCTCTTCCATATATACAATTACAATTTTCATGCAAAATACTATTCCTAGAAACGAAACAATATCTTGCCATTCTGTCGTATATAACAGGTTATACAGCTCTAATACGTACTCTTCCATCATCATCCCCCCTTCCTTTTTTACCATTTTGCTCGCCTTCGTATAAAAAGTCAAGAAAAAAGTTTATATCCACTATGACAATAGTAATTACTTGTTTCTATGATTATATATGATTCTTTTATAGCAATGACTGGGTGTAACTCTCTTCGAAAATAAGAAAATTAGAATCGAACAGATTCCTCATTCTTACTTTTAGGATTCAAAACTGTGCTATTTTTATTTCTATTAAAAATAAAATAAGAAAGTATGATAAGAACTGTAACAAACATTGTTAAAAGTGCTTGTGAACGTAAAGTATCAATTGCGAACATCGCAACTAAAACTGCTATAATAGCAGCAATTGTAACATACGTTACATACGGAAAAAGCCACATTTTCACTTTCAAATTTTTTTGTTCTACTTTCCCCATTTTTTTACGCATCTTTAAATGCGAAACTGCAATAACGAGATAAACTAGTAACGCAATCCCGCCAGATGCATTCACTAAAAACAAAAAGACTTTATCTGGAGAAATGTAACTAAAAACAACTCCAATATAAGCGAAGAACGTTCCAAATAAAACCGCTCGAACAGGAACACCACTACTGTTCAATTTTAAAAATGACTTTGGCGCATCTCCTCTTTCTGCCATTGAAAAAAGCATTCTTGAATTTGTATATAAGCCTGAATTTAAGCAAGAAAGTACAGCTGTTAAAACGATAAAATTCATAATTTGTGCTGCCGCTGGTATTCCTATATGTTCAAGTACAGCTACAAATGGACTTTTTAATATGTTAGCTGAATTCCATGGCAGTAGCGTAACAACTACCGCTATAGACCCAATAAAAAATACAAGAATACGCCAAATCACACTGTTTGTTGCTGTTTTTACTGCTTTTACAGGTTCTGCAGATTCACCAGCTGCTACTGCTACAATCTCTGATCCCATAAATGAAAATATAACAACAGTAATTCCAAGCAAGACCGAACTTATACCGTTTGGCATAAACCCACCTTGTCCAATTAAATTCGAAGTGCCGGGTGCTTCTGTTCCTGGAACAAATCCTAAAATAACAGCAAGACCTAGACAAAGGAACAAAACAATACTTATTACTTTAATAAAAGAAAACCAATATTCAAACTCTCCAAATGATTTCACCGAAAAAACGTTCGTCAGCGTTAATAAAATTGTTAATATTAAACTTAATAACCATAGCGGTATTTGTGGAATCCAATATTGGATAATACCAGCACCTGCTGTGGCTTCTATTGCAATAACAATTACCCAGAAAAACCAGTATAACCAGCCTATTGTATAACCCGCCCATGGACCAATTGCTTCTCTTGCATACGTTGCAAATGAACCACTTGTCGGATTTACAGCTGCCATTTCTCCTAGCATTCTCATGACGAAAATGACTAGAAGTCCTGCCAATGCATATGAAACGATAGAACCAGGTCCTGCCGAATGTACAACGGCACCACTTCCAACAAACAAACCAGCCCCTATTACGCCGCCAATTGAGATCATTGTAATGTGGCGTATTTTGAGATCTTTCTTTAGATTTTTATCCAACTCTTGTACATCCCCTTCCAAACTAAATTTTGAAATTTATGTAAGAGTACTGTGCGAAAGATTTTGTTCTATACGTTAAAATATATCAAAATATTCTGAATTTAACAATTACAATTCAATCTCCTTCAAAAATTATTTCATTAGGTTTAATACTTTCCCACACACAATTGTTGAGAAAATTATAGTCCTCTTACAAAAGAAAGAATTTTCAGATATCATTAAATAAACAAGATTATACATCTAGACAACTTTTTTGTATAGGAGTGTTGATATGTTAAACAAGTTCAAATTATTTTGTTGTATTTTAGTAATGTTCTTACTACTACCGCTATCCCCTTTCCAAACACAAGCAGCAAACAATTTAGGTTCAAAATTACTCGTTGGATACTGGCATAACTTTGATAACGGTACTGGCATTATTAAATTAAAAGACGTTTCACCAAAATGGGATGTAATCAATGTATCTTTTGGTGAAACTGGTGGTGATCGTTCCACTGTTGAATTTTCTCCTGTGTATGGTACAGATGCAGACTTCAAATCAGATATTTCTTATTTAAAAAGTAAAGGAAAGAAAGTAGTTCTTTCAATAGGAGGACAAAATGGAGTCGTTTTACTTCCTGACAATGCCGCTAAGCAACGTTTTATTAATTCCATACAATCTCTAATCGATAAATACGATTTTGATGGAATAGATATTGACCTTGAATCAGGTATTTACTTAAACGGAAATGACATTAATTTCAAAAATCCAACTACTCCCCAAATCGTAAATCTTATATCAGCTATTCGAACAATCTCAGATCATTATGGTCCAGATTTTCTATTAAGCATGGCTCCTGAAACAGCTTATGTTCAAGGCGGTTATAGCGCATACGGAAGTATCTGGGGTGCATATTTACCAATTATTTACGGAGTGAAAGATAAACTAACATACATTCACGTTCAACACTACAACGCTGGTAGCGGGGTTGGAATGGACGGTAATAACTACAATCAAGGTACTGCAGACTACGAGGTCGCTATGGCAGATATGCTCTTACATGGTTTTCCTGTAGGTGGTAATCCAAATAACATTTTCCCAGCTCTTCGCTCAGATCAAGTTATGATTGGGCTTCCAGCAGCACCAGCGGCAGCTCCAAGTGGTGGATACATTTCGCCAACTGAAATGAAAAAAGCTTTAAATTATATCATTAAAGGAGTTCCGTTCGGAGGAAAGTATAAACTTTCTAACCAAAGTGGCTATCCTGCATTCCGCGGCCTAATGTCTTGGTCTATTAATTGGGATGCAAAAAACAACTTTGAATTCTCTAATAATTACAGAACATATTTTGATACTCTTCCCTTGCAAAAATAATAAAAAACAACAATAGGTTATAGGACCTATTGTTGTTTTCATTTACCGTAAATCACCATATCTCGTTCATCAAAATCAAATTGAGAATGATGATGTGGAATTGAATACATTAGTTACTATTTTGCTTCAATACAAAAACTGAAAGTTCAGGTACACTCCAAAATCTAACAGGCATCCTAGTAGTCCCAATGCCACGATTTACATATAAATATAACAGCTTACTCTTCCCCTCTACTTCATACATACCTTCAACATAATTCTCAGCTAGTTTGGTAGTAATTAATGGACCTACAAAAGGAATTTGGACTTGTCCTCCGTGACTATGTCCTGACAGTTGAAGATCCATTGGGTAACGATTTATTTTGGTTACAACATCCGGCTCATGTACTAATAACATGTTGAAATCATTTTGTTTCAAGTTTTTTAAAGTTGAATCTATTTGTGGCTTCCCTAATAGAAAATCATCTAAACCTGATATTGTAATATATTTGCCGTTTTCCACTTTAATTTTCTGCACTTCATTTACTAATACAGAAAAACCAGCTTCCTCCATATATTTTTTGTAAAATAAACTACCGCCCCCGCCCCTATCATGATTCCCAAACACAGCATATTTCCCTAAGGGCGCGTAAATTTTCTGCAAAATAGCCTTTGCTTCTTCTCTTTCCGCACTATAAGACCCAAATTTATCTATTAAATCTCCAGTAAAAACTACGATATCTGGATGTATTTCATTCATCTTCTCCACCAAATGTTCAAGTTGCTTCAATGTAAACTCTGGCCCTAAATGTACATCTGAAAACTGCAATATTTTTTTATTATTAAACTCTTTAGGAATTGTAGAAGCTTCTATTTCATTCCACGTAACTGTTACTAGTTTTCGTTCTATTTCTGTCGCATAATAATACAAACTTACTGGTATCATTAATATACTTATAAAACTAATAATAAATATCTTTATGATTGATTTTTTTCGTTCTTTTTTTACATGATTCGTATTCATGTTTTCACCTCTACAAACACTTTAAATCCTTATTGTTACATTCATGTGACAACATGAACAATGTTATCAATTTTTAATTCCCTCTCTATTCACTTTGACAATTTTATACAGAAGTCATAACATATTTTTATAATACATAGATTTTTGAAATTTTTTCTATTCATTCCATCATTTTATTACGGAGGGATTATTCATGTCTGTATTTACACCAGAAGAAATTACGGAACTTGCTGCGAATTCAGGAAGGAAAAAAGCTCATTTATCATTGCTCCCTATGCTAATTCTTGGTTTTTTTGGTGGTGCTTTTATCGCATTAGGGTATTTACTCGATATTCATGTTATTGGGACAATGCCAAAATATTGGGGATCATTTTCTAGTTTTCTAGGCGCTGCTGTATTCCCTGTTGGTCTTATTCTCGTTATTCTTGCAGGCGGTGAACTAGTAACTGGTAACATGATGACAGTTTCTATGGCCTGGCTCCAAAAGAAAATTACTTTATTTTATTTCATACGAAATTTAGTTATTGTTACATTTAGCAATTTCATAGGAGCTGTATTCGTAGCCTATTTTTTCGGTCATATCGTCGGCTTAACTGAAGGAGCTTTTTTAGCGAAAACTATTTCTATCGCTCAAGCGAAACTACAAGATACACCATTGCAAGCATTTATTTCTGCAATCGGATGTAATTGGCTCGTTTGTTTAGCTGTTTGGCTCAGTATGGGAAGTAAAGAATTTATCGGAAAGATTATCGGTATTTGGTTCCCAGTTATGACTTTTGTTGCAATTGGATTTCAACACGTTGTAGCCAATATGTTTGTCATCCCAGCTGCAATTTTTGCCGGTCATTTAACTTGGATCGAATATTTTCCAAACTTCATTTTTGTTTTCTTCGGAAATTTAGTAGGAGGTATGTTATTTGTAGCACTACCTTACTTCATATCTTATAATAAGAAACTACCTTCTTATCAAGAGAAGACTGAAATGAAGAACAAATCTCTGTCCGCTTAAATGGAATGTCTATAAAATGTCCTAAAAAATATTACAAATTTCATTTTTTTTGCGAATATATGTACGTACACTTGTTCTCGAATGTTTTATACGTTATAATAACAACTTAAATAGCATTATTTACATATGAGGTGAAAAACATGAACAAAACAGAATTAATTAAAAACGTAGCACAAAATGCTGAGATTTCTCAAAAAGAAGCTACTGTAGTTGTACAAACTGTAGTAGAATCAATCACTAACACTTTAGCTGCTGGTGAAAAAGTACAACTTATCGGATTCGGTACATTCGAAGTTCGTGAAAGAGCTGCTCGTACAGGCCGTAACCCACAAACTGGTGAAGAAATGCAAATCGCAGCTTCTAAAGTACCTGCTTTCAAAGCTGGTAAAGAACTAAAAGAAGCTGTAAAATAATGAAAAATATCCTTCTCATTTATGAGAAGGATATTTTTTTCATAACATAATTAATAAAAATCTGACCATTATGCTGTTTCTTTTGTTCCTTTATGCAAATAAAACCTTTACTTTCAAAGAAAGGTTTTGCTGTAATACTCGCTTCTGTATAGATTTCCCTATGCCCTAGGTTCACTGCTTCTTTTTCTAACTTCTGTAATATGGATGAGGCGATCCTTTTCCCTTGATAATATTTATGTGTAAATAAACGATCTACGTAATGATCCTCATTATAATCTCCAAATCCGACTATCACACCATTATGATCCGCTACATAACTAATATTCTTTTCTAAAGACTTTAACCAGCTTTCTCTATCTAGTCGATCTGGTGCCCATGCTTGTAGCTGTAACTCATTATAATCTTTTGCATTAACCGTATGAACTGTTTCATAGAACAATTGTAATACTTGATTTAAATCTTCTTTCTGAAATGTTCTAATTATAATATCTTTTAACATATATAAGTCTCCTTACCAAACTACCTCTTAACTTTTCTACTACATACGATTCAATAATTCTTCTTTATTATATCGTTTTAATTTCTATACGAACAAAAAAACAATACTTATTCAAAGTATTGTTCTTTAATTCTATTCAATTACTTAATGTAACTTTTTAAGATTTTAATTTAACTCTTTGTAATCGTAATGCATTTAATACAACGGATACAGAACTAAATGCCATCGCTGCTCCAGCAACCCAAGGGGCTAAGAAGCCTAATGCCGCAATTGGAATTCCTAACGCGTTATAAGCTAATGCCCAGAATAAATTTTGTTTAATATTTCTTATCGTCATTTTACTCATAAAGATCGCATCAGCAATACTATTTAAATCACCGCGGATTAACGTTATATCCGCTGCTTCCATCGCTACATCCGTTCCCGTTCCAATTGCCATACCAATGTTCGCTGTAGCAAGAGCAGGAGCATCATTTATCCCATCTCCAACCATCGCTACTTTCTTACCATTTGCTTGCAGTTTTTTCACTTCTTCTGCTTTTCCTTCTGGCAATACTTCTGCAATTACGTGATCAATACCAACTTGCTTTGCAATCGCCTGAGCAGTTTGTGTATTATCTCCTGTAATCATCACAACGTCTAGACCCATTTTTTTCAGTCTTGCGATAGCTGCTTTTGAAGTATCTTTCACAGTATCTGCAACGGCAACTATACCAGCATATTCTTTATCGATTGCAATAAGCATTGCTGTTTTTCCTTCTCGTTCTAGCTCTTCCATTGATTTTGAAACTTCTTCAATATCAATATTGAATTTCTTCATTAATCGACGTGTGCCAATTAATAATTGTTTTCCTTCTACGACTGATTCGATACCGAATCCAGGAATCGCTTCAAACGTCTCTGAACTTGGAATATCAATTTTCTTTTCTTTAATTCCTTCCACAATCGCTTCTGCAAGTGGGTGTTCAGAATTTTTTTCTGCCGCACCTACTAAACGTAGTATTTCTTCTTCATGGAATCCATCTGCTACAATTATATCTGTTAACACAGGCTTTCCGTTTGTCACAGTACCTGTTTTATCTAGAATAACTGTATCTAATCGGTGCGTTGCTTCTAAATGCTCTCCACCTTTAAATAAAATACCATACTCAGCCGATCTTCCTGATCCTGCCATAATAGATGTAGGCGTTGCAAGACCTAATGCACATGGACAAGCGATAACAAGTACTGCTATCATTTTCTCAAGTGCTCCGCCAAAATCACCAGGTGTAACAAATATCATCCATACTGCAAATGTGATAATCGCAATCACAACTACAACCGGTACAAAAATACCTGAAATTTGATCCGCTACCCTTTGAATAGGAGCTTTTGAACCTTGTGCCTCTTCTACTACTTTAATGATTTGAGCTAATGCAGTATCTCTGCCTACTTTAGTTGCTTTCACTTTTAAAAAACCATTTTTATTTATTGTCGAACCTATTACTACATCCCCAATTGACTTATCAACAGGAATACTTTCACCCGTTAACATCGATTCATCAATCGCTGATTTTCCTTCTACAATCTCACCATCTACTGGTATTTTTTCACCAGGCTTTACATAGACGATATCACCAGCTACTACTTCTTCAATCAAAATTTTTATTTCTGTTCCATCTCGCACAACTGTAGCTGTCTTCGCTTGTAAACCCATCAATTTTTTAATTGCTTCTGATGAGCGCCCTTTTGCTTTCGCTTCAAATAATTTACCTAAAATAATTAATGTAATAAGTACCGCACTCGTTTCAAAATATAAATCTGTCATATGTTCCGAAGAACCAATAGATTGAATACTTAAATATACACTATAGAAGTACGCGGCCGACGTTCCAAGCGCCACGAGAACATCCATATTAGCACTTTTATTGCGTAACGCTTTATAAGCCCCAACATAAAACTGTCCACCAATGATAAATTGAACAGGAGTTGCAAGTGCTAGTTGCACCCAAGGGTTCATTAACATATCCGGTAAATAAATAAATGACGTAAATGAGAAATGACTAACCATTGCCCACAATAATGGGAAAGATAAAATAAACGAAATAATAAACTTCTTCTTTTGTCTTTCAATTTCTTGTAATCGATGATCAGTTGATGCATCTTGATCATCTGGTTTCACTTCTAATTTATATCCTAGCTTCGTAATCGCGCTCTTCATTTCATTTACATTAACTTCATCAGGATTAAAGTCTACTGTGGCTGATTCTAAAGCAAAATTTACTGTCGCCTTGTTCACACCATCTAACTTATTTAAACGCTTTTCAACTCTATTTGCACATGCTGCACATGTCATTCCTGAAACAGTAAATTCAGCTTTATCACTTACAATTCCATATCCTAATGATTCAACTTTTTCTTTAAATTGTTGCGGATTTGTTTTAGTTGGATCGTACATTATTTTTGTTTTTTCAAGCGCAAAATTTACATTTGCCTCATGAACACCTTCTACTTTTTTTAGACCTTTTTCAATTCTATTTGCACATGCCGCACATGTCATTCCTGATATTTGAAGATTGGCCTCTTTTTTTTCATTCATGTCTCTCACCTCTATATACCCTTATGAGGTATAATTATTAGCAAAATAAATCGTACTTCATTTAAAGTACGATTTATTTCCATATCTAAAAATAATTATTGAACATCGTATCCTTGATCTTCGATTACAGCAACGATATCTTTTAATGTTACAGCAGACGAGTCGATAGTAACTTCAACAGTTCCTTCTGCTAATTGAACCTTCACTTGTTCAACACCGTTTAGCTCTTTCACACTGCTTTCGATAGCATTTACACAATGTCCACAAGACATACCTTCAACTTGTAATGTTAACTGTTCCATTTAAAATCCTCCTCTTGTTTATTCATTGTTTGTTAATCACAATTACATCTTACCATACCCCCCTAAGGTAATCAATGGTTTTGTATCATGATTTTTCAATTATTTTCTAAAAGTTTATTTTACACACACTTTTTCACTACAATACACCAAAATCCAATATGAGGGTAAACAAAAAAACAAGCCAGTTAAATACTAGCTTGTTTTTACGCTTTTGAAAAACGTTCAAATACTGTCATTAATTCTTCAATTGCTTCGTCACCATTTCCATTTTTAATAGCTCCTGAAACACAATGACTCGTATGATTTTTGAGAACGCCCATTCCTACTTTTTTCATCGCTGCATTAATCGCTGAAATTTGCACTAAAATATCTACGCAATAACGATCATTTTCAATCATGTTTTGAATACCGCGGACCTGTCCTTCAATTCTCTTTAATCTATTTATAATCTGTTCTTTTTCTTTTTCTGATCTATGTGTTACTGCTTCATGCTCTTTATGATCCATATTATCACCTTCTTAAAGTTTCTCTTCATCCAATAAAACAATTGTTTTTTATGAGTATACCAATTATAGCATTAAATATCTACGCATGATACCCCATAAGAGTATATTTACACTTTATGATTATTCTTAACAACTCATTAGCTTCTTAATCTCAATTTTCAGTATACCCTTTCCTTTTTGTCAAAAAATCATTATATCTCTCATCAAAATTCAATAAAGTGAAACAAGAATAAGCGGGGATTACCCGCCCCCGCTTATTCTTCGTCTATAATGTTTAAATTTAAATTTTCAGATATTTAATCCGAGAATTTTTCTTTCCATATATAATTATTGCTGATCACATACTTTTGTATCATTCACTACTGAAGTTCCTTCAACGGTTACCGTATGAAAACAGTCATTTACTCGAACTGTCACAACATTATCTTGCCGATCAATGATATGATATTCATTAAAATTTTTATTTAGAGCACTGCGAATTTGTTCTCCTTCATAAATTGGAATGCCATGCGATAAAACCCAAATAAGTCCAGCGATAGCAAGAATAGTTTTCATACGATCTACCTCCTTGGGAATATAGTGAACTTTTAATCCATGCTTTTTCAACTCTACGAATCATGATTGAAATAAACCAAGCCTTTTGGAAATAAGTTCATTTCGTCTATTTTATGTTTATGCTAATTGTGACCGATTTGTGACAACTTTTTGTCTCTTTAGACGAAAAGTTGAAACAAAACTTTCGAAAAGGACAATTCTACATATTAAAAAAGGTTATGGAATGTTTTATCCATAACCTTTTTTCCTATACGTAACTAATAAACCTCAATCCTTTACTTAAAGACGTCGGCACAACAGATGCATGATTCTCCCCTTCAGCTTCATAAAACTTAAATTTAAGTTTATCGTGGTTTACTTGGAGAAGGCGCTCTGATAATTCATTTGCACCTACAACCATATGCTCTCGTTCAAGTGATCCAACTGTAAGGAACACTCCTGTTTCAAACTTAGCATTGTTTAATTCAATTATAAGGTTCTCTTCTTTTTCAAGAACGGATTTATTATTCCACCATATAGATGGACTACTAATAAAATAATTTTGAAAAGCATTCAAGTTTGTAAATAGTATATGCAAAGCGAATAGGCCACCTAAAGAATGCCCAAATAAAGTTTGCTTACCTTTATCAATCTCAAAATTCTTTTCAATTTGTGGTTTCAGTTCTTCTTCAATAAAAGTAAAGAAATTATGTGCTCCTCCTGTTTTAGGCCACGGTTTACCGTCTGGTTTTAAAGGGGCATCTTTTGAAATTACGCTAGGCGTAAAATCATAGCACCTTTCTTCCCCTGAAAATGCGCCTTCAATTGGATAACCCACTCCTACTATAATAGCTGGTGAAACACCGGTTTTTTCCGCTCTTACTGATTGTATTTTAACTGCTTCATGAAATGTTTGAAAAAAGGCATTGCCATCTAATACGTAAATGACAGGATATCCTGAATCCGTTGCTGGTTGCCTCGGCTTTGAAATATGAATTTGATATTCCTTACCTTCTAATTTTGAATACATTTTCCACTGCTCTGTATTAGATGTTATAATCTGCTGTTTTTCAACTGTAGTATTCACCCTATCCCCCCCTTTTTAACTTGTTACATATATTTCGATTTTTTCTTCTTGAGATACAACGCTATCATAACCGAAACAAACAGGAGCCCCGTTATACGGATCAATCATGACACGTGCATCAATATGAAATACTTCTTTTAACACTTCATTTGTAATGATTTCTTCTGGGCTACCAGTTGTAACAATTTCTCCTTCCTTCATTGCAATAATTTCATCTGAAAACCTTGCTGCATGGTTAATATCATGTAATACCATAACAACCGTACAATTATGTTCTTTATTTAACTTCTCCACAATTTGTAATACATCTAATTGATGAGACATATCAAGGTATGTAGTTGGCTCATCTAATAGCAACACTTCTGTTTCTTGTGCTAATGCCATCGCTAGCCATACCTTTTGTCTTTGGCCACCTGATAAATTTGCAATTTGTCTCGTTCGAAATTCAGAAGTTTTCGTTATATCTAATGCCCAATCAATCATTTCTTTATCTTTTGTCGTTAACTTATTTACGTTATTTCGATGTGGATAGCGTCCATAAGAAATTAATTCTTCCACTTTAAGTTCACCTGGTGCAATTGGAGTTTGCGGGAGTAAAGCTAACTGCTTCGCAATTTCTTTCGTTGGAATTGTATGTAAATCTTGCCCTTGTAAATATACTTTTCCGCTTTTTTGTTTTAAAATTCTTCCCATTGTTTTTAACAATGTCGATTTACCGCAACCGTTTGGACCTATAATTGTCGTTACTTTTCCTTCTTGTATTTCCACATTTAAATCGCGAAACACTGTAAGCTTTTCATAACTTGTTTCTAAATTTTTTGCACTTAAAATACTCACTTTTATTCCTCCTCTTACGCTTTCGCCTTATAAAGTAAATATAAGAAATATGGTACACCGACAATAGAAATAACGATTCCAACTGGTAGCTCTACAGGTGTGAAAACTGTTTTCGCAATAAAGTCTGAAGCAATTACAAGAAACATTCCGATTACGCCGCACGTAGGAATTATATACTTATGTTGAATACCGACAAGCCTTTTCGCAATATGCGGTGCCATTAAGCCAATAAAACCGATACTCCCTGAAACAGCAACACATGCGCTCACAAGCCCGATACTACTTAATAGTAAAATCGATTTCTCTCTTTCTACTGAAACACCTAAACTTGTAATACTAGTTTCTTCCAATTGAAATAAATCTAATAAATAAGCTTTCTTTTGTATAAACGGAATTAAGATAATAAGCCATGGTAACATAGCCACAATATACTTCCAGTTCGCACTATATATGCTTCCAGACACCCACACTGCGGCCATTTCAAAATCAGTTGACTTCATTTTGAGTGATAAATACATAGAAAAGGCTCCAAATCCTGATCCAATTGCAATTCCTGTTAATAAAAGTCGCTGCGAATCTAATTTACCGTTTTTCCAAGAAAACAGATAAATGATGATAGCTGCACCTAATCCGCCTACTAAACCAAACATTGGCATCATCATAATAGAAACCCAGTCTGTGCTTTTTAATTGCCCTTGAAAGAAAAACATAAAAATGACGATCGCTGTTCCTGCTCCGGCATTTACTCCTAAAATACCTGGGTCCGCCAACCCATTTCTCGTAATCCCTTGAATAACGGCACCCGCAACACCAAGGCCTAATCCTACTAATCCAGCAATTACGATGCGCGGAAGGCGAAACTCAAAAATAACTAAATCATGTTCTGGTACTGGATCAATTCTAAACAGTGTTTTAAATACATCTGTAATCGTAATATCGAACGTACCATTTGTTAAACTAATATAAATAGCACATAGTATTAAAAATATAATAATCCCCATCGTCATTCCGAAACGTTGACTTGAACTTTTAAGCATGTCTCTCTCCTCCTCTAGTACGGATTAAATAAAGGAAGAAAGGAATTCCAATTAAAGAGGTAACGACTCCAATAGGTGTTTCAAATGGATAGTTTACAAATCTACTCAAAACGTCACATAACGCTAAGAAAACGCCACCAATAACACCTGCACATGGCAAAATCCACTTATAATCTACCCCAATTATAAAGCGGGTAATGTGCGGAATAATTAAACCTACAAAACCAACTTTCCCCACTAAAGCAACTGCTGTTCCTGTTAAGAAAATTACCGATAAAATTGCCATCGCTTTAACTAGTTTTGTACGTTGCCCTAAATTAATAGAAACCTCTTCGCCTAATGAAAGAATGGTAATAGATTTTGATATTAACAGTGCTAAAATTATTCCAATTATCCCAAACGGTATCGTGATTTTAATGATATTAGGATCTACTTGATCTAACTTTGCATTAAACCAAAAACTAACATTTTGAGAAATTTGGAAATACGAAGCCATTGCAGCCGATACACTACTTAAAAATGTTCCAATAACTGTTCCTATAATCGCTAACCTAACTGGTGATAAGCCATTTTGAAGGAGCGAACCAAAACCAAACACGATACCGGCTCCTAGTGCAGAACCAATCATTGAACATAAAACCATACCAATTGATGACATTCCCGGAAGAAAAATCATGCTAAGTGTAATAACAAAGGCAGCGCCATCCGTCACACCCATAATAGAAGGGGATGCAAGATAGTTTCTTGTCATCCCCTGCATAAGTGCTCCTGATATGGCTAGAAATGCTCCGACTAAAAGAGCTGCAACTACCCTTGGTAAACGTGAAGTAATAATAATATTATGATTTACATCGCTTGAATCAAAATGAAATAATGCGTTCCACACTGTTTCAGCGTCAATACTTTTTGCCCCATACAAAATCGAAAGTATAACTGTAAATAAGATGAGTATGGGTGCTATACATAATATAGTTACTGGTACTGCATTTGTTTTCTGCATATCATTCAACGCACCTTACTTATTGTATTATTTAGATAATTTTTTCACTGCTTCTTTTAAGAATGCTGTTTTACTCCAAGCTGTACCACCTTGTGCCATTGGGTCTACAACATTTACAAATACTTTCTTTTCTTTCGCAGCGTTCATACTTTGCCAAATTGGATTATTTTCAATGTCTTCTAACACTTTCGGTTTATTATTTTCACTTGCCTCGTATTGTAAGAAGATATAATCAGGATTAACTTCAGCTAATTTTTCTAAAGAAATTTTTTCTTGTGCTTTTACCGTTTTAAGTTGTTCTGGAGCAGTTAGTCCAAGATCTTTATAAATTACAGGGTTAAAGTATACTCCTTCTGGGTATAGGAATAAGTCATTTGCTCTTAGTCTAATGACAAGTACTTTTTTATCTTTTAACTTATCTCCTAGTTTTGCTTTTGCTTTTTCAGCGTCCGAATTGTAGTCTTTAATAATTTTTTCTGCTTTATCTTTTTTACCAGTTAATTCTCCCATTAACTTTAAGTTATCTTCCCAATTTGTTGAAACGTGTGATACCGGGAATGTAGGAGCTACTTTCGTAAACTTTTCAGCTGTTTCTGCTGGGAATTTCGTACTTGATGTAATAACGTCTGGTTTTAATTGAAGTAATGTTTCGAAATTTGGTTCCATTTTCTCACCAACAGATTTCGCACCTTCTAAATCTTTCTCAAGATACTTCGGTAATTTACCACCAACAGTAATGGCACCAACTGGTTTAATTCCAAGTACTGCCGCATCTTCCATTGACTCTAAACTAGCTGTCGCAATTTTATCTACTTTTGCTGGCACTGTATATTCTTTACCTAAATATGTAATTTTTCGTTTTTCATCTTTTTTCGTTTCCGTAGCTTTTGTCTGTTGTTTTTGCTCGCCTGAAGTTTTATCCGCACTATTACATGCCGCTAAACCTACACTTAAAACTGTAACCATCCCTAATGTAAATAACTTTTTATTCATCTTTATATATCTCCTCTCGAATTTTCCAAACTATATTCTCAATAAAATTTAACTATATGAAACTTGTCTTACATATATATTTCATTAGATTAATAATTCTATCCAGAACTCATTCTCGTTCACTTCCCCTAAGCTATAATTCTTTTATACCTCATCCATTGATAATATTTTTCATTGATAATGATTATCGTTACTAAGTATATATTTAATATGCAATTATTTCAAGAAAGATTTGAAAAATTTTAACAAACTGAATTAAAAAAGAAGTATCCGCCTAATGTTAGATGGATACTTCTTTTTTTAGAAATTTATATGTAATTCAACTGGACAATGGTCAGATCCCATTACTTCACTATTAATTTTCGCTTCTGTTATTTGGTCTTTCATTCTTTCCGAAACAACAAAATAATCTAAACGCCATCCGATATTTTTCGCTCTCGCGCCCATACGATACGACCACCACGAATATGCACCTTCTTGATTAGGATAAAGATAACGATACGTATCAACAAACCCTTCTTCTAAAATACATGAAAATTTCTCTCGTTCCTCATCAGAGAATCCAGGGTTTTTACGATTACTTTTTGGATTTTTCAAATCGATTTCTTTATGAGCAACATTTAAATCTCCACAAAAAATAACTGGTTTTTTCTCATCTAATCGTTTGATATAGGACCTGAAATCATCTTCCCATTTCATTCTGTAATCTAATCGTTCTAATCCACGTTTTGAATTTGGTGTATATAACGTTATCATGTAAAAATCTTCGAATTCTAAAGTAATAAGTCGTCCTTCTTGATCATGCTCTTCAATGCCTAAACCATATGTAACTGAAATCGGTTCTTTTTTTGAAAAAATAGCCGTTCCTGAATATCCTTTTTTCACAGCATAATTCCAGTATGTATAATATCCCTCTAGATTTAAATCAATTTGTCCTTCTTGTAATTTAATCTCTTGTAGACAAAATATGTCAGCACTTGATTCCTCAAGATATTCCAAAAATCCACCTTTTGCGATAACAGCTCGCAAACCATTTACATTCCATGAAATTAACTTCATTTATAGTCCTCCTCTTGATGTTTATTTCCAAATTTCATGCTATCACAAAATAGAAAACAATCATATTTTCACCTTTGTAATCTTGCTCTTACATTTATGAATACATACATACGCACTTTATTCAGGTTATACTAATTTCAGAGGTGATGTTCTATGCACAAGGAAGGAGTTACATTAACAAATGAGTATTGGCAAGCAATTATTCATAATGATTCTTCCTATGATAGCAAATTCTTTTATGCTGTGAAATCAACTGGAATCTTTTGCAGACCATCATGCAAATCAAGAATACCGAATAGAAACAATGTACGAATTTTTCATCATGCAGAGCAAGCATTAAGTAAAAACTTTCGCCCGTGCAAACGTTGTAAGCCAAACGGGATCACTTTACCTAATGAAGAGTGGGTAGAACAAATTAAAGACTATATCGAAAAGCATTATGACGAATCCTTAACTCTCGACATGCTTGCGGAAATGTGTCACGGTAGCCCTTTTCATTTACAGCGTACTTTCAAAAGAATAATAGGGCTAACTCCTATAGAATATATACAACAATTCAGGGTTCTTAAAGCAACCGAATACCTTTTACACACAAATCAATCTATTAAAGAAATTAGTACTGCTGTCGGGATAGAAAACCCAGAGTATTTCGCAACTTTATTTAAAAAGAAAACCGGATTTACTCCTACTGAATATCGAAAAAAGAACGAAATGAAAGAGGGATACGATAATGAATTCCTACAAAAATAATTATATATATTGGACGCTACTTACACATAAAAATTGGCGATTTCATATTGCTGCAACTGAAAATGGACTATGTTTCATTGGATCACAAGACGAAAACTTTGAAGAATTAAATATATGGGCTAGAAAAAAACTGCCCCAACATATATTGACCCATAGTCCAGATTACTTGCAAATATATACGAAAGAAGTTATCGAGTATTTAGAAAACAAGCGAGGAACTTTCACATTTCCTATCGATGCTTATGGAACTAATTTTCAATTATCTGTTTGGAATACGGTACGTGAAATTCCTTACGGGAAGACATATTCTTATACAGAAATTGCTGAAAGAATTCAAAAACCTAAAGCTGTGCGCGCCGTTGCTTCTGCTATTGCTGCTAACCCTCTTCTTATTACAATTCCTTGTCATCGCGTTATTGGGAGGAACGGGAAACTAACCGGATTTAGGGGCGGATTAGAAATGAAGAAAAAATTGCTTACATTAGAAAAGTTGCAGGTGGAATTCATATGACAGCAGAATATAATAGCGTATTATCTGTAGCAGTTCCGAAAGAATTTTGTTTTCAAGAAAATTTACGCTATCTATCACGTTCGAACAATGAATGTATGTTCCATATTGAAGATAACAAAATTTATAAAGTTATCCCTGTTCAAGATGTAAATCCTTTAGTTGAAATTAGTGTGAATACAGATGGAAATATTCAAATACGTTGTTTAGAAGAACCATATACATCTGAAAAATCGATACGTGAAGCTGTAGTTAACTATGTAAAAGAATGGTTTGATTTAACTACTGATTTAGCCCCATTTTATACATTAGCTAAACATGATTTACTCCTTCAAGGACCAATTGAACAATATTATGGCCTTCGTACTTTAGGCATTCCAGACTTATTTGAGGCACTTTCCTGGGGAATTATCGGTCAACAAATTAACCTAACATATGCTTATACGCTAAAAAGGAGATTAGTTGAGCAATTTGGAAGTTATGTAGAATGGGACGGTAGAAAACATTGGATATTCCCATCACCTGAAACAATTGCAAATCTACATGTAGAAAATCTTCAACAATTAAAAATGACGACTAGAAAATGTGAATATTTAATCGGTATTGCGAAGCTTATTACAGAGAGAAAATTATCAAAAGAGGATTTACTGCAAACACAAGATGTAAAGGTTGCTGAGAAACAATTAACTGCTATCCATGGTATAGGACCATGGACTGCCAACTATGTTTTAATGCGTTGTTTAAGATTTCCTTCGGCTTTTCCAATTGATGATGTTGGTCTGCATAATGCAATTAAATTTATAACAGGTTCCGAAAATAAACCGACTAAAAATGAAATAAAAGATTTCGCGGCAAACTGGGCTAATTGGGAGTCTTATGCGACTTTTTATTTGTGGCGAGTACTATATTAAAAGAACCAAGTAGCACATTCGTACTACTTGGTTCTTTTTTAAGCTTGCTCCTCAAAACGTCTTGCAATTTCCACAATAACTTGAACAGCTTTTTCCATAGTATCTACCGAAACATACTCAAATTTACCGTGATAGTTTTCACCACCAGTGAAAATATTCGGCGTCGGTAATCCCATATATGATAATTGTGATCCATCTGTGCCTCCGCGAATCGGATGAATATTTGGTTCAATGTCTAAACTTTTCATTGCTTCATATGCAATATCAACAATTTCTCTTACCGGTTCAATTTTTTCAAGCATGTTATAGTATTGATCATTCATTTCTAAAACGACTGCATCTTCGCCATATTTTTCTTGCATAGTCTTCACAATATTTTTAACGTTATTTTTACGTGCCTCAAAATTTTCACGATCAAAGTCTCGAATAATATAATACGCTTTACTTTGCTCAACATCACCATTTAAAGAAAGTAAATGATAGAATCCTTCATAGCCTTCTGTATATTCTGGCGCCTCTTCTACTGGTAAATACCCATTAAACTCCATAGCAAGTTTAGTAGCATTGCGCATTTTATTTTTCGCTGTTCCAGGATGTGTATTCGTTCCGTTAAACGTTAACTTAGCACCTGCAGCATTAAAACTTTCATACTCTAAACCACCTAATGGACCTCCATCCATCGTATAAGCGAATGATGCACCAAACGCTTCTACATCAAAATGCGCTGGCCCACGACCAATTTCTTCATCCGGTGTAAATGCTACTCTTATTTTCCCGTGCTTAATTTGCGGATTATGTATTAAATGGTTCATTGCAACCATAATTTCTGTAAGACCAGCTTTATCATCTGCTCCTAGAAGTGTTGTACCATCAGTTGTAATAATGGTATGTCCTTTATATGATGGTAATTCCGGGAACTGCTCTGGTGTTAACACAACATTTAGCTCTTCATTTAACGTAATTGCATTACCATCAAAATTTTCATGAATTTGTGGTTTGACGTTTTTCCCTGTAAAGTCTGTTGCCGTATCTAAATGGGCTAAAAATCCGATTACAGGAACATCCTTGTCCGTATTAGCTGGAAGTGTTGCCATTACATAGCCATTATCATCCATCGTTACTTCTGTTAACCCAATCTCTTTTAGCTCTTCCACTAATAACTTACCAAACTCAATTTGTCCTGGTGTTGTTGGTACTGTATGACTTTCTTCATTCGATTGCGTATCAATTTTTACATATCTCGTAAATCTTTCAATAAGTTCTTGCTTCAAGTTCATTCACTCCCTTTTATGTTTCTCTCTCCATTATAATCCTTAAAACGAAATATTTTAACTTTTTTGACTGTGAAGATGTATATTTCATTTACATTGTTAACATTTTTAAACGAATGATAAAAAGACATAATATTTGTACATTAAAACCGTAACAGGTAACATACATAATTATAAAATATGGGAGGTTGTAAAGATGAGGCTAACTCTCTTTCGCTATTTTCTTTTTTTCTTAGGATTAATTTTCTTTGGCCTTGGAAACGCTCTTGCAGTCAAAGTTAAATTTCTCGGCTTGCACCCTTGGGAAGTTTTAAATATGGCTCTCTACCAAAAGTTTGGATGGACCATCGGTACGTGGAGTGTCATATGTGGGTTATGTCTCGTTCTAATATCTTTACTAGTAGATCGAAAATATATAAATGTGGGGACATTTTTGAATGCACTACTTATCGGTCCCATTATGGACTTTTTCTTACAATCAAACATGCTTCCAGACGCTAGTAATTATTTATGGATAAACTTACTCATTTTATTTTCTGGTATTGCCATTACAGGTATCGGGGGAGGTATGTACGTTGCGGCTGGGATTGGCGCTGGACCCCGTGATGGATTCATGCTTACTATTTCAGACAAAACAGGACTTTCTATTAGCCGTGCTAGAATCATAGTAGAATGTATTGTACTAGTTATTGGATTTATGCTAGGAGGTCCTGTTTTCATCGTAACTTTTCTGTACACCTTTATTCAAAGTCCAATCTTTCAGCAATCATTTAAGATGTTTCAAACACTTTTACATACTTTACATGGCAAAAAGAAAATTAGCGAACATATTTAAAGTACAGCTTAATACAAATAAATCCACCCTATTTACGACTCTCATCGCAAATAGGGTGTTTCTGTTTTTATCTCGCAATTTAAGAATATATACTACTCATTTACAATAAAAGTATATACATCATCATAAATACAGCCATTTACTTTAATCACATACTTCCCAGGTTTATTAAAACTAATTGTGTATTTATTTAACTGAATTGCTTCTTTATCTCCAGAAAGAATATCAATGCTTCTGCCACTTAATACATACAATTCATTTAGATTCATCGTTACATCAATTGTATTGAAATTTTCTACTTTCACTTGCTGTGCTTCCGCAACGCTTACACTTGGTTCTAAAAACAGTAGTCCACTTAATCCAATCGTCCCCGCTAAAGCAACTCCCGCAAACTTTTTAATCTGTTTCATTACAATGACCTCCTTATAGATTTTGCGTAAAGGTAATGTCCTCCCTTACACCACAAAGCCTATATGTAATGAAATGAAAAGTAAACGGGGACTGTAAGACAAAATTCTACATCTTTTTCTCCTATTGAATATAAATCCAACGTTTGGAGTTTTGACACATTTAAAATTGTTTCCCTAAACCAATTTCTCCATAATTTATTCAAAGACTGAATAATTACTTATTTATTTAACATTCTAACAATAGTTGATAAAGATGCTTTCTATTCAAAAAAAGACTTTGCTATAAAAGTAACTTTTACAACAAAATCCATGCAACTAATTTTATTCAGCTTTCCATAATCTCTCTACATTCATTAATTGTTCTTCTTTAAATTCCATCTTATATATATCCGGTTTTGACGTATTCATTAAAAATTCAAAACCATATTGTTTATCAAAATAGTTCATCATTAATGTCATGACAAGCCCATGTGTACCAATTACAATTTTGCATCCTCGAAAATCCATTAAGATTTCTTTTAATACTTTCACTACTCTTCTCTGGCAATCTGCATATGACTCTCCTTCCGTTCGTGCGAAGTCCGGATTAGAGAACATCTTCTGTACAAGTGGATACACCTCCTTGTCTGATATAACCTGATCCTCACTTGAAAACATACACTCTTTAAGATTTTCATATACTACTATTTCTTTTTCATGGAAATTAGCTGACTCCTCTATCGTTAACATAGCCCGATTATAAGGACTGGAAATAAAAGTATCAATCCTCTCCGCTTTTAATATGTCAGTTACTCCACGGGCATCCATATGTCCCCTCTCAGTTAACCCGCGCATTCTTTCATTTCCTTCTAGTTTTGGTGATTCACCATGTCTAACCATATAAATATATGTGCTCATAATTTCTCCTTAAAATTTTTTATAAAGTGAAACTTTAATCAGCCCTCACTAATCGGGCTGCCCGGCAAATAGCGAGATAAGTTAATAAATCAAGTTCATTTATCCCATTTCAACACTTAGGGGTAATACTAAAATACTTTATAAACTGTGCTGATTTGTTCGTCTAATCCATTCTCCTACTAAACTCTCAAATAATTCAGGCTGCTCAATTTGCAAATTATGCCCTGCCATATCTAACACTGCTAACGTTGCCCTTGGATATTCTTCAATAATTTCTATAATATTTTGATAACCTACTGATATATCTTGTCTTCCAGTCAGTAAAAGAACGGGATTTTCATATTTTTCATGCTGAAAATCCATAGTAAGAGAGTAATTCTTTTGCAACCTTTCAATAAATTCATAATTAGCAACATCTAACCCAGGCTTAATTTCTTCTTTAAATCGCTTATATGTATATTCATTTGCTATTACAGCTAACTCACAAAATTCCTCTCTTTCTGTGGAAGTGAGCGTATTTAAAAATTCCTCATCTTGTACAATTACCTGTTTATCTGGAAGAATCCTTTTTTCTGGCTCCGCTACAACAACAGGACATACTAATAATAATCCGCTAACTCTCTCAAACATCTTTGTAAGTATACCTTTGGCTAAATAGCCTCCATATGATTCTCCTACCAATAAAAATTTTTCAGTAGAAATGATTTCCTCAATAAATGTGATAAGCACATCTACTATACGATTTGAACTATTTATCCAATTTGGAGCATTCGATTTTCCCATTCCAGGTAAATCAATATATATTCGCTTATAACCTTCATATTTCTGAAATACTGATTCCATACATTTCATCATTAACCTATGGTCAGGAGCGCAGCCATGTATGATAATGACCGGTTTACCCTCCCCCACAATTTCATAGTATATTTCTGCATCTTTAATTCGATATATCATAAAAAAACCTCCCTATTTAGTGGCAATACTATTCCACTCTGTAAGAATACACGTTCTTATTTTATATCTTTTCCTAACATTTCTACAAATATTAATTTTCAGACTAAAAATAAAAATCCCCATCATTTTATATGCAATTTTGCATCTCCACTTACAAATTACTAAAAAAACTTTACAATTCAAAGGATGACTAAATATACAATTTCTATTTAAAGTCTTGATACAGTCTATACTATCAACCGTAATATTTTTTCAACTTTAAGAATACTTATACTCTTTAACACTTTCCTTATAAACATGATTTTTATAAGGAAATCTGATACAATTCTTAAATAATATTATTATGTATAGATATAACGAACATAGTGCATAATTAAAGAAGGTGATTTCATTGAAATTAAATAAAAATTTACAATTATGTATATTAATCGGAACATTAATATGCTATTCAATCTATTTTATGTTTTTCTATCTGTTCCCTACTCATTTTTCAAATTCAGATGTACGCTTCGCTTCACTTGTCGTTGAAGCCATTACATTTGTATCACTGATTTACTCTATATATTCTAAAAAAGTCAGTTCAAATCCGTTTTGGATATGTATTACAATAGCAATTGGTAGTTTTTTATTAGGGAAAATAGTATATACATATCAAGATAGCTTCTTCGAAATTCCAATAGATCGTTTTACTATTTCTGATGTATTTTACATGTTTTTTCTATTTTTCTGTCTTATCGCTTTCTGCTATAAAATTTTAAAGGAATGCAATAAATGGGAAAAAGCGTTCTTTATTTGTGATATATGCATAGTGCTTACTTCCATATTTACATTAGAATGGTATTTATTTAATCAGCCAAATTTAAATATATTCGCTCTTTCACTAGGGGATGTTTTCCTTTCATTTTTATATCCAATTGCAGATTTATTATTTCTACTGCTAGGTGTTAGTCTCTTTTTCCGTCCAACAATTTTTAATTCCAAACGGAAAATTTATATATTTATTTTTGTATTAATAAGTTCTGCAACTTTTAACTATATTTATTTTTACTTAAATAACCACTTATCAACAGAAACAATAACATTATTACGTCTTTTATATAGAATACCTATATTACTTATTGCAATAGCTGGCTCTATTTCAGAAGATCATAATAGCCATAAAAATTATTTCATTGTAAACCCTATAATAGGAAAAAAAGCTTTAGTTGTATTTCCCTATCTTGCTGTTGCAATACTAATCGGGTTTACATTAAAAGAACAAACATCATCTTCAACTCTCATTACAGGGAATTGTATTACTTTTATTTTCGTACTCATTCGTCATTCTATCGTACGTATGCAAAACAATTCCTTAACAAAACGTTTGCAGGCATTTAATGCCCAACTAGAAGAAAAAGTTACTGTACGGACGTCTGATTTAGTTCATAAATCAGAGGCTCTTTCTCAAAAACAACAAAAGTTTAAATCATTATATGAATATCATCCTGACCCTATTTTCACCATTGATTTAAATGGAATATTCTTAAATGTAAATAAGGCTGGGAGTGTACTACTTGGGGCACCAACGGATGAGCTACTAGGTGAAACTTGTTTTTCAATCATTTTAGATGAAGATAAGCATAAGCTAGCATTGGCATTAGAAAAAGTGAAACAACAAGAATCGGCATTCTTACAACTTAGTTCTCAATATAAAGATGGCTTTACTTATTTTTTATACGTTACAATCATTCCTATTATAATAGACGGACAAATTTCAGGAAGCTATATTATGGTGAAAGATATTACTGCACTAAAAAAACAGCAAGAAGAAATAAAATATTTAGCATTCCATGACACTGTAACGAAAATTGGGAACCGTGCCTTTTTCCATAAGAAATTAAAGAGAGTTATAAAAAATGCTAAAATAACAGAAAGCGAGTTTGCATTATTATATTTAGATTTAGATCGCTTTAAAGCAATTAACGATACACTTGGACATTCGTCAGGAGATTACATATTAGAAGAAGTAGCAAAGCGATTCCAATCATGTCTTCCATCACATACTCATCTTTCAAGAATCGGTGGCGATGAATTTACAATCATAATTGAAAACTATACTGACGAAGATTACTTATTCCAATTATGTAACCAATTATTTGAATGCATGAAAAAATCATTTATCATACATGAGCATAAATTAACTTTATCACTGAGTATCGGTATCGCTATTTATCCACATTCCGGAATCGATACCGCTACACTTCTGAAAAACGCTAATGTTGCAATGTATGATGCAAAAGCAAAAGAGCTTAATTCTGTCTCTATTTATGACGATGTAATCGCTAAAAAAATTGAAAGACGATTACGATTAGAAAAAGATTTACCAAACGCACTACAAAATGAAGAATTGTTCCTTTTGTATCAACCTCAAGTTGATAGTGAATCTAATAAAATTATCGGTGCAGAAGCTTTAATTAGGTGGAATCATCCTGAATTAGGTATTATTTCTCCATACGAGTTTATTCCGATTGCAGAAGAAACACTACAAATTATTTCAATAGGAAAATGGACATTAGAGCAGGCTTGTAAGCAAATGAAACGTTGGCACGCACTCGGATATTCACATTTAAAAATAGGTGTAAATTTATCTGCTAAAGAATTTGAACAAGAGGATTTTGTAAAATCTATTTCTTCTACTTTAACAAATACAGGTTTACCAGCAAGCTCTCTTGATCTTGAATTAACAGAGCGAATTGCAATGATGGATGAGCGAGAAACATTGATAAAACTGCGTACACTAAAAAGTTTAGGGATTCACATCTCAATCGACGACTTTGGTACAGGTTATTCTTCGCTAGCCTACTTACCTTTATATCCAATTGATACGTTAAAAATCCCGAGAGAATTTATTACAATGTCTGAAACATGTGATGATGGAATGGAAATTATTAAAACGATCATCACATTAGCAAATACATTAGGAATGTCTGTCATTGCTGAAGGTGTAGAAACAAAAGAGCACGTAAATTTCCTTCAAAAAAATAAATGTCAGTTTATTCAAGGTTATTATTACAGTAAACCTATTCATATTCATGCATTTACTGAGCTATTAGAAAACGGCATTCACCGATAGTACATAACTAATTAGAATAAATAATAATGAATTTGAACAAATATAGTAAAAAGGAAAGAAGATACCTTCTTTCCTTTTGTTTTTCTATTTACATTTCTATTACTTCACCACTTCATTTATTATATCTATTATTTGATGAATTCCCTCATCATTTGTTTTCTTATATCCATTCATGTTTTGAATATATTTCTCCTTATTTGTATACAACTTATTTACTGCATGTATAAATGTATTCGTACTTACTCTGTCTTGGAGTATAACTTCAGCATATCCTTGCCGTGAAAAATATTCAGCATTTAAAACTTGATCTCCCCTACTGGAACTGTTAGTTAACGGGATAAGCAACATCGGTTTCTTCAAAAATAACAATTCAGAAATAGCAGTAGAACCCGCTCTGGAAACTACAACACTTGCCATATTTAGTATATGCGGCAACTCGTCGCCTATATATTCAAATTGCATATACCCCTCCATGCCAATAGATGGGTCTACCTTTCCTTTACCACATATATGAATAATATTAAAGTTTAATAGTATTGTATCTAAACATTCCCTTACCATATCATTTATCCACTTAGCACCTTGACTCCCACCCATAATTAATAATACTGGTTTATCTTGCTGAAATTCACAATATCTTCTTCCTCGTAATACGTTACCCTTCTCAATTTCTTCCCTTACAATTGGTCCTACATAAACCTTCTTCTCATTACTTACATTTTCTCCTGTCTGAGGAAATGTTGTGCATAGCTTTGTAGCAAAAGGTAACGCTATTTTATTGGCAAGTCCTAATGTGCTATCTGGTTCACGTATAATTATAGGCACACGATTTAACCATGCTCCTATAGCTACAGGAACTGAAACAAATCCTCCTGCTGAAAAGATAACGTCAGGCTTTGTTTTCTTAATTAATTTATAACTTTGTAAACAACCTCGTATAATTTTAAAAGGATCTTTAAAATTTTCCCAATCCCAATATCTCCTAAGCTTGCCCGTTGAAACACTATTGTATTTAACATTTTGCACTAATGATTTTTCAATTCCATTTTTTGATCCAATATACTCGACTCTCCAGCCTTTCTCTATAAATTTAGGAATTAATACAATATTAATCATAACGTGTCCAGCTGTACCGCCCCCAGTAAAAAGAATCGTTTTGCTCATAACTTATACCCACCTTTATTATTAAAAATCTAGCTTTCTCTTTACCTTTTAAATGTAAATAAACTTATTATTTTTTATATAAATCTTTAACTCCACCTCTATATCTTGTAAAAGATCGTTAATGAGTTCATAAAAATCATTTCCATACTCACTACACTCGTATTGAGCAAAGATTTGAATCACATATCTAGTTTCCGTCTCTAATGCTGACTTTATTTGATTAACCCTTTTTTCTTCTACATACGCTTGATATTTATGTATTGCCTCATAAAGATGCAATACATGCGCTTCTTCATCTCTCCAATCCAACGTATCAACAATTGAAAGAAATAGCGTATTTTGATTATCTATTATTTCATAATCATTCATATATTTCTTACACCCTTTTTTGTTTTTCATTGCATGCAGATGTCACTACACTTCGCATACTCAAGTACATCTTTTAATGATTGATGAAATTCAATTTCTGGGATCCAACCTAACCTTTTTATTTCCTCTATTGCTAAACTCTCATTTGAGTCGCTCCCATTTTTCTCTGTTTCCTCTATAAAAAAATTTAGCTGTGTTAATTCTTTATATTGTTCTAGTACATTTAATAAAGATCGTTTTACTCCTGATCCGATATTATATTGTTTTCCATTTATTCCATCTCGTAATAACACATGATACGCTTTAATCGCATCACGTACATCTAGAAAATCTCTACTATCTTTCAAACTGTTTACTTCAATAATGGATTTACTTCTACCTGATTCTATATCTAACATTTTCTTTGCGAGAATCGAACAAATGCCATTCGATTCCCCTGGACCAATTAAGTTTGAGGGCTTTGCAATGATAATATTTGAATCCATTAATCCTCCCCAAGCCTCTGCAATAATGACTTGCATCGTTTTACTTAAACTATATGGATTTGAAATTTTTATTTCGTTCATACTATCTGCTTGCAAAGCAGATCCTATAACTAATGTTCTACAATGCGAGGCTTCTTGCTTAATTGCTTCTAATAAATATAACGTTCCTATTACATTAATCTCTATATACTCAAGAGCAGCTGTCCAAGATTCTATAACCGAATTCCTTCCTGCTAAATGCAATACGTAGTCTGGCTTTATTTGTTTCATTACCTTCATTACTTCGCTCTTATTAGTTAAATTACAAGTAATACCATTTCTAATTTTTTCTCTATGTGCACGATTTTGAAACATAGGAATTACATGAAAGCCCTGCTCTAAAAAATATTGGCAAGCATGGCGTCCTGTGAAACCATTTGCACCAGTTATTAAAAGGCTCGCATTTTTTTTCATCGCAAAAACCCTCCTTTTAATAGCATTTGTTTCACCTCATGTTTTGCAAGCAAGTCTTGTTGAGAACTAAAACTCTTCACATCCACTAGCGGATAGCTAGCATAATATTCTTGAAGTCCTTCAATAGGAATAGTCGGTAGTACCACAAAATAATTTTGATCAAAACTTATACTTGTTTTACTCTCTACCTCAGATAGAAGCATTTCACTTAATTTTTCACCCGGTCTTATCCCTACCTCTTTTACCTTAACATTTTCTTTTCCTGAATATTCAATTAACAATTCTGCTAAATCTGTTATTTTACATGCCGGCATTTTCATAACAAAGATTTCCCCGCCTCTACCTTGAGATACGGCTTTAAATAACAACCCAACAGCATCTTCAACTGTTAAGAAAAATCTAGTCATATTCGCATCGGTAATCCCTACTTGTGAAGATCTTTTAATTTGTTGTTTAAAAAGCGGTACTACACTTCCACTCGTTCCTAAAACATTTCCACCACGAACACAAATGAATTTTGTTTTCTTCGTTTGTATATTCGCATGAACCATTAATTTTTCACCAATTGCTTTTGTCATCCCATACGTATTTGATGGATCAGCTGCTTTATCCGTTGAAACATATATAACTTTTTCAACTTGCATCTGTATAGAGGCTTCAATTACATTTTGCGTACCATGTATATTGGTTTTTATAGCTTCATAAGGATAATACTCACATACTGGAACATGTTTTAAAGCTGCAAGATGGAACACATAATGTACACCTTGGCATGCATAGACTAGTTGATCTTTATCACGAATATCTCCAATAATAAATTTTAGCCTATCATCATTTATAAACTGTTGCTGCATTTCAAACTGAACCGTTTCATTTCTTGAAAAAACTCTAATTTCTTTCGGTGATTTTTCTAATAGTTGTTTTATAAGTTCATGCCCCCACGAACCTGTACCACCAGTAATTAAAATTATTTTATTTAACATTCCTTTTCCTCCTACGAAACATCTCAATTTAAATAATATTTATTGAATTATTTTCAATTGATTCAAATCATAATCGTCGTTTGTTACATTTAATTGACAAAATAAAAAAACAGAAACTATTAAACTTAGTTTCTGTTTTTCATTTCACCTCACAACAGTAAGATTTTTTATACTGTTTGCATGATAAATAAATTCCTTGTAAAAAAACACCGCTCATTTATTTCTTATACTCGTAATAAAATAAATAGAATGATTCATAGCCAATAATCATGTTTAAATTTATGAAAAAGGGAGGTAACGGAATGGACCGACACAATTCATATCATACATATAACGGACCTTCCAAAGCACTGCCTCTCTCCCTATTCGATGTAAAAAATGAATTGAAACAAAAAAGCAAACTTATTCCTTCTGATACCATGTATAAATTAACGAAAGAAGAGCAACTCATCATCAACAAAATAAAAATACAAACAGAACAGCTAAATAAAAATAATGTTACAAGAACACGCGCATACTACCAATTTTACATTCAATATCCAGAAATACATTGGGCACTGCTTGGGCATATGGTATCACGTAACGGCGGTTGGAATATGACTGATTTAAAGGGCGATTTATATACGAGAATTTTATCAGAGAAAGATCAATTCATATTTTTTTCTTTTTTAGAAAGAGGGAATTGGCTTATTTTCCAAGATGTATACCCTCAATTTTTACTTTACGAACAAAGTGTAAAGAGATCACAAAAGTTATTTCACCTTCTCCCTCACCTAAATGTTTCTACATTTATGGAAACGATGTGGAACGATTTTTGGAAAACAGGCAACAAAAAAACATTAGCGATTGCAACTATTGTTAATGAACAAAACTACTTAGAAAAAAGAGTGATTCAAAATGTACAATTTAAAAAGACTGTACTAAATAGTATTGGATTTAAACTCTTTGATTTCTTTCAGTTTAATCATATCCTTTTCCCATTCTACGAAAATGATAAAAAACAAAAAGTATTACTATTTGGTGATACAATGAAACATTTCACTTCCTTACATGAACGCATATTAATTGGAAAAAGATTGTATTCATTATTATTTCGAGATACACATGTTTTATCTCAAATAATAAGCTGGGCCCAACATCATCCGCATACAGGCTCAAGGAAAGATTACTGGCCCCATTTATTTTCAAGTGTAAATGAATCTTTTTCCCGTGAGTTTTATAAGCGCCGAATAAAAAAATGCCAGTTGCGAAGTGGCGCTTATCGTATATACAGTCCTTCACTCGTCTATGCATGGCGAGATATGAAGCATGAAGAAGTTGACAGTGAAGATTGGTTTACCGATTGGCAAGTTGTAAATTACTTAGTTGATAAGGAGGAAAATATAAATGGACAAATTACAGAAGACTACTGCAAAACACTCGAAAAAATTGAACTCGCAATTCTCGCAAAGAAAAATGTCCTCCTCCGAGAAGAAGAATGAGTTTCTAGCATTAGTAGTTACAATCTTTCTCTCTTCTATTATTGGAACTTGTTTAGATGCTTTTTTTGTTCATAAACAAATATATTCCTTTCCAGCTAGACCCTTCTCATCCACATTTTTAGTTAATATAGCTTTTACATTGTTCGTACTGCCGATTTTAACAGTTATCTTTATACACATTTCAAAAAAATTATCTAAAGTTTCTAGAATTCTATTTATTATTTCGATCGGTATTTGCGCTAGCCTTTTTGAACAGATTGCTGAAAGTTTAGGTTTATTTGTACATAGTGCGAATTGGAACCATACATATTCTTTATTTGGTTATATGATTTTTTATTCTTTTATTTGGAACGTATATAATTGGATAAAAAAATAAAGAGACCATTATAGGTCCCTTCTTAAGCATACTCTTCCATTATTGCTAATGGTGCCAGTGTTTGAAGGCTTTTAGAGCGTAAACGATAGGCAACGACTTTCTTCTTATATTGCTTAATGACATCAACATGTTCCTCATAGCTATATAGAGAAAACCTAATCTCTTTATTCCCTTTCTTCGTATCAATGACTATTGGTGTCCCTTCTCCGTGCGGCGGGAAATAATGTTTATCTAAAAACAAAGCCTCATTAAATTCATGAATAACTTGTAGTTTCATTTCTCCCTCTATATTTTTTCCATCTATCGATATAGAAGTATTTTCCGCCTCAAGCTTTTGATGCAATTCAAATTTACTAATAATTGATTCTACAACAGAAGTGGGCATGCTAGAAACTAATACTTTAATAGCTCCAAAAACAAATAATGTAACTATAAACCATGTTGTCATTGTTATCATCTCCATTACATTTAAAAAATAAATTTCGTTCCATACGGTATTAGTATACTAATGAGTATTCCAGTTACAATCATCGTTACCGAACCGATAGTCGCTTCTTTCTCGCCTTCCTTCACTAAACGGCTCACACCGATAATATGTGATGCACAGCCCATTCCAACTCCTTTTCCAATCGTACTTGTTATACTGAAAAGCTTAAGTACTGTTGGTCCGATAATAGCACCTGTTATTCCTGCAACAACTACAAAACTAGAAGTCATAGATGGAATACCACCAATTTGATCCGCTAATGATAAGGCAATAGGCATCGTTGCTAACTGTGGTAAAGTAGTTAATATAAGTTCCTTATCTATATTTAAAATTCCGCCAATCACTACATTCATACCCGTTACAGCCACTATACCTATTACTACTCCAATAAGTATCGATAAAAAATTTTTCATAAGTATCTTTCGCTCTTTAAATAGAGGTATGGCTAATGCTACAATTGCAGGGCTCAATAAGCTTGAAAGAATGTCTCCTCCATTTTCCCTATACTCATGATGAGAAATACCAAAAATCAAAAATAAACAAATCATAATTGCCGTAACTGTTAACACCGGTAACGTAAATGCAAACGTAAATTTTTTATATAGCTTTGTCGCCAAGAAATAAATTGCTACAGTAATAATAATTAAGACCATTTGAATCGTGCACCTTGTCGATTTTATTTTTTTGTTGTTATTAATAATTGACTTATATACCCTGAAACAATCAAAGTTACTACAGTACTTGCAACTACTAAAAGGAATATAATACTCCCCTTACTTAAAAGAAAAGACCCGTATTCCATCAGCCCTGTTGTCGAAGGGATTAAAAATAACGGTAAAAATACGATTAACTTTTCCGCACCTAACTCAAACCATTTTAACGGTAAAATGCGAGTGGAAAGGAGCAGGAACAGCATTAACATCCCTATTAAACTTCCCGGTATTGATAGATGGAATATTTCCTGAATCCACGTACCCACTAAGCTAAATATATATAGCACGCCTACTTGAAGTAAAAGCATCACGTACTTCATTTCTTTCCCTCATTTCACTATCACACATCCATATTATGAAATTTCATTTAGCGTGTCGGCAAACCGTTTAATTCCAAGTTGAATTTGTTCTATATTCGCTCTACCAAACGTAAATCGTATATATTCATTTTTCGAACCTAAAACACTGCCCGGAACAAATGCGACACCATTCCGTATAGATTCACCTAATAAGTGATATTCATCAAACTTTCCTTTCACTTTACACCATACATGTATTCCACCCTCTGGCACGAAACATTCAACTCGGTCTCCCAATGTTCCTTCAAGCTCTGCAATTAATTCATCTCTTCTTTGCTTCAATTGTCCACGAAGTATCGTAATATGTGTATGAAAATCCTTTGATTCTAAAAATTGATTTGCTACCCACTGCGTAAATACACTATGGCCAAAATCAACTTGTTGCTTTGCATCTGCTAAACGCTCAATTACACGTGTAGGACCAATTATCCATCCAATACGTAATCCTGATGCAACAATTTTTGATAATGAACTTATATAAAGAACATTTCCATTTTGGTCCATTGATTTTAATGTCGGGTTCACTTCTCCATTAAAAGAAATTAAACTATACGGATCATCTTCTACAATTGGTATACCGAACTCAGAAGACAGTTCTAAAATTTTTTTACGTCTCGCTAATGAAAGCACAGTACCTGTTGGATTTTGATAATCTGGATTCAAAAATACCATACGAATGCGATGCTTTTTGTGCAAATCGATTAAGTCATCTGGATTCATTCCATGCTCATCAACAGGTAAATGAAATATGTTTAAACCGGCCGATTTAAACATTGGAAGCGAAAAACAATATGACGGATCTTCAATCGCAATCGCATCGCCAGGTTTTAATAAACATTGAACGATAAGATTAAGCGCCTGTTGTGCTCCAGACGTAATAAGAATAGAGCTTGAATCTGCTTCAATTTGTTTATATTGCTGAACATGTGCTGCAATTGTTTTTCTCAACATCTCATTTCCAAGTGGATGGTCATAGCCGAGATTTTCCATAAATGTTTTCTCCGCCAAAATTGTTCGAAATCTATCACTCGGAATTAATTCTGGTGACAGTTCACCACTCGCTAAATTAATTAAATCATCTTTTTGTGTTTCCGTTCGAATTTGTTGAACGAGTGGTACGTTAGGTAAGAACGATCCATCCTCCACGTACCTACCCCAGTTCGGTATTCGTTTATGTGAGACACCCCATATGTCTGTATTAACCCGTGTTCCGCTTCCCTTTTGCCGTTCTACTACTCCAAGTGATTTTAATTCTTCATACGCAGCTACTATTGTACTCCGGTTCACCTGTAATTCCTTTGCCAATATACGCTCAGAAGGTAACTTACTATCAGAAGGAAATTCACCTGAAGAAATGCCTCTTTCAATATAATCAGCAATTTGTTTATATACAGGTGTCTTATCTGCACGATTTGGTTTCCATTCCATCTAGTTTCCTCCTTTCAAAACGAACTATCCTCATTTTTTACTAACAGTATTCACCGTAAAAATAGTATTAATTAGTCACATTTTCTTATCCGTAAATGGATATATCCAAAATGGTTCTCTTTCTGATTACTCAATAGCTTCTGAAATTCCAACTTCATACTCTCATTTCCAGTTCTTTTACAAACTATCAAATCATTACCGCATACCATGTTACCCCGGCCAGTAGAACAAAAAGAAGAAGAATATAGATTGCAGATAAGTTTTTCACATTTCTTTTTGTAGACTTACCGTAATTCTCCTCCACGTTTCTTGCAACTAGTACAGTCCCAAATAGCGATACAATTACAATAATAACGACTAGTGAAATTGCAAAACTCATTGTCTTTTCACCTCTCTAAGACCTATCTATTTTAATTAAAGAACTTACATAAAAACCTTCCTCTTTAAAACGTTGATAACATACTACCTTTCTTCTCTTATCATAATAGATGTTTGCAAAAAGCGGACCAACCACTTTCGTGTTTTTTTGCTCATCCACTTAAAAAATAAAAAGCAACTGATCACTTAGGACCAGTTGCTTTTTTCACACGATAATTTTTCATTTAAAATTAATTCGATTTAAAAGTTTCGCCTTTTCATAATGAAACATCGACTGAGATAACTCAAAAATTGTTCCATTTACAAGATACACTGTATTTTCAATAAGAAGCGCCGGATCACCTTCATTTAATTCTAAAAGCTGTGCATTTTCTTTATTTACTTTTTCACAACTAATAACTTTATCAGCAAAACCAATATTTAATCGTAAATCTTCAATGAAATAACTGTATACAGAGCTTAATGCTATTTCTTCGTTCAAATATGGAATAATATCCTTTTTGAAATAACTTACTTCAATAGAGAATGGTTTAGCATCTACAATTCTTAAGCGCTTCAAAAAATACAACCTAGTTCCAGCTTCGCATTGCATCCGCTTTGCTATCTCTTCGTCCGCATCTATTACTTCCAGCTCTAACACTTTCGTTTCAATATTTTGTGAAACAAGATTTTTCGTTAATCCACGTAAACTTCCTAAATTAATGTAATCTGTTACAGAAGTTTCGCGTAAAAACATGCCACTACCTTGCACTTGAAAAATATAACCTCTATTCACAAGCTGACTAATTACTTTACGTATCGTATTACGGCTTACTTCAAATCGATTCATCAACGCTTCTTCTGTAGGTAGTTTTTTCGTTTCATTAAAAAGCCCATCTCGAATGTTTTGCTCTAACACATCTGCAATTTGTTTATACTTTGCACTCATACACTTTCTCCTAAAATACTCTTTTATCTGTTATAACTCTTCCCCTCTCGTTTCGATCACACATTTATACCAATGAAACGAAAGTTTCTTCTTACGTTTTAAGTTATCATTATGATCGACAAAAATAAAGCCATATTGCTTTTTATATCCATTTAACCAACTTAAAAGATCAATCACTGACCATGCATAATAACCTTTTAAGTTAATTCCCTCTTCAATTGCACGCTTCATTACTTTTAAATGCGCTTCAATAAATTTAATTCTCGGAACATCTACAATTTCTCCGTCAATGATTGGATCTTCATCACCAAGTCCATTTTCCGTTACATACATCTTTATGTCACCGTAACGCGCTTTCAACATATGCAATCCCTCTAAGAAACCTTCGGGAGATATTTCCCATCCCCATTTTGTATATGTTTTATCATCCATTTTAACTGTTCGATAAAAACCATCAAAAGAAGGGTTACCTGGAGCAAGCGTTGAGTTTTCTCGAGAATGTTCCTCACTCTTTATATCCATATCGTATCTTTCTACTCGTATTGGTTGATAATAATTCAAGCCAATAAAATCATTTTCTTCTGCATTTTGTTTAATGATTTCTAATTCTTCAACCGTCCAATTAGGAGTCCATCCTTTTTCCTTTAATTGTTGTACAACATAAGACGGATACTCGCCCTTTAAAATTGGATCATAATACCAATACGTTTCATATTCATTCGCATGATTTGCTGCTTGTATATTTTCTTTTTGATCATCCACACTATAAGCAGGTAAGAAAACATGTGTAATCCCAATCTCACCATATTGTTTCAGCTGCTTGTACACCGCAACTGTTTTCGCATGTGCATAAAATACATAATGAGTCGCTTGAAAATACTTTGGAACATCATTTTGGATTCCTGGTGGATGTGCACCTTTTAAATAACCTAATCCACAAAACATTACTGTCTCATTAAAAGTAATCCAATGCTTAACTCTGTCACCAAATGCCTTAAAACAAGTTTCTGCATATTTTACAAAAGCCTCTGCTGTTCTTTTATTCGTCCATCCACCATCTTTTTCTAACGGTAATGGTAAATCCCAATGATATAAAGTGACAAACGGCACAATCCCGTATTTTAAACATTCATCAATTAAGTTGTTATAAAATTCAATCCCTTTTTCATTTACCTTTCCATCTCCAGTCGACAATATTCTCGCCCAAGAAATAGAAAAACGATACGATTCTAATCCCATCTCAGCCATTAAGCGAACATCTTCCTTATATCGATGATAATGATCAACAGCTACATCACCATTTGTTCCATTGTATGTTTTGCCAGGAATTTTTGAAAACTCGTCCCAATTCGTAACACCTTTTCCATCTTCATTCCATGCACCTTCTACTTGATAAGAAGCTGAAGCAGCTCCGAATAAAAAATCATGTGGAAACTTCATAGTATATACCTCCATTTCATTACAACAAATCAAATTCAATCATACATATAAAATTTATAGGTACAAATTTTATATGTATGATTATATCTTATGTTTTTATTTTTTTCTATTATAAAAGTACAATTTCTATTGTTGGTTATTGGAAAAGAAAAAGAAGCGATATATTTTATCGCTTCTTACTCTCATCATCTTTATTCTTTTATTAATGACTTATTCACTCTTATAACTTCTTGATACAATAATGGTGACCACTTTTCATTTATGTAGTCTTGAATTACCCAGCCCACTCTCAAAGGATTCTTTTGTTTTATATAGTTTGCAATTTCAGGATTTATATAAGAGGCATAGTAATACGGACTATTCCATGCTGTACCACCAGAAGACAAGCTTGTAAAATTAATATATAGATGATTTAAATCCTCGCTATTGTTCATCGTTTCATCCATCGTATCTTTAATAGATTTTACTTTCTCATCATAATTCACTTTATATTTATCTTGTACTGTTACATTTACATTTTGGTTTACAGTTGTGGTAAACGTCTCATTATCTGGCCAATAAAAATTATTATATCCTCCAGATTCATTACTACCACTATATCTTTTTAGTAGTACAATTTTCCCACGAGCATCTCCAAGTTTTATATTTCCTTCTGTTTTTAAAAAGATAGGATCAACAAAATAATTTTTTTCAAACGTACTACTAAATGAACCTTCTGCCCCTTTCATATCCTCATACTCTTTTTTTAAAGACATAATAATTGTTTCACTCGGGTTATCTTTTAAAAATTGTTTCGCTTCATTTATGAATTCATGCAGTGTTACGTAAAGATATAATGGCCCATGATGAAGAACTATCGTATTATCATCTGTTAAACGTCCTCTTATATCAAAAATGCGAGCTCCATGGTCCATTTGATAGCGAAAATCATATTCTTGCGTCATTCCCCACACTTGCTTAATCGGATTTTGCAACTTGAACGTCCCACTATCGTGTGTTCCTGGAATTGAAATTCGTGCTAACGGGATATTATCAGGTATAGGTTGCATCCATTTTGACCAATTTTCAAGCTCATTAACAGAGCTAGCTGCAACTACTCTCTTATCATGTAAAGCAAATACAAATGTGATAAATATTGTACTACATATGAATAATTTCAAAATTAACTTCTTATTGCTCATTATTATCCCTCACTTTTTCTGTTTTTACATCAAACTTATTGAATATAATATAAGCTAGTTCATAAAAAATAAATAACATTTCATCAATATGAAATATTGCATAGAAGTAAAGTTAAAAAATCATTCACATATACTAAATTAGAAAAATTTAAAGGAACTTCATCTGAAGTTCCTTTTGCTTATTTTATGTTCAATACATATGAACCATCTTTATTCTCATATTTATAGACGTATAAATAATATTTCCCTGGCTTTGCATTATAAGTTCCTTTAACTACATTTCCTTCATTTTCACCATATGCTACATAGTTATTTAAATCTGATTCATGATGAAGTACCCATGTCATTCCGATATTTTGTTCATTTAGTAGAGAAATATTAATATTTTCCGGTGAGTCAATTTGGAAAGTAAATACATCTACTCTATCACTATTATGTAGCGTTCCTTTCACCGGTGTATGAAAGTTAACTTTATTTGCCTGTCTAGGCTCATTGTTTGGTTCATTTTCTGTTACTTGTAACTCATTCCCACCGTTTGGTTTTCTTTGTTCATAACCTAAGTTTACTAGTATAGACTTCAAATCTGGTAAAACACCAATTTTATCTGCATATGGATCTTTAGATTTTGTTCCTGTGCTCTGGTTGCTTAATATTGCTCTTAGTTCACTTGGTCTATATGGTTGTCCTAAATTTTCTTTAGCAATGCTTTGTACTAAAGTGGCTGCCCCAGCAATAATTGGCGAGGCACTAGATGTTCCGCTAAAGCTTGAAGTATAAAGATTTACAGCACTTCTACTTTGCTCGGCTGTAGTTGTATCTACATTTTCTCCCCATCCGTACACATCAATACGGCTTCCATAATTCGAAAACCACATACGTTCATGAGGGAAAGATGAAGAGCCAGCTCCTACCATAATTGCACCCGAATCTTTAAAATCTTTACTATTACGATTTAAGACTTGCTTACCTTTTCTATCTTTGAACTGATCTAAATCATTCCACCCATTTGCTCCAGCCTCTATAATTACAATTCCCTTATCTGTACCAGCACGAATTGCATCAAAAATATCTGGTTGTACTTCAACAGGTAAATATTTATCACCATATCCATCAAAGGATGCTTGCGCCTCTAATAATAAAACATCCCCAGCTTCTAACTCATTTACAGCGCTTAATATTGCATCAGCCGTATTATACTGTCCGTTATCTCTTATTTGAGAGATAACCTTTGCTTTCGCTTTTGGCGCAATCCCAATATTCCCGACTTCATTGTCCTCAGAGGATACAATTCCTAGTACAGACGTCCCATGACCGACATGCTGATTTATATTTCTTCCAGACATTAATTCAATATTTTGATGTAATAAATCCTCATGATTTAATAGCCATCCGTATTCCATATCAACAAAAGTAATACCATTTCCATTACCGCCTTGAATTCCCCAGGCGAAAGGCGCATTAATACCGTATGGGGCTGCTTCAAGATAACCTTGTTTTTTAAATCTAGGATTGTTATTAGGATTAAGAGCTACACTTGATGATTGCACTTCAGGTGGCATTATTTTCTCTTGTTTCTTCATATACGCATCTTCTATTAAAGAAGATGCCTTTAACTTATCTACTATTTCTTCATACCCACTATTTTGATTTTGAAGAATATAGTAGTTTAATAAACTTGTAGATACATGATTAGGTGCTTTCACTTCAAGGTTTTGTATTTGTTCCGGGCTTACAGATGTGAATAAACGAGTAAATGTTACATCTGGATATTCTGTCAAAAGATCTTTTATTACTTTATCATTCGTTTGAGATTGTATTCGTTTTTCAATACCATCTTCATATGGCAAATCCAAATCCGCTTTAAATTTTACAATGATTTGCTTATCTGTTTCTTGTTCTATCCCTAATTTACTCTGCTGTTCTATAGAATCAGCATATACACTATTGATAGTGCCTCCTGTTCCTAAAAGTGTTGTAATGATTACAGTTGACGCACACATTTTTTGAAATATTTTCATTACATCAATCCTCCTATTAATAATTATTAATCATTATATTAATCTATAATGATTAATTCTATAACGTATTCCCTTTCTACTAAATAGATTATAGTAATCAGAAATATGAACTTCAATGTATTTTCATATGCAATATTTCATATTCTGACTCTACACTAAACGAATATGAAACTTATAGTGATTATTTATTTTATATGTGCTAATATACTTACATTAATATATTACGCATATACACATTCCAAACTACATTACTTAATCGTTTCACCTTAATTTTTTCTTAGGAGGATTTACAATGAAATTACTAAAAATAAAACATATAATTCCTTTATCTGCGGCCGCAATTACATTCGTATGTAGTCAAAGTACAGCTGAAGCTTCTACCATTCATACAGTAAAAAAGAACGATACACTTTGGGGCATTAGTAAACAATACGGAGTTTCAATACAATCCATTAAACAGGCTAATAATAAAGGAAACGATAAAACCTTTATTGGCGAACAGTTACATATTCCAGGGTCCGTGAAATCAAATGAAATCACTGTTCCTCAAAATGCCAAGCCTGCGAACATTTCTGAACAAATTATTTATCAAGTACAACCGGGAGATTCATTAGAAACGATAGCAAAGCGTTACAATGTCACTGTCCAATCTATAAAACAAATGAACAATACAGTCGGAAACAAGCTTTATACAGGACAACATTTAAAAATCAACTCAAGTATTTCACAAAAAGAAAAAGACTTAATGGCACGCTTAGTTACCGCTGAAGCAGGTGGCGAATCCTATAAAGGAAAAGTAGCAGTAGCCAAAGTTATACTAAATCGTGTAAATGCAAAAGGTTTTCCAAATACAATAACAGGCGTTATTTATGAACCTATTAAATACGGATATGCATTTACTCCTATTACAGATGGAAGAATTAATCAACCTGCAAGTGCAGAAGCAAAAATGGCTGTAGAAGAGGCTATCTCCACAAATGGAGTAGATTCAGACTGGATTTATTTCTACAATCCAAAAACATCAACGGACAAGTGGATTACGACACGTCAAACAGTAGCAGTAATTGGTAATCATGTGTTTGCTAAATAAGATTTAAAATCATTAACAGACCTCTTCACTTAAAAGGTCTGTTTTTTTCTATGTAAGATGTTATTAATCATATGACATAGTTATTTTTTTAACTGTTTCTTCTTTCAAATAAAAATTTTTGTATTTACTCCACCACTCGTAGAAATTAATAAAGCATCAAGTTCAAAAACTCCCACTTTATTAATAAAAGCTATTTCTTAACTTCATAAAATTGTTATACACTAGAAAAATAAAAAACAAACTATTCGTTAGCAGGTGGAAGAATATGTATGATATTACGATTATCGGCGCTGGAGTAAGTAGCATTTTTATGGCTTATTCACTAGCTAAAAGTAACAAAAAAGTTTTAATTCTTGATAAAGGTAAAGCGCTAGAAGATCGCCATTGTCCTTTAGACGAAGGAAAAGTGTGTAATTGTACTACATGTGATAAATATTTCGGGTTTGGTGGTTTAGGCAAATCTGAAGGGAAATTTAATTATACAAACGGATTTGGCGGAGAACTTGAGAAAAAAGTCGGTAAAGAGGGTTTTATACAACTCATGGCTGAAGTAGATGAAATTCTATGTCAGTTTGGTGGAAGTTCGGTTTCAAAATATTCTACTGAAAATTCAAGTCTCACTAAGAGAGCTGAAGCGTGTGGTTTACAAATGCTAACAACAGAAGTAAGACATCTTGGTACTACACTTTCCAGTAACATTTTTCAGCAGCTCTATGAATTTTTACTGACGAAAATAAAGATCCAATTTCATATAGATGTACAACATATTCTGAAACAGGAAGATCATTTTACAATAGATACAAATCAAGGAACAGTTCAAACTAAGCAACTAGTATTTGCAACTGGGCGCTCTGGGGCCGATTGGTTAAAAGAAATGTGCAGTTCCCTAAATATTTCTCAGGAGCAAACACGTGTAGATTTAGGAATTAGAGTAGAAATGAAAGAACATCAATTACGTTCTATATTAAAAGATACTTTTGAAACAAAACTTTCTTATCAAGGTGAGCATTTCACAGCAACTACTTACTGTATGAATCCAAAAGGACGCATCATTCGAAAGTACGAAGAAGGTTTAGTTATGCCTGACGGTCAAAATTTTCGAGAGCAAGGAACTGGCACTTCTAATTTAAATTTCACTTTATTTATTCCTCGCTATTTTCCAACTCTCAAAGAAGCAAATGTATACGCAAGTTCAATTATTAAAGGCATTAACCAAGGACGAGATCGGGTTGTTATACAGCGCTTAGAGGACTTACTAAAGAAACAACCTACAGCGGAAAACAGCATGGAACATAGCCGTATACAGCCTACACTACAGGGGGATTATGGAGATTTGAATCAAGAAATTCCTCAATTATATATTGAAGGGCTCAAAGAATTTTTATTACGTTTAGAACAATTTATACAAGAACCTATTGATCAACATACTTTACTATATGGAATTGATGGAAAGTTCTATGCTCCTACGATAAAAATTAATAATCATTTTGAAACTAGTATACATGGGCTATTTTTAATTGGAGATTGTTCAGGCGTTACGCACTCATTATCTCAAGCAGCTGCAAGTGGTCTGTATGTTGGAAAGTACTTATCTGACATTTAATTTCTATCATTAAGATTCTAGTCAAATATTCCTAATTTCAAAACACTTTACTTATATAGTAAAAATATATTAATAAGCCCTCCTATCCTTCCCGGCTAATGATTAACCGACAAAAAATCGGAATTTTACAAGATACATATGTAATATAACTACATATTTAAAACTGTTGGTATTCAATTCTAATAAATTGAATGTCAACAGTTTTAAAAGTCTCTATCCATTTTCACTTTCATTTGTTCGATATTTTGTAACATCATCATAGTGTTTAATATGGTAGGATGTCTATAAGTCAATTTCACTACAACTATGACTTGTTCTGTCCGTTTCTCAAAAAGAGTTATATTTATGCTACTACGCTTTAAAAATCCCCATTGTATGTATATGAATACTTCAAATTATTCCCTTTAGAAAACAGAGTCTAAATGGTTCATTACACTCTAATAGTTATAAAAACATAATATATAACTTCAGTTAAATAAATTGTATAAAGAAGGTGTAAAAATGAAGAATAAAATAAATTTACAAATGCAAAATATAAGCTTTGTTATAATAATGGCTTTAGCAGTATGGTTAAAAACATATCTTATTACGCGATTCAGTTTTGATTTAAAAATCGAGTCTTCAACGCAAGAGCTTATTTTGTTTATTAGTCCTCTAGCCGCATCATTAGCATTTGTTGGATTAGCATTATTTTCAACTGGTGAAAAGCGAAATTATATAGCGCTATGTATTAATTTCTTATTAACAATCGTACTCGTTGGAAATGTAATGTTCTATGATTTTTATAGTGATTTCGTTACATTACCAGTACTTGGACAAACCTCAAACTTTGGACAATTAGGCGGCAGTATTATAGAAATATTAAACTACAAAATTATACTCGCATTCGTAGACATTGTTTTCTTCTTTATTTTATTAAAAAAGAAATCATTGGTCTTTAAAACCGAACGTGTAACTCATTCTACACGCTTGTTATACTTTCTTTTAACAATTGGTGTATTCTTTGCGAATCTACATCTTGCAGAAAAAGAGCGCCCTGAATTATTAACGAGATCATTCGACCGAGTAATGCTTGTCAAAAATTTAGGCCTATATACTCACCAAGTATATGACTTAACACTGCAAGTAAAAGCCGGTTCACAAAAAGCGCTTGCTGATAGTAGTAAATTACAAGAAACTGAAAACTACGTAAAAGCAAACCAAAGCGAGCCAAACCCTAATATGTTTGGTGCAGCGAAAGGAAAAAATGTAATTGTCGTCACTCTTGAATCCTTGCAAACCTTCTTAATAGGCGCATCAGTCAATGGGCAAGAAGTTACACCATTCCTAAATGAATTCATAAATGAAAGTTATTACTTTGATAACTTTTTCCATCAAACTGGTCAAGGGAAAACATCCGATTCTGAATTTCTAATCGATACGTCGTTGTATCCATTAAATCGAGGGGCTGTATTCTTCACACACGGTAACAATGATTATACTGCAACTCCAGAAATTTTACGTCAGCAAGGTTATTTCACTTCTGTATTCCATGCGAATAACGCAACATTTTGGAATCGTAATATTATGTACTCTGCTCTTGGTTATGATCGTTACTATAATGAGCTTGATTACAAAATTACACCAGAAACAAATTTAAATTGGGGATTAAAAGATATCGAATACTTTGATCAATCAGTAGATATATTAAAAACTGTTAATCAACCATTCTATGCTCGTTTCCTTACTTTAACAAACCATTATCCATTTACGTATGATGAAGATACAAAATTCATTGAACCATACAACTCTGGTAATGGCGTATTTGATCGTTACATCGTAACAGCACGTTACTTAGACGAATCAATTAAAAAATTTATTGAACGTCTAAAGGCCGAGGGGCTTTACGATGATTCTATTATTGTGTTATACGGTGATCATTATGGTATTTCCGAAAAACATAATCGTGCAATGGCACAGTTTTTAGAAAAAGATCAAATAACAGAATTTGATACTTTAAATTTACAACGTACACCTTTATATATTCATATTCCTGGACAAACAGAAGGTCAAACTATTTCAAAGCCTACTGGACAAATCGATATGAAACCTACTATTCTAAATTTATTAGGTGTTGATTCTACGAATGATATTCGTTTTGGCCATGATATGTTTTCAGATGAATATACTGGCTTTGTTGTTTTACGTGATGGTAGCTTCATTACAGATAAGTATGCATACAAAAACAACACTTTCTACGACCGTATAACAGGTGAAATTGTAGATTTACCAAAAAAAGAAGCTCAAGCCCTCATTAAACGTGCACAAAATGAATTACGAATGTCTGACAAAATTATTGAAGGCGATTTATTACGCTTCTCAGAAAGCAATAAAATTAAAACTGGCGAAGTACAAACTAAAATTAAAGAAACAGAAAAATAATCTATATATGAAAAAGGAGCAACTTATTACAGTTGCTCCCTTTTACTTTTATTCTACGCTTGTTTCTAAAGCTACATCCGTATAGGTATTATCATTACCTATATTTAAAATTACTTCACATTGACGCAATCTCAATTCAAAGAGCATGATAGAATCATGATAGATTTCAGGATTTGATTTCATCTTATGTAATATCTCTTGTTTTTCTTGTATTTCTAAATGCGTGTTTTCTACAGCTTGCTTTAAGGAGTTAAATGGATTCCTAAAGAATATATTAATATCTCGCTCTTGTGTGTTTTCAAACAGCTCAAATTGCAAGAAAAATTTCTTCATAATAGAAGCCGTTACCTCAGTATAATCTTCATTTTCTACATACTGTTTGTATTTGTTATATAGCATAGATTTATTTTTAGGAAGAACTCCAAATAATTTACCGGCACTTTTCAGTAAAAATTGTGCTGGCGTAAATCGACGTAAAATATTTACTTCATCCATTTGTATTCTAGTCGTCATCCTGTCAGTATCTCTGCGCCAGTCATCAAGCACTTTAAAGTCACATTCTAACTGTATTCTATTTTCTCCAAATAGTGAATTAAGCCCTTCACTAAGTTCTTCTAAATACGTTTGGCTTTGAAGAAGCTCATTATTAGAAGTTGCAATCCAATTTTGCATAGAAAGAGCAAGATTAGGTAGTACAGTTTGTTCTAAATATTTATGCACTCTTTCATTCATTGCTTTATTTAGTTCCGTATCCATGTGCCCGAAATCACTTTCTTCACTAATTATATTAGAACAACTCTTTAATATCTTCGGGATATTTTCAGTAAGATCATTCGTAATTTCAGTCTTCATTGAACGATATGATTGTGTAATGAAATGAATTTTTTCCCTCTCAAATGCAGTAAGGTTATTAATGCTACCGTTTAGTTTCACTAGCATATCTTCATTCCAATTAATAGCATCCACTAGATTGTTTTCTTTCTCAACACGTTTATCCAAAAGATATGTAATTGTTTTTCGAATGAAATATAATAACTTTTCAGTACGTTCTGCATCGATATGTTTATGATTAAAGTTAAAATGAATAAACTCAATTAAATCATTTAATTGTTGACTACTTGTATATAACGAAGAATAAGGGAAAATTCTCGCATGTGGGAAATATGTGTTTATTCTCGCTGCCGTATCATGTAATACCCTTTTTACTTCTGCTTCACTGTAAATGTTATCGATTTTATTTAATAAGAAATGAATTTGTAAATTTGGCGTATGTTCTTGAATACTTAATAGAATGTCACGTTCTTTATCAGTAAAAGGTGAATCCGCATTCAATACGAATAGTAATTCGTCTATAGAATTTAAATATTCGAATATCTCATCTCTAGTGTCGTTATTCCTATTAAAGCCAGGTGTCACTACAAATGTAAGTTTATTTTCATTTAAAAATCTGCATGGTAATTTAAATTCAACACACGCTCTATCTCTATATGTTTGATGGTGCTGAGACATCATATTATGGTAATCAGAGACATCTTCCGTTGTTGTAATTGCTGAGTCTGTTATGGCGTTTATTTCTATATGAGCATCATTTTTTAAAACTACTACATTTGAAATTGATTTTTCTAATATATTTTCTCCTAATATAGAGTTAATAAATGTAGTTTTTCCGTTTCCTGAAGTTCCCGTTACTAAAATACGATTTGTTCTTAAATCTGCGAGCTCGTCAACTAGCCATTTAAATCGGTGACCTATTTCTATATTGTGCTTTTGTGCCCATTGTGTAATAGATTCAAAAAGATGTAAGCTGTACTCTAAGCCATTTACATGATTAATAGAATGTGACAGTAAATTTTCCGCATGTTCTATATTTGCTGAATCTATTTTGGAAGGGAAAATCTCATCCCATGCCAATACAGCTGCAGATGGAAATACAGCATAAGATGGATTGACTACCTTTAACCAATTTGCTAACAGATTTGGTATGATATCGTTTAATTGTCTAAGCGTATATTGACCTTGAATTAATGCAAAGTACGTTTCTTCGTAAAGAGCAGAAACTTTGTTCCATATATCGGACGAATGTATTTCAATATGTAAGAAAAATTCATTTATTGTATTAAGCCATAATAAATAATTTTGTTCATCTTTATAACTGTTCCAAAGTGATGAAACCATTTGTGTAAATTGTACTTGATCTACATTATTTAATGTAGCTAATGCATCATAAAAATAGTCTGGTGAAATATGTTTAGTAAACCCTTTATCGATATATCCTTTTAACACCTCAAACCACGGATACGATTCTATTCGAATTAACTCATTCACAGCAAGCTCTACTGCACTATCAAAATCTTGCTGTTCCTCATAAAAGGAACGGGCAATTTTTGTGACATTCGGATAATCAGGATTTAAAGAAACTGCTTCTTTAATAACACCGAAAGCTGAGTCAAAATTATTTTGCTCAATGTAAAGAGAAAGTAATTGTAATCTAATTTCGGTCATCAATATTTTATTATCAGTAGTAACGGAAGTATAAATATTTTCAGCAAATGATAATTGATTAAGTTCGAAATAAGCATCCGCAATATTTTTTTGTGCCCATGGTGCTAATTCATTACTAACCTTCTCCCATTTAAAAATAGCTGCTTCAAAATCTTGATGACGATAATAAAATTCACCTTGTGCAAAACGAATATAAGACCCATCAGAAATCTGATTTTTTTCTTCGTTTACATAAGCTTGTCCAAGTACGTCAAGAGTTGGTTTTGTTTCATTTTCCATTAGGAATGTTTCATAATACACCTTTTTTATTAATTGTTTTTCTAATCTCATCTTTTCCCCCACTATATCTTGAAAATACATTTTTAAGATATGTCAATACTTTTTGTATGTATGCTTTTTATCTTAACAAAGAATATCTTTTGGAAAATTTCATTTTCCTTTCATTTTTCAAGTTAGATTGAATTTTTATGAGAAAAGTTTCAGTTTTTTTTCAATTTCCTTTCAGTTATGAAACAGCATTAAATGTTCCTAATAACCTAATAACACTATAATATCCCACATTATATTATCAGGAAAACCCCATATAAACCATATTATAAAAACAATCTATATTGAATTTATATGCATAATTCACTGTGCTGTCAAACAAAAAAACAACAATAGGAGCTAACAGCTATCCTTACCATTTCTTCTCAAATTGTTTTCCTTTAAAATGTTTCAGTGGTTATGTAATTAAATTCCATTAACCTATATAAATAACTAGTCCAAAAAAAATCTATATGCATATCATGTTATAGTAAAGAATTTAGGAGATCCTAAAAGGAGGCATTTTCATGTTTGAAGATAAATCTAAAATAAATTACCCATATGAATTTACTGAAACTACAACAGTTCCTCTAAAGAACCCCATTGATAAAAAATTCAAGAACGGGACAGGTACACATAACTTTCCAATTAAGAAGCACTATAAAGAGCAAGTTCTATACACTGAAAAAATCAATAATAATAAAAATAAATAATTGTATAGATCCTTATAACAATTAGCCAAATAAGAAGCAACATTTGGCCATGCATAGTTATTTGGTTAGTAATGTAGAAACCTTTATTATACAATTCATGCACCTTTTAAAAAGTGCTGTATACAGCGCTTTTTTATACATAGATAAATTTAAGCTAACGCAACCAAGAAATAAACTGCAAAATTACTCCACCTTATTTTCGTTTAACAATTAAATCTACATATTAAAAGGGAGCAACAGTAAATGTTGCTCCCTTTTGAAAAGTAATTTTATTCACTCTACATAACCCTCTTAAACATCTTCTCCAACTCATAAGTAGAATGATGCACAAGAATCGGTCTTCCGTGTGGGCATGTGTATGGATTTGTTGTTGTACGTAATTCTTCCAGTAAGGCAAATATTTGATCGTTCGTTAAATATTGATTCGCTTTAATGGATGCTTTACAGCTCATCATGATGGCTGCTTCTTCACGTAACTTTTTAATATCAACTTTTTTTAGTTTAACAACTTGCTCCATCATTTCATCGATAATTTCTGTTTCTTGTCCTTTCGGGAACCATGTTGGATGCGAGCGGACGATAAAGGATTGATGGCCGAATTGTTCTAAAAATAGCCCGACTTTTTTTAGTTCTTCTAACTGTTCTTCGACACGTAAAAATTCAGTAAGAGATAGATCAATACGGTACGGTACAAGTAACTCTTGTACTTCTTGCGCTACCCTTCCTACTTTATCACGGAAGTATTCATAATTAATACGTTCCTGCGCGGCATGCTGGTCAATCATATATAAGCCTTTATCATTTTGAGCGAAAATATATGTTCCATGCATTTGTCCAATTGGATAAAGTGGTGGTAAGTCATTCCCGTTCATTTCAATCTCTTTTATTTCCCGAACTTCTTCTTCTAATTCCTCTAGTTCAAAGTCCTCTTCATTACTGTCCCACGATTTCTCTTCTTGAATTGGTTCTTCGATTATCGGTTTAGTAGATGGTTGCCAACTTTGTTCTTCTCTTATGAGCGACTGTGGTGGTTGCCATTCTTGTTTCGGCGGTTGCCACAGTTGTGGTGGCTGTTTCACAGCCTGCGGTTCTTCTTGTTTTGCATCCATTCCAGTTGGTAAAACAATGTCCGGCATAGATGGTTCTTTCGGCTTTGCATGCTCAAACTGGAACTGTTCTTGCACACTTTCGTCTTTTTCTTTTTTCTTCGTTGTTACGCCTGCATCTGGAATGAGCTGTATTTTTTTAAATGCAGCTTGCAATGTTTCTTCGATCAGCTTTAGCAATTCTTGTTCTTTACTAAAACGAACCTCTAACTTCGCTGGATGTACGTTAACGTCAACTAGCATTGGATCCATTTCAATCGATAAGAAGCCAATTGGATACCGGCCGACTGGCAGTAATGTATGGTATCCTTGCTGAATTGCTTTCATTAGTACAAAGTTTCGAACGTAACGACCATTTACGATCGTTGACATATAATTACGAGATGCTCTTGTTACTTCTGGTAATGTTACATAGCCTTTAATTGTAAAGTCTAAAGATTCAGCTTCAATTGGAACAAGCTTCTTCGCAACTTGAATACTGTAAATCGATGCAAGTACTTGCCTTACATCACCGTTACCTGATGTATGAAGCAATTTCTTTTCATTATGAAACAGTTTTAACGATACTTCTGGATGTGACATTGCAATACGATACACGATATCTGTAATATTCCCGAGCTCCGTATGAATGGTTTTCATATATTTAAGACGCGCTGGTGTATTAAAGAATAAGTTTTGTACTGTAATATCTGTTCCTTTTCGGCTCGCAGTTTTCTCTTGTTTTATAATGTCTCCACCTTTAATTATGAGGTGTGTACCAGGCGCATCACCTGTGCTAGTAATTAATTCTAATTCACTAACAGAGGCAATACTCGGCAGTGCCTCACCGCGGAAACCGAGTGTTCTTATGCGAAACAGATCGTTTTCATCTTTAATTTTACTCGTCGCATGGCGTTCAAAAGCGACGATACAGTCTTCTTCTGCAATACCATCACCGTTATCAATGATACGAATTTTCGATAACCCAGCTTCTTCTAAGTGGATTTCAATAGATGTACTATTCGCATCGATAGAATTTTCCACAAGTTCTTTTACGACTGAAGCAGGGCGCTCTACTACTTCCCCTGCCGCAATTAAGTTAGAGAGTTGGTCATCGAGTTTGCGAATTTTCCCCATCTACTTACTCATCCTTTCTTTAACTTCTTCTGTAAGCGATACAATTCGTTCATCGCTTCTAAAGGTGTCATATCAAGTAAATCAATTTTTTTAATTTGCGCAAGTACTGCGCTTTCTTTTTGATCAAGCACAGGCTTGTCTTGTTTTTTTGAAGATTGGTCTCCTCCAAAGAAAGATAGTTGTGACTCTTCTTCAGTCTCTTCTTTCTTTTCTTGTATTTCTGCCGGTTCTTCTTTTACAACTACAGGTTCTGGAACAACTTCTTGTACCTTTACTTCTACACGCTTTGGAATAATAATTTCTTCCTGTCCTTCTAGTTGTGCTAACACTTCTTTCGCGCGGGCGATTAAGCTATCTGGAAGCTCTGCAAGTTGCGCAACGTGAATTCCGTAACTTTTATCAGCTGCTCCATCTTGAATTTTATGAAGGAATACTACTTTTCCATTCTCTTCAATTGCTGAAACGTGTACATTTTTCAGTTGATCTAAACTCTCTTCTAACACAGTCAATTCGTGATAATGCGTAGAGAATAACGTTTTTGCACCAATTTGGTCATGAATATGTTCAATGATTGCTTGTGCAAGTGCCATGCCATCATACGTAGATGTACCTCGTCCAATTTCATCGAATAAAATTAAACTTCTTTCTGATGCGTTTGCAATTGCATTTTTCGCTTCTAACATTTCGACCATAAATGTACTTTGACCTGATATTAAATCATCCGCTGCACCAATTCTCGTAAAGATTTGATCAAATACAGGTAATACTGCTTCTGTTGCTGGTACGAAACAACCAATTTGTGACATAACCGTTACAAGTGCTAACTGTCTCATATACGTACTTTTACCAGACATGTTCGGTCCTGTAATTAAAAAGACATCCATCTTCTCTGGCATAATACAGTCATTCGGTACATACAATTTCCCGTTCAATACTTTTTCAACGACAGGATGACGACCATCTTTAATAAAGATTTCACGCTTCGTTGTTAGTACAGGTTTTACAAACTGTTCTTCTTCACTAACTGTCGCAAAACTTTGCAGTACGTCTAATTCACTAATTACTTTTGCTAAATGTTGTAATTTCGGAATAAATACTTTTACTTCTTCACGAAGCGCTGTAAATAAATCGTATTCTAGTTGTACAATTTTTTCTTCTGCTTCTAAAATTAACGTTTCTTTTTCTTTCAGTTCATCTGTAATGAAACGTTCAGCATTAGCAAGCGTTTGTTTTCGTTCGTAGCGGCCTTCTGGAAGTGCTGCAAGATTCGCCTTCGTCACTTCAATGTAGTAGCCGAAAATACGGTTGTACCCGATTTTTAACGATTTAACTCCTGTAATATCACGCTCTCGTTTTTCAAGCTCAGCGATCCACGTTTTTCCGTTTTTACTAACGTAACGATATTGATCAAGCTTGTCATTATAACCGTCTTTAATAATATCTCCATCTTTAATAGAAAGCGGTGGGTTTTCTTGAATACTTCTTCCTAGTAATTCAGTTAAGCTCTCACATGGATCCGCTCCTTGAATTAACCTTGCTGCATAAGCATTATCTAACAAACTAATCGCTTCTAAAATAGCTGGCACTTGAAGTAAAGATCGTCTTAACTGTAATAAGTCCCTTGCATTGACATTACCAAATGCAACTTTTCCTGCTAAACGTTCTAAATCATATACTTCTTTTAATTTTTCTTTTAAATCTTCACGTAAGAAGTAATCATTTACAAATGTTTCAACCATTTCTAAACGCTCTTCAACTTTTTCTTTCTGAATAAGTGGACGTTCCATCCACTGTTTTAACATACGACCACCCATAGCTGTTTTTGTTTTATCCAATAGCCATAATAATGATCCTGTTTTTTCTTTCGTTCGAAGTGTTTCCGTCAGCTCTAAATTTCGCTTTGAATGCACATCAATTTTCATAAATTGATTCGTATAATAAATTTCTACAGGTTGTAAATGATCTAATGAACGTTTTTGTGTTCTTATCACATAGTTAAATAAGCGTCCAATTGCTTTAATTAACTTTGCTTGCGAAACATTTTTCACAAGATGTTCTAATCCTTCAGGAATTGCCGTTGCATCTTCATATGAAATTGTCATTTTTAACGTTTCAGTTAATTTATTTAATTCATCTTTAGAAAATAAAGAATCTACAACAATTTCTTTCGAACCAGTTGCATACACTTCCAATAAAATATCTTCTACTGAACCAGTCAATAACGTTACTGTATTTTGTCCAGTCGTTAAATCATTACAAGCTAAAGCATATGATCCATCTTCAAAATATGTTAATGCGGCTAAGAAGTTGTTTTCTTTCTCATCAATTGTACGCCCTTCCATCATCGTTCCTGGCGTAATTAGTTGTACTACTTCACGGCGCACTACACCTTTAGCTGTTTTTGGATCTTCCACTTGCTCACAAACAGCAACTTTATATCCTTTTTCAACAAGTTGTTCAATATAGTTTTTAGCTGCATGATGGGGTACACCGCACATCGGTATACGATCACTACTGCCACCATCTCGGCTCGTTAATGTAATCTCAAGCTCATGAGCTGCTTTAACGGCATCTTCAAAGAACATTTCATAAAAATCGCCTAATCGGAAAAATAAAAAGGCATCTTGATAGTCTGCCTTAACCTTTAAATATTGCTGTATCATAGGGGTATATTGCGTCATACTTTTCCTCCATAATTCTTACATAGTAATCAATTTTCATATATGTCACATTTCACGGACATCCATATCTCCTATTTCAGGAGTCTATCTTCATTATAACATATTTCATAAAGAATCATGTTCATTCAGCGCCACTTATGTAAAGTAAAAAGCTAGGAAGAACTTCTCCCTAGCTTTCTATTACTCTTCTTCTGCATCAACGATAAAGTTCGGATCTAATTCTTCAAATTCATCATCAGCAATTTGGAAATCATCATCTGATTCTACGCAGCCTTCAGGATTTACACTTACACAAATTTTCGTTTCTCCAACTACTTCTGTTACAAATTCACGTTCTACAGTTACAACAATTTTATTACCGTTTGGTGATACAAGCGCTTCTAAACAATTTGGTGGCTGAATAACACGAGCAATAATTTCTAAATCGTCACCAGAAAAGTTTTTATCACGATAACCAATGCTTACTTCGTCCGTGTAGTTCACGCGTTCTGTTACAACTTCAGTCTTTGTATTTCCATCAAATGAATACCAAGTGTTCACATCATAGAAACCTTCAATTTCCACATGCTTCCCATTCTTTCTTGCTTCGTACGAGTGGTTAATTACCCAGCACCCTAAAATACTTGTTGGTTCATTATTCGATTCACATGTATGCGTTGACTTTGTATACTTACGTCCTTTTCCAACCACTGCTTTTGTAATAATCTCTCTAAATTCGGACATTCGTAACCCTCCTCAATCACTATTCACTTAATCATATGCGTGACAATAGCGGAATGTGTCATTCTTTTTTTGAGAAGAACTTACGTTTAATCAACTAAAAAAAAGAGATGTCAATATGACATCTCTTTAACAACCACAATTTCCTTTTTTACTTTCTACCGCTGCGCCAGTTTCACCCTTAAGTACATCGCCACCAGTTGAAATTAATATTTCATCTGTTACGTTGTTAGAAATTGTACTAGCAACTAACTGTAATAAGTCATTTACATATGTTTGTGAAGATTTAAATTCTTGTACAACTGGAATACTGTCTAACTTATCTTGCAATGCATCAATTTCAGCTTCTACCTTTTTTAAAGCTTCCCATTTCCCGTAATGTTGCAAGTTTACTGCTTGTTTTTGCAGTGCTTTAATTTCATCGATTGCGCGCTTTACATTTTCATTTTTATGAATTTGCGCCTCTGCTTTCTTAAAAAAATCAACCTCTTCTGTTTCAGAAATCATTTTTGCTAATTCTTTCGCTTGTTCAACAATGTCATCTTTCGAATATACTTTCATCTATTATTTCACCTCAATCGGCTCTTCAACTAATTCCCCGTTAAGAGACCAAGTTTTTGCTTCCGTTACTTTTACTTTCACAAGCTGACCAATTAAAGATTTTGAAGCAACGAAGTTTACAAGTTTATTCGTACGAGTATAACCTGCAAGTACTTCCGGATTATTTTTACTTTCCCCATCAACTAACACTTCTACAATTTGACCTTTATAACGACTATTCTTTTCAATTGCCAACGTATTTACTAGTGTATTTAAGCGTTGAAGACGTTCTTTCTTTACTTCCATCGGTACATTATCTTTCATTTTTGCAGCTGGTGTACCTTCGCGAGGAGAATAAATAAATGTAAAGGCAGTATCAAATCCTACTTCACGATATAACGACATCGTTTCTTCAAATTGCTCATCTGTTTCATTTGGGAAACCAACGATAATATCTGTTGTTAATACTGCATCTGGAATTGCTTCTTTAATTTTTCTTACAAGTTCTAAATAATGCTCACGCGAATATTTACGCGCCATAATTTTCAACATATCTGTACTTCCAGATTGAACTGGTAAATGGATATGTTCTACTAGGTTGCCACCTTTGCCAAGTACTTCAATTAAGTGATCATCGAAATCACGTGGATGGCTCGTTGTAAAACGAATACGGGCTATATCAACTTTACGAAGTTCGTCCATTAAATCACCAAGACCGTATTTTACATCTTCAAAATCTTTACCATATGCATTTACGTTCTGTCCAAGTAATGTAATTTCTTTATAACCATTCGCAGCTAAGTGACGAATCTCTTGGATAATATCTTCTGGACGTCTACTTCGCTCTTTTCCTCGTGTATACGGTACAATACAATACGTACAGAACTTATCACAGCCATACATAATATTTACCCAAGCTTTAATATCACCACGGCGTACTTTCGGAAGGTTTTCAATTACGTCGCCTTCCTTTGACCAAACTTCAACTACCGTTTCCTTCGAGAACATCGCATCTTTTAGAATGTACGGTAATCTATGAATATTATGCGTTCCAAACACCATATCTACATGCTGATTTTTTTGCATAATTTTATTTACAACAGATTCTTCTTGAGACATACAACCACATACACCAATTAAAAGGTCCGGATTTCTTCGTTTTAGTGACTTTAAATGGCCTAGTTCACCAAACACTTTATTTTCAGCATTTTCACGAATGGCACAAGTGTTTAATAAAACTACATCTGCATCCTCAGTTGAAAAAGTTGGTTCATATCCAAGTGTTGTGAAAATACCTGCCATTACTTCCGTATCATGCTCATTCATTTGACAACCATATGTACGAATATAGAACTTTCGGCCTGTACCAAAATTGCGAAACTCTTCAGGTAAGCCAAAATCCCGTTCAATTTTAACTTCTTCTTTCCCGCGCTTTTTCGCATCCTTTAAGGAAGGTGGTTGATATACACTTTCAAAGTATTTACTATAATCTTTCTCTTCTTTTTTCGTAGAGGAATTTGCTTGTTGACTTGCTAATCGTTGTTGCTCGTTCATCGGTAATCTCCTTTCACCCTTAACTATACACACTCTATAGTCCATTTTAATGCGCTTAGACTCACCTCAAAAATGGTTAGATAGCTTGGAGATAACTTGTCCTTTGAAACTTGAGTAATCAATCTAATCATTCATAAGAATGAAGTCTTCCCCACGCAAATAGACATTCCCTTTTTATCATTTCTTGTTGTCCTACCCAAAAGCATATTGCTTTATCCCTATAAACATTACCATAGTATGACGTGTTTCGCCAATTTTAACAATTCAGAGGCCCTTTATTATCTTACATTTCATAAGCAATGAACTTGCCATTTTCATACAACGATTTACATATTATTTTACCATTCTGAATTTTCTAAGTAAATAAAACTACCCTATATTTTTTGCACATAAAAAAGGTTGCCAAATCGGCAACCTCCTCTTCTTACATTACATAAATTCAGCAACAAGCTCATCAAACATTTTCTGATCCATATTTAAATCAGATTTCACTAAAGGCTCTTCACTATAGCCTTTAACAAGTTCTTGATATGATGGTTGCTTAGTATTTTGATAAATTAAACCTGTTACTAAACCGTTATTTTCCATTAATGTTTGCATAGCCATCATGCGATTAGATGGATCATATCCCTCTACTGTGCTTAGTTTCGTTAAATTCTCTTTAAACCAATCGTAAGTATTTACTTTATTGTAAGTAACACATGGGCTAAATACGTTAATTAATGAAAATCCTTTATGGTTAATACCAGCTTCAATAATTTGTGTTAATTCTTTTAAATCACTCGAAAAGCTTTGCGCCACAAATGTCGCACCAGCTGTTAAAGCCATTTCCATTACATTTAGTGATGGTTCAATTGAACCTTGTGGTGTGCTTTTCGTTTTAAATCCAGCTTCACTACGTGGTGAAGTTTGCCCTTTTGTTAATCCGTAAATTTGGTTATCCATTACGATGTACGTAATGTCGATATTACGACGAATAGAATGGATTGTATGTCCCATACCAATCGCAAATCCATCACCGTCACCACCTGAAGCGATCACTGTTAAATCACGATTTGCCATTTTCACACCTTGTGCAATCGGAAGGGCACGACCATGAATACTATGCACACCATATGAATTAATATAACCTGAAATACGGCCTGAACAGCCGATACCAGAAATAACAGCAAGTTCATCTGGATTTAAGCCAACGTTAGCTGCTGCACGTTGAATTGCAGCTTGCACTGAGAAGTCTCCGCAACCTGGGCACCAGTTTGGCTTTACACTGTTACGAAAGTCCTTAAATGTTGCCATTTAATACAACCCCTTTTTTGCATTCGTTGTAAATCTCTTTCGGCAAGAATGGGTTTCCATCATATTTTAAAAGACTAGAAATTTTCTCACCATTACCAAGATTCATTTTCATAATGTTAGCAAGTTGACCTGTTGCATTGTTTTCTACTACTACAACACGCTTCGCCTTTTTCACAAGTGGATCGATTTCAGCTGTTGGGAACGGGTGAATTAAACGCACATGAGCATGGTTTACTTTCATACCCTCTTGTTCTAAACGCGTCATTGCCTCTTCGATCGCACCACGAGTTGAGTTAAATCCAACAAGCAATACATCTGCTTCTTCATGCTTAACATTTTTATAAACAGGGGTATTAAACTTCAAGTTCTCCATTTTACGGAAACGTTTGTCCATTTGATCTTTACGGTTTATTGCTGATTCCGATGGCTTTCCAGTTTCATCATGTTCTACACCTGTAACATGGTGAACACCATTTTTCATACCAGGTAAAACACGCGGCGAAACGCCGTCTTCAGTTACTTCATAACGCTTGAAGTATGCTTTATTTTCACGTTCTGGTAATTCTGCTTCTAAATCAAGCTTACCACGACGGATTTCCACTTTATCTAATTTAAGTGGTTCTACTGTTTGTTTTCCTAACGAAAGCTGTAAATCTGTTAAGAAAATAACAGGAACTTGATATTCTTCAGATAAGTTAAATGCTTCTACAATGTCATAGAAAGCTTCTTCAACTGTACTTGGCGCCATTACGATTTTTGGAATTTCACCATGCGTACCGTAAATCATCGCCATTAAGTCAGACTGTTCTTGTTTCGTTGGTAATCCCGTACTTGGACCACCACGTTGTGTATCAACAATTACTAATGGGGTTTCTGTAATACCTGCTAAACCGATTGCTTCCATCATTAATGACAGACCAGGACCAGCAGATGCAGTTAATGTACGAACACCAGCATAGTTTGCGCCGATTGCCATTGTACAAGCTGCAATTTCATCCTCAGTTTGGATTACTGTTCCGCCGACTTTCGGTAATTTTTTAATTAAGTATTCCATAATTTCTGATGCAGGTGTGATTGGGTATGCTGACATAAAACGAGCACCACCAGCTACCGCACCAAATGCGATTGCATCGTTTCCAATCATAAACATGCGTTTTTTACCATCAGCTTTTTCAAGCTGCATCATGTTTACTTTCTCACCTAGTAATTCTTTCATATATTGAGAGCCACGTTTAATTGCGTCCATATTCTTTTGAACGACTTGCTCTCCTTTACGACCAAAGATTTCTTCAACAACATCTAAATAAGCTGTTTCGTCTAATCCTAATACTGCACTTGATGCTCCAACAGCAACCATGTTTTTCATTAACGATGTGCCTAATTCTGAAGCAATATCTGTAAACGGTATCACATATAGATTTACATCTGTATTGTCGGGTATTGTTGGATTAAATTTCGCATCCGCAACTACAATTCCACCTGGACGTAGTTCGTGGAAGTTAAAATCAATTGTTTCTTGGTCAAAAGCAATTAAAATATCTAAATCATCTGAGATCGCGCGTACTTCTGTTGTACTTACACGAATTTTATTATTTGTATGGCCGCCTTTTATACGTGATGAGAAGTGGCGGTAACCGTATAGGTAATATCCTAATCGGTTTAATGCAATACAGAAGATTTCTCCTGTACTTTCAATTCCTTCACCTTGTTGGCCTCCAACTTTCCATGAAAGTTGACTAATCATCTCCTACACCCCTTTTGGCTGCATTCATTGTAGTGTATTTTTTTACAGTAATAGTTTAGCATTTTTTATGCAAATAAACTACAACGGACGCAAATTATGCCTCTTCTGATTTCCCTGAATCTTTAGTATAAAGCTATTTTGTTTTTCATTCTAGTATTAGGTCTTAAAAAAAGCAATAAAATCAAATGAATTAATTTTAATTTTTCTGAATTTTAAACCACAAACTTAAAAACTCATATGTTCAACAAAATTATCATATAAAAATCTTTCTACAGTAGATGCAGCATAGTATTTATAAAGCTCATTCATGACATTTTCATAATCTCCATAGGCAGATACATTGACAACCGTATCTACAATCCCATCAAAATCTGAACCAAACCCTATATTGTTTTCTCCACCTAGCGAGCAAATATATTCGATATGTTTTATGATATCAGTTATATTTACTTGCCTTTCACTTGTTAGAAACTGCGGTACAAAAGTGACACCGATCATGCCATTTTTCTTTATAAGAGCTTTAAGTTGTTCATCGTTTAAATTACGTGGGTGCTCGCAAAGTTTCATACAATTTGAGTGGGAAGCAATAGGATTTTTTGCAATCTCTATAACATCCCAAAAACTTCTTTCATTTAGATGAGACACATCAGTCCATACATGTAGCGCATTCAGTTCTTGTACAACCTGTTTACCAAAATTCGTTAAACCCGCCCCACGTGTCTCTAGCGCACCATCAGCTAAGAGATTGGCATAATTCCATGTTAGTCCAAAAGAACGTACTCCTAGGCGATACAACAACCGTAATTTCATTGCTTCTTTTCCAATTGCTTCGCATCCTTCTAGTGTTAATATCGCTCCAACCTCGTCCTGTTTTAACATGTTAATATCATCTTTTGTCTGAATAAACTTTACACCTGGTAGGGATAAAATTTCATTATAAAAAATATCTACCATTTGTAATGCTGCTTCAAATCGGTTTTCATATGCCACTGTTTCTGGTACATATATAGCAAAACATTGTATACTTCCTTTTCTTCTCTTTAACTGTTCAAATGTAATATGTAATTGTGAATCATCGTTAAAATTCCTTTTCCCTTGTGCACTCCATAACTGAAGAAGCACGTCACAATGAGCATCAAAAATTTTCATTTTCATTCCTCCATTATAAAAACAACCTGTTTGCATACTGCAAACAGGTTGTTTAAAACTTAACGAGGTTCTACAATTAATTTTATTGCTGTACGCTCTTCGCCATCAATCATAATATCTGTAAACGCTGGGATACAAATCAGGTCCAAACCACTAGGCGCTACAAATCCTCTTGCGATTGCTACTGCCTTTACCGCTTGGTTCAATGCACCTGCACCAATAGCTTGAATTTCTGCTGTTCCGCGTTCGCGAATAACACCTGCAAGTGCACCAGCTACAGAATTAGGGACCGACGTTGCTTTAACTTTTAATATTTCCATTCCGCGTTTCCTCCTCGTTTCTTTAAAAAGTATTAGCAATTATTTCACTTTAACTTATATTCACGAGGAATGGCGCGTATTCCTGCTAAATTTTCGTAATTTTTCTAAAAAATTAAAATATAATAACTTATCTAAAATTTAACGGAAATTTACTCAAAAAATGGTTGATCGTCATTAATTAAAATACGCTCAATTTTCTTTGCTTTTCCTGTATTTGGATCCACATCAATTAACACTGCACTTAATTGCGTTCTACCACTTGTTACTTCAAATCGTACTGGTAAGTTCGTTAAAAACTTCTTCAATACCGCTTCTCGGTCCATACCTAATATTCCATCATATGGCCCTGTCATCCCAACATCTGTAATATATGCCGTTCCGCTTGGTAAAATACGGTTATCCGCTGTAGGGACATGCGTATGCGTACCTACTACTGCTGTAGCACGTCCATCTACATACCAACCTAGCGCTTGTTTTTCACTTGTAGTCTCCGCATGGAAATCAACAAAGATAATATTCGTACGTTTTTTCGCAATATTAATTAATTCATCCACTTTACGGAATGGACAATCAATCGGAGGAAGGAAAGTACGTCCTTGTAAGTTAATAACTGCAACTTCTGTTCCATTACAGTTCACAAAGATAAGTCCTCTTCCTGGAGTTCCTTCTGGGAAGTTAGCTGGTCTTGCAAGATATTTTGCATCATCGATGAATTCAAATACTTCACGATTATCCCAAGCATGGTTTCCAAGTGTAACTGCTTGCGCCCCACACTCTAAAAAGTTTCGATATATTTTTTCTGTAATCCCACGGCCACCTGCTGCGTTTTCTCCATTAATGATTGTTACTGTAGGTGTATATTTTTTCTTTAATGCCGGTACGTATTGTTGAATCATACCTCTACCAGGAGATCCTACTACATCCCCAACAAATAATATTCTCATATGTCTTACCCTTTCTATGTACTGCATTTTTTATTGCTATAGCATTAAGGAAATTCCTTATAATATGTTTATTATAAGTTTGTTTCACTTTTACGCTATATAACTAACTGTCTTTATTTTATCCAATTCCAACACAAAAAAATAAAGTGGTGTTTCACCACTTTATTTTGCGTATTCCACTGCACGTGTTTCACGAATAACAGTTACTTTAATATGTCCTGGGTAATCCAGTTCATTTTCAATACGTTTTCGGATATCACGAGCTAAACGATGAGCTTCTAAATCATCGATTGTATCTGGTTTTACCAAAATACGAACTTCACGTCCTGCTTGAATTGCAAATGATTTTTCAACGCCTTCATAAGACTCTGAAATCTCTTCTAACTTTTCAAGACGACGAATGTAGTTTTCAAGCGTTTCACTACGAGCTCCCGGTCTTGCAGCTGATAAAGCATCTGCTGCTGCAACTAAAACTGCAATGATAGAAGTTGGTTCTGTGTCACCATGGTGAGATGCGATACTGTTTATAACTACAGGATGCTCTTTATATTTCGTTGCGAGTTCAACACCAATTTCAACGTGGCTACCTTCTACTTCATGGTCAATCGCTTTTCCGATATCATGTAATAGACCAGCACGTCTTGCTAGTTTTTCATCCTCGCCAAGCTCTGCTGCCATAAGTCCAGTTAAATATGCAACTTCCATAGAGTGTTTTAAGACGTTTTGTCCATAACTTGTACGGTATTTTAAACGACCTAAAATTTTAATTAAATCTGGGTGTAATCCATGAACACCCACTTCAAACGTTGTTTGCTCTCCGACTTCGCGAATATACTCGTCCACTTCACGTCTTGATTTTTCGACCATCTCTTCAATACGCGCTGGGTGAATACGTCCGTCCTGTACTAGTTTATCAAGAGCGATACGAGCTGTTTCACGACGAATTGGATCGAATCCAGAAAGGATTACCGCCTCTGGTGTATCATCGATAATTAAGTCAATACCCGTTAACGTTTCTAACGTACGAATATTACGACCTTCACGCCCGATAATACGTCCCTTCATTTCGTCATTTGGAAGATTTACAACCGAAACGGTTGTTTCAGCAACATGATCAGCTGCACATCTTTGCATTGCAAGAGATAAAATCTCTTTTGCTTTCTTATCCGCTTCTTCTTTCGCGCGAACTTCACTTTCTTTTACCATAACAGCGATTTCATGAGAAACTTCATTTTCTACTTTACCAAGAATAATTGCTTTCGCTTGTTCGCGTGTCAGATTGGAAATGCGCTCTAATTCTGTTTGTTGCTTTTGAACTAACTCTCCCACTTTGCTTTCCAACTCTTCAATCTGTTGTTGTCTCGCTACAAGAGAATCCTCTTTCTTCTCTAACTGCTGCTCGCGTTTATCGAGCGTTTCGTCTTTACGATCAAGGTTCTCTTCTTTTTGCATTAAACGATTTTCTTGTTTTTGTAATTCGCTTCTACGGTCACGAATTTCTAATTCAGCTTCTGTACGAAGTGTATGAATTTCATCCTTTGCTTCTAAAAGCGCTTCTTTCTTAAGTGCTTCAGCCTCACGATTCGCTTCGTCTAGAATACGTTTCGCTTCATTAGCCGCACCATTAATCTTCGCTTCAGCAATAGACTTTCGAACAAAAAAGCCAACAACTGCACCGACTGTTGTTGCAAGCAAAATGGAGATGAGTATCCAAACTGTACTACTCATGATTTCACCTCCCCTTGCTATGAATGAAAAAAGACTGTCGGCATGTACATTAAATTACAACATACAGCAAAGACCGTCGTCCCGCTTTTTTAAGGGACTTTCTTCATTTCACAATTAAAATGTCATATTATTATTTCGGTAAGTTTTAAACCTTACTCCGAATATTACTTCTCTTCTTGAGAAGAGTATATCGTATATAAGAAAAAATATACATTCTCATTGTATCTATCGTAATTTTCATTGTCAAGCGTTGTCTACTTTTACTTTCTTTACCTTCAGTCCTGAATGTTATCTGAATTTGAAAAATTGATAGCTTATTATCCTGGAAAACCTTAGTAAATACCATTTTATTCCCTTAAAACATATGAATATTCCTCTTTACACATCCCATTTGAGTCAAAAAAATATTTTAACCACTACGATAGATACCCCTTTAATAGAAGGTAAAAAAATAAAAGACACGGGACCCGTGTCTTTTATTTTTTAATCTTGAAGAGTTGAATCTTCCGTGTCTTCCACACCAGAATCTTCACCAATTCCGTGATGATCACGAACAAAGAAGGCAATTTCCTCTCTTAAGTCCGTATTCTCTTTTAAGAATTGCTTCGAATTTTCACGACCTTGTCCTAAACGTTCTTCATTATAAGAATACCAAGCACCGCTCTTTTGAACGATATCAAGCTCAGAAGCCATATCCAAGATTTCACCTTCTCTTGAAATACCTTCTCCGTACATAATATCAACTTCAGCAACACGGAATGGTGGCGCTACTTTATTTTTCACTACTTTTACTTTTGTTTTATTACCAACGATGTCGTTACCTTGCTTTAATTGCTCCGCACGACGCACTTCAAGACGGACAGTTGAATAGAATTTCAACGCACGACCACCTGGAGTTGTTTCTGGGTTTCCGAACATAACCCCAACTTTTTCACGAATTTGGTTAATAAAGATTGCAATTGTTTTTGATTTGTTGATTGCTCCTGAAAGCTTACGAAGTGCTTGTGACATTAAACGTGCTTGTAAACCTACGTGTGAGTCACCCATGTCTCCTTCAATCTCTGCTTTCGGTACAAGAGCTGCTACAGAGTCAATTACGATAATGTCAACCGCACCACTTCGTACAAGTGCTTCTGCGATTTCTAATCCTTGCTCCCCTGTATCAGGCTGTGATAATAGTAATTCATCTATGTTAACGCCTAATTTTTGTGCATATACAGGATCCATTGCGTGCTCCGCATCGATGAATGCTGCTTGTCCACCTTGACGTTGTACTTCTGCAATTGCATGTAATGAAACTGTCGTTTTACCTGAACTTTCAGGTCCGTAAATTTCGATAATACGGCCACGTGGGTATCCGCCTACCCCTAGCGCCACATCAAGTGCTAAAGAACCACTTGAAATTGTAGAAATTCTACGTTCCGCTTGTTCTCCTAATTTCATAATTGAACCTTTACCGAATTGCTTCTCTATTTGTTTTAACGCCATATCTAATGCCGCTTGACGATCACTCATTCAAAATTCCTCCTTAACTGAATTGCTAATCTTATTATACCTATTTTCAATTCAATTTGCCAACAAAAATCGAACATTTATTCGATTTTTTTATTTTCCATCACACAAATACGGAATTTAACTATAAAAAAAGCTAGAAGAAACTTATATCTCTTCTAGCTTTTTATATAAATGATAAAATCCATATTTTGCTGATCGTTCTCTAATTTGTTGACGACTTCCACTTAAATTAAGAGGAAAGACTGCAGTTTGTTCACCTTTAATCGCTAATCCAACAAATACTGTTCCTGGCTCTTTCTGTTCTGAAGCATCTGGCCCTGCTACCCCAGTGAAACTAATTCCGATATCCGCTTTTAATAAATCCTTAACATTTTCAGCAAGATAACGAGCACATTCCTTACTAACTGCACCATCAGTATGCAACACTTCTTCAGGCACACGTAAAACATGTTGCTTCACATCATTATGATAACAAATGACACCGCCCTTAAATACAGAAGAAACACCAGCATTTTCAGTTACTTGATTTCCAAAAAGACCACCTGTTAAACTTTCTGCACATGCTAAAGTTAACCCTTTTCTCTTCAATAACTCGATTGCCTTATAATGCAAAAATTCTTGGTCATATCCGTAGAAAAATTCTCCTACTCTTTCTAAAATCAAATCTTCCACATGTTGAATTAGTTTCTCCGCTTCGCTAACATTTTGATGCTTAGCGGTTAAACGTAATGTCACTTCTCCATCATTTGCTAGCGGGGCAATTGTTGGGTTTGTTTGTCCATCAATTAAATCTTGAACTTTCACCTCTAATTGGGACTCCCCAATACCGAAGAAACGAAGCACACGTGAATAAATGTTTTCTCCTGTTGTAAAATTACGTAAAAAAGGCTCTACGTAACTTACATACATTGGTTTCATTTCTTTTGGCGGCCCTGGTAATAAAATATAAACTTTTCCGTTCTTATTTACCCCCATCCCCGGCGCCATACCGTGGTCATTTGCAAATACTGTTGCTCCATTTAAAACGAGCGCTTGCTTTTTATTATTCTCCGTAAATTCACGGCCTGTACGCTTAAAGTAATTACTTATTAAGTCTAATGCCTTTTCATCATACACAAGCTTTTCATCTAAACTAGTCGCTATCGTTTCTTTCGTTAAATCATCTTTTGTCGGTCCTAATCCACCTGTAAAAATAAGGATATCAGCACGTTCTTCCGCAGCTTCAATCGCCTTTTGCAGTCGCTTATTATTATCACCAACAACAGTATGATAGTACACGTTAATTCCAATTGAAGCCAACTTTTCAGATAAAAACTGGGCATTTGTATTTGCAATTTGTCCAAGTAATAATTCAGTTCCAACCGCAATAATCTCAGCATTCATCCCAATTCCCCCATAAACTTCTATTTTGAGTTTACAAAAGCAGCTCTATTTTTCCAGAAATAATCCCATCCTGAAATAACAGTAAAGATTAATGCAATCCATATGAAGATATCCGCAACTGGAATATGGATTAAATTTAAAGGTACATCGTGTAATAAATATGCTGCAATCGCAATAATTTGTGTCCATGTCTTAATTTTCCCTAGCTGATTTGCCGCAACTACTTCCCCTGTTCCAGCAAGTACAAGACGTAAACCTGTTACAGCAAACTCACGACTGATAATTACAATAACAATCCAAGCCGGTACATATCGCATCTCTACCAATGTAATAAGTGCTGCTGAAACCAGTAATTTATCAGCTAACGGATCAAGAAACTTTCCTAAGTTCGTTACAAGATTATACTTCCTTGCGTAATGTCCATCAATCCAATCTGTAGCTGAAGCAACGATAAAGATAAGTGCCCCCACTAAATGTTGAATTGGTAAATCAACATCACCAATTGTGTATGAACCCCAATTAAAGGGCGCTAACATAATTACCATGAAAATTGGAATTAAGAAGATTCTAGATATTGTAATTTTATTTGGTAAATTCACAGCTATTCCTCCATCATATCAAAAACATTTGTTCATTGAAAAAAGTCATCGAAGCGATGACTGTTATTGTGCAGGTTGCCCTATCCCTTGGTTTTTTATCACCAATCTTTGGTGAAGTTCTTTTTCTGGGTCCAATGGGAAAGCAACCACTTGGCCATTCAGTTTAACTTCAACATTCGTTGCATTTCCAATATTAAGTCGTACTTCTTTTAATGTTGATACATCACGTTTTTCTGTTTGACCACCTTGTACTGTAGTGTTTAAAATTTCGTTACCCGCATCATCTTTAACATCTACATAGCTTGTACCCTTCGCTATGATTTCCAATTCTAACGTTTTATTATTATGAATTTCCAAAGTAGATACCTTACCAGTTGTTCCAACTACTTTCACTTCTTGCTGTCCCGTTGGTGGTGCTGGTTGCTCTTCTTTCTTTGGTTCTTCTTTCTTTGGTTCCTCTTTTTTTGGTTCTTCCGCTTTCGCTTCATCTTTCTTCGTATCTAACGGAGAATCTTTTGCTTTTTGAACTTCAATTTTCTCACTTTGAGCACTCGGAACTTTTTCATCATCTTTTCCAGTTAACGCTTGAAACACAAACCAGATTACCACTCCAACTGCGATTACTAACAACGCAACTAAGATTTTCGGCATGTGATCTGCAATTGGCCATGATGAAGATTTTTGCATTGTTTCTTGTGTTTTTTGTCCCGTTGATACTTGTGGAACTTCACGCTTCTCAGATTGTGGTATCGTACTCTGATGTTCTACAAGCAGTTCCTCTCCATTTAATCCAACCGCATCTGCGTATTGTTTAATGAATGCACGCGCATAAAAAGCTCCTGGCAATACATCATAATTGCCTTCTTCAATTGCCACTAAGTGGCGTTTTTGAATTTTTGTAATCTCATGCAGCTGATCAATAGTCAAGCCTTTCGCTTCTCTTGCTTCTTTCAGCTTTTGTCCCAATTCCGTCACTACTAACACCTCAATATTTCTTTAAAAGTCAAACATAGAGAAATTATTTTGCGTACCTTGCTCAATTTCATCTACTAAATTATATTGAATTTCTTCATCATAATCGTTACGCAACTCGATAATATAATCAAAATCATCCAATGTGTATTCTGACTGACTCACAAATACATCAGGATGTTCCACAACTTTCGTTGCAGGCAATCTCATAATTTCACGAACGAGCTGCCAATGTCTTTCGTTAGCACGCTTCGTTGACACAATTCCATCTAGGATGAAAATATTGTCATCGCTATACTCATCTTCAATTAATTGACTGCGAACAGTTTGCTTAATAAGAGTAGATGATACAAATAACCACCTTTTATTTGCACAAACACTTGCAGCAACAATGGATTCTGTTTTTCCGACACGAGGCATTCCGCGTATCCCAATTAGTTTATGGCCTTCTTTTTTCATAATTTCTGCCATAAAGTCTACAAGTAAGCCTAATTCATCACGCACAAATCGAAATGTTTTCTTATCATCTGCATCTCGTTGTATGTACCTACCATGCCTAACCGCTAGCTTATCTCTTAGCTTGGGCGGACGATATTTCGTTACCGTTATGTTATCCATCGTATTTAAAATTGATTCAAGTCTAGAGATTTGCTCTTGATTATCACACATAAGAAGTAACCCACGTCGTGCATTATCTACACCATTAATTGTGACAATATTAATGCCGAGCATACCGATTAACGAAGAAACGTCACCAAGCAAGCCAGGTCGGTTTTTATGTATTTCATATTCAAAATACCATTCAATCATCCAAGATCACTCCCCTTGCTTACTTTACACCTACGTACTATATTATATGATTTCACCTTAATAGGGAAGCTAAATGTATAATCTATCCTGTGTAATTATTATACAAAAAAAGTAGAGAGGAGAATCTCCTCTCTACTTTTACTTATGTTGTACAAACTTAACCATTAAGTTTGCAATGGTATGTTGCTCCTGTTCATCAGCAACTTTCCAAAGCTCAGCTAATAATTTCTCTTGGTCATTGCGTCCTTCTACTTCATTAGCAAGGTAGTCGCCAACACGAAATGCCATATCTGATACCGCACCGCCGTCTAAACCTTTTCCTTGCGCTTGCTCTAAACGATCTCCTAAAAAGCTCTTCCACTGATCAAAATTATCTAATACTGACATAATTAAGCACCTCACTATTGAGTAATAAAATCATGCTTAATTTGTGCAACTATTCATTTTTTATGTAAGAAATTTTTAGCAGTGCCAACCACCATTCACTCCGATGATTTGTCCAGTTATGTAAGATGCTCCTGGTGATACGAGGAATGCAACTGTTTTTGCTACTTCTTCTGGTAACCCTATTCTACCTAATGGTATATCTTCAGCAATTCCCATTTTATCTTCTTCAGAAAAAACACTTAACATTTCCGTTTCAATTGCTCCTGGTGCTACCGCATTCACACGTAATCCACTTAAAGACACTTCTTTCGCCAAAGCTTTCACATATGAATTTTGCGCCCCTTTTACCATTGAATAAAGCACTTCACAAGAAGCCCCTATTTGTCCCCATATAGATGAAACAATTACAATATTACCACTTCTCCTCCCAATCATAGGCGGAAGTGCCATTGAAAGTAATTTATATACGTTCTTCACTTGAAGTTCTACCATATAATCCAATTCATCGTTTGTTACATCTGTTACTAGTCCAAAAATACTCTTCCCAGCTGCATATACAATAACATCAATAGGATGTTCAATTTGTCTCCACAATTGCTCTGCTCCATCACTAGAAGCCAAATTCGCTTGCACAGGGATAACTTCCCCCCATGCTTTCTGCAATTCCAATACCTTTCCTTCACTGTTATTGTAATGAACATAAACTGTATATCCATCTTGAATTAATTGTTTCGAAATAGCAGAGCCAATCCCTCCGCTCCCTCCAGTTACTAACGCATACTTTTTCATAAATTCCCTCTCTTATCTCTACAAGTTCACTTTTCACACAACTAAATAATACCCTCATCTTACAATTTTTCAATGATAAGATGAGGGTATCTTTAAAATGTTATTTTTTCGGTAACACCTGACAAACACTCATTTTTTCTTCTGATAACAATAATTTTGCTACTTCTTGTAAGTCTTGAACGGTTAGCCCTTCTAATACAGTCAATGCATCAAATAGACTAGATTCATTAAACGCATATCGTGTAAATTGATTTGCAATATATTCTGGTGAATTCAACGAGCGTAAAAAACCACCAATTTTCTTTTTCTTCACTCGTTCTAATGCCGCCGCATCTAATTGATCATAATCTGTTTTTAATAAAATATCTTTTAAACGATCTGCCAATTCATCAGGTTGTTTCGTATCACCGCCAACCATTGCAAAACCGAAGTTATTTTCTTCTGTATAGTCATACGAGAATGAATCATCAATAAGCCCTTCATTATATAAAGCTTCGTAATGAACAGAACTTTTTCCAAATAAATAATCTAAAAGTAACGTAAGCGCAATTTCTTGTTTTAAAAGCGCTTGCCCTTTTTCTTTTAAATTAGTCGCTTTAATACCAACTAAACATTTCGGTGTTTGCACAGGCATTGAAATAATTTTTTTCTTTTCATTTACCTCATTTGGTTCCTCTTCAAATGAACGCACAATTTCTGGCTGGTTTTTATAATCTTTTTTTGCTTGATTTTCACGTACTAAATCCATTGTTTTCTCTGGATCAATTGCACCCACAACAAATAATAACATATTGCTCGGATGATAAAATGTTTCATAACATTCATATAATAAATCTTTCGTAATTTTACTAATAGATTCGATTGTCCCTGCAATATCAATTTTAATTGGGTGTTTTACAAACAAGCTATCAATTAACCCAAAGTACAAACGCCAATCTGGGTTATCTTGATACATTTGAATTTCTTGCCCAATAATCCCCTTCTCTTTTTCAACTGTTTTTTCAGAGAAATAAGGCTCTTGCACAAAGTTTAGTAATGTATTTAAATTTTGTTCTACGTTTGAAGTACATGAAAAAAGGTAAGCTGTTCGTGTGAAGGATGTAAAAGCATTTGCCGATGCTCCTTGTTTACTAAACAATTGGAAAGCATCGTGATCTTCTTTTTCAAATAATTTATGCTCAAGAAAATGTGCAATCCCATCAGGTACACGAATCATTTCTTCTTTCCCTAATGGTACAAATGTATTATCTACTGAACCATATTTCGTTGTAAACGTCGCAAATGTTTTATTAAATCCTTGTTTCGGTAAAACATATACATCTAATCCATTAGGAAGTTTTTCATAATAGAGTGTTTCTTTTAATTGCTCATAAATAATTTTCTCCATTTACTCTCCCTCCGTTCCTTGTAAAAAGTAAATTGTATCTAGTTCAATATTTTTAGCAACTTTTACAATTTCTTCTTTTGTAACACTTTCTATACCTGTAAGCCATTCTTTAACTGGACGTGTACGATCTGAAATAATACCATGATATAGCATTTCTACAAATCCACGCGGTGTATCAATCGCCTCTAATATTTGATTTTGGATGACACTTTTTGTTTGATGTATTTCTTCTTCAGAAAACTCTCCGTTTTGCATCGCAAGCATTTGTTCTTTAATAATCTCAACTGCTTTTTCATAATTTTTCGCTTCAATTCCTGACATAACAAATAATAAACCTTTATGACTTTCAAAGCGCGATGCTGCATAGTACGCTAAACTATTTTTTTCACGCACATTTACGAATAACTTCGAATGAGAAAAACCACCAAACAATCCATTGAACAATTGCAATGCAAAATAATCTTCATCTTTATATGTGACAAATGTACGATAACCGATGTGTAATTTACTTTGTTTTAATTCTTGTTTTTCAACAACTTCTTTTTCTTCATTATTTCGTCTATGAAGGAGTACATTTCTTTCTCTCACTGGACGAGCTGAAATAGAAAAATACTTACTTACAAGATCAACGGCGTTTTCTGAAATATCACCAATAATATATAGATCCATCTCATCTTCCGCTAACACCTTTTGATAATATTGATACAGACTTTCATTTGTAATAGAAGCAACACTCTCTTTTTTTCCATTTGCACTTAAACGATACGGTTCTACTTTGCACATTTCTTCAATTAAACGCTCGTTTGCATAACGCATTTTATCGTCATAAGTAGCTTCAATTCTCTGTAACAGTGCTCTTTTTTCACTTTCTACGATAGAAGGTAGGAAACCGTTCCCCTCCGTCGCTGGATGTAACACAATATCCGACAACATAGAAAGCGCTTTTTCAAATAACGGTGGTGCATCATGTAAATATACTTCATTTGCAATGTCTACATAAATGGAGATAATATGGTCTTCCCCTTTTTTACTTACATCTACTGCTAAAGAAGACCCGTATAATTCTTCTAAATATTGACGAAGACGAATTACAGAAGGTAATTTTTCTGTCGCACTTTGCAATACGTATGGCAATAGGGCACGCTCTGTCACCGTCTCCTCATTTAAAGGCGCTTTAAAACGAAATACAAAGGTATTCGTTTTATATTTATCAGTCGGAATAATATGTACGCGCAAACCACCTAACTCATGTAGTTGTTGTTCCATTAGTTTCATTTATAGCCCTCCTTTACGTATATAGGAATATTCCTCTTCAATATACAGTTTTTAGAAATAAAAAATCAACTTTTCTCCCTTATTATGCTTACATATGATTCTTTCTAAAAACTTTAATATGTAAGGAACATAGTAAAATTCCGTATTAAATATATTCTATGTAAAAAAGCCCACACTAATGTGCGAGCTTTTTTATACTTATAAAATACTTATCGTTTTCCTTTTTCATAAGGAGTTCCTAATGCTTTCGGAGCTTCAGAACGACCCACAAAACCAACAAGCGCTAATATTGTGAATACATATGGTAATATCGTTAATAAAACACTTGGAATTTGATCTAATACAGGAATTGTTCCGCCCGTTACACTAAGAGATTGTGCAAAACCAAAGAATAGAGCTGCACCTAGTGCGCCTAGTGGATTCCACTTTCCAAAAATCATAGCAGCTAAAGCTAAGAAACCTTGTCCTGTAATAGTTGCCCCTGAGAAGTTATTAGAAATTGACATTGCAAAAATCGCTCCACCAATTCCAGCAAACACTCCTGAAATACAGACTCCAATATAGCGCATTTTATATACGTTAATCCCCATCGTATCCGCTGCCATTGGGTGTTCACCAACAGCACGTAGACGAAGACCGAACGGTGTTTTATAAATAACATACCAAACAACGAATGCTAAAATAATGGCAATATACGACGTTATTGGTACGTTCGAGAAAAATATTTTCCCTAAAACCGGAATATCCGAAAGGCCTGGAATATCAATCTTTTCAATACGATACTGAATAAAGTCAGTCTGCCCTTTATCAAAAATCTTCTTAATTGCAAATACCGTTAAACCAAGAGATAAGAAGTTAATTGCTACACCACTTACAACTTGATCTGCTCGGAATGTAATAGAAGCTACCGCATGAAGTAATGCAAATAATCCACTACCAATTGCCGCAAATAATAACGCAATCCACGGAGTCATCGTTCCCCAAGTATCACCCATTAATAAGTTTGTAACAACTCCAATAAATGCACCAAATAGCATTAGTCCTTCTAATCCGATATTTACAACACCCGATCGTTCACTAAATACACCACCTAGTGCTGTGAAAATGATAGGTGCCGATGTATATAACGTACCCGTCACAAGAATGGCTAATATATCTAAAAAGCTCATTTATTTCCCCTCCTTGCTCATGCGTGTAAGCGCCCATCTTAACACATAACTACATGCAACAAAGAAGATGATACATGCAATAATTACATTAATAAGCTCTGATGGTACATCTGCCTCAAAGTTCATTTGAGGGGAAGCACTTTTCAAACCACCAAATAATAAAGCTGAAAGGATTATCCCAAACGGATTATTCCCTCCAAGTAATGCTACAGCAATCCCATCAAATCCTACTCCTGTAAACGAAGACATCGCTGTCATACTCTGGAATGTTCCTAATCCTTCCATCGCTCCACCAATCCCCGCAAATGCACCAGCAATTGTCATGGAGAATACTACATTACGAGAAACTTTCATACCTGCATATTGAGAAGCATGCTGATTAAATCCTACCGACTTTAATTCGTAGCCTAAAGTTGTTCGATCTAATAAGAACCACATTAAAATAGCAATTAATATTGCTACAATAATTCCCCAGTGAAGACGCGAACCATCAGTAATAGAAGCAAGCCAGTCTGAAGATAGTGATGCACTCTCTTTAATGTCATACGTTTTATCATTACCTTCATGTAAAAAGCGCTTAATGATGTCATATGTTACATATAATGCGATATAGTTCATCATAATTGTTACAATAACCTCATTAACTTGAAACTTTCCTTTTAAATATCCAGGAATGAAGCCCCAAATTCCTCCTACCAATGCTGCGAATAAAATAGATAATGGAATATGAAGGAAAGCTGGTAGTGAAACTGCATAACCGAACCAAACCGCTGCAAGCCAACCAACTAGCAATTGACCCTCTACCCCGATATTAAATAAACCTGTACGAAATGCAAACGCCACTGATAAACCAGCAAGAATAAGCGGTATCATTGTACGAAGCGTTTCACCAATCGCACTTGCGCTGCCGAACATCCCTGTCCAAAGTGCACTATAACCCACAATTGGATCATAACCACTAACTAGCATTACAATCGCTCCGACAAGTAAGCCAAAAATAACGGATAGTACTGGGACTAAAATATTTATCGTTCGTTCTGTTAAAAGTTTTTTAGCCATTTGTACCCACCTGCTCCTTCTTTGTTCCTCCAGCCATTAACAATCCAAGCTGTTGTTCATTCGTTTCTTTCGCATCAACTATTGCTACAATTTTCCCTTCATAAATAACAGCAATTCGATCGCTAACATTTAAGATTTCATCTAACTCTAGTGATAAAAGTAATACACCTTTCCCTTTATCCCTTTGCTCTATTAATCTCTTATGAATAAATTCAATTGCTCCTACATCTAAACCACGTGTTGGCTGTGCTGCGATTAATAAATCCGGATCACGGTCTACTTCACGTGCAATAATTGCTTTTTGTTGATTTCCCCCAGATAGAGCGCGTGCTAACGTTTGCTCACTAGGTGTACGTACATCAAACTGTTCAATAAGAGCCTTTGCTTTTTCTGTAATTTTGCTGAAATTTAAAATCCCTTTCTTTGAAAACGGATTCTTATAGTACGTTTGCAGAACTATATTATCTCTAACAGAAAAATCAAGGACGAGTCCGTGTTTATGACGATCTTCTGGAATATGACCAATTCCTTCTTCTGTTATTCTTCTAACAGGCCAATTTGTTATTTCTTTCCCTTTAATTGCAATAGAACCTGACTCAACTTTTCGTAAACCAGTAATTGCTTCTATTAATTCACTTTGTCCGTTTCCATCAATCCCTGCAATCCCAACAATTTCCCCCGCACGAACAGTTAAGTCAAGGCCTTTTACAGCAGGTAGTTGACGTGCATCGTGAACAACAAGGTTTGCAATTGAAAGTACCTCTTCTTTTGGTTTCGCGTCTATTTTTTCTGTTTTAAAATTCACTTGACGTCCGACCATTAATTCTGCAAGTTTATTTTCATCCGTATTTGCAACGTCAACCGTTCCAATTCCTTTTCCTTTACGAATAATCGTACAACGATCGCAAACTTCCATAATTTCTTTCAACTTATGTGTAATAAGAACAATAGATTTTCCTTCTTGCACAAGCTTTTTCATAATTTGAATTAGCTCATGAATTTCTTGCGGTGTTAACACAGCTGTCGGTTCATCAAATATTAAAATTTCTGCACCGCGGTAAAGAGTTTTTAATATCTCAACACGCTGTTGCATACCAACTGAAATATCCTGTATTTTCGCATATGGATCTACAGCTAAACCGTATTGTTCAGACAGTTTTTGAATTTCTTTAGCAGCTTCCTCAACAGCAATTTTCCCTTTTTTCTTCGGTTCATTTCCGAGAATAATATTTTCTGTAACTGTAAAATTATGAACAAGCATAAAGTGCTGATGAACCATTCCAATACCAAGGTCATTTGCCACATTCGGATTGGTAATGTTTACAGACTTTCCTTTAATTTTAATTTCACCTTGTTCTGGTTGGTACAAACCAAATAGTACATTCATCAATGTGGATTTCCCTGCACCATTTTCTCCAAGTAAAGCATGTATCTCACCCTGCTTTACTTGCAGCGTAATATCATCATTCGCTACAATGCCTGGGAATACTTTCGTAATGTTATTCATCTCAATTACGTATTCCATTGTGTTCCTCCTTTTAACAGGGAACATTCCCTATTACACTATTAACTTATTAAGCAATTCGGAAGTTTTATACATACAAAGGTTAGTTCTATGAACTAACCTTTGCTATTTCTCTATTTATTTTTTTAGAGAAGCTTCATATTCTTTATACTCTTTATCTGTAGCTGGTACTTTAATTTCACCGTCTGTAATTTTCTTTTCAAGCTCTTCTACTTTTGTTAAAATTTCAGGGTTAACTTTTTTCACGTTGTCAGTTGTTTTTGCAATACCAACACCGTCATCTTTTAAACCAAACGCTTCTACTTTACCGCCTTTTAACTTACCGTCTTTCGCTTCTTGTGCTACTTTTTCAACAGCGATATCTACACGTTTTACCATTGAAGTTAATGTTACGTTTTCAGGCATACCTTCTTGGTTTTGGTCACGGTCAACACCGATTACCCAAACATTTTCACCTTTTTTCTTACGGTTTTTCGCTTCAGTGAATACACCGTTACCTGTACCACCAGCAGCATGGTAAATTACGTCTACGCCTTGACCGTACATTGCTGATGCAAGAACTGTACCTTTTTCAGGTTTATCGAATGCTTCTGCATATTCAGATACGATTTCAATGTTTGGATTTACTGCTTTTGCACCCGCTTTAAATCCATTTTCGAATTTACTAATTAAATCACTCTTCATCCCACCAACAAATCCTACTTTATTTGATTTTGTTGACATAGCTGCTACCGCACCTACAAGGAATGATCCTTCATGATCTTTAAATGTAATGCTCGTTACGTTTGGTGCATCTACTACAGTATCAACGATTGCAAATTGTTGTTTTGGAGATTCTTTTGCTACTTCTTTAATTGCACCTTCTAATTTATAACCAATTCCGAAAGATAAATCATACTTATCTTTTGAAAATTTCTTTAAGTTTGGAATATAATCCGCTTCTTTTTCAGACTGTAGGTAACGATAATTTGTCTTTTCCTTTAATCCATTATCTTTACCAAACTTTTTTAGTCCTTCCCAAGAAGATTGGTTGAACGATTTGTCATCAACGCCCCCAACATCCGTTACCATACCAACCTTGAAGTCTTTCGTGTCTTTCTTGTCACTGCTTGCCTTATCCGAGTTACCACATGCACCTAAAACTGTACTTGCTACTAATGTTAATGATAATAAAAGACCTGCTTTTTTCTTCATACTAGAAACCCCTCCAAAAATGATATATATTTATTTATTCTTTCGCTGCTGTCCCTTACTTCTTGCTGTCACCTCCCTAAAAAGGAACTTACCTACATACGCTTTCTTAATACGTGGAAGCTAAACTTATCAGCTCTAAAGTAATTGATAGAATATAAGATTGGCTCATCATTTTGATCATAGTGCATTTGTTTTAATACAAGCAGTGCTGTTTCAGGCTCACATTCTAAAATTGGTGAGATTTTAGGGTGATAGCCAATTGGCTCAATGTGAGCAACCGCATATGTTATGCGCTTATGCGTGTTATTATGTATCACCGTTAATAATGATTCCTCATTGTAACCCGATAAATCTGGCAATATTTCTTTTGCAAGTTTATCGATACAATATACAACAGGTTCCCCATCTGCTGTACGCACGCGTTCAATCATCACTGCATTAAAACCATCTTCACTATTAAACTTCTCTTTTTCCTCTTCTGTTAAAGTTGTAGTAGATGATGATAAAAAAATCGTTCCTGGTGTTTTCCCCACACTAGAAATCATATCTGTAATACTAGAAAGTTGTTCTATTCCAGAAGAAAATAATGGCTTTGCATTTACAAATGTCCCTACACCATGTCTACGAATGACAACATTTTCTTCTTCTAAAATACGTAACGCTTCCCTTAAAGTCGCTCTACTTACGCCAAGTTCTTTCGCTAAATCAAACTCTGATGGTAACTTTTGTCGTTCTTTATAAGCCCCATCTTTAATTTTTTCTTTGATGTGATCAATCACCCGTAAATATAGGTGACGACTATCGGATTTTACTGACATAAGACTCCCCCGCATTTCAATTATTCGACCTCTGATGTAAGACTTCTTTTCTCTTTTTTCAACTTACAACATAGTACAAATGACTAACCACTAAAAATAAGCACAATTGTCGAATAAATAATAATAATTTTTTAAAATGAAATTTTCACTCTTTACTGTATAAAAAAAACTTTGCACCATAAACATTCCTCATTTCGAGAAAAAGTTCGGCACAAAGATCCTTTACATCCTTTGTTACACACTTTTCCCCTCATAGTCTAGCAATTCATGGTTGCCAGGTAGAAACTTATGGACCTTATCTCCAAGATTATATGAGGCAGTGATTCTTTTCGAAGTAATCTTACCACTTGCTCTCATACGTGTCAACAAAATCCAACATTTTTCTGTATTAAATATCGAACATTCACATAAAACACACTCAAAGTATTCGTATTCTATAGGGACCTTATAAATGTAAGCCCTTTCTTTATTGCTGAGTATAGTATATAACAAAAACACTATATAAAAAAGCCTAATTGTAAAAACAATTAGGCTTTTTTTAAGAACTTTTTTCTTGTACATCATTAATGAGTACTTCTCTCGGTTTACTACCTTCATATGGACCTACTACACCATTCATTTCCATTGCATCAATTAGACGAGCAGCTCGCGTATAACCTACTCTAAACCTACGTTGTAGCATAGAAACAGATGCTGTTTGCATTTCCACTACAAGTTGAACCGCTTCATCATATAATTCATCTTCTACTTCCTGCTTCGTATCAGGAACATCTTGCGGAATCATATCTTCTTGATATTGTGCTTTTTGCTGTCCAATAACATATTCTACAACTCTCTCAACTTCATCATCTGATAAAAATGCACCTTGTACACGTACAGGTTTCGATGCACCAATTGGTATAAACAGCATGTCGCCACGACCTAGTAGCTTTTCTGCACCACCACCGTCAAGAATTGTACGAGAATCTGTTTGAGAAGATACAGCGAATGCAATACGTGATGGAATATTTGCTTTAATAACACCCGTAATAACGTCAACTGACGGACGTTGCGTTGCAATAATTAAATGAATACCAGCAGCACGAGCCATTTGCGCTAGACGCATAATCGCATCCTCTACATCAGACGAAGCAACCATCATTAAATCTGCTAACTCGTCCACAATTACTACAATATACGGTAATTCGGGTTGTTTCGCTTCTGATTGACTATTATGTTCTTTTATATAATCATTGTATCCTTCAATGTTACGTGTACCACTATGAGCAAATAATTCATAACGACGTTCCATCTCACTCACAACTTTTTTCAATGCTTGCGATGCTTTTTTCGGATCAGTTACAACTGGCGTTAACAAATGAGGCACACCGTTATATACATTTAACTCTACCATTTTCGGGTCAATCATCATTAATTTTACTTCATGCGGTTTTGCACGCATTAAAATACTAACAATAATACCATTAATACATACACTTTTCCCGCTACCTGTCGCACCAGCTACGAGTAAATGGGGCATTTTATTTAAACGGGCTAATACAGCTTCACCTGTAATATCTCGGCCAAGACCAATTAACAACTTCTCTTCCGGATGATTATTAGCCTTAGAATCAAGAACTTCCCTCAGCGTTACCATCGAAACTTCTGAGTTCGGAACTTCGATCCCTACAGCTGATTTCCCGGGAATTGGCGCCTCAATACGAATGTCCTTTGCAGCTAAAGCAAGGGCTAAATCATCACTTAAACTGACAATTTTGCTTACCTTTACCCCCATATCAGGATACACTTCATATTTTGTAACTGCAGGACCTCTATGCACTTTGGTTACTTTCGCTTTCACTCCGAAACTTTGGAATGTACGTTCTAATTTACGAGCATTCTCATAAATTTCCGCGTTTTCATTTGTAACTTGCTTATTCTTTGGAAATTTTAATATATCAAGTGAAGGAAGCTTGTAATCTTTATTTTCTACATTTGAAAATTGCATAGGAGGTGCTTGCGCTTCACTCTCTAACGATTCAACAATTTTTTCTCCACGCTTTTTCTTTGATTCTTCAATTGGTGGAGTCTCTTCAATAAACGGTGAAGTGATCAAATCTTCTTGCTCTACTTCAATTCGTTTACCCTCTTCTTCATTTACAGGATAATTCTCAGTGAAATTTGAAATAATTGGCGGATCAATTTGGATTTCTTCCATCGGCTCAATAACTTCTTCTTGTTCTGCAGCACGTTTGCTTCTTGTACTTCTTGTTGTTTTTTTCTTTTCTGTTTGTTCAGCCGTTCTTTTGGATCTCCAATCTTTATAATCCCCTTGTATCACTTGAAATTGACTTCTAAGAATTCTACCAACTGGAGCTAACACTTCTCCAATATGTTTATTTGTTATACAGAGTACCCCGAGAATAACTAAAATAATTCCAATGATATAGGCTCCTACTTCGTCGAATAGGAAGTAACATGTCGCGAACATAAGCGCACCAAACATACCACCACCTAAATGAACGCTATCTGGCCCTTTTTTCATTTCAAGAAAGAAGTTATCTTTCGTACTCACAATAACAGAAGTATTTTGCACTGCTCCATCTTTTGTAAGAAGGTTAAATAATGTAATATGACTAAACATTAATATTGCCAATACAATTAAATAAAATCCAATTAACCGTTTATTTAAAAGGTTCGGCCATCCGCGTTTTATAACAAAGGAAACCGATAAAGCTATTACACCTAACACACCAATTATGTACCACTCACCAAAGAAGAAGCGAAAAAATAACACAAACGATTTCCCTACAACGCCTAGCTGTAAAATCGTAATGATCGAAAGTGCAAAAAGAGTTAAACCGACGATTTCATAATACAAAGTTGGCTTTATCGTACGTCTTGCCTTTGCCTTCGTCCCTCTTTGCTTTTGTTTTGCCATTTCTTCACCTCGTGTTCTACATATAAGTAAAGCTCTCCTAAAAACGCTCTATTTATATGTCTGTTTTCTCTATTTTTCAGGTCTTTATATCTTCTATTTTTACACTTCTTGTAAAATGCTAAATAAACAGAAGAAAGCAGCCTACTCATGGCTGCTCAACCGTCTTGTTTTTTATATTATACCATAGCTTCTAAACAAAATCCTTCTTTTTGCTAAAAGGTTATTTTCTGACCTGGCTCAAACTCTAAATAGTGAAGTGGGTCCGTACTTAGCACACGTACAATAGAATAACACCCATGTTCCTCTTCAGAAACCATTAATTCCACACCATTTATATTTACAACTTTTTGACTTTCACATTGTGAATAATCGGCCGGATACACAAGTTGCTCTGGCATAATTGTATATAAAATCATTGTAACATTGTCCCTTCTGCACTACCTTCCGCGCGAACATCGATTAATTCGTTTAATTTTCGAATTGCATTTCCAATACCACCAACATCATCTATAAGACCGTACTTTACTGCATCCCCACCAATTACATTCGTCCCAATATCTCGCGTTAAATTTCCTTTCGCAAACATAAGCTCTTTAAAACGATCTTCTGTTACTTTCGAGTGCTTCGTCACAAAACGAATGACTCTTTCTTGCATCTTATCCAAATACTCAAATGTTTGTGGCACACCTATGACAAGACCTGTTAAACGAATCGGATGAATTGTCATCGTCGCAGTTTCCGCAATAAACGAATAGTCAGTAGAAACAGCAATCGGTACACCAATGGAATGTCCCCCACCTAAAACTAAAGATACTGTTGGCTTTGAAAGTGAAGCTACCATTTCAGAAATTGCTAGTCCAGCTTCAACGTCACCTCCAACCGTATTTAATATTAACAGCAAACCTTCAATTTTTGGATTTTGTTCAATCGCAACAATTTGCGGAATGATATGCTCGTATTTTGTTGTTTTATTTTGCGGCGGTAATTGAACATGACCTTCCACTTGTCCGATAATCGTTAAACAATGAATACGTGATTCATTCATCTGTGGTACATTTGTCTGTCCAAGCTGTTGAATTTTTTCTACTATTGAAGCCTCTTTTCCAGCTTCTTTTGGCTCAGCTTCTTTTTCTTCATTTGTATATCGATCACGTTCTGTCATTTCGCATCCCCTTTCACTCGTATATAACTATTATTTCTTAAGTTATAAATTTCATTCGATAGGGTTAAAAAGAAAAAAAGATCACCCATAAGGGTGATCTTTTTTATACTTCCATAATAATCGGTAAAATCATAGGTTTTCTCTTTGTCTCTTCGTACAAGAACTGTCCTAATAATTCACGAATATTTTGTTTTAACATTGACCATTCAATCGAATATTCTTTAATTGACTGCTCAACAATCATACGTACAATCTCTGTAGATCGTTCAATTAACGCTTCTGATTCACGAACATATACGAAACCACGTGAAATGATTTCTGGACCAGAGATAATTTTCTTTTCATCTTTACCAAGTGTTACAACAACTACTAATATTCCATCTTGAGATAACATCTTTCTATCTCGAAGAACGATATTACCAACGTCACCTACACCTAATCCATCAATTAAAACATTACCAGCTTGTACTTTACCGACTAAGTTCGCTTCATCGTCACCAAAAGCAATTACATCACCTTTTTCTACGATAAAGATATTTTCTCTTGTAATACCTACATCTTCAGCTAAATACGCATGTGCTTTTTGCATACGAAACTCACCATGTACGGGTACAAAGTACTTCGGTTTCATTAAATTTAACATTAATTTTAATTCTTCTTGGCTACCGTGACCTGAAACGTGAACTTTTCTTTCGCCGTAATAAACAACTTCAGCTCCAGCTCTAAATAACAAATCAATAATTTTTGATACAGATATTTCATTACCCGGAATTGGCGAAGCAGCAATGATAACAGTATCACCTTTACGAATTGAAATTTGTTTATGTGCTTGTTTTGCCATTCTAGATAGAGCAGCCATCGGTTCACCTTGACTACCTGTCGTTAAAATAGCTACCTTTTTCTCTGGGAAGTTGTCTACTTCTTGTAATGAAATAACCATACCTTCTGGAACATCTAAATAACCAAGACGTCTTGCAATGTCTACTACTTTCACCATACTACGTCCTACTACCGCTACTTTTCGCCCTGTTTCGGCAGCTGCATCAAATACTTGTTGAATACGATGTACATTCGATGCAAATGAAGCAACGATAATACGACCTTCTGCACCGTAGAACACTTTAGAAATTTCTACACCAACTTCTTTTTCTGAACCTGTATACCCTGGACGCTCTGCATTTGTACTATCAGATAATAGGCAAAGTACACCTTCATTTCCGATTTGCGCCATTTTCCCAAGATCTGCTCCACTATTTCCAATTGGAGTTTGATCGAATTTAAAGTCTCCCGTATATACGATTGCACCTTTTGATGTATGGAAACAAACGCCAACAGAATCCGGAATACTATGTGTCGTTCCGAAGAATGACACTGTTGTAGTGTTAAACTCTACTGTTGAATTTGAATCGATTGTTTTTAGGTCTACACGGCCTAACATGCCCGCTTCACCAAGTTTTTCTTGTATAAGTCCTACTGTTAATTTCGTTGCATAGACTGGAATAGATAATTTACGAAGCACATACACAATTCCACCAATATGATCTTCATGACCGTGAGTAATAAATAAACCTTTTACTCGCTCTTGATTTTCCACTAAATATGTAATATCAGGAATAACGATATCAATTCCAAACATTTCATCTCCCGGGAACATTAACCCCGCATCTACGATAAAGATTTCAGAATCAATTTCAACACAGTACATGTTTTTCCCGATTTCACCTACTCCACCAAGAGCAAATACTTTAACAGACTCATTCTCTTTTCTCTTCATGTTGTTGCCTGGTTTAAAAATCTTGCAAACACTGATTTCACTAAAATTGCAGAGACACCAGGGGAAACTCTACAACCACCATATTTTCACCGTCCAAGACGAATGTCCTTACCGTTATGCGATATCATGTCCTTGTTTATTTTTTAAACCAGGTTTCACCTCTCTTTCATTATATAAATCAAATATCTTATTCGATATGATATGAAAATTTAATTAAATTATAATTTTTCCCAATTTTGCTAAGCATACCCGTACTAAGCTACTTAGCCATATTATACCTGATACAAGAAATAGAACACAAGTTAAATCGTGCGAAAGAAAAAGTAAAAGAAAGGAACAGCACTAAAAGTATATGGCTTATTTCCGCTGCTTTTATACTCCATGTTATTTGAAAAAATAACTTAAACACTTTAAATCACTTTCATTTGATGGATTTCCTAGATTTTTTTCTTGAATTGCACAAAAACACTTATAAAATGAAGCTTTTTTATAGATTACGTCATATTTGAGGCAATTCCTATAAAAACATAATCGAAAGTATTTTCTGTACTAGCAACTACTTTTCAACAAAATTAAAGATGTAAGATCCTTTTCTTATAAACATTGCATTACATGACAAAAGGCTATGAATTACAAAATCTAATAGAAATTTAATAAGGTTAAATTTTTAGCAGGATTTGACAGCCATTATCGAGAAAAAGATGTTGGAACCAAATTAATGAAAGAACAATATCATACTTTAACAAGTAGAGAACGCGTAGCGTAATATACTCGTTTTCAACATAAAATGTTTTCTATATTATAGGGTCATATACAGACGAGAAAGGCGATCCTAAAATCATTTTACAAAAGATTCACTTTAAAACAGATTCAAACATTTTCATATCAATAAAAAAATGACCTAGTTTCACACTAGGTCATTTTTATTAACGAGGAATAGATTGCATTACAGATTGTAACGTTACTCTTTCTTCTTCTGTTAATGGAAGAAGTGGTAAACGTACAGAACCTACATCTAATCCAACCATTTGTAACGCTGTTTTTACTGGAGTTGGACTTGGCGCCATAAATAACGAATCAGTTACTCTTACAAGTAATTGATGTAATTTTTGTGCCTTTTTAAACTCTCCTGCTTGAAATGCTGTAATCATTTCTTGCATTTCATTTCCGATAACATGAGATGCTACCGAAACGATACCTTTAGCCCCAACTGCCATAGCCGGTAACGTTAAACCGTCATCACCGCTGTATACCGCAAAGTCGTCCGCTGTTTTTTCAATGATTTCTGTCATTGTCAACACATCGCCGCCGGCATCTTTAATAGCAACAATGTTTTCTATTTCTGATAAACGAACAACTGTATCAACGGAGATTTGTACAATAGATCGTCCTGGAACGTTATATAGCATAACCGGAAGCGGCGTACTTTCAGCAATTGCTTTAAAATGCTGATACATTCCTTCTTGACTCGGCTTATTATAATACGGTGCTACTAGCATTACTGCATCCACACCAACTTCTGTTGCCTTTTTAGTTAAGTCAATAGAAGCATGCGTATTATTGCTACCTGTTCCAGCGATTACGGGCACTCTTTTATCGACAACAGATACGACATGGCGATATAACGCTACCTTTTCTTCTGAAGTTAATGTAGGAGATTCTCCTGTCGTTCCTCCTACCACGATTGCTGTTGTACCGTTATCAATTAAATAATTTACCAATTTCGTTGTCTTTGCAAAATCGATATTCCCGTTTATATCAAACGGTGTTACCATCGCGGTTGCAATTGTCCCAAAATCTATCATGGTCTCACTCCTTATTGTTCCAGTTGCTTTTCTTTTGAAAGCTCAAACGCACTATGTAATGCATTTACAGCCTCCACTAAATCAGTTTCTTTTACAAGAACCCAAATTGTTGTATGACTATCTGCCGATTGCAGGATTTGAATACCTTTTTCCGCTAAAGCTGTAACGATTTTCGCAGTAACCCCTGGGTATCCTGCCATTCCAGCTCCAACGATAGATACTTTCGCACAATGCTCTGTCACAATTGGCTCATATCCAAGGTTCTTTAATAATTTAACTGCATGACTTGATACATTATCACTCACCGTATATGCTACACCAGTAGGTGAAATATTAATTAAATCGACACTTATTCCTTCGTTCGCCATCTCTTTAAACACATGTTGTTGCAAATCATATGCCGTTTCTTTTGCAAGCACTTTAATTTGCGTTACGTTTGATACGTGGGCGATACCTGTAACAGGACGTTCTTCTACATCACGACCTCTTGTAGCACCGTCATATGCTGAAATAAGCGTACCTTCACTATCAGAATACGTAGAACGTACACGAAGTGGCACTTTTGCATGCATCGCAATTTCAACTGCACGTGGATGAACGACTTTCGCACCTTGATAAGCCATGTTACAAATTTCGTTATACGTTACAGTTTGAAGATGACGTGCATCTTTTACAATACGAGGATCCGCAGTCATAACACCTTCTACATCAGTGAATATATCGATGTATTCAGCATGAAGTGCAACACCTAATGCTGAAGCTGAAGTATCACTACCTCCGCGTCCAAGTGTTGTCGTATCACCTTTTTTCGTTTGCCCTTGGAATCCTGTAACGACGATTACATCTACATTTTCTAACTCTTCATGTATACGATCGCAATTCATTTCAATAATCTTTGCATTCGTAAAGTCATCATTCGTTACAAAACCAGCTTGTGCACCATTTAATGCTGCTGCTTTTATACCGTTCTCATTCAACATATTAGAGAAAACAATTGCAGAGATTAACTCTCCGCACGATAATAATAAATCTTGCTCGCGTTTAGAAATAGTAGATTCCTCTTGATTTACAAGACTTAATAACGTATCCGTTGCATATGGTTCACCTTTACGACCCATAGCAGATACGACAGTAACTACTTTATAACCAGCAGCTAATGATTTCTTTATATGATGAAGCGCATGCTTACGTCCATTGTCATCACGTACTGATGTGCCACCAAATTTTTGAACAATTATTTTCATATTTTGCACCTTCTCTTAGCCGTTTACACTAATTGTAATTTTACTAAGCGCTCTGCAATTTGAACAGAATTCCATGCAGCGCCTTTTAATAAGTTATCAGATACGACCCAAAGATGGAATCCTTTATCGTTATTTAAATCTTTACGGATTCTTCCAACGAATACTTCGTTTTTACCTACTGCAGTAGCTGGCATTGGATATAACTGCTCTTCTGGATTATCTTGCAGAACAATACCTTCCGCATTTGCAAGTAAGCTCTTTAATTCTGCTACTGTTACGCCTTCTTTTTCTACTTCGATGTAAACAGACTCAGAGTGTCCTGATACAACTGGTAAACGTACACATGTTGCCGCTACTTCTAATTCAGGCATATGCATAATTTTTTTTGTTTCGTTAATCATTTTCATTTCTTCAAATGTAAATCCATTATCTTGGAACTTATCAATCTGTGGAATCGCATTAAAAGCAATTGGGAAATGCTTCTTATCACCTGATACAGGAAGAACATTTGCCTTAACTTCTTCGCCATTTAAGATTGCTTGTGATTGTTCATGAAGTTCTTCAATAGCTGCCGCACCAGCACCTGATACAGCTTGATATGTGGAAACGATTACTCGTTTTAAACCATATTGCTGACGAACTGGCTCAAGAGCTACTACCATTTGAATTGTAGAACAGTTTGGATTTGCAATAATACCATTATGTTCTTTTAAGTCGTTTTCATTTACTTCAGGTACAACAAGTGGCACGTTTTCTGTCATACGGAATGCACTTGTATTATCAACAACAATCGCACCGCGTTTTGCTGCTTCTGGCGCTAATTGTTTCGATACAGATCCACCAGCACTAAATAGTGCGATATCTACTCCTTCAAAGCTTTCAGGAGTTGCCTCTTGAACTGTAAATTCTTCGCCTTTAAATACAAGTTTCTTACCTGCAGATCGTTTAGATGAAAGTAACGTTAATTTCCCGATTGGAAATTCTCGTTTCTCTAAAGTATTTAACATTTGTTCACCAACTGCGCCGGTTGCTCCAACTACAGCGACATGAAAAGTTTTTTGCTTTTCCATCACTATGCCCCTTTCTAGATACCAATCCTTCTATAACTTAGAATCAGAAGGAGTATACAATACCCCTTCTAATCTTAATAACGTTAATTTTATCATATTCTACAGTAAGAATGATGGTTTCATCAAAAATTGTCCGTTTTTTTTCGTTTTTTAATTCATATATCTGAATTTTTCTACGACCACCGGTTGCAATTGCTTTCCTTGCAGCGCTTCTAATACTGTATCTTCCAGTAACTCCATACGAGCTACCATTGAGTTCGGTTTTTTCTCTGGCGCATCTTGACCGAATGGGACGAAATAGATATTTTTTGTGGCCATTAGGCGCATGAGGTTGACGCCAACAGGGTGACGACAATATAAATATTTCGTTTTTCTTCTATTATATAATCATTTCACAAGTTGTAAATTTATTTTCATTTCCATACATGTATATCCTACTCTTCATTAATACAATAACCCATCCAAAGGGATTGTAAGTAGCTTAATGGACGGACAAGTTTTACTTTGAATATGGGTTTATGTGAGCTTAAGAAAGTATAAATTAGATTTTTTACAACAATTATGTAACTCAACCACTTATTCCTGCTATAATTATATTTTGATTTACATATATAAGGGGGTTTTTATTTATTTACTGCATTAATGTTGGCTTAAGTAATGAAGAGAGCCCTAACTAGAGAAACAAATAATATCACAAGGAGAATACACTAAAATGAAAGCAATGAAACTAGTATATCTCGCACTTGCACTCATGCTTGTGGGTGGAGGTTGTGAGGTATCTAAAGACCATTTAAAAGATAGTACATCTCTAGATGCATCAGACAAACAAGAAACTGCTAAAGAAAGCCCAGCAGCAAAAGCTTATAAGACTGAAGTCATGGATTTAACTAAAGAGTTAGAAACCTCTATGGATGAAATGTCTAAGATAATTAATGAAGATAGTACGCTAAGTACATCAAAACAGCGTTTCAGAGACGCATTAGCTAATGTATCAAACGTAACAAACAAATTCAATGCTCTAACACCTGGTGATGGGCAAAAAGATGTTCATGAACTTATTTTACGTTCGTTGAAAATTATGCGTGACGGGATGGAAGACGTATACGTTTACCTAGATAATATGAATAATTCTGAGGTTAATGATGGTTTTATCTTAATAAATCAAGGGTCAGACATGTATATGAAAGCTATAAAGAAGTTGTACTAGAGTAGTCTTATATAACACTAAATTTGAAAATAATGATTCAAAAGGTAAAATATTAAATTTCATTGAAGCTGAATGTGAAGTTAAAGAAAAGAAATAATACATACTTAACATATAATTTCTGTTAGGGGGCATCTTCATGAAGGTTGTACGCTCTATATTTAAAACTTTTCGTTTAATAGGTTTAATTGTAAAGCCAGTACTTAAAGCGTTATCTAAAAGTAAATTTTAAATCTCATAAATATTAAAATCCCCTTCTGCATATAGGTGCAAAAGGGGATTTTTTCAAATTATTCTATTCGTTCTACAGACAGTACTCATAGATAAATAAGAAACGGTGTATATTTACCCTAACATTTATAAAGATGAAAATCAATATATAATCATCTACATATAGAACCAGATAATAATTTTTGTTCATAAAACTATTCTTTTGCAAGAAAATATTTAACATATATAGGCATCATTTACAATTAAGTAGATTCTATTTCACGCGAATATTATTATATTAATCTAAAGTTTCTGTATTTACATTTTTTTCTTTTTGTCTCATAATTTTAATTGGGGGAGGGAGGAAAAAAATGGTTCAAATCAAAGTAACACCTGAAATGCTAGAAGAAGTTGCTAATCGTGCAAGTAATACCCGAATCGCATTAGAATCTATACATAATAATTTATGTAATGAAATTGATCATTTGTGTTTTCAATGGATCGGTGCCTCTAATCAACAATTCGTTCAAATGTTCAATGATGCGAGACCAAGAGCTTTTACATCTATCAATTCAATTATACAAGTGGAAGAAGATTTAAAACGAATTGCTGAAAAATTCCGTAATGCGGATGATCAAGATGTTACATTGGAAGAAGGCGCAATGTGTGGCAAACCTTCTTCTGAAGAAAAAGGATTTGATAGCGGCAAACTAGCTCGAGATATTGCTGGTGAATTAACTGGTGAGTATGATATTAAAAGAGTTTGGGATGGAGTTGACCCTTCTACTGGAGAAAAACTGTCAACCTGGGATAGAATTTTTGCAGGCGGAATGGCCATAGCTGGTATTACACCATTCGGAAAACTCGCTAAAGTTGGAAAAGGTGTAAAAATGACTGCAGATGCAGCTCAAGCTACTAAAGCCGCTAAAACTGCTAGAGCTACTGAAAATTATAAAGCTCATCTTGAGAGACAGGACAAATTATTAACTAGTAATGGCGCATATCGTAAAGCTAGACGTAACGCTGGAATCCCAAACTCTACTCCACGCCAAAAACCTACTCAAATCTTTGATGGAACTAGTGAACATAGGTGGGTAGAAGAATATTCTAATATTAAGAATGAAAAAGTATATATAATTGAGCATAGAGAAGATAAAATGGGAAGGGGTTCCCATTTCCATACTGCAGATGATGAAAAAGGAAGCCCACTGGAAAAAGGAAGATATAACCAACACCCTGGACATTATCCGGAAGATTTTGAAGGATACAAGAAAAAAGGAAAAAAATAAGAAACTAAAGGTGTGAAAGATTTTGAGTAATATGAATAAAAGCCGAATCGAAATTCTAAAAATGAAAGCAAAAAGAAACGCTAGTAGAAAAGAACTAATAGACGAACTTTCTAATATTGTTACGATTTCTATGGACTCATTTATGGATGCAGAATCTAATGATTTATTTTGTAAAGAATTATTTAATACGCTAGAACAAAATTCAAACATAAAAAATTTTGGTAGCACTGATTATGAAGAAAACGGAAGACTATCAATAGCGCTGTTAAAAGAAACAGCTAAAAATATTAAATTTCCAGTTAATCAAGGGAGACTCTTTTTCTCTAAGGGTGGTAAAATTGAAGCAGTTAAGCTAAACATTGCTGAAGTATTTGATAATCTAGAAGAGTTATCAACCATATCAAGATTTCTAACTGGGTATGCGGATTTTGTATTAGTTGGTGATGATTTAGAATTCGGCGTATGTATCGAAAGAACGGAATATCATTATGAATTCAGTATGTGGGGAATAACGAAAATCTAAATTATGAAAATAATCCACCTTCAGATGATGTAAATCCAATCCTATTGGATGAAAACAATTGGCTTGTATCTAAAAATAATCAATTAGAAGGAATTAGGGTACCTGCTGCTACTTTGATTCAAATGATGCGGATTTGAATTGTTTCAATATTTTTTCTGAAAAAGTACTTTATTTTACTAAAAGGTGGTTATGGAAACAACCGCCTTTTTATTTATGACAAAATGAAATTTCTATAAAAATTTCATTTTAAAGCAAAACTATAGAGCCTTTCGGCTCTGAACATTTTCATATACTTATTTATAGCTCCTGTCTACTGCTTTAATAAGTTCCCAATCATCTCTCAACCTCTGTTTCTTTGTTTCAATTTCATTCACAGAGTGATTTAGTTCTTTTCGTAAATACTCCAAATCTTCAATCGCTTTCTTTCCAGCTCCATTTTGCGACCAACCTGCTTGTATAAGATTATAAATATCATTTACTCTCTCTTGATTTTTATTTATATCTATAATCAAATTTGTTAAACGCCCTAATGCTGCTTCTATATGTTCCTCATTAAAATACATTTGTCTCATTTTTTTAACCACTCAAATCCTTGAAAATTTTCATCTGCTGCCTTATATTCATCGGCTTTTCTCTTTATAAAAGCTGATACTTCCCCGGCTTTTGTCGCATATACTCTACTGGTTTGATCTAAGCAATGATACAATTCTTCAATCCTTCTCTCCAGACGTTGACTCTTAGTTGAACTAAGATGCTGCATTACTTCTGAAACTACTCGTGGTATCTGATTTTGAAATTCTTCCGCACTTTGTTGCATTTTTTTTGCTGATTCTTCTAAGTATTCCATGACTATCTTGATTTCACCATGCTGTATTGAATATCTGGGAGACTTATATAATTTGTGACCCGTGTTTACGTCTACTAACATGGAATTATTAATATTACCGAAACTATCAAAGTGATAATTTCCTAGACCGTGATAATCCTTTGCTCCTATTGAATCTAAAAACCTATCAATTTGATGCATCCCATAGTCATTATTTGCTGTTTTAAAATCAGAATTGACCATATAGGTATCACCAATATGTGTTTTATCTTCTCTTAGAGCACCACCAGAAATTGAATCTTTCGGATTAATATAATTAGTTATTTGTCCTTTATATTCTCCTGCATCTACTTTTTTCTTTATGTCCTTTGGAAGCATATCATAAATGCCAGGGGCACTGTAAGTAACAGCAGGTACACCGCATATTGCACTAGCAAATTGAGCATTGGCACCACCTAAAGAATGTCCTGTAGTTGAAATTTTCGCACCCTGATATTCATTTTTTACTATTTCTAAAAGTGATACTGATTGTGTAAACTGGTTAGCTGCTATTACTTGACTTTTATCATACGGATTTATTTTCTCACCATCTTGTATCGGATTCTTACCCATTAATATATATTTTGCATCAGTTAAAAAATCAGGCACCGATCTATCTAATGATTCTTTCCCTTCCGTTCCTCTATAAGCAACAACAATTTCTTTAGTTGTTTCATTTTGAAAAACAACTGCATCGAAACCTGTTTCAGGGTCATGTAATTTTGCGCCTTTTGGGTGTATTGGCTTCCAACCGGCAATGTCTATTTTATCTTCTTTTTGATATGCAGCCTCAGATAATTTATTATAAGTTGAATCTGATATAATAGTAGTCAACCCTTCTCCCTCTTTCCTTAACCCCATTCATTTGGTAATATAAGTATAATAATAGCGGGAGGTGAATTGCAATCAAAAAATCACTAAAAATTACAATAATTATCAGTGTAATTCTTGTCGGTATGGCTTCTTGCGCAGTTATAAAATTCATACATACAGCAAATCCTTTAATGTCAATGACTCCCCAAGAAAAGCAAGAAATTAAAAATAAAGCAAACAAAGCTACGATTGAATATTTTAAGAAAGAAAAAAATATTGATGTTACTATTACAGATACTGAATTTTCAAGTGAATTGGGCGGATTAAAACTTTTTGTTAACGGATATATTTCTAATGATAAAAATAAAACTTTTTCTGTTGTAGTATCTTCTACCAATGATTACGAAGTAAGAGAACTTTCCTCACCATAAAAAAGAGACCTAGATTTGATACGCTCCCCTTATAGCAGACAGTAAAAAGAAATCACCTTGATCTGTTTACTATGGAGGGGAGTTTTCTATGAAAAAAGAAACCTATGTGATTTCAGATAGCCACCTAAACAGGGATGTCCAAGCTTCAAAACCGAATGAAAAATAGAGGTGGTAAGAAATGAAAAAAATCCTTTTAATAACATTATTGGTTGTTTTAGGTTTAGGTTCGTGCACTATATATCAAATTTATAAGGCTACCCACCCTTATAGTGAAAAAGAACAAAATGAAATGAAAGAAAAAGCATCACAAGCCGCTATCGAGTATTTTAAAAAGGAGAAAAATTGGAATATTACAGTGACAAAAGTAGAATTTTCTACAGATATCTCTCGTAGTAGGCTTGAGGTATCTGGCTATATATCTGGTGACAAAAAGAAGGAGGTTTCTGCAAGTATAGATTACAGTAATGATTATACAGTTGGTAGTATAAGTTATTAACATTACAAATTGACTTTTTTCTCTAATAGCATTTTCACCCTCTATAATATCTAATACATAGACAAAACCCAGATAAAGATTATAGTTAAACTTTGTCTGGGCCTTGTGTTTCATATTCTCCCATTAATTCAATTACTTTACAATCAAAATAAACAATTATGCCCTCTACCTCATATCAATTCGCATAGACCTTTTCACAGTCCTATCATCCTCGCAAATTAAAACATACTTTTTTGAAAATAAAAAACTCATAAAATCAGCACTCCAAGCCCCCCCTTTAAATCTCGATTTTTTCTTAAATCTTCTTTTCTAAAATAGTATTAAAGTAATCTCGTCTTCCGCTCTTCCATCCGAATTACTTTTCCACTTTAATATACAAATGATTGTTCACCAAATCCACTTTGAGGTGGTTCTATTAGCTGAACCTGACCATTTTTAACAATATATATTCCGTTTGTTTTCAAATCTATTTCAGCTGTCATTTCAACAAGATTTTCTTTTCTAATTCCCACCAAGATCACTCCCATATGTTATAATTACTTTGTCGAAGTAAGTTGAGAGTGATCTCAGCTTTTTTTATTTGTCTATAGATATTGCACAACATTTTCTGGAACAAATGCTTGGTCAAGTGACAAATGGAGCCGTATTGGGATCGGCTTTTTTTCATCCCTTGCTTGCTTACACATTTTTTCTGCCTCTTCCCATACAAATTGTTTATCCTCCGCTCGTTTATAACGCCAAATCCCAATCGTATAATCCTCAAATAACTCATACCGCTCATCAGGCGCTGTAGTTGGTTTTAATTCATCAATTGCTTTGGCTTGGCGTGGTATTTGCACAAACACATCTGTATACCTTAATTTTGAATTCAAACGGTGGATATGAGCTTTCTTAGGATCAAATGATACAACTGGCTCCACGTCAAAAATTGTTAATTGCTTTGGCATTGTTTTTTCCCCCTCCAATACCTGCAAACTTGCTATTAGAACCCCTTCAAGCTGCGTTAACGTTAATTGATCTAATGTTTGTCCATTAATTTCAGCTAATCCTAAACCCAATAATTTACGAATGATTATTAGTTTTCTACGTTCTACTTCCTGACGTAACAACATGATTAAGCCTCCTGTTGATGATTGAACTTTCTCTCTAAATTTACAAACTTACTAAATTCTTTAATGAATGCTAGTTCAACAACACCAACTGGACCGTTCCTTTGTTTCGCTAAAATAATTTCTGTTATGTTTTTATTTTCTGTCTCGCGGTCATAGTAATCTTCACGGTATAAGAATGCGATTAAATCCGCATCTTGCTCAATTTGGCCATTTTCACGTAAATCTGATAGCAATGGCCTCTTATCTTGTCTACTTTCTACAGCACGACTTAACTGTGATAATGCAACTACACATACATTGAGCTCTCTTGCCATCAGTTTTAACTTACGACTAATCTCACCGATTTCTTGCATGCGGTTCCCTCTATGCTTTGGATCCCCTACAATAAGCTGCAAGTAATCAATTGCAATTAAAATCTTTTTATCAGGGTACTTACGCTTTAGTTTCCTAATTTTAGCGTAGATCTCTTGCATCGTGACATTTGCTTTATCGTAAATTTCTAATGGCAAATCATTAATTAATCCCATCGCTTGACTAATCTTTTCCCAATCCTTTAAATTACATAGCTTCTTAGGATTCTTTAATTTTGTAGCATCTATATTTCCAGTACTTGAGATCATTCTCTTTAGTAGCTGCTCTTCTCCCATCTCTAGTGAAAAGATTCCTGTTGCTGTATGAGCACTTGCTGCATGAAAAGCAACGTTTAATACAAATGCTGTTTTCCCCATTGAAGGACGGGCACCGACAATGATTAAATCACCTTCTTGTAACCCTCCCTGCTATCATTCTGTTCAGGTCGTCATAACCAGTTGGTATACCGGTTAAATCTCCTACATCAATTTGTATGTTCTTATATAAATCAACAAGCGTATCTTTCAAGTTAAATTCATCTGAGTAACCCGTTCCTTCAATGGCGCTTAATTCATCAATTGATATACTAATAGCACTCATATCCCTATCTTGCTGAAGAAGGTTATATAAGTTACCAGCAACCTCTTGAGCATGTCGCATTTTCCAAGCTTCGATAACTAAGCCTTCGTGATACGAGAAATTTTTAGTAGTAGTAACAACTTCTGTTAAGTTTACAAAGAATTCAATTCCACCAATTTGATGCATAAAGCTTTCATCAAATTTTCCAATGAGAGCAACAAGATCTATCGGAACTTCAGCATCTTCTAATTCTCTCATCGCCTTAAAAATCACTTTGTGTGTTGGTAAAGAAAACTGTTTTACCTTTAGCTGACAATCTTTAATTAAATCACCTTCTTGGATTATGCTACCTAAAACACTTTGTTCAGCTTCTACGTTACGAATTATATCGTTACTCATTTCGCCAACCACGCATTCTGTTGATTAAGTACTGCAAGTTCTTCTTCTGTTGGGATGTTCTGCTCCCATGCTTGTTGCTGCTGTATTACGTTTTTAGTAGATTCCGATAATCCTTTTTGTTGATAAGGAGCTTGTGTCTGTTGTTGCGCTTTTGTTAATCGCTGAGCACGAAATGCTTTATCAGCTGCCTCAACATCAGTTACTGTTTTAAAGCCTTTAAGATGCCAATCTCTTAAAATCGTATTTACGTAAGACATGTTTCTCGCATTCTTCTCTAAAGCAATCTCCATAGCCTTAATAACTAGCTCTGCATTTAAATCATCTATCCAAGTATAAATACCATCTGCAATAAAAGGTGTAATGAATCCGAAGTTTTGCTCGTAAAAAGAAACTGGATTAACCTCAACAACTTCTTCCGCGCCTGCACGTTCCTCTTGTTGTTGTTCTTTTTCTTTTTCTTTTTCTTTTTCTTTTTCTTTTTCTTTTTCTTTTTCTTTTTCCTTGCTAGGGGCCTGGAAGCCCCTTATAAGCCCCTCCAAACGGACTGATAAATACTCCTTAATACGAGGAATTTTAAAATCTTGCTCTTTTTCTAATTGCAAGCAAGTTTCATAAAAATCAACTAAAAAATCCTGGTCCTTTACGGATTGAATTTCTTTTAAAACACACTTTTCAATGTTTACATTTTTAATTGGATTGAATTTCAACCAATTGATTAAGAACAATTCTTTTGTTTTTTGGTTGTAATTAATTTTTCCGTATTCAGCAAAACGTTCTAATAGCTTCATAACAGTTTCACGGTTATATCCTGTATCAGTTTCAATGATACGAAGTGGAAGCTCATAGATTCCTGATTGAGACGTCTTACTGTTTGTCATCAAATATAAGTAGAAATACTTGTCCTCCGGTGTAAGATCTAAAACAAATGAATCCTGCCAAAATGAAACATGTACTGGTCTATAAACTGCCATATTATTCATCCTCCCGTTTACATATCGCGAATCCGTCCTCTACACGTAATAAGCGATAATGCTTATATCCTATTTTGAGATATTGTTTTATTAAGTAAATTAGGTGTTGCCCTGATGTTGCTTGTTGAAACACTTTAGGATTCAGCAACACTCTATGTAATGATTTGGCTAAAAGCATGTAGCACACTCCGTTGTTATACGAATGCTAATTTGATATAATTAATCCTAAGATCTTTTGCAAGACCGTTTGTCTATCACTCTGCCAAGTGATAGATCTTTTTATTTTCTACGTGTTACTAACGAAGCGTTAACTCCTCTTGCTCTTAAATCTTTAATCACTACGCGATAACTCATCGATGCCTCATGTTCCTCTTTTGTATCACGAAGCATTTTAAATTCCCTTATACATCGCTCCAACTCTTCTTCCCAGTGATTTGATTCTTCAATTGATTCTGCATTAAACATGTTATGAATACATTCACTCATACAGTTACGAAGTTTATTCGCAAATGAAAAATCTCCAGGAAGAACAAGATCATGAAGACGATTGTTTTTATCATTCATAAATTACATCTCCTTTCTAATTAAATTAATGCTGTACGCATCGTTACAACCAGAAAGGAACATTGTAGAGGTATGGGAGGAACAATCCCTTTCTGGTCATAACGACAAGCACAGTGGCTTGTCCAAATGATTTATATAGTGTTATAATTGCTTTACAATATTTTTCAGAGCTACTGTTGTCTAGGCGGTAGCTTTTTTATTTACCCATTTATGTTTCAAAATAAATGATGCTTCAATAATTTTGATTCGAATCCCCAACAATTTCTTCTCTTGCTTTAACTCAATTGTTTTTGAATCCTTATTAAGTAACTCTGCTATTTTTATTTCACCAGTTAGCTTTGCGTCATATCGAATTAATTCCTTATATTCTTTTAAGCTAGGTTTCTTATAATCTACTGTCATTTTCTTTCCTCCTCTACAGCACCCTTGTTAAATTCATTAAGCTATCCACCGATTGAATAATAACGTTTTCTGCCATAGCCTTTTGCAACCAACTTCTTTGTATTTCTTCCATAATGCCAAAATGAACTTGTTCAAGAGCTTGTACTACACATTGAGTAGCTTGGATTGTATCGAAGATTTCTTTTGCATGAACTGCGTATTCATGTTTCTTTCTTTCATCATGCTTCCATGATCTTGTTGTAACTTGTAAGTTCATGATTTCCTTTGCTGCCGCAATTCCCTCTTCAGCTTGCTTAATGTAGTTCATCAATTGAAGATTTACATCCTGAGTTAATCGTGGATCTGTCGGCGGCAATCCAACACCATAAATATGTTTGATCGCTTGTTGATTCAACTTTGCTCCTGTTGCATGGCACCAATCCATCGCAAGTTCAAATTCTGGTTTAGAAAGTCCAGATTCAATACGGGTTAATCTTTCGTGTGTAATACCAAGGTACTTAGATAGCCCTTTCTTCGTTTTCAGCTGAACATTGTCACAACATTCTCTAGCATTCTGTAATAATTCTCCTATTGCTGAATTGCAGTATATGCTTGTTCCCATATCTGTTCGCCTCCATATTTAGTTTTCAAATGGTTACAATGAACTTAGTACATATGTAACTTGTCTACTTTTCATATAAAAAGAGAGGAACTATTCCTCAACGTTTTCTTTTACTTGTATTTCTTTGATGATGGCCCAACCAGCCTTGTAATATGCTTGACGGATTTTATCAATATCCTTTTGTGATTTTGGCTCAGGAGCCACAACATGGACTTTCGTTTTTCCAAATTCATAAGTCGCCGCATATTCTTCTTGTTGGCTCATGGTGTCACCTCTTGAAGTGCTTTTTATATGTTTATGCGACGGGTCTGTTGGTACTGCCATGTTAGTTGATGGCATTTTCTCACCTACTTCCCACCTTAAAGTACAAGATTCTTGTACTTTAATGCATTTGCACAATCATCTTGTACAAAGTTTTACAATTAATCTATATAAGGTACAATATCTTTGTACTTTTTATTAACGGGAGGTGCTAAAAATGTTGAGACAAAGACTAAAAGAAACGCGTAAAACGCGTAAGCTCACTCAGCAAGAATTAGCCGATAAAGTAAATACCACTAAAGGCACCATTAGTAACTATGAGAATGGTCATAGCACTCCCTCAAACGAAATGCTAAAAGATTTAGCGAATGTTTTAGGCGTAACAACAGATTATTTATTAGGAAGAGAAGATGAATCAAGAGTGTCTAATACCCTTCCTGATTTAAACAAAAAAGATACTCGTGATATCGCTCGTGACTTAGAAAAGACTTTAAAAGACTTAGAAAATAGCGAAGATGCCTTAATGTTTGACGGAGAACCAATAGACGAACACACAAAAGAAATGATTCGCATTTCTCTGGAAAACTCTATGCGCATGGCAAAACAATTAGCCAAACAAAAATTCACTCCAAACAAGTACAAAAAAGAATGAACGGAGCGAGAGATGAAGACTACGTACTGAAAATCGTAAAAAAACACGGCACAACAAACCCCTTTGAAATTGCTAAACGAAAAGATATTATAGTGTTGTTTGAAGACCTAGGGAATACTCTTGGTTTTTACAACACTTATAAACGCTTTAAATTCATTCATATTAATAATAAAATTAACGAAACTACTCAACGATTTGTTTGTGCACATGAATTAGGTCATGCTGTACTTCATCCTAAAGCAAATACTCCCTTCTTGCGTAACCAAACCTTCTTTTCAGTGGATCGCTTAGAAATTGAAGCAAATACATTTGCTGTGGAAATGTTACTTACCGGTGAAATGATTTCTACTTATAAGGATACTCGTTTATCTATTCAAGAAGTTGCGGAGATTTATGGGATTCCTAGCGGATTCGCCCGTTTAAAAACCTATATTTGTTAAGAAAGCAGATGCAATTCTATTAACTTATGGAGGATTAATAATGAAAAAGTACCTAGTACCATTTACAGTGCTCTTTTTATCTATTGGACTAGTTGGTTGTGATACTAACAATCCAGTTAAAGAAGACGAACAACACGCACAAGAAGAAACAAAGAGTGCAGAAGAACAACATCAGGTAGAAGAAAAAGTAAAACAAGAAGAACAACAACGTCAGGAAGCTGAAGTGCAACGCCAAGCGGAAGAAAAAGCGAAGCAAGAACAAGCAACCAAAGCAGAGCAACATCAGAATCAAGAAAAACAACTCGACGAAAATGATTCCAGTAATCAATCAGCACCAAAAATAGAAGGACCCGAATCGGAGCGATTCAAGGAGGAGCAAATAAGAAAACTTCAAGCCGCTGATCCAAAAGAGAAAGAGGAAGCTTTCGATAGGGCGGCAGCCTCTCGCCGTGAACGATTCGAGAGACAAGAAATTGAAAAAATGGATTGCGATACAGCACGTTCTGCGTTATCTCAATTAGAACAAATGGATGACAATCCGATCGCAAAAAAACAGGCACTTGATTATCAAGATAAAATAGCAAGGTGCAACAAATCAGGTGATTAAGCAACCACACGTTCATTTAAAGACCGATACATATTAGTTACATATTAATATTCATTGTTATATAAAGTTGTAGAAGGGAACTGATATAAATGACTTTTATAAAAGATATAGCTTCTTTTTCTGAAGGATTATCTAAAGCTTTTCCAATAATTCTATCCATATCCTCTTTTTTGGGCGTTCTAATTATCTATAATAAGAAAACCAATTTTGATTTAATATTTGAAGGAAAACACATTAGGTTTTTAACAAAGATGACACAATCTATTACGGCCTTTATTGGATTTTATCTTCTATTCCAATTTGTATCGTTCTCCTTATATTTTATTGGTCTTCCTAAACCAACAAAAGTTAAATTGAATACAATATATACTATAGATATTATGTTAGTTTTCATCTTAATTATCTCTATATTAATTTATATTGCATTTAAAATAATTTGTACCGCTTTAAACTATTTACACACAATTAACAGTTACCAAAATTTTATTAACAAAAAAAATGAGTGGCTAAACCAACATAATAAAACTAAAAATGCTCTTATTTTCATCAAAAATGGCATCATTTTTATGTATTTGGGTCTAAACAAACTTATATATATTATACTTGTGGTTGCTAGTCTACTTACCCAAGCCATGCATTTCTATTTAGCTAAAGAACAAATACTAAAATTTGATCTAACATCTCAACAGGCTATTCAATTTTTAGTTGGTCCAATAGTAATTTGGGTTTTCCTAATTGCGATTATGTATCTCTATCTTAAAGAAATAGGTGAATTAAAAAAAGTTTACTATACTGTAAAGTTCATTTCAGAAACTAATGTCAAAAATGAAGAATTAATTCATCTCCATACTCGTTCAACTAAAGAATGGGTTCTAGTAAGAGTAAATGATTTACAGGAACAAAATACAATTTTTCTTTATAATCCAGAAACAAAAAACTGGCTTGAATACAATAAAGTAATTCATGATTAGAAAGTCCAATTCATGGGCTTTTTTAATCATATTAAATCCGGCTAGCTTTTTATATTATCATTTACTTCATTCCAATCATTACAATTCATATAATACATATCAATAAGGAGGTTTAACTATGAAAACCGCAATCTACCTAAGAAAATCTCGTGCCGATCTCGAAGCTGAAGCACGTGGTGAAAGTGAAACATTAGCAAAGCACCGCACTACCCTGCTGAAAATTGCCAAGGAAATGAACTTAAATGTTTTATCTGTCCGTGAGGAAATCGTATCTGGTGAGAGCTTAGTAAAACGCCCTGAGATGTTAGCGCTGCTCGAAGAAATTGAAGATAACAAATATGATGTTGTTCTTTGTATGGATATGGATCGTTTAGGTCGTGGTGGTATGAAAGAGCAAGGAATCATTTTAGAGACGTTTAAACGCTCGAATACGAAGATTATGACACCTAGGAAGACTTATGACCTTAATGATGAGTGGGATGAAGAATACAGCGAATTTGAAGCTTTTATGGCTCGTAAGGAGTTAAAGATTATTACACGCCGTATGCAACGAGGTCGTGTCGCCAGTGTAGAGGCTGGGAATTACCTTGGTACACATGCACCATTCGGATATGATATCCATCGCTTAAATAAGCGAGAACGTACTTTAACGATTATTCCAGAAGAAGCTTCAGTTGTAAGAATGATATTTGATTGGTATGCAAATGAGGATATGGGAGCAAATGCAATTAGAAGCAAGTTAAATGACCTTGGCTACAAAAGTAAGCTAGGTAATGAATGGAACCCCTACAGCATCTTAGATATATTAAAAAATAATGTGTATATCGGAAAGGTGACTTGGCAAAAGAGAAAAGAAGTAAAACGTCCTGACGCTGTGAAACGTAGTTGTGCAAGACAAGATAAATCAGAGTGGATTATTGCTGATGGCAAACATGAGCCCATCATACCCCAGAGCTTATTTGAGCAAGTACAAGAAAAATTAAACTCAAGATATCACATTCCCTACAATACGAACGGAATAAAAAATCCATTGGCTGGTATTATTAAATGCGCTAAATGTGGTTACAGTATGGTACAACGTTATCCAAAGAATCGAAAAGAAACGATGGATTGTAAACACCGTGGCTGTGAAAACAAATCAAGTTATACTGAATTAATTGAAAAGCGTTTACTCGAGGCATTAAAAGAATGGTACATCAATTATAAAGCTGATTTTGAAAAACATAAGCAAGATGACAAATTAAAAGAAACACAAGTTATTCAAATGAATGAAGCTGCATTGCGCAAGCTTGAAAAAGAATTAGTGGATGTCCAAAAACAAAAAAATAATTTACATGATTTATTAGAACGTGGCGTTTACACAGTCGATATGTTTTTAGAACGCTCGAATGTAGTTTCTGACCGTATAACTGAAATTACTTCCACTATGAAAAACTTAAAGAAAGAAATTAAAACCGAAATTAAGAAGGAAAAAGTCAAGAAAGACACAATACCTCAAGTGGAGCATGTTCTTGATCTGTACTTTAAAACAGATGATCCCAAAAAGAAAAACAGCCTCCTAAAGTCGGTTTTAGAAAAGGCTGTTTATAAAAAGGAAAAATGGCAAAGGCTCGATGATTTCGAACTTGTGCTTTACCCTAAGCTCCCTCAAGATGGCGACATATAAGCGTTTATGCTTTGTCGTCACCTTGTTGGTGTAATTAGATTTACCCCATTTAATCCTAAAGCATCATTCGTCGAAACTGCCAATACGACAGGCTTGCCATTTCTTAGCGTCGCTTTTGCTGCCATTAGTACTGGAGAATCTGTCATTGCATTTGCAAATTTACTCATAGAATTTCCTGTTAAAGGAGCGATTACCATGCAGTCTAATGGAATTTTAGGTCCAAGTGGCTCTGCTCCAACAATTGAATTAATTGCTTTAAAACCTGTTATTTCTTCAATTTTCTTAATCCACTCTGCTCCTTCTCCAAATCTAGTATTTGTTGATTGAACAGTGTATGAAACAACGGGACGTACTTCTGCCCCTTCAGCAATTAATTTTTCTAAGTGCGGCATAACTTCCTCATACGTACAATGTGAACCCGTAAATCCGAAACCAATTCGTTTCCCCTTCAAACTCATTTCTTTTCCTCCTCCTTTGCAATTGCATCTGCTGCTAATAACTGAGAAAGAACATTTGCTAAAATTTGCCCAGCCGTTTTGGGAGCAACAATACCTGGTAATCCAGGTGCTAGCAACGCTTTGACTCCTCTTTTTTCCGCATATCTAAAGTCAGTACCGCCTGGTTTAGAGGCTAAATCAATCACTAACGTATGAGCTGGCATTTTTGCAATAACATTCGCTGTTACAACGAGGTGCGGAATTGTATTGATTACAATATCGATATTTCCTACTTCTTTCTCTATGTCTTGCATATGAAAAGGAGAAAACACCATTTCTGTAATACGTGCAATATGTTCAGATCGTCTTGCTCCAACTTTGACATGGGCTCCTAATGATTGAAATGCTCTCGCAACACTCATTCCTGTTCTACCAAATCCTAGAACCATTACATTGGACCCATGAATTGTATAGTCGGTATGTTGAATTACCATCATTAATGTACCTTCTACAGTTGGAATAGAATTGTATATTGCCACATCATCACGATCAAATAATTTAACAAGTTTTCGGTTCGTAGTAGATACGAGATTTTCCAAGTAAGGTGTACCAATACCCGAATATATAGTAAAGTGTTCTGGTGTATTTTCAATTTGTTCTTTCGTTATTGAAACTTTTTCATTTGAAAAAATAGTATCTACTTCTCCTTTAGCATTTGTACCTGCAACCGGCAAAATAATTGCGTCTACAGAAGTGAAATCTAAATTTTGTATACTTTCTTTTGCTGCCCCTGTGAAACCATGATCTAACTGATCAAACCCTATCAAAGAAAGTTTCGCATCCAATTCAACTAGCTTACGAATTACTTCTAGCTGCCTTGCATCTCCTCCTATGACAGCAATATGCATCTCAGTCAACATTCCCTAATTCACCTTCTTTTTCTGTCATTTATAAGAAAAGTGCCTACTTTTTCTTTTTCCTCCACATCATATGTAATGTACGAGTTTATGGTGATTGAAAATCCAAATGCACATATGATTTATCAGGTTTCTATGTAGATACAAAAAAAGATGACCAAAATGGCCATCCTTCACTCCGAATTTGAACGATCTATACTATCACAAAGAAGCATATCATGTCCGACTTTCTTTATTTGATTCCATGCCACCCTTACTTCTTGTGGTTCCTTTTTAAAACCTCCCCACTTCCCTACAGGTATTATAAGTGTTTGTATTCGTCCGTCTTTCTCATTAATCTCTAAATCCATATAACCTAAGACTCCCATTTTTTCCGCTTTTTCTATATCTACAACCTCTTTACCACTTAATTCACTTAATCGCATACATACTCCACTCCCTACTGAATTTTTCATTTGCATTGTCTATAATTAGTACCTATTCTATATGTATAAAAAAAATAACCTTCTCTCATTTAAAAAGAGAGAAGGTTATTATCAGATACATCATAAAAATCGATTATAGTTTTATTCCTTTTGGAAGTTTTCCGTCTGGACTAATAAGTGCCGCAGAGAATTCATCAGTAAACATGTTGCGAATTAATCCGTCCACATTTTCTTTTGTTACAGTGTTTACACTTTCAATAATCTCATCAAGTGAACGATGTTTACGAAGAAGCAATTCATTTTTACCGTTACGACTCATACGGCTATTTGTACTTTCTAAACTTAACATTAAGTTTCCTTTTAATTGCTCTTTACTATTCATAAGCTCTTTTTCTGTAATACCTGTATTTTTCAATGTCTCTAATGTTTCTTGCATTGTTTCATACAGTGTATCTAATTGTTGGCTACCTGTTCCACCGTAAAGTGTTAACATACCTGTATCTTCATAAGAAGAGTGGTAAGAAAATACCGAGTAAGCTAATCCACGTTGCTCACGTACTTCTTGGAATAAACGGCTACTCATGCTACCGCCTAAAACATTATTTAATACAATTAAGTTATAAATATCTTCGTGTCCCATTTGTAAGCCTTTATATCCTAGACATAAATGAGCTTGTTCCGTTTCCTTTTTACGGGCTACCTTATTGAAATGGAAAATTGGGCTATGTACTTGTTCACGGTTTGTTGTTCCTTCATAACTACCGAAATATTGCTCCACTGTTTGTAAAAATGCTTCATCAATATTTCCTGCAACTGATACAACTACATTTTCAGGTGTGTAATGATCTTTTATATATTGACGTAACGTATCACCTGTAAACGTATTAAGCGTTTCTTCTGTTCCTAAAATAGGATATCCAAGTGGATGCGTTTCATATGTTGCTTTCGTTAACATATCATGCACAATATCATCTGGCGCATCTTCGTACATTTTAATTTCTTCACATACGACATTCTTCTCTTTTTTCAGTTCTTCCTCATCAAATGTTGAATTAAAGAACATATCTGCTAAAACATCTAAAGCATATTTAGCATGCTCATCTAATACTTTTGCATAGTAACAAGTATATTCTTTTGAAGTAAATGCATTCACTTGACCACCAATGCTATCAAATGATTCTGCAATCTCTCGTGCACTACGTGTTTCTGTCCCTTTAAAGAACATATGCTCTAAAAAGTGAGAAATCCCATTATTTTTTTCATTTTCATTTCTTGATCCCGCATGGATCCAAATACCAATTGCAACCGATCTTACAGTTGGTATATTCTCCATAACTATTCTTACACCATTTTTACAAGTATATTTTTTAATCAAAAACTTTCCTCCTACTGCCAGTTTCTCTAAATAAAACGCTATTATTTAATGATAACAAGTTTAAGGATGAATGTCATGCAAATGTATTTAATCCACACGTTTTTCATCCAGTAATTCAGTTATATTCCCCACTTTATATCCTTGTTCCTTCAATTTTATAATCATTGTTTCTAAAGCCTCTTCTGTAGACGAAGTAGGATGCATTAATATGATAGCACCTGGATGTATTTTTCTCATTACTCTCTGCAATAGTACATCCGGCTCAGGTCGCTTCCAATCAATCGTATCTACAGTCCACATAATCGTTCCCATTTGAAAATCATCTGCAATCTTTACGACTTCATCTCGAAAGCTTCCACTCGGCGGGGCAAACCATCTTACTTTTTGATTCGTTGCTACTTCTATCATTCGATTTGTTTTTTGTAACTGATCTCGTATTTCATCTGACGATAACGTTTTCATATTAGGGTGTGTGTATGAGTGATTTCCAACTTCTTGTTTTGCATCGACAATCATTTTTGCAAACCGCAAATTTTCTTTCACCCAACGTCCTTCTAAAAAGAAAGTGGCCTTCACATCATGCTTTTTCAAGATTTCTAATATGCGAGGCAAATACTCATTTCCCCATGCCACATTTATTGTTAATCCTACCATCTTTTTATTTGGATGCCCTCTATAAATTGGAGCTGGTGATAAATCTTCCAAATGAACACTCGGTGAGACTTCTTTGAATTCAAGATATTTTTGATCAAATTCCTTTAGCTTCTTCATATTATTATACGATGCTTCAATATCCACTTGTCTTCCATTATATCCAGGTGTTGCCTTCCATATTTTATCAATCATCGCATTTTGAGGTGCAATCTCATACTGTTTTGCATGCTTTTGAATTTCTTCATGCAAGTTATCTTGTGCAAAAACAGAATAAGAGCCTAAACTGACATATAAAGAAAATATACATATGTATGCCAATATACGAACTTTCATATAAACCCTCCCAAATTAACTATATAAAAACATTTTCTTCTTATCTTTGTTAATTTGAGCGTTATAATGAAAACTATACCTATACCGACATAAAAATATATGAACATCATGTTTTTTACATAACAAAAAAAGCCAGTTTAACTGGCTTTTACTTATTGCTGCTCTTGTTTGTTTTCTTCTTTAGCAGCTTCTTTTTCTTGCTCTTCTTTTAGCAATACTTTTCTAGATAGATTTACGCGACCTTGCTTGTCAATCTCGATAACTTTAACTGTAATTACATCACCGATTTTCACAACGTCTTCTACTTTACCTATACGCTCAAGTGCAAGTTCAGAAATATGAACTAATCCATCTTTACCGCTGAATAATTCAACGAAAGCACCAAATTTCTCAACACGTTTCACTTTTCCTTCGTAGATCTCACCTACTTGTACTTCGCGAACGATATCTTCGATAATCTTCTTAGCTTTGTCGTTCATTTCTTGATTTATTGATGAAATGAATACTGTACCATCTTGCTCGATGTCAATTTTAACGCCAGTTTCTTCAATAATTTTATTGATTTGTTTACCGCTTGGTCCAATAACGTCACGGATTTTATCTGGGTTGATTGTCATTGTAATAATCTTTGGAGCGTAAGCTGATAATTCAGTACGTGGCTCTGCAATAACAGATAACATATGATTTAGAATGTGCACACGACCAATTTTCGCTTGTTGTAATGCCTCTTCTAAAATCTCACGTGATAAACCATCGATTTTAATGTCCATTTGCAGCGCAGTTACACCTTGTGCTGTACCTGCTACTTTAAAGTCCATATCACCTAAATGATCTTCCATACCTTGAATATCAGATAAAATTGTGTAATGCTCACCAGATTTAACCAGACCCATTGCAATACCTGCAACTGGAGCTTTAAGTGGAACACCCGCATCCATCATTGCTAAAGTACTACCACAAATACTTGCTTGTGAAGTAGAACCATTTGATTCTAATACTTCAGATACAAGGCGTACTGTGTATGGGAAATCTTTTTCAGATGGAATTACAGGCTCAAGTGCGCGCTCTCCTAGTGCACCGTGACCAATTTCACGACGACCTGGTCCACGCATCGGTCTTGTTTCACCAACACTAAATGATGGGAAATTGTAATGGTGCATAAAGCGTTTTGATTCTTCTACACCAAGACCATCTAAAATTTGCACATCGCCTAATGCACCTAATGTACAAATACTTAATGCTTGTGTTTGTCCACGTGTGAATAAACCAGAACCGTGTGTACGAGATAAAATACCAACCTCTGATGCTAAAGGACGGATTTCGTCACCTTTACGGCCATCTGGGCGAATTTTTTCAACTGTAATAAGACGACGTACTTCTTCTTTTACAATTTTATATAAAATCTCATTTACTTGTCCTAATGTATCAGCGTCAGCTTCCACAGCTTCGTAATGCTCGATTACACGCTTTTTCACTTCGTTAATTGCATCTTCACGTGCATGTTTCTCATGTACTTGAATTGCAGAATGCATATCCTTCTCAGCCATTTCACGTACAGCTTGATTAAGATCAGCGTCAACTTCATAAAGTTTCACTTCTGATTTCTCTTTACCTACAGCTTGTACAATCTCTTCTTGGAATGCAATTAAACGTTTAATTTCATCATGACCAAACATAATTGCTTCTAACATTGTTTCTTCAGGCACTTGATCTGCTCCTGCTTCAACCATGTTAATCGCATCTTTCGTACCAGCTACAACTAAGTGGATATCACTTTGTTCTTGCTGTTCTACTGTTGGATTAATAACGAATTCGCCATTAATACGACCAACTGTCGCACCAGCGATTGGACCTTCAAATGGAATATCTGAAATCGATAACGCTAATGAAGAACCAAGCATAGCTGCCATTTCAGAAGAACAATCCTGATCAACACTCATTACAATGCTGACAACTTGTACTTCGTTACGGAAACCATCTGCGAATAGCGGACGAATTGGACGGTCGATTAAACGACTTGCCAAAATTGCTTTTTCACTTGGACGACCTTCACGCTTAATAAAACCGCCAGGAATTTTTCCGACTGCATATAAACGCTCTTCATAGTTTACTGTAAGTGGGAAAAAATCTACATTTTTAGCTTCTTTTGATGCAGTTGCTGTAGATAGAACCGCTGTATCGCCATATCTTACTAATACTGCTCCGTTCGCTTGTTTGGCAAGCTGACCAGTTTCAACTGTTAGCTGGCGACCAGCTAAATCTATCGAGAAGACTTGCTTTTCTTGACTCATTTAAGTACCCCTCTCAATTTAAAGTATTCAATTCTTCTATGTAAATGGATAGTATATCACAATATTCTACCTCTAGTATTGCCTAAAATTAAGTAAGCTATAAAGCGTAGAAGATATATTTTTACCTAACAAAAAAGCGGGAATATTCCCGCTTCTTTGACTATCGACGTAAGCCAAGCTTTGTGATTAATTCACGGTAACGTGTGATATCGCTATTACGAAGGTAAGTTAGTAAATTACGACGTTTACCAACCATCTTTAATAGACCACGACGTGAATGATGATCTTTCTTGTGAGTACGTAAGTGCTCGTTTAGAGTGTTAATTTGCTCCGTTAGGACAGCAATTTGAACCTCTGGAGAACCAGTATCAGTCTCATGAGTTCTAAATTGTGCAATGATTTCATTTTTACGCTCTTGTGTTAAAGCCATCCTATTTCACCTCCTATTAATTAAACCCCCAATTACCTAGCAAGCGTCGGTGAGTCGCAATGCCAAGCAATGGTTGTCATAAAGTACATAACATAGAATACTACTTTTCATTTGAAAAAGCAAGTATATTCTTTTCGCTCGCAAAATATTCTTGTGCTGTTTTCTTATCTTTTGCGATTTGTTCAACTAACTCATCAATGCCATTGAATTTCTTCTCTTCTCTTATACGCATATGCCACTCTACTGTAACATTTTGATCGTATATATCATTGTTAAATTCAAATAAGTGCACTTCAATTGATAATTGGCGCCCATCTTCTTTAAAAGTCGGTTTATATCCAATATTACATACACCATCGTACCATTCATCGTGAACTTTTAATCTCACTGCATAAACACCTACAGGTGGCAATAAATACTCATCACTTAAACCTACATTAGCTGTTGGAAAACCAATTTGACGCCCACGTTTGTCGCCGTGTATAACTGTTCCCGCTACAGTATAGGCTCTACCTAAAATAGATGGAATTTGTTCCATTTCGCCATTTCGAATTAACTTTCGTAATGCTGTAGAACTTACTTTCTCTTCTTGAAATTCAACTTTTTCAATCACAGTTTGTGTAAACTCCCCTCTTGCATGAAATGGTAAAGTCTCCATCTTTCCTTTTCCTAAACGTCCATATGAATAATCAAACCCTGCTACTACATGCTTTACATTTAAACCAATAATATAATCATCTACAAATTGTTGTGGTAATAACCCTGCAAATGATTCATCAAATTTAATCACATATAATATATCGATTCCTAAGCTTTCGACTATTTTTTCTTTATCACGCATTGGTGTAATATACTCCACATGCGCATCCTTTTTCCCTAAAACAACAGATGGATGAGGATGAAATGTCATAACTGCACTTTTATATCCTCGGTCGTCCGCTATTTTTTTCGCAGTTCGAATTACACATTGATGTCCTAAATGAATGCCATCAAAAAATCCTAATGCCATTACAGTAGGTGGTAATTCTAATTTATTTTGTTCATGTGGATGAGTTAAATGAATAAGTTTCACGCTTGAATTCACCTTTTTCTGTAATAATCCTTCCAATAATTCATTATAGCTTTAGTTCTTGATTATTCACAAGTACTTTCATCGGCTTTAACATGCCAGGATGTTTCGGATGATGTTCATAAATTGCTAAGCAACGATCATTTTTATCAAACACTGTAATAAATGGTGCTGTTATTTCTAATTCATTCTTTAAGAACATACCATTCTTGATTTTCTCTGCTTGCTTTTCATCTACAACCATTTTTGGAAACTTACTTAATGCTTCATCAATTGAAATGAAGATAGACTCTACTGTTCCATTTTGCACGTTTTCTTCAATTTCTTCAAATGATATGCAATCTTCTAATAAAAATTCACCAGATGCCGTTCTTACAAGGTGAGACATATGTGATGGGAAACCAAGTTTCTCCCCGATCATTACCGCTAACGTTCTTACATATGTTCCTTTACTACACGTTACACGGAAACGGAATGAAATATTTTCTCCTTCAAAAACTTCACGGTCATCAAGTAATACGAATTCATGAATCGTAATTGTACGAACTGGACGTTCCACCTCTTGTCCTGCTCTTGCATATTCATATAATTTTTTCCCGTTTACTTTTACAGCTGAGAACATTGGTGGCATTTGTTCAATCGTGCCTGTTAATTCCGCTAGTACCTCTTCTACTTCTTTACGTGTAATAACACGGTTTACATCTTGTTTCTCCACAACTTCACCAGAAGCATCTTCTGTTGTTGTTGAAAACCCTAATGTTACTTCACCTTCATATGTTTTCGTTTCACTTGTTAAAAATTGTGCAATCTTCGTTGCTCTCCCCACACAAAGTGGTAATACTCCCGTTACATCTGGGTCTAATGTTCCCGTATGACCAATTCTCTTTTCTCGCAATATCTTTCTTAATTTAAATACACAATCATGTGATGTCATGCCTTTTGGCTTATGTAATAATACTACACCTTCCATATATGTTCACCTCATCATAATTCTTTCGTAGTAAATATCCAAAACTTATTTTGCATTGAAAAAATGGATAGACAAATGTCTATCCATTATTCTTCACGTTTACCGTCTTTATTAATTTCATGTAAAAGTGTATCAATTCGATGACCATATCCGATAGACTCATCAAACTCAAAGGTAATTTCCGGTGTTTTACGAAGACGAATACGTTGGCCAATTTCTGAACGAATAAAGCCTTTTGCCTTCGCTAAACCTTTTAACGTATTTTCTTTCTGTTCTTCGTCACCTAAAACAGAAATATATACTTTGGCAATTTGCAAATCACCACTCACTTGTACATCTGTTACTGTAACAAATCCGATACGTGGGTCTTTAATTTTACGACTAATGATGTCGCCTAATTCTTTTTTCATTTGCTCGCCTACACGGTTTGCACGTAATTTCATAACTCTTCACCTCATTCAATACCATTCCAATTGTGTTATCGTACGTTCAATTTCAGGAAATGAATCGATGTACTCCAGTACACGATTCATTTCTTTTTCACAGATAACACGATTTGAGGATACGGAAACAATCGCAATTTCTGTACGTTGCCATACATCTTGATGCCCAACTTCAGAAACAGCTACATTATAGCGCTGTTTCACACGAGTTAGCACTCGTTGCAAAATTGCCCGTTTCTCTTTTAAAGAATGCACATCGTAAATCATACACTCGAATGAGAGTGAAGCGACAATCATCGCTTCACTTCTTCCATAACGTATGCTTCAATGATGTCCCCTTCTTTAAGGTCATTATATCTCTCAATTGTAATACCACACTCATAGTTTTGTGCAACTTCTTTTACGTCGTCTTTGAAACGTTTTAACGTATCAAGTTGTCCTTCAAAAATTACGATACCATCGCGGATAATACGAACGCCACTATCGCGTGTAATTTTACCGTCAATTACGTAACAACCTGCGATTGTTCCAACTTTTGTTACCTTGAATGTTTGACGAACTTCCGCTTGACCGATTACTTTTTCTTCGAATTCTGGATCCAGCATACCTTGCATTGCTAATTCAATTTCTTCGATTACTTTGTAGATAATGCGGTGTAAGCGAACATCAACGTTCTCTAATTCAGCTGTACGCTTCGCGTTCACATCCGGACGTACGTTAAATCCAATTACAATTGCATTAGATGCAGAAGCTAAAATGATATCAGATTCTGTAATCGCACCTACACCAGTGTGAATGATTTTAACTTTTACGCCTTCAACATCAATTTTACGAAGTGACGCTGCCATCGCTTCAACAGAACCTTGTACGTCTGCTTTTACGATTAAGTTGATTTCTTTTACATCGCTCTCTTGGATTTGTTGGAATAAATCTTCAAGGCTTAATTTAGATTTCTCACCACGTTGTGCAACTAACGCTTCTTGTGCACGTGATTCACCGATTTGACGAGCTTTCTTCTCATCAGCGAATGCCATGAAACGATCTCCAGCCTGTGGTACTTCATTTAAACCTGTAATTTCAACAGGAGTTGATGGACCAGCAACTTTTACACGACGACCAATATCACTTACCATTGCACGAACACGTCCGAATGAAGTTCCAACAACGATTGGATCTCCAACTCGAAGTGTACCGTTTTGAACTAATAATGTCGCGATAGTTCCTTTACCTTTATCAAGCTGTGCTTCAATTACAGTACCCGTTGCATAACGATTTGGGTTTGCTTTATATTCTTCTACTTCACTTACAAGAAGAATCATCTCTAGCAAGTTGTCAATTCCCTCGCCTTGGATTGCAGAAATTGGTACGAAAATTGTATCTCCGCCCCAAGCTTCTGGAACTAATTCATATTCTGTTAATTCTTGCATTACACGATCAGGATTCGCCGCTGGTTTATCCATTTTATTCACAGCAACAATAATTGGTACTCCAGCTGCTTTTGCATGGCTAATCGCTTCAACTGTTTGAGGCATAACACCGTCATCAGCTGCAACAACAAGGATTGTAATATCAGTTACTTGCGCACCACGAGCACGCATCGTTGTAAATGCCGCGTGACCAGGCGTATCTAAGAATGTAATTTTCTTATCATTTACTTCAACTTGGTATGCACCAATATGCTGAGTAATTCCACCCGCTTCGCCAGCAGTTACTTTTGAATTACGAATTGAGTCAAGTAATGTTGTTTTACCATGGTCAACGTGTCCCATAATCGTAACAACAGCTGGACGCTCTTTTAAGTTTTCTTCATCATCTTGCTCATCAATGAATGTTTCAAACTCAGTTTCACTTACAACTACTTCTTCTTCTACTTCAATACCGTAATCAGTAGCAATTAACTCAATTGTATCTTTATCCAAGTCTTGGTTAATTGTTGCCATAATTCCAAGCATGAAGAGCTTTTTAATAATTTCAGATGGCTCTTTACTTAACTTTTTAGCAAGTTCACCTACTGTAAGGCTTCCAGAGAAAGTAATTTTATCTGGTGTTTCTACTATTTGCGTTTGTTGTCTTCCAGCAAAGTTATCTTGACGTTTGTCTTCATTTCCTTTGCCTTTTTTCTTTTTCTTATTGCTGTTCTTTTTACTGCGAACAACTTTCTCTTCTACTTCAAACTCATCTGCAACAGAAGGTTTTTCCGCTCCAGTGTTATATTCATTATCTAATTTATTTACTACTTCATCTTCTAACATTGTCATATGATTCGAAACCTCGATATTCATCTCTTTAAGTTTTGTCATAAGATCTTTACTTGAGATATTATTTTTTTTTGCATATTCATGTACTCGAATTTTACTCATACCTTCACCCCCGGTAATTTGTATCGAGCATGCTACGTAGCTTTTTCGCAAAGCCTTCATCTAACACAGCTACAACGACTCGCTCGTCTCTCCCAATCGCATGCCCTAATTGTTGTCGATTTTCGACTTTTTTCATTGGTACGTTGTAGTACGTCGTTTTATCCGTGATACGTTTAGTAGTGTTCGCTGACGCATCTTCAGAAAGCAATACGAGCTTTGCTTTACCACTTCGTACTTCTTTTAAAACGAGTTCTTCACCCGAAATGATTTTTCGAGCGCGATTTGCTAGTCCTAAAAACGATTTCCAATCGGACACTTATTTCGACTCCTTCTCAACAAGCTCAAGAAGCTCTTCGTACAGAGAACTGTCGATTTTCGCTTTTAGATGATGTTCCAAAATGTTTTTCTTTTGGGCTTGCATAATGCATTCTTTATCTTTTGACAAATATGCACCTCGTCCTGATTTTTTTCCAGATAAATCAATAGACACTTCGCCCTCTTTGGAACGAACAATGCGAACGAGCTCTCGTTTTGATTTCATCTCTTGCGTCGCGATACATTTTCGTAACGGAACTTTTCGATTGCTCATACTCATCACCTCTATTCGATTTCGTCTTCAACTGAATCGAATCCGAATGCGATTACGCTATCTTCTTCTGTTACAATTCCAAGTTGTTTCGCATCAGACTCACTTTTAATATCAATTTTCCAGCCTGTTAATTTAGCTGCAAGACGCGCATTTTGTCCACGCTTACCGATAGCTAATGATAGCTGGTGGTCTGGAACAACAACAGTTGTTGCTTTTTCATCTTCATCTACAAGTACTTTAACAACTTGTGATGGGCTTAAAGCATTTGCAACATATTCAACTGGATCATTTGACCAGCGAACGATGTCAATCTTTTCACCTTTTAGTTCATCTACAACACGTTGTACACGTTGTCCTTTCGGTCCTACGCAAGAACCAACTGGATCAACATCAATGTTTTCTGCATGCACAGAGATTTTAGAACGATCTCCTGCTTCGCGCGCTACAGAGCGAATTTCTACAGTTCCATCATAAATTTCTGGAACTTCCATTTCGAATAAACGTTTTAAAAGACCAGGATGTGTACGTGATACGTAAATTTGTGGTCCTTTTGTTGTCTTTTCTACTTTTGTAATAAATACGCGAATACGATCATGTGGCTTATATTGCTCATTTGGCATTTGCTCACTTACAGGTAATAAAGCTTCTACTTTACCTAAGCTTACGTAGATGAAACGAGCATCTTGGCGTTGTACAATACCAACCATAATGTCTTCTTCACGATCACTAAATTCTGAGTAAATAACACCACGTTCTGCTTCACGAACTCGTTGTGTTACAACTTGTTTTGCAGTTTGCGCTGCAATACGACCAAAATCTTTTGGCGTTACTTCAATTTCTAGTACGTCGCCATCTTGGTAGTTTGGATTAATTTGTCTTGCCTCTTCTACAGAGATTTCAAGACGTGGATCAAACACATTATCAACAACGTCCTTACGTGCTAAAACTTGAATTGTTCCCACTTCTGGGTTAAAGCTCACACGAACGTTTTGTGCTTGGTTAAAATTGCGTTTATAAGCAGAGATTAACGCTGCTTCAATCGCATCAATAATAATATCTTTACTAATACCTTTTTCTGACTCTAATACGAGCAAAGCATCTAACAACTCAGTGCTCATGAAGATCCCCCTTCTTACTAAAACGTAACAGCAAGTCGCGCATTTGCAACTTTATCCATTGGAATTTGGATTTCTTTTTTACGTGTTTTAATTGTTAATAGTAGTGTAATTGTAGTACCGTCGTAGGAAAGTAACTTTCCTTCAAACATCTTTTCGCCATCAATCGGCTCATATGTTTTAATTGCCACTTGTTTTCCTACCGCTTGCTGGAAGTCTTTCTCTTTCTTTAATGGGCGTTCTGCTCCAGGAGATGATACATCCAAAAAGTAAAGGTGAGGAATTGGATCCTCTTTATCTAAAGCTTCGCTTAAACGTTCACTTACCGCACCGCATTCTTCAATGTCGACTCCCTTTTCAGAATCGATGAATACGCGTAAGAACCAGTCTTGTCCTTCTTTCACATACTCTACATCTACAAGTTCAAGATTTAACTCTTCAACGATTGGCTGCGCAAATGCTTCTACAACTTCTGTGACTTTCTTATCCATAAACAGCCTCCTTCCTGCCGCCATGTACCATTTACAAGAAAAGATCCCGTTCATAAAGACGGTCTATCTTATTCTTTCTCGTTAGCTAACAAAAGCCCCTGCCGTTAAGCAGGGAATATCTGTCTTAGTATTACCAAATTTAAGAAGTAAAACTTGTAACAAAATATGTATATACGACAGAAATGTCTTTACTATCTACATGAATAAAATGTAGATAGTAACACGAAAGAGTGGGTTTCCCCACTCTCTTTTTCACAAAATATACATGACATGGTTATCTCGGTTTATAGTATACCATAGCAAATATTGATTTGCAAAGACTTTTCCTACCTATTAGAACAGTGATAATTGGTTTTGATCCGGCAAATCTCCTAAACAACCTTGGCTATCTAAATACTCAATAATTGTTTTCGAAACCTTACTTCGTTGCTGTAAGTCTTCTTTTGATAAGAAGTCTCCATTTTTGCGCGCTTCCACAATACTTAAGGCTGCGTTCGTACCAAGACCAGGCACTGCATTAAACGGAGGGATTAATGAGTCTCCATCAATAATAAATTCCGTTGCATGCGAACGGTATAAATCAACCTTTTGGAATGAGTATCCACGCTCGCACATTTCAAGCGTCATTTCTAGTACCGTTAATAAACTTTTCTCTTTCGGCGCTGCATCCAATCCTTTTTGAGCTATTTCATCAATTTTCACACGTATGGATGCTGAACCTTTCGCCATCGCCTCTACATCAAAATCATCTGCACGGACTGTAAAATATGCCGCATAGAATAAAAGTGCAAAATGTACTTTAAAGTATGCGATACGCACAGCCATAAGTACGTAAGCAGCCGCATGGGCTTTAGGGAACATATATTTAATCTTCTTACATGAATCAATATACCAACCTGGTACATTATTACCTTTCATGTCATCTTCCCATTCTTCCGGTACACCTTTACCTTTACGAACCGACTCCATGATTTTGAAGGCTAATGATGGATCTAAACCTTGATAGATTAAATATACCATGATGTCATCACGACAACCGATAACTTCACTCAGCGTACATGTACCGTTATAAATTAACTCATTTGCATTACCCAGCCATACGTCAGTACCATGTGACAGCCCAGAAATTTGGACCAATTCTGAGAATGTCGTTGGTTTTGTCTCTTCTAACATCTGTCTTACGAATTTCGTACCGAATTCTGGGATACCAAGTGTACCTGTTTTACAGTTAATTTGTTCTTCCGTTACCCCTAACGTTTCTGGACCAGAGAAAATTTTCATTACCTCTGGATCATCCGTTGGGATTGTTTTCGGATCAATACCACTTAAATCTTGTAACATACGAATAACGGTCGGATCATCGTGTCCTAGTATATCAAGTTTCAATAAATTATCATGAATCGAGTGGAAGTCAAAATGCGTTGTTCTCCACTCAGCACCAATTGAATCAGCAGGAAACTGTATTGGGGAGAAATCAAAAATATCCATGTAATCTGGCACAACGATTATACCACCTGGATGCTGTCCAGTTGTACGTTTTACCCCTGTACATCCCGCTACTAAGCGGTCAATCTCTGCATTCCGAATTGTTAAATTGTGATCATTTGCATAACCTTTTACATATCCATAAGCTGTTTTTTCCGCAACTGTACCAATCGTTCCAGCACGGTATACATAATCTTCACCGAACAGTACTTTCGTATAGTTATGAGCACGTGGTTGGTATTCCCCGGAGAAGTTCAAATCGATATCGGGTACCTTATCTCCTTTGAATCCAAGGAACGTTTCGAATGGGATATCATGTCCATCTTTTACATATGCCACATTACATGTCGGACAATCTTTATCTGGTAAGTCGAAACCAGAGCCTACCGAACCATCATTAAAGAATTCAGATTGCTTGCATTTTGGACAGACATAGTGTGGTGGTAATGGGTTTACTTCTGTAATTTCCATCATCGTTGCAACGAACGATGAACCTACTGAACCACGCGAACCTACTAGATATCCGTCGACTAACGATTTTTTCACAAGCTTATGTGAGATTAAATAAATAACGGCAAACCCATGTCCAATAATACTTTTCAATTCTTTTTCTAAGCGAGCCTCTACAATTTCTGGTAGTTCTTCACCATATATACTGCGTGCCATTTTATAACTCATATCACGTGTTTCATCATCGGCACCCTCAATTTTCGGTGTATATAGATCATCTTTTACCGGACGAACATCACCAATTAATGACGCAACTTTTTGTGTATTCGTTACAACAACTTCTTTCGCTTTGTCCTCACCTAAAAATGAAAAACACTCTAGCATTTCATCAGTTGTACGGAAATGTACTGGCGGTAATGAATGTCGATTTAACGGATTTGCCCCGCCCTGTGAACTAACTAAAATTTTACGATACATTGCATCTTCTGGATCTAAGTAATGCACGTTCCCTGTAGCGACAACTGGTTTATCTAACGTCTCACCTAGTTTTACTAAGTTAGAGATAATTGTTTTTAATTGTCCTTCATCTCGAACGAGTTCACGCTCTACTAAATGACGCAACACCTCTGGAGGCATTACTTCAATGTAATCATAGAACTGTGCAATTTCTTCTACCTCTTCAGGAGCTTTTTGCATCATTGCCTCAAATACTTCACCTTTATCACAAGCCGTTCCTACTAAAATTCCTTCACGGTATTTTTTTAATAGTGACCTCGGTACTCGTGGTACACGGTAAAAGTAATTAAGGTGAGAATATGAAACAAGTTTATATAAATTTTTCAACCCAACATCTGATGTGGCAAGTAACGTCATATGACTTGGACGGCCACGCTTATACGCATCCCCTTGTCCCATGCTATCATTTAATTGATCGTGATATTCAAATCCCTTTTCAATTACATCTTTCAACATTTTCACAAGTAAATATCCCGTCGCTTCTGTATCATAAATCGCACGGTGATGTTGCGTTAATTCAATATCAAGTTTTTTACACATCGTATTTAATCGATGATTTTTCATTTCTGGGAATAAGAATCGTGCAAGTTCTAACGTATCAATAACGGGGTTATTCGTTTTTTCTAACCCAGCCTTTTTAAAACCTACGTTAATAAAGCCCATATCAAAGCTTGCATTATGGGCAACAAGTGTATGGTCACCCATCCATTCCTCAAACTTTTTAAACACTTCGTCCACTTCTGGTGCATCAGTTAACATATCATCTGTAATACCTGTTAATTCAATAATCGTCGCTGATAATGGTTGATGTGGATTTGCGAAAGATTCAAAGCGATCAATGATTTCGCCACCCTTTACTTTTACGGCAGCCAACTCAATGACTGTGTCGTATACAGCTGATAAACCTGTCGTCTCAACGTCGAAAACAACATACGTTTCCTCTGCAAGTAAACGATGCGCCTCGTTATACGCTATCGGTACACCATCATTAACTAAATTCGCTTCTACACCGTATATAACTTTAACTCCAGCTTTTTTCCCCGCAGAATATGCCTCCGGGAACGACTGAGCCACAGCATGGTCTGTAACCGCAATAGCTTCATGTCCCCATTTACCAGCTTGGGCAACAAGTCTAGAAACAGGAGTAACAGCATCCATTTGGCTCATCGGAGTGTGAAGATGAAGTTCTACACGCTTTTCGCCTTCTGGCGCTTTATCTTTACGAGACGGCCCTGTTATTTCATTAATATCATTTGCAATCATTACTAAATCTCGAACGAATGTATCGTTTTGAACAGAACCACGCGCTTTCACCCACATTCCTTTTTTCAAGGATTGCAGCATTGGAATATCTTCTTTGTCACGCGAGAACATTTTGATCATAATAGAATCCGTATAATCCGTTATTTTTAAAGTTAATAACGTACGCCCACTACGAAGCTCTTTTGTTTCTACATGGAAGACATATCCTTGAACCGTTTTTCTTCTTTCTTCATCTTGAATTTCTCGCATCGGTGTAATCTCTTCATCCGGCTTAATAAGATACCCGAGTGTAATCGGTCCTTCATGCACAACGCTGCTTTCTTCAGCTTGCTTCTTCGCCATTTCTTCCATAGCTTGTATAACACGCTCGCGGTCTTCTTGCTGCGTTTGCTCACGAAACTTTTGCATTTCTTCTGCATTTTGCTGTATATGTGTGTCTAACTGGAAACGCGGGAATCCAAAAGCTTCGTATTGATCCCCCACTGGTTTCGCAACGTTTTTCTTTAAAGCAGTAGACTCCAGCTCATTATTTACATTTATTAACAACTTCACTCCATTCACCTGCGGAAGTTGCTTCTTTAAGTACGCGAACATGGGTGAAAATGTAATTCGTTCCGTACAAAGTGGCCAATACGCCCTTACTTCTTCTTCTGTAAATTGTTTATTCTCTGTTTCTAATGCAAATGTTGTTCTTGCAATATGAGAAAATGATTGCTTAAGCTTTGTTTCTAGCAATTCATATAATTCTGTAGGCAAAATACGTGGCACTTGTAAATCAAAATGCCAACTTTTATTCGCTTTATCAATAACGAGCCTTTCAATACCACCGCCTTGTAAATATTGATTTATAAGGTCGTCTGGTATTTGCAACTGCTGGAGCAAAATTTGAAATCGCTCTTGTTGTTCATTTGTTAAAGACATAAGCACTCTCCTTCCATTTGCTATTATAAATTGAAACGTACTACAAAGAAAGATTTCTTCCTTCTTCTTTTACAAAATACGTTTACAAAGAAAGAGAAGGTACCCCATTACGAGGTACCTCTTCTTATTTTAAAATATTTGCAATATATGTTTGAAGTTCTTCTACTTTTACTTCTTCAGACTCACCTGTAGCACGTACTTTCACTTCTACAATACCTTCGTCTGCTTTTTTACCAACTGTAACGCGAACTGGAAGACCGAATAAATCTGCATCTGCAAACTTAACACCTACACGTTCTGCACGATCGTCTAATAACACTTCATAGCCTTGTTCTTGTAATGAGTTGTAGATATTTTCACCCATTTCACGTTGTGCATCAGATTTCATATTTACTGGAATTACATGCACATGGAATGGTGCTACAGCTTTTGGCCAAACTAAGCCGTTCTCATCGTTAAACTGCTCTGCAATTGCTGCCACTGTACGAGATACACCGATACCGTAACAACCCATAATAAGTGGTTGTGTTTTTCCGTTTTCATCTAGGAATGTCGCGTTCATTGCTTCACTATAACGAGTTCCTAATTTGAATACATGACCAACTTCAATTCCGCGTGCGAAAAGAATTGTTCCGTTTCCATCTGGAGATTGGTCTCCTTCTTGAATGAAGCGTAAATCTGTATATTGACTTACTTTAAAGTCACGTTCTGGATTTACATTTACATAATGGAATCCTTCTTCGTTCGCTCCTGAACATCCGTTAACAATTGATGCTACAGCGTGATCAGCAATAATTTCAATATCACCTGTTACACCAATCGGCCCTAATGAACCAATTTCACAATTTAATAATTCTTTTACTTCTTCATGAGAAGCAAGCTCAACAACTGAAGCGCCGTATACATTTTTCACTTTCACATCGTTTACTTCGTGATCACCACGAACAAGTACAACTACTAATTTCTCATCTACTTTAAATACCATAGACTTAATGCACTTGTCAGCTGCAATGTTTAAGAATGCAGATACTTCTTCAATTGCTTTTTGGTCTGGTGTTGCTACTTTTTCAAGAGCTTTTTCTGCTTCGTCACTCTTCGTATACGTATCTACAACAGGAGCCATTTCGATGTTTGCTGCATAATCAGATGTGTCAGAGTATGCAATTGTATCTTCACCAACATCAGATAATACCATAAATTCATGTGTATCTTTTCCGCCCATTGCTCCAGAATCAGCAATAACTGCACGGAAATTCAAGCCACAACGAGCAAAAATGTTAGAGTATGCTTTATATAAGCGATCGTATACTTCATCTAAGCTCTCTTGTGTAGCATGGAAAGAGTATGCATCTTTCATTAGAAACTCTCTTCCACGTAATAAACCGAAACGAGGTCTTTGCTCATCACGGAATTTTGTTTGAATTTGGTATAATGTTAACGGTAATTTTTTATATGATTTCACTTCATCACGCACAAGATCCGTAATTACTTCCTCATGTGTCGCTCCTAATGCGAATTCACGAGCGTTACGATCTTTCATACGCATTAATTCAGATCCGTATGAATACCAACGACCTGATTCTTGCCATAATTCTGCAGCTTGCATAGCTGGCATTAATAATTCTACAGCTCCTGCACGCTCCATTTCTTCTCGAACGATACGTTCTACTTTGTGTAATACTTTTAATCCAAATGGTAGAAAACTATAAATACCAGAAGCATTTTGACGCATAAAACCTGCGCGAAGTAATAATTGATGACTCTTAATTTCAGCATCAGCTGGAACTTCACGTAATGTAGGACTGAATACCATACTTTGTTTCATTTATTTGCACCTCTTCATTTTACTCTTACACGCAGTAAAACCCCTCACCTCGAATTAGGTGAGGGATTTTATTCTACGAGCTCTATTTCATTATTAGTTTCATTCTATTTTACAAGAAAAACTTACGAATGTCATTCCATGTTACAACTAACATTAATAACATTAATAATGCAAAACCAATAAAATGAACCATTCCTTCTTTTTGACGGTCAATTGGTTTCCCTCGTAACGCTTCAATTAAGAAGAAGAATAAACGGCCACCATCTAAAGCAGGAACTGGTAATAAATTAAATAAACCAAGATTAATGCTTAGAACTGCCGCTAAACTTAGTACACGCGTAAATCCATAATCTACAACTTGATCTGTTAGATTATAAATTCCTACTGGACCTGACAACTCATTAATAGAAAATTGACCAGTTACTAATTTCACAAGAGATTCAAAAATTAGTTTCGTCCATTGGTACGTTTGTTCAAATCCTGATTTAATAGAACCCATTACTGTTTTCTCTACAGGAGAATAAACACCAATTCTACCAACTTCGTCTTTTCCTTCTTTATCAAGTGTTGGCGTTACTTTCACATTAAACTGTTCATTATCACGCTTTACTTGTAACGTAATTTCTTTATTCGGGTTTTCACGTACAATAGTAACAACATCTTTCCATGTACTTGTGTTTTTCCCATCAATCGCTTGAATTGTATCATTCTCTTTCAGGCCAGCTTGCTGTGCTGCACTATTATCCATCACTTTTCCGACCATTGGTTTGTCAATAGGAACCCCTTGTACAAATCCAAGAATCACAAAAATAACAAATGCTAAAATGAAGTTCATTGCAGGACCCGCAAAGATTGTTAAAGCGCGTTGACCCAATTTTTTAGAGCCAAATTGCCTGTTATATGGAGCAATTTGAATTTCTTCTCCAGCAGTAATGATGCGAGCCTTTTCATTCACTCGGAATGTTTGAAGCTCTTCCTCATACTCTTCATAGCCTGAAATCGTTAGATTATGCTCTAAATCAGCTTGTTCGACTTCAATAACACGAACATTTGGATATTTTTCATATCCATCAAAAACTAATTTCACAGCTTCGTCTTTTTCATTTAGCACAAGGCCAACCTTTTTCCCTGGCTTTAACTCAACTGTGTCTGCATCCTCGCCAGCCATTCTTACATAGCCACCCAGAGGCAGTAATCGAATCGTATACACCGTTTCATTCTTTTCAAATGAGAATATTTTCGGACCAAAACCAATCGCAAACTCGCGGCATAAAATGCCTGCTCTTTTCGCGAAGTATAGATGCCCTAGCTCATGGAAAAATACGAGTGCACCGAAAATTAATATAAAGGCAATCGCTGTATTCAATTCCATAACCACCTTTGCTAAATTTGTTCCATCACAAACCGTCTTGTGGCTGCATCAATTTCCAGAATTTCCTCTAAGCTCGGACGTGCAATGACATTGTGATGGTTCATTGCTTTTTCAATGAGGTCTTCCACTGTTAAGAAACCAATTCTCTTTTGTAAAAAAGCTTCAACAGCTACTTCATTTGCTGCGTTCATTACAGCTGGCATACTTCCACCAGCTTTTCCAGCTTCATACGCAAAACGTAAACAACGGAATCGTTCTTGGTCCATTTTCTCAAAATGCAACGTCCCTATTTCCCATAAGTTTAACTGTTTTGTGTCTGAAAGAGGCAATCTATCAGGATATGTAAGTGCGTATTGAATTGGTACTCGCATATCAGGTGAACCAAGCTGCGCCATTACACTACGATCTTCAAATTCAACCATAGAATGGATAATACTTTCTTTATGTAAAACAACATCGATTTGCTCATAAGGGATACCAAAAAGCCAATGTGCTTCAATTACTTCTAGTCCCTTATTCATCATTGTAGCAGAATCAATTGTAATTTTCGAACCCATTGACCAGTTTGGATGTCGAAGCGCATCTTCTACGGTCACATGATGCAATTCATCTCTCGTTTTATCACGGAAACTTCCACCAGAAGCCGTTATAATAAGACGAGAAATTCTTTTTTCATTTTCACCATTCAAGCATTGAAAAATAGCCGAATGTTCACTATCTACTGGAAGTAACGAAACATTATGTTTTCGCGCTGCTTCCATTACAAGATGTCCTGCAGTTACTAACGTTTCTTTATTTGCAATTCCAATTGTTTTTTTCGCCTCAATCGCACGAAGTGTCGGTAACAACCCTACGCTACCTACAACAGCATTTACTACAATCTCCGCATCTGGATGTAATGCTACTTCTAAAAGTCCTTCACTACCATATACAATTTTTGTATTACCAGAAACAGTTTGTAATTTTAAAACATCTTCCTCTCTTTGCACAGAGACGATTTGCGGAGAAAATTCTTGAATTACCTTTACTGCGTAGTCAATATTTTTCCCTACAGAAAAAGCAACGAGACGGAATTGGTCTGGGTGCGAGCGTAATACATCTAAAGTTTGTGTACCAATTGATCCGCTTGCACCTAATAAACTAATGTTTTTCATGACTCCAACCCCTCGTTCATTTATTAATTGTATTGTAATAAGAAGTAGAGAATTGGTAAAACGAATAACCAACTATCTGTTCGATCTAATATACCACCATGCCCAGGTAAAATTGTACCTGAATCCTTTACGCCATAATGACGTTTAAAAGCAGATTGTACTAAATCACCAATTTGTCCAAAAATAGAAATGATAATTGTCAGCACAATTAAAATTACTACATTCGATTCGACTGGGAAGAACACGTTGTAAACAAGTGCCACAATAATTCCACAAACGATGCCGCCTAATGAACCTTCAATCGTTTTATTTGGACTAATTTCTGGCCACAATTTTCTCTTGCCCAATGCTTTTCCTACGAAATATGCGCCTGAATCAGTAGCCCATATAACAAATAATGCACAAAACACATATTTAATTCCTAATATTCTCGTTTCATTTAAATATAAGAATCCCATTGCCACATATGTCGTTGCCATTAGTAAAAATGAAGCATTATCAAAAGTAAATGTATTCTTAGAAAGGACTGTATATGATAAAAGTAATAAAACAATCACAAATGTGATTTCCAATTTACCTAATCCAATCCATGTAAACAGTTCTGATGCACTACTTGGAATTAAAAGAATCCACAATAATACTGCAGCTAAAACTGTCGGTACTGAAATAAGCGTAAGCTTATTCATACGAATTAATTCATATAAACCTATAGAAGCAAGTGCATACACTAAAACCGTAAAAGGCACGCCACCGTATATTACGATGGGAATGAATAGCGCGGCAGCAACCACTCCAGTAATAATTCTCTGTTTCACTACCAAACCCTCTCTTTCTACACGCCTCCGAATCTGCGCCCTCTATGTTGAAAGTCAGTAATCGCATTTAGCAAATGTTCTTCTTTGAAGTCTGGCCAATACACATCTGTAAACCAAAACTCCGAATATGCAATTTGCCATAACATGAAATTACTAATACGTAGCTCTCCGCTTGTTCGGATTAATAACTCTGGATCGGGTAAAGAACTCGTCATTAAGTAGGAGGAAAGCATTTCTTCACTTACCTCTTCAGAACGAATTTTTCCTTCCTCATTATCTTTCATCATATGTTGCACAGCAGAAACGATTTCATCTCGACTTCCATAGTTTAACGCGAAATTAAGAATTAATCCCGTATTCTCTTTCGTATCTTCCATGGCTTTCTCCATCGCTCTGCGTGTATGCGTAGGAAGACGATCTTTTTGCCCTATTACTCGGACTTGTACGTTTTCTTCAATCAATTCTGGTAAAAATGTACCTAGAAATTCTTCTGGAAGCTTCATTAAATAATCAACTTCCTTTTTCGGTCTTTTCCAGTTCTCAGTTGAAAAAGCATAAAGAGTTAACACTTTCACATTAAGTTTACTTGCAAATTTTGTAATTTTCTTTACAACTTGCATACCTTCATGATGTCCCGCAATACGAGGCATTGCTCTCCTCTTTGCCCATCTTCCATTCCCATCCATAATGATGGCAATATGTTCTGGGATATATCCTTTTTTCACTTCTTCAACGAGATGATCAAACGATGTGTCCTTTTTACCTTTAAAAAAAGGAAAGTTTTTAAACATCATTCATACCCTCCAACAAGCAGACGTATGCCTAAAAGTGTAAAAAGACCCCCTTAAGAAGAGGGTCATATTTGCGAAGTTATCGCTATTACACTTCCATGATTTCTTTTTCTTTGTTTTTTGCGATTTCGTCAACTTTTGCAATATATTTATCTGTTTCTTTTTGGATATCTTCAGTATATCCTCTTAAATCATCTTCTGTAATCTCGCCAGCTTTTTCAAGCTTCTTAAGATCATCATTTCCGTCACGACGTACGTTACGAACAGCTACTTTTGCTTCTTCAGCATATTTTTTCACAACTTTAACAAGATCACGACGACGCTCTTCTGTTAATGCAGGGAATGCAATACGAATTACAGTTCCATCATTAGAAGGGTTTAAGCCTAAATCTGCTTTTAAAATTGCTTTTTCGATATCACCGATAGAAGTTTTATCATAAGGTTGAATTACAAGTAAACGTGCTTCTGGAACTGTAATGTTCGCTAATTGCACAACTGGTGTTGGTGCACCATAGTAATCAACTTGTACCTTATCTAATACAGACGAGCTTGCACGACCAGCGCGAACTGTTGCTAATTCACGAGAATAAGCAGCAACTGCTTTTTCCATTTTTTCATTTGAAGACTTCAATACTTGTTGTCCCATATTTATTTCCCCCTTACAACTGTTCCAATATTTTCGCCTAAAACGGCACGTTTAATATTACCTTTTTCCATAACTGAGAATACAATTAATGGAATATCATTATCCATACATAGAGAAGAAGCTGTAGAATCCATTACACCTAAACCTTCTTTTAATACATCTAAGTAAGTAAGCGTTTCGTATTTCGTAGCTGTTGGGTCAATAGATGGATCTGCGCTATATACGCCATCCACATTATTTTTTGCCATTAAAATAACGTCTGCTTCGATTTCCGCTGCACGTAATGCTGCTGTTGTATCTGTAGAGAAGTATGGATTACCTGTACCTGCTGCAAAGATAACAACACGTTTTTTCTCTAAGTGACGAACTGCTTTACGGCGAATGTAAGGCTCTGCCACTTGACGCATCTCAATTGAAGTTTGTACACGAGTTTGGATTCCAATATTCTCCAAGCTATCTTGAAGAGCTAATGAATTCATAACTGTAGCTAACATGCCCATGTAATCTGCTCCTGCACGATCCATGCCCATTTCACTTCCAATTTTCCCACGCCAAATGTTACCGCCACCAACAACAACAGCAACCTCTACATCAAGTTCTGCAATTTCTTTTACTTGTTCTGCAACTGACTTAATAACAGTTGGATTAATTCCAAATCCTTGCTCTCCAGCTAAAGCTTCTCCACTTAGCTTTAAAACGACACGATTATATTTCGGTTTACTCATAATGAACCTCCAATTGCTTACATCTTTATTTTAAAAAAGGGAACACAATGTGTTCCCTAATCTGTATTAGTTACTACCTTTTACTTGGTTCATTACTTCTTCAGCAAAGTTGTCTTCGCGTTTTTCGATACCTTCACCAACAGCGTAGCGAACGAATCCTTTTAATGTTCCGCCTTTAGACTCAACGAACTGACGAACTTTCATATCAGGGTTTTTAACGAATGCTTGGTCAAGTAAGCAAATCTCTTCGAAGAATTTGCCTAGACGGCCTTCAACCATTTTTGCAACGATTTTTTCAGGCTTGCCTTCGTTTAATGCTTGTTGTGTTAATACTTGACGCTCATGCTCAACTTCTTCAGCTGTTACAGCATCGCGGTCGATGTATTTAGGGTTAACTGCAGCGATGTGCATTGCAACATCTTTAGCAGCAGCTTCATCAGTAGAACCTTCAAGAACTGTTAATACACCAATGCGTCCACCCATGTGTAGGTAAGCGCCGAATGCATCTGCATCAGTTTTTGATACGATTTCGAAACGACGAAGTGTAAGTTTTTCACCAATTTTAGCGATTGCTTCATTGATGTGCTCTTCAACGTTTTTACCGTTTTCCATTGTTTGAGCCATAGCTTCTTCAACGTTAGCTGGTTTGTTAGTTAATAAGTGAGCAGCTAATTCTTTAATTAGTGCTTGGAAACCTTCGTTTTTCGCAACGAAATCAGTTTCAGAGTTTAATTCTAAGATTAAAGCGTCGTTACCGTTTGTTTCGATGAAAGTTAAACCTTCAGCAGCAATGCGGTCTGCTTTTTTAGCAGCTTTCGCAATACCTTTTTCGCGTAAGAAGTCAATTGCCTTCTCCATGTCGCCGTTAGTTTCTGTTAAAGCTTTTTTGCAGTCCATCATACCTGCGCCAGTTTTTTCACGTAATTCTTTTACCATTTGAGCAGTGATTGCCATATTTTTCATCCTCCTAAAATATGTATTTATACCTTTTATAAAGGTGTTTATACCTTAAAAAAGGTGATAAAAGGCCGAACCCCTTATCACCTTTCCAACTTTGTTACGCAGTAACAGTTTCTTCACCTTGTTTTGCTTCAAGGATCGCGTCTGCCATTTTAGATGTAAGAAGTTTTACAGCACGAATTGCATCATCGTTTGCTGGAATAACGTGATCGATTTCGTCTGGATCACAGTTTGTATCAACGATACCGATGATTGGAATGTGTAATTTGCGTGCTTCAGCAACTGCAATACGCTCTTTACGAGGGTCTACTACGAATAATGCACTTGGAAGACCTTTCATATCTTTAATACCGCCTAAGAATTTCTCAAGACGCTCTAACTCTTTTTTAAGTTGAACAACTTCTTTCTTAGGAAGTACTTCGAAAGTACCATCTTCTTGCATTCTTTCGATGTCTTTAAGACGCTTGATACGCTTTTGGATTGTTTGGAAGTTTGTTAAAGTTCCGCCTAACCAACGTTGGTTAACGAAGTACATACCAGCACGAGTTGCTTCTTCTTTAATAGCTTCTTGTGCTTGTTTTTTAGTACCTACGAATAAGATGTCTCCACCTTCAGCAGCGATGTCGCGCATCGTTCTGTAAGCTTCCTCAACTTTTTTCACAGTTTTTTGTAAGTCGATGATGTAGATACCGTTACGCTCTGTGAAAATGTAACGCTTCATTTTTGGGTTCCAACGACGAGTTTGATGTCCGAAATGAACACCAGCTTCAAGCAATTGCTTCATAGAAATTACTGACATAATATAGTTCCTCCTAAATGGTTTTTGATATCCTCCGTTTACTTCATCTCTAAGCGAAACTACAAACGTAGCACCAACACTTAAATCAGTAAACGTGTGTACTTTGTACTGACACCACTGCTTACTATATCATACTGAAATATTACAATCAAGTCGAAAATGCGAACAATGTAAAACTTTCTTTGTTCATACTCGAATTCTAGTATTACCAACCTTCATTTCTTTTAAGCAAAAAAGTAAAACACAATTAATAGTTTTCCCAGAAAACACGCTTATGGCACTTTTCACAAGCGCCATCAATCCATTGCACAAAAAAACTCTCCTCGATCGAGGAGAGTTTTTTATAAATTAGTTTGTTTTTAATTTAGCAAGTTCCTGTAGAAACTTGTCGTTTAGCACTTTAATGTATGTTCCTTTCATACCTAAAGAGCGAGACTCAATTACACCAGCACTTTCTAATTTACGTAGTGCATTTACGATTACAGAACGAGTAATTCCTACACGATCAGCAATTTTACTTGCAACAAGTAAACCTTCTGTTCCATTTAATTCTTCGAAGATATGCTCAATTGCTTCTAACTCACTGTAAGATAATGAGCTGATCGCCATTTGAACAACAGCTTTACTACGTGCTTCCTCTTCGATTTCTTCTGCTTTTTCACGTAAGATTTCCATGCCTACAACAGTTGAGCTGTACTCAGCAAGGATTAAATCGTCATCTAAGAACTCTTGACCAAGACGAGCTAATACTAAAGTACCTAGACGCTCACCACCACCAACGATTGGTACGATTGTAGTTAAACCTTGACCAAATAATTCTCTGTTTTCTACCGGGAATGCTGTGTAAGCACTGTTCACATCTAAGTTTGAAGATGTTTCTGTAATGTTGAATAAGCTTTGTGTATATTCTTCTGGGAATTGACGTTCTGCAAGCATTTGCTTCATGCGTTCGTTTTCGATTTGTTGGTGAATTGCATAACCTAGTAATTTACCACGACGACTAACTACGAATACGTTTGCTTCGATTACTTCACACATTGTGTCAGACATTTCTCTAAAGTTTACAGGCTTCCCTGCTGCGCTCTGTAATAACGCATTTAATTTTCTTGTTTTTGCTAATAATTCCATTTCAAAAGTTCCTCCTACATGTTACTCACATATTTTTTCATCACTTGGAAACTAGGGCGAGTCACCTGATGACACTATTACAAAATAAACTGGCTCACATCTTTATTTTTAGCAATTGTTGCTAATTTCTCCTCAACGTATTGAGGGGTTATCGTTATTTTCTCTAACGTAATTTCAGATGCTTCAAACGATAAATCTTCAAGGAGCTTCTCCATAATCGTATGAAGTCTTCTTGCTCCAATATTATCTGTATCCTGATTAACTTGATAAGCAATCTCAGCAATCTTACGAATAGCTTCGTCTGAAAATTCAATTTCTATACCTTCAGTCGCTAATAATGCCATATATTGTTTAATTAACGCATTGTCAGGCTCGATTAATATTTTAACAAAATCGTCTGTCGATAATTTTGTTAATTCTACTCGAATCGGAAATCTCCCTTGCAATTCCGGAATTAAATCCGACGGTTTAGACATATGGAACGCTCCAGCTGCAACGAATAAAATATAATCCGTTTTTACTGATCCGTATTTTGTCGCAACATTCGACCCTTCTACAATTGGCAAAATGTCACGTTGCACACCTTCACGTGATACATCTACGCTATTCGACTGCTTACCAGCAATTTTGTCAATTTCATCGATAAAAATAATCCCGAGCTGTTCAGCACGATAAACAGCCTCTTGTGTAACTTCATCCATATCAATTAAGCGCTGTGCCTCTTCATTTGTCAAGAGTTTTCTTGCTTCTTTTACAGAAAGTTTACGTTTTTTTGTTTTTTTCGGCATAAAACTCCCTAACGCATCTTGGAAATTCATTCCCATTTGCTCCATGCCAGTTCCTTGTAACATATCAAACATTGACGACTGTTGCTCAGTCACTTCAATCGATACAATCTCTTCTTCAAGAAGCCCTGCAGCAAGCTTTCTCTCCACATCTTGACGTTTCTTTTCGATTTCACCATCTTCTTGTGTATCAGACGTTTGACTCGAATTTTGAGCGCCCCCAAAAAGCATCTCTAATGGATTTTTAAATCCAGATTGCTTCTCCGGACTCGGTACTAAAATTTCAACAAGACGTTGATTCGCTTGCTCTTCTGCTTTATCTTGAACTTTCACTACCATTTCTTCTTTTACGATACGAACCGATGTTTCCACAAGGTCACGTACCATCGACTCTACATCTCTACCCACATATCCAACTTCTGTGAATTTTGTAGCCTCAACCTTAATAAAAGGTGCTCCAACGAGTTTCGCCATTCGTCGTGCTACCTCTGTTTTCCCAACACCTGTCGGTCCAATCATCAAAATGTTTTTAGGTGCTATTTCATCACGTAAATTTTCAGCTAATTTACTGCGACGGTATCGATTTCTCAACGCTACAGCAACCGCTTTCTTTGCGTCTTTTTGACCGATGATATATTGATCTAATTTTTCCACAATTTGGCGCGGAGTAAAATGTAAATGCATATAAAATGCCTCCCTTACGATTCTACAATTCTTCAACAATTATGTTGTGATTCGTATAAACACAAATATCACCAGCAATCTCTAAACTCGCTTTCGCAATTTGTTTCGCTGTTAAGTGTTCACTTGCATATTGCTTTAAAGCACGACCTGCAGAAAGCGCATAATTTCCACCAGATCCAATTGCTAAAATACCATCATCCGGTTCAATCACTTCTCCTGTACCTGAAACAAGAAGCATAGTTGTTTTATCCATGACAATGAGCATCGCTTCTAGTTGACGTAACATTTTATCGCCACGCCATTGTTTTGCCATTTCAACAGCAGCACGCTGCAAGTTGCCATTATACTCTTCTAATTTCCCTTCAAACATTTCAAAAAGAGTAAATGCATCAGCAACTGAACCTGCAAAACCAGCTAAAACTTTACCTTGGAAAAGTCTGCGAACTTTACGAGCTGTATGTTTCATTACAACAGCATTTCCCATTGTCACCTGACCATCTCCAGCCATTGCACATTCTCCATTATGATGAACTGCAAATATCGTTGTAGCGTGGAAATTCCCCATAGAAAAAACTCCTTTATTTGTTTTTATAGCTTTTAAAGCAATTTATGCCCGCGGGTGATGCTTCATGTAAACAGAACGCAATCTTTCTTTAGATACATGCGTATAAATTTGTGTAGTCGACAAATTCTCATGACCTAATAGCTCCTGTACAGTACGTAAATCCGCCCCTTCATCTAACATGTGTGTAGCAAATGTATGCCTTAACATATGGGGACTTATCCGCATTGTCAGTGACGCCTTTTTAATGAGTTCATTTAAAACATAACGTACTCCACGACTTGTTAGCGGTGTACCTTTCGCATTTAAAAATACCATACGAGAGTCTTCGTCAGTCTTATTAACTAACTGTTTTCTCCCATTCTCTATATAAGTAATTAAAGAATCTTGCGCATAGCTTCCGAACGGAATATACCTTTGTTTTTTTCCTTTTCCCATTACTAAAATTGTTCCCACCGCAAAGTCAATATCGGTAAGTTGTAAATTGACACATTCACTCACACGGATTCCAGTCGCATACATCAACTCTAATAAAGCTTGATTCCTTTGACCTAATGGTGTTCCCGTGTCAGAAACTTCAAATAATTCCTCTAACTCTTCAGCATATAAAAACTTTGGGATTGACAATTCTTTTTTGGGGAGTGACGCAAGTGCAAACGGATTATCTTTTCGATAACCTTCACGCATCAAAAAACGATATAAACTTCGTAAGCTTGATACTTTTCTTGCGACAGATTTACGGGCTAACTTTTCATCGTGCAACGTCGTTAAGTACAAACGAACATCCGCGTATGTAACGTCTAAAAAAGAGGATATGCCTTCTCGCTCCATAAATTGCACAAAATGTTCTAAATCATTTTGATAACTTGCAATTGTATATTTTGAATAATTTCTTTCAATTTGTAAATATCCAACGAATAATTGTAACAATTTCTTCACATTCACACAACTCACCTCAATAAAGGCTACTAAATCGTATCACAACTTAGTAGCCTTTGCAAGAAATTTAACTAAATATTTACAAAATTTTGAATTGTTTCTAAAGCTCGTGTTGCGTATGCTTCATTTCGTTCCGCTTTCTTTTTGATCTTTTTCTCTAACGGTGCAAATAGACCGAAGTTTGCATTCATCGGTTGGAAGTTTTTAGCATTTGTTGCCGTAATGTAATTTGCCATGCTACCCATTGCAGTTACTGACGGTAATACAACTGGCTCTTCACCTTGCACAAGACGTGCAGCATTAATTCCCGCTAATAATCCTGATGCTGCTGATTCAACATATCCCTCTACTCCAGTCATTTGACCAGCGAAGAATAAATCATCACGTTGTTTATATTGATATGTTGGACGAAGCAAATTAGGTGAATTAATAAACGTATTACGATGCATTACACCATAACGTACAATCTCTGCATTTTCCAGTCCCGGAATTAACTGTAGCACTTCTTTTTGTGGTCCCCATTTTAAATGCGTTTGGAAACCTACGATATTGTATAAAGTTCCCGCTGCATCATCTTGACGCAACTGAACAACAGCATATGGCGTTTTTCCTGTTTTTGGATCTTCCAATCCAACAGGTTTCATAGGTCCAAATACTAGCGTCTGTCTCCCTCTACTTGCCATAACTTCTACTGGCATACAACCTTCAAAGAAAATTTCTTTTTCAAACTCTTTTAAAGGCACTGTCTCAGCAGCAATTAAAGCCTCATAAAAACGGTCAAACTCTTCTTCTGTCATTGGGCAATTTAAATATGCAGCTTCACCTTTGTCATAACGCGATTTTAAATATACTTTATTCATGTCAATGCTGTCTTTTTCTACGATTGGTGCTGCCGCATCGTAGAAATAGAAATAATCTTCACCTGTTAGTTCTTTTAATTGTGCAGCAAGATCAGGAGATGTAAGTGGACCTGTTGCAATAATTGTTGGTCCTTCTGGAATTTCAGTAAGCTCTTCGTTCACTACAGTTACATTCGGATGGTTTTTTACGTATTCTGTTACTTTAGCTGCGAACTCATGACGGTCTACAGCTAAAGCACCTCCAGCTGGTACAGAGCACTCGTCTGCCGCACGAATAATTACAGAATCCATTAAACGCATTTCCTCTTTAATAACTCCAACTGCATTTGTTAAAGTGTTTGCACGAAGTGAGTTACTACATACTAATTCAGCAAATTTATCTGTGTGATGAGCTGGTGTTTGCCTTACCGGCCTCATTTCATATAATCTAACTTGGACACCACGTTTTGCAATTTGGTAAGCTGCTTCACTTCCTGCAAGACCTGCGCCAATGACGTTTACTACTTGTGTTGTCATTTATATCACCTTTCCTTTTCTTCCCGAAAAAAATGTGAGCAGTTACGCTCACATTTGTTGTTCTTCTTCATAATCGCACGAAATACATTGTACTTGCACGCCTTTTTTTAACTTTTTCTCTACAAGCATGCCTTCACACTTCGGACATTTACGACCAATTGGCTTATCCCAAGATACAAAGTCACACTCTGGATACGTACCGCATCCATAGAAAAGACGTTTCTTTTTGTTACTGCGACGCTCAATAATTTGTCCTTCTTCACATTTCGGACAAGTTACACCGATTTCTTTCACAATCGCTTTTGTATTACGACAATCAGGGAAATTCGAACAAGCCATAAACTTCCCGTATTTACCCATTTTAAAGACCATTGGATGTCCGCATAATTCACAGTCTTCCCCAGCTGGCTCATCTTTAATTTCCACTTCACGCATTTCTTTTTCCGCTTTTTCTAAGCGCGGTTCAAATCCTACGTAGAAATCATCAACAATTTTCACCCAATTGGCATTTCCTTCTTCTACTTCATCAAGGCTTCGCTCCATATTGGCAGTAAATTCAATGTTAATAATTTCTGGGAAAAACTCTAAAATAAGTTCAATTACTATTTCACCAAGTTCAGTCGGAACGAAGCGTTTATTATCCAAACCTACATATCCACGTTTTTGAATCGTTTCAAGTGTAGGTACATAAGTCGACGGTCTTCCAATTCCAAGTTCTTCAAGTGTTCTTACTAGACGGGCCTCTGTATAGCGCGGAGGAGGTTGTGTAAAATGTTGCTTCGGTTCTAAATCCTTTGAAAATACAGTTTCCCCTACTTCTAAAGGCGGCAACATCTTATCCTTTTCTTCCGCACCATCATCTTTCGACTCTACATACACTTTCATAAATCCTGGGAACTTTACAACCGATCCACTTGCACGGAACTGAACATTGTTATTAATGAGTCTCGCTGTCACAGTATCCATTATAGCAGACGCCATTTGACTTGCAACAAATCGCTCCCAAATCAATTTATATAATCGAAGTTGATCACGACTTAAGAAACTTTTCAGTTCCTCTGGCTTTCTCATTACCGAAGTAGGACGAATTGCCTCATGTGCATCTTGTGCATTTGACTTTTTCGATTCTTTCTTCTTTTCTGTTCCTATGTATTCCGTACCATACGCTTCAGTGATGTAAGTACGTGCCTCTGTTTGAGCTGTTTCTGAGATACGTGTTGAATCAGTTCTCATATACGTAATAAGACCTACAGTTCCTTGTTTTCCAAGATCTATCCCTTCATACAATTGCTGTGCAAGCATCATCGTTTTCTTTGCTCGCATATTTAACTTACGTGCTGCTTCTTGTTGCAAGGAAGATGTTGTAAACGGTAATGCAGGATTACGTTTTCGCTCTTTGCGCGTTACATTTTCAACTGAAAACGCATTGTCTTTCATCTGTTCAATTATTTCATTCACTTGCGTTTCATTCGTTAATTGAACTTTTTCACCATCTACACCGTAAAAACTTGCTTCAAATGTGTCTTTTCCTTTTACAAATTCTGTTTTAATTGTCCAGAATTCTTCAGGTTCAAAGCTTTGAATTTCTTTTTCACGTTCGATGATTAAACGAACTGCTACAGATTGTACACGCCCTGCACTTAATCCTTTTTTTACTTTCTTCCATAATAAAGGACTAATATTGTAACCAACAAGACGATCAAGTATGCGTCTTGCTTGTTGTGCATCTACTAAATCCATATTAATTGCGCGAGGATGTTTAAATGATTCTTTGATTGCATCTTTCGTAATCTCATTAAACACAACCCGACAATCTGATTCAACGTCCACATTTAACGTATTCGCTAAATGCCAAGCAATCGCTTCCCCTTCGCGGTCTGGATCGGCCGCGAGATAAACTTTCTTTGCTTTTTTCGCCGCTGATTTTAAATCCTTTAAGACGGGACCTTTACCACGAATGGTAATATACTTCGGGGTGAAGTTGTTCTTTACTTCTATCCCCATTTGACTTTTTGGCAAATCGCGAACATGTCCCATAGACGCGACAACTTTGTATTTTTTCCCTAAATATTTCTCAATGGTCTTCGCCTTAGAAGGCGACTCCACGATTACGAGGTAATCTGACATGCTAGTGCCTCCTTAAGAGGTGGATTCAAGTCTTCATTAATCTTATTGATTTCTCTTGTTTTTGTCAATCAAGAATGAATATACCATACAGTGCCAATCTACCATTTGTCAATAATTGTTTAATAAAAATTTAAAAATATAAGGTTAATTTAAAATCTCCTCCAAGATATCTTCTGCATTTCTTACTAATTTTGCTCCTTGTTGAATAAGATGATTCGTTCCCGATGCCCCCTCTATAAATATAGGTCCAGGAAGCGCAAACACCTCTCTATTTTGCTCTAACGCAAGGTCTGCAGTAATAAGTGTTCCACTTCTCGATTTGGCTTCTACAACTAAAACACCTTTACTTATACCACTAACAATCCGGTTCCTTTTTGGAAAATACCATTTTTTCGGTGCATAGTGCGGAGGATACTCTGTCAATAACAATATATATTCCTTCCACATTTCATATAAATGTCTATTTTCTTTCGGATACATAAACGACAATCCGTGCCCTAATATCGCAATAGTCGGGCAATGATGCCTTACTGTAATCTCATGAGACATTGTATCTATCCCTTTTGCAAACCCACTGACAATAAGCCACTCTCTTTCTAATAAAGGGTGTAAAATAAACTTCAAACTCTCATGACCATATAATGATGGTTCTCTCGTTCCAACAACTGCTAATTTATTTACTTTATTGAGAAAATCTTTTTCTCCTTTTCCATATAAAACGAAGGGAGGATCTTGTATTTCACGTAATAATTGCGGATAATTTTCATCCCATATCGTTATATAAAAAATACGATTTTTCTCTAAATAAGATATATATTGCGGAAGATTTGAACTTTGAAGAAATTTCACTAGTTCTGAAGATTTTTTCGAGGATATTCCAGTGTAGTATTCCATTTGTTTTTCGTTAAAAGTATATATGTTCTTTAATTCTGGATCGACATATAGTAGCCTCTCCATCGCTTTCCAATAATCTGCTAGCAAGTAATGAAGATGTAATAATCGCTCTCTTTTCATCTCAATTCTCCTTACCCATAATTTTTATTATGTAAACAGAAAAAGTGTAAAAAGACACCCTCAAGTAAGAGGGTGTCTTTCAACAGATTAATAGTTTTTGCAAGTCTCAAATAAACCTTTTTCTTTTAAAACAGAGATTAGCGTTTCTCCCATAACTGCTGGAGTTTCAGCTACTTTAATGCCACAAGCTTCCATTGTTTTAATCTTTTCAGCAGCAGTTCCTTTACCGCCAGAAATGATTGCACCAGCATGGCCCATACGTTTGCCAGCAGGCGCTGTTTGACCACCAATGAAGCCTACAACAGGTTTTGTCATATTAGCTTTTACCCATTCAGCTGCCTCTTCTTCTGCTGTACCGCCGATTTCACCAATCATAATTACAGCATGTGTTTCTTCATCTTCATTAAATGCTTTTAACGCATCAATAAAGTCTGTACCGTTAACAGGGTCCCCGCCGATACCTACAGCAGTAGATTGTCCAATACCCTCTTGTGTTAACTGGTGTACAGCTTCATACGTTAAAGTACCAGAGCGCGATACGATACCTACATGACCTTTTTTATGAATGTATCCTGGCATAATACCGATTTTACATTCATCAGGCGTGATAACACCTGGGCAGTTTGGTCCAAGTAAACGTGTATGTTTACCAGCCATATATCTCTTTACGTTTACCATATCTAATACAGGAATTCCTTCAGTAATACATACTACTAAATCAATTTCTGCATCAACTGCTTCCATAATTGCATCAGCCGCAAAAGCGGGTGGAACGTATACAACTGAAGCGTTTGCGCCTGTTGCTTTCACTGCATCTTCTACAGTATCAAATACTGGTACACCTTCAATATCAGTGCCACCTTTACCTGGCGTTACACCACCGACAATTTTCGTACCGTATTCAATCATTTGTTTTGTATGGAATAAACCTTGAGAACCTGTAATACCTTGAACAATAACTTTTGTATCTTTATTAACTAATACGCTCATTTTTCTCCCCCGCTTTCTATTAGCCCACTAGTGAAACAATTTTTTGTGCACCGTCTGCCATAGATTCTGCTGCAACAATATTTAAGCCAGACTCATTTAAAATTTTCTTACCTAGTTCTACGTTTGTACCTTCAAGACGTACAACTAAAGGTAACTCAAGACCTACCTGTTTCGTTGCTTCAATAACACCTTCTGCAATAACATCACACTTCATAATGCCACCAAAAATGTTAACGAAGATACCTTTTACATTTTTGTCAGAAAGGATAATTTTGAATGCTTCTGTAACTTTTTCAGCAGTTGCACCGCCACCAACATCTAAGAAGTTAGCTGGGTCACCGTGGTAATGTTTAATGATATCCATTGTAGCCATCGCTAAACCTGCACCATTAACCATACAACCGATATTTCCATCTAAAGGAATGTAGTTTAAGTCGTATTTTGAAGCTTCAATTTCTTTTGCATCTTCTTCGTCAAGATCACGAAGCTCTAAAATGTCTTTATGGCGATATAACGCATTAGAATCAAAGTTTAATTTTGCATCTAGTGCCATAACTTTACCTTCACCTGTTGTAACAAGTGGGTTAATCTCAGCGATAGAGCAATCTTTTTCAATAAACGCACGGTATAAGCCCATCATAAACTTCACAGCTTGTCCTACAAGCTCTTTTGGAATATTGATGTTAAATGCAATTCGGCGCGCTTGGAAACCTTGTAAGCCTACTGCCGGATCAATATATTCTTTAAAGATTTTTTCAGGTGTTTTTTCTGCTACTTCTTCAATTTCTGTTCCGCCTTCTTCAGAAGCCATTAAAACAACTTGAGAAGTTGCACGATCTAAAACTAGACCTACATAATATTCTTTTTTAATATCGCAACCTTCTTCGATAAGTAAGCGTTTTACTTCCTTACCTTCAGGACCTGTTTGATGTGTCACAAGTGTAGTTCCTAAAATGCTTTCTGCATATGTACGAACTTCATCTAAATTTTTTGCAACTTTTACTCCGCCAGCTTTGCCGCGTCCACCAGCGTGAATTTGTGCTTTCACTACACATACATCTGTTCCTAATTCTTTCGCTGCTTCTACAGCTTCTTCTACTGTAAATGCAACCTTCCCGTTCGGAACGCTAACCCCATAGCTTCTAAGGACTGCCTTACCTTGGTACTCATGGATATTCATGGTCCCATCCTCCCCTGTTTTCCTGTTTTACTCGAAAAGTTTTTTAATGTTTAAAAAACATTACATTGCCATTGTATAAGATGATTGGCACGCTGTCTACAATAAAGTGTCAGAAAACTGAAATCGCTTTATTCTTTTTCGAAAATAGTAATGTTTATATGCCAAAATAAAAAATAAGCTGCATATTTACAGCTTATTTTTGAATCATATCTTTAATTGGCGCGAATGACTTTCGGTGTTCCTCTAATACTCCATGCACTTCAATTGCCTCTAAATGTTGCTTTGTGCCATATCCCATATGTTGCTCAAATCCGTATTCAGGATACTTCTCTCCCAGTTCTTTCATCATACGATCTCTCGTTACTTTTGCGATAATGGATGCAGCTGAAATCGAAACACTTTTCGCATCACCTTTAATAATTGAAGTTTGCGGAATTGGTGTGGGAAGCTTCATCGCATCAATTAATAAATGTTGGGGTGTATAAGATAAATTTGCAACAGCATCTAACATCGCTTGTTTCGTTGCTTGGTAAATATTAATTTCATCAATAACTTGCGGTGATACAATTCCAACTCCAATTGCAATCGCTTGTACTTTTATTTCATCATAAAAACGCTCACGTTTCGCTTCACTCAGCTTTTTTGAGTCATTTAACCCTGGAATATAAAAATCCTCAGGAAGAACGACAGCTGCCGTCACAACAGGCCCAGCCAATGGCCCGCGCCCTACTTCATCAATACCTGCGATATATGTGACCCCTTTTTCACGCAAAGCATTTTCATACTTGGACATTTCAAAAAACTTCTCTTTTTCTTTCTGTTCTAACTCTTTTTGTTTATACCACTTCAAAACGAGCTTTTGAACGCCTTTTCGCTCATCTTTCATTAACAGTTGAAAGCGATCATCTTCTTCATTCATAATTTCTTTAAATACATTTTCCGCTTCTTTTATCGTCATTGTTTGCATTTATACAAGCTCCTTTTTAAACGTATCCAAAAAGAAAAGACGCACAAACGCACGTCTTATACTTCTTCTATTTTTTCCACATCTTCTACTTGCTCTGCAAACTCTTCCGGTGTCTCAAACGTCATTTTTCCAAGTTTGCCACCACGAAGCTCACGAAGTACAAGCTCAGATGTCTTATCATAATCAATCATTCCGCCGCCCATTAAGCAGCCTCTATTTTTTCCAATTGCATCGAATAATTCCACAATATCTTCTGGAATCTCATTTAAATTGTAGCGTTCTTTCAAGCGTTCTGGATAATGTTTCTCCATAAAACGTAATGCGTAAACAGCTACATCTTGTAAATTTAAAATTGAATCTTTAATTGCACCCGTCGTCGCTAAGCGAAGACCCACTAATTGATCTTCAAATTTAGGCCACAGAATACCTGGCGTATCTAACAATTCCATTTCCTTCCCAACTTTAATCCATTGTTGAGCTGTTGTCACACCTGGACGATCTCCTGTTTTAGCAATATTTTTCTTTGCCAATTTATTAATTAATGTAGATTTACCAACATTTGGTATACCTACAATTAATGCGCGAATCGCTCTCGGTCTAATACCTTTTGCAACCATTTTATCAAATTTTTCTTTAACAAGCACTTTACAAGCTGCTGCAATTTCTTTCATACCTTGTCCAGCTTGCGCATTAATCGAAATTGCCATATGGCCTTTTTCTTTAAAATATGCGATCCATTGTTTTGTTAAACGATCATCTGCCATATCCGCTTTATTTAAAACAACAAGCCTCGGCTTATGTGTAATGATTTCATCAATCATTGGGTTTCGAGATGATAATGGTAATCGAGCATCTACAAGCTCAATTACAACATCAATTAATTTTAATTTCTCCGTTACTTGGCGTCTAGCCTTCGCCATATGCCCTGGAAACCATTGAATTACCATGTTGCCACCTTCTTTTTCATTTATTTCACAATACGTGCGTCTTCTAACGGCCAATATAACATATTGGCTTTACCAATTACTTGATCCTTTGAAATCGTACCGATTGAACGGCTATCTTTACTAAAACGACGATTATCACCTAAAACAAATAATTGATCTTTTGGAACAGTTTTCTTGCCTGTCATTTCTTCAAGATTAAAATCATATGTAAGCGGTCCGTCAGCAATTTGCTTTTTCTGCTTGTCTAAATACGGCTCCTCATAAGCCTTTCCGTTAACATACAGTTTATCATTACGATACTCTATTTCATCGCCTGGCAGGCCTATAATGCGCTTAATGTAATCTTTATCTTCTGTTGCTCGAAATACGATAATATCAAAGCGTTTTGGATCTCCAATGTGATAACCAATTTTATTCACAATCATTCGATCACGATCATGTAAGGTAGGTGCCATCGATACCCCGTCTACGAGAATTGGAGCAAAGAAAAACTGTCTAATAACACCAGCTAATACAACAGCAATCAAAATTGCTTTAATCCATTCCCAAAGTGAACTCTTCTCTTTTTTCATGCATTTCCCCTCCACGGTTATGTAAGCTGTTCGTATTATACCAAAATTTCATATAGATTGGAAAAAGGGAGCTTGTGCATTTACAAGCTCCCATACATGTCTTATCGAATTTCTTTGATACGTGCTTTTTTACCGCGAAGGTTACGTAAGTAGTATAACTTAGCACGACGTACTTTACCACGGCGAAGTACTTCGATTTTCGCGATTCTTGGCGTGTGAACTGGGAATGTACGCTCAACACCTACACCGTAAGAAATCTTACGAACTGTGAATGTTTCACTAATTCCGCCACCACGACGTTTAATTACAACACCTTCGAAAAGCTGAATTCTTTCACGAGTTCCCTCAACAACTTTTACGTGTACACGTAAAGTGTCACCAGGACGGAATGAAGGAAGGTCAGTTTTTAATTGGCCTTTTGTAATTTCTGCGATTAATTGTTGCATATTAAATTCTCTCCTTTAAACAGATGCTCTTATAAAGTCTTAATAAATTACAGCGGAACATCGTTAATACGGCTACTGATTTCAGTAGCACAAATGTTATAATAGCATATTACTAGGCCTGTTGCAATAGCAAATATATGAAGTTATTACTGCTCTCGCTTTATTTCCTCAAGCCATTTTTTCTCTTGTTTAGATAGATCTCTATCATCTAACAAATCAGGTCTACGCGTATACGTACGGCGCAAAGATTCCTTATGTCGCCATTCGTCAATATTTTTATGATTCCCTGACATTAATACATCCGGTACCTTCATACCACGAAAATCAGCCGGACGTGTATAATGAGGATGCTCTAATAAACCTGTACTAAACGAATCCTCCACTTGTGAAGCATGATTTCCTAGCACGCCTGGCAAGAGACGTACAACACTATCAGTAATAACCATAGAAGCTAATTCTCCGCCCGTTAATACATAGTCACCAATAGAAATCTCATCCGTTACGAGATGCTCACGAATTCGTTCGTCATACCCTTCATAATGCCCACATACAAAGATCAAATGTTCTTCCTCTGCAAGCTCTTCCGCTTTCTTCTGCGTAAATCTTTCGCCCTGCGGACACATTAAGACAACTCTCGGCTTACGCTCTGTCTCTTTCGTCAAATCTTCTACAGCATCAAAAATAGGCTGAGGAGTAAGCACCATACCAGCTCCTCCGCCGTAAGGATAATCGTCTACGCTATTATGCTTACTTGTTGTATAATCACGAAAGTTAACAACACGAAGGTTTACCGCTTCTTTTTCTTGCGCCTTCTTTAATATAGAAGATCCAAATACACCGGTAAACATGTCTGGGAACAACGTTAAAATATCAATTTTCATTATAGCAACCCTTCCATTACATGAATGGTTACTAATTTATTTTCAATATTAACTTGAAGTACAACATCATCAATATAAGGAATTAAAAGATCTTGACCCTTCGGACGTTTAATCACCCAAACATCATTTGCACCAGGAGAGAGAATTTCTTTGATTGTCCCTAGCGCTTCTCCTTCTTCCGTTACAACGCTGCAACCAATAATTTCGTGATAGTAGTATTCACCTTCAGCAAGTTCGCCTAACTGCTCTTCTGGTACTTTTATTAAAGAACCTTTAAACTTCTCTACTTCATCTACATTGTTATATCCTTCAAATGTTAATAAATCGAATGTCTTATGTTGGCGATGAGAAGTTACCTTCACCGGAAGGTAGTCTGTGTCTTTCTCATTCGATATGTATAGTGTGTTTCCTACTTTATATCGCTCTTCTGGAAAATCAGTACGAGAAATAACACGGATTTCTCCTCTTACGCCATGAGTATTTACAATTTTCCCTACGTTAAACCATTTTGTCATAAATAGTATGTCACCCCTGGTTTCTATATAAATTAAGCATCTCCATTTCATAGATGGAACATGCAATCTCTATTTAAATGTTAAAAAAGGGAGAGGAATAACTCCTCGCCCTTTTTACGTTTATTGAATTTCCAGTGTTACTTTTTCATCATTATGATGTCCCACTGAATACAAGAGCATTCGAATCGCTTTCGCAACTCTCCCTTGCTTTCCAATGACTTTTCCAACATCCTCAGGATGTACAGTTAATCGATACTTTATCTCTCCGTTGTAAAGTTCCTGTGTAACTTTTACATCTTCAGGATGATCGACAAGAGGCTTGACAATCGTCTCGACTAACTTCTTCATAGTCATTGCCTCAATTACTTACCTTGTTTAGATAAGTGGAATTTCTCCATGATACCTTGGTTAGAGAATAAGTTACGAACTGTATCAGATGGTTTAGCACCATTTCCTAACCATTTTAATGCTGCTTCTTCGTTGATCTTAACTTCAGCTGGTTGAGCAACTGGATTGTAAGTTCCGATTTCCTCAATGAAACGTCCGTCACGAGGAGAACGAGAATCTGCAACAACTACACGATAGAAAGGAGTTTTTTTAGCTCCCATACGTTTTAAACGAATTTTAACTGCCATTTATAAAGCACCTCCGAATTTATTTCACACAGATAATTATATTAGCAAAAAGACTATTGCTTTGTAAAGTATTTTTTCTTAACAGAGCCATCTTTTTTTCCTTACATGAATGGAAACTTCAATCCACCTAGTCCTTTTTTCTTGCCTTTTTGCATTCCAGTCATCGTCTTCATCATTTTTTTCATGTCATCGAATTGTTTGATTAGACGATTGATTTCTTGTACAGTTGTACCGCTACCTTTGGCAATGCGCTTTTTGCGACTAGCATTGATTATTTCCGGTTGTTCTCGTTCTAATTTAGTCATAGAACGAATAATTGCCTCAATATGCCCAATTTGTTTTTCATCAACTTGCGCATTTTTCAGCCCTTTAATTTTATTTGCACCAGGAAGCATTCCTAACAATTCATCAAGCGGCCCAAGTTGACGCACTTGTCCAAGTTGTTCTAGGAAATCGTCAAGCGTAAACGAAAGCGTACGCATTTTTTGCTCAAGTTCTTTTGCTTTCTCTTCATCAACTGTAGCTTGCGCTTTTTCAATCAATGTTAAGACATCGCCCATCCCTAAAATACGGGATGCCATACGCTCTGGATGGAACGCTTCAATTGCATCTAGTTTTTCACCCATACCAGCAAATTTAATCGGTGTGTTTGTTACAGCCTTAATAGATAATGCAGCACCACCGCGCGTATCACCATCTAATTTCGTTAATACAACACCTGTTAAACCTAACTGTTCATGGAAACTTTGTGCAACATTTACCGCGTCTTGTCCCGTCATCGCATCGACAACAAGGAAAATTTCATCCGGTTTCGCAACTTCTTTAACTTTCGCTAATTCATCCATTAGTTCTTCATCAATATGCAGGCGACCCGCTGTATCGATTAAAACATAATCATGATGATCTTCTTTTGCTTTTGCAATCGCTTGTTTCGCAATTTCAACAGGACTTACTTGATCTCCTAAAGAAAATACAGGCATGTCCAATTGCTTCCCTAATGTTTCAAGCTGTTTAATTGCTGCTGGACGGTAAATATCAGCTGCAACAAGCATCGGTTTACGATTATGCTTTTTACGAAGCAAATTCGCAAGCTTACCTGTCGTCGTTGTTTTACCCGCACCTTGCAGACCAACCATCATAATAACAGTCGGTGGCTTATTAGCAACAGCAATTTTGCTTTGCTCTCCGCCCATAAGTTCTGTAAGTTCTTCCTGTACAACTTTAATTACTTGTTGTCCAGGTGTCAAACTTTTCATTACATCTTGTCCGACAGCACGTTCAGACACACGCTTCACAAAATCTTTTACTACTTTAAAGTTAACATCTGCTTCTAAAAGAGCTAGACGAACTTCTCTCATCATTTCTTTCACATCGGCTTCAGAAACTTTTCCTTTGCCGCGGATTTTTTGCATTGTCTGTTGAAGTCGGTCGGCTAATCCTTCAAATGCCATATTGCCGCCCTCCTAATCTAATTTTTCGATAGCTTCAACAACTTGTTTCATTTCTTCATTCACATGCTCTTCTTCGCTGATTAGCTGTTTTAGCTTTGCAACAAGTCGCTGTCGCTCTTGAAACTTTTGAAGTAATACTAATTTTTCTTCATATTCTTCAAGCATCGCTTCAGTCCGTTTAATGTTATCATACACGGCTTGGCGACTTACATCAAATTCTTCCGCAATTTCACCAAGAGATAAATCATCTAGATAATAAAGCGACATATAACTTCTTTGTTTTTGCGTTAACAACGATTGATAAAAATCAAATAAATAGTTCATTCTCGTTGTTTTTTCGAGCATGTTGGATCATCCTTTGTTAAGTGATTTCCCTTTACATGAATTAGTTTACATGGAGTCCAAAAGAGTGTCAAGTTTTTTTCTTAACATCATATGTTTTTATAGAAAAAGAAGCGGAAATACCGCTTCTTTCGCTTATACTTCTTCTGTTTCTACTAAGTTCGCAAATAAACCATACACATATTGTTCTGGATCAAACTGCTGCAAATCATCCATTTGCTCTCCTAATCCAACAAACTTCACCGGTACATCCATTTCGTTACGAATCGCTAATACAATACCACCTTTAGCAGTTCCATCTAACTTCGTTAAAACAATACCAGTTACATTCGTTGCCTCCCGGAATGTTTTCGCTTGGCTTAAACCGTTTTGTCCTGTTGTTGCATCAATAACAAGCAATACTTCATGAGGAGCACCTGGTACTTCACGCTCAATTACACGCTTCACCTTCTCTAACTCTTTCATTAAGTTTACTTTATTTTGCAAGCGTCCTGCTGTGTCACATAGTAATACATCTACCTTACGTGCTTTCGCAGCTTGTACAGCGTCATACATAACCGCCGCTGGATCAGATCCAGATCCTTGTTTAATCACTTCTACACCAACACGATCGCCCCATACTTCTAATTGTTCAATCGCCCCAGCACGGAATGTGTCTCCTGCTGCCAATAGGACTGACTTACCTTCTGATTTAAACTTATGCGCCAGTTTACCAATTGTTGTCGTTTTTCCTACACCGTTAACACCAACAAATAAAACAACCGTTAATTGGTCCTCTTGCATATTAATTTCGTTACTAAAATCGCTGTCACCTTTGTAAATTCCCACTAGTTTTTCTGAAATAACAGCTTGTACTTCTTTTGGATCTTGAATGTTACGACGTTGTACTTCTTCTTTCAATTGATCAATTAATTCCATTACCGTCGCAACGCCAACGTCTGCACCAATTAAGATTTCTTCTAACTCTTCGAAGAAATCTTCGTCCACTTTACGGTAACGATACACTAAATCATTCACTTTATCCGCAAATGAATTTCTAGTTTTTTCTAATCCGTGTTTAAATTTCTCTGTTACTGTATCCGTTTGTTTTGAAATTTTTTCTTTTAGTTTTTTAAAAAAACTCATACTTTCCCATCCTTCCTATTCACTTGCAATAAGTTCTTCTCCGGCATCTAAACGAACCGAAACAAGTTTAGATACCCCTGATTCTTGCATTGTTACACCGTACAACACATCAGACTCTTCCATTGTACCTTTTCTATGTGTAATTACAATAAACTGCGTCTCATCACTAAATTTCTTTAAATACTGTGCAAAACGAGCTACATTCGCTTCATCAAGGGCGGCCTCTACCTCATCTAGTACACAGAACGGTACTGGGCGCACTTTTAAAATACCAAATAAAAGCGCAATTGCCGTTAAAGCACGCTCTCCACCTGAAAGTAAACCTAAGTTCTGCAATTTCTTCCCTGGCGGTTGTGCTACAATATCAATACCCGTATTTAGTAAATCCTCTGGATTAGTCATTACTAAATCCGCTCTACCGCCTCCAAATAATTCAGAGAATACCGATTGAAATTCCATTCTAATGCCTTCAAACGTAGTAGAAAAGCGCTTTTTCATTTCTTCATCCATTTCGGTAATAAGCTGGTGCAATGTCGTTTTCGCTTCTTCTAGATCGTCTCTCTGCTCTAGTAAGAATGTATGACGCTCCGCTACACGTTCATATTCATCAATTGCCCCTAGGTTCACTGTACCTAACTCTTCTATGGATAATTTGATTAATTTTACTTTCTTACGCGCATCTTCTGCAGGCATTGTCATTGTATATTTTAGTTTCGCCGCTTCAAATGAAATCGTATATGTTTCACGTAAATGTTGTAATCTATTTTCCAACTCTACATCAAGTCGGTTTATTCTCACTTCTTGATCTTTCAACATTTCAAGAATATATTTATGTTTACCTGTCGTTTCTTTCAAATTGCGTTCTAAATGTTCTACTCTCTCTTGCAACGATACACGTTGTTCACGACGAGAGCGAATTAATTCTGAAGTTTGATTACGATCATACGCTTTCTTCTCAATCATATTCGTAATTTGCTCTTCACCACTTGAATTAGATGTCATTTCTTGTTTTAAGAATGCTAAATCCTCTTTCGTTTTTACAAGTGTCGTATCCGTTTCTTCTTTTTCCTTCGTCAATCGTTCAACTTTTTCTTTTTGATTAGATAAGCGTTGTTGCTTTTCAGCTGCCAGCACTTTTAATTCAGTCATTTCTTTTTGAACTTTTTCTTTCGAAGAATGTTGCTCACTTTTTTGTTTTGTTAAAGCTACAATTTTACTATCTAACTCAGTGATATCAGCTTGAAGATTCGCTAAAATCCCTTCTAACTCCTCTTTACGCCCTTGCATTTTTACTCGATCTTGTAAAAACCCTTCAATCTCTAAATCATAAATAGACAAGCGGTCATTAATACGATGTTCTTCTAATTCTAAACGATTAATCTCTTCTCTTAATTTCTGCTCTTCTACACGATCCACTTCTACAGTTTGCCTTAGTTCGCGTATTTTCACTTCTTTTTCTTGAATCTCTTGTTTTACTGCTTTAACAAAGTTTTCTAACTTCGTTGTTTTTTCTTCCATATCAGTTAACTTGCGAGTCCACTCTTCCAGTTCACGTTGGCGTCCTAATAAAGAAGATTTCGCTTGTTTTACCGCCCCACCAGTCATAGAACCGCCAGGATTCACTACGTCACCTTCAATTGTTACAATGCGATAACGGTATTGCAGTTGTTTCGCCAACTCATTTGCTCCGCGTAAATCTTTCGCAACAATAACAGTACCTAATAAATTTGAAACTACATTTTCATATTTATTGTTGTACTGCACAAGTTCTGCCGCCACACCTACAAACGATGGGTGTTGATTTACAATGCGTAATTGCTCAAATGATAACGATCTGCTTTTAATAACAGCTTGCGGTAAAAACGTTGCACGTCCATGTTTATTTTGCTTTAAAAATGCAATCGCATTACGAGCATGCTCCTCTGTTTGTACAACAATATGCTGCATCGCTGCACCTAGAGCGATTTCCATTGCAACTTCGTATTCTTTCGGAACCGTTAACAGTTCCGCAACAGCACCCTCGATACCTTGCAACCTATTTTCTCTAGCTTTCAATACTTCACGTACACCTTGATAGAAGCCAGAATAATCTTCTTGCATCTCTTCAAGCATTTCTTTTCGAGAACGTGCCTGTTGCACAAATTGGTATGCTTGGTATAGTTTTGTTTCATTTTCACTATACTGCGTCTTACATTTCCCAAGTGCCGCCTCTGTCTTCTGTATGTTTGAGAGAATGCCAGCTACTTTTTCTTTCGCTTGTTCGTAACTTTCTACAAGTTTCGTCTTTTTCGCTGTAATTTCCATACGCATTTCTACATATTTCGCATTCTCTTCATCTAGACGCTCGTTTTTAGACGTTTGCTGTTTAGATTGTTCTTCAATCATAGATAATTCATTGCGATGACTAGCTTGTTGATTTAAAAGTTCAATATAGTCACCTTTTAAATTCTCAATCTGTTCCTCTAAATTGTCAGCAAAAGTAGCAAGCAATTGCTCATTATCATGCAATTTTTGCTCCAACTCTTTTACTTCATTCACAAATTGCATTAAAGCTTCTGTACTTGACTCAATCTCACCATCGTAAATTTTAGCTTTCTCTGTTAATTCAACAATTAACTGCTCAAGTTGCGCACAATGCGTCGTAGCATTTTGCTTTCTCTCTTTTAACAACTCGCGCTGCCCTTCTAGTTTTTCTAGCTCTTTACTAGAAAGAAGAAGTACCTCTTGCAACGAGTCTACAGACTCATCTACCGCTTGTAATTGTCCTCGTAATTCCTCAAGTTCTTCTTCACTTTTTTGTAAATTCGTTGACATTTTAGCTTCTTCGTTTTTATTATGCCCAAACTGATTTCGAAGTGCTTCCCATTTCTCATGCAATTCTTCAATTTCATGGACAATAAGCGCAGCTTCTACTTTCTCTAATTCTTCTTTATTCTCAAGATAATCTTTCGCAATAGAAGCTTGTCTTTCTAAAGGTTCTACTTGACTACTTAATTCATGAATTATATCTTGTACACGATTTAAGTTTTCTTGTGTTTCTTCTAATTTTCCTTCAGCTTTCTTTTTGCGAAGTTTGTATTTTAGTACGCCTGCCGCTTCTTCAAATACACCTCGACGCTCTTCTGACTTACTACTTAAAATCTCTTCCACTTTCCCCTGGCTAATAATTGAAAAAGCTTCTCTTCCCATACCAGAGTCCATAAATAAATCAATAATATCTTTCAATCTACATGATTGTTTATTAATATAAAAATCACTTTCACCTGAACGAGATACACGACGTGTTACACACACCTCATTGTATTCAATTGGTAAACGTTGATCTTCATTATTTAAAGTTATTGTTACTTCAGCAACATTAACCGCTCTCCTCGTATCACTGCCTGCAAAAATAATATCCTCCATCTTTGCACCACGTAATGATTTTGCAGATTGTTCACCAAGTACCCAGCGAATTGCATCAGTAATATTACTTTTCCCGCTTCCATTAGGTCCTACTACAGAAGTTACACCCGGGACAAAATCAACAGATACACGCTCAGCAAAAGACTTAAATCCTGCTATTTCTAATCTTTTTAAAAACACGAAAGGCCTTCCTCCTATTCTCCGTCTTTATAAATGTTCTCTATACAAAAACAAGCTATTATACGGATTTACCTTCTTTTTATTTACAAACAAAAAGAAAGTTTCATTCTATGCACAAGGAATCCCCCTCATTCAAAGGGGGATTCCTTATAGTTGTTCTTTTAATTTTTTCAATGCTTCTGCAGCAGCTTGTTGTTCTGCTTCTTTTTTCGACTTACCACTACCAAGACCTAAAGCTACGTTATTTAACGTAACACGTGACACAAATTCTCGATTGTGAGCTGGTCCTTTTTCTTGCAAAATTTGATACTCAACATTGCCACTACCATCACGCTGAATCAATTCTTGTAACTGACTCTTATAATCCATCACATGAGAAAAAGCACCCTCATTAATTTTCGGATATACAATTTCTTTTAAGAATTCCCAAACTGTTTCTAACCCTTGATCAAGATAAAGGGCACCAATAAACGCTTCAAAGACATCCGCTAATAAAGCTGGTCGTTCACGTCCACCTGTCATTTCTTCACCTTTTCCTAATAAAACAAGGCTACCAAATGACAATTCGTTCGCAAAACGAACAAGAGATGGCTCACATACAATAGCTGCACGTAGTTTTGTTAACTCTCCTTCGCTCATTGTCGGATATTTTTGAAACAGATACTGCGATACAGTAAGTTCCAATACTGCATCTCCAAGAAATTCAAGACGCTCATTATCTTCATGCGGTTTTTTTCGATGCTCATTCACATACGATGAATGCGTAAATGCTTGAATCAATAATTTTTCATCTGTAAACGTAATACCTATCTTTTCTTGAAACACTTTAAATGCTTCACGATATTTTGTTTCGTATTTTTTTTCTCTATATTTTCGGTACGGCATAGGTCCCTCCAGATATAAGCCAGAAAGCCCCGCTAAAAAACGGGACTTCACTTAAGCATTATAGATGACTCTCTATGTAAGTCACAGCATCGCCAACAGTAGCAATCTTTTCAGCATCTTCATCAGAAATTTCCATTTCGAATTCATCTTCTAATTGCATTACAAGTTCTACTACATCTAGGGAGTCTGCTCCTAAATCTTCCTTGAAGCTTGCAGCTGGTACTACCTCAGTCTCTTCTACTCCTAAACGATCAACGATGATTTTTGTTACGCGCTCTAAAACATCTGCCATTCCATTCACCTCCCCTCAAATATTATATTAAATATTGACCAAAAAAACTAGGTGAAATCGATTCTTTTATTACATTACCATACCGCCATCAACATTTAACGTTTGACCTGTAACATATTTGCTTTGATCAGAAGCAAAAAACGTTACAGCATTCGCGATATCTTGCGCTTCACCAAATTGAGCAGCTGGAATAACTTTTAACATTTCGGCTTTAATATTCTCATCTAGTACATCAGTCATATCAGTCGCAATAAAGCCTGGCGCAATTGCATTCACAGTAATATTTCGACTTGCTAACTCTTTTGCAGATGTTTTTGTTAATCCAATAACACCCGCTTTAGCAGCAACATAATTAGCTTGCCCTGGGTTTCCTATAACACCCACAACAGAAGCGATATTTATAATTCTACCGTGACGTTGACGCATCATATAACGAGATACTGCTTTTGTACATAAGAATACACCTTTTAAGTTTGTATTAATAACTGTATCCCATTCTTCTTCTTTCATACGCATTAATAAATTATCTTTTGTTACACCAGCATTATTTACAAGAATATCAACTTGTCCAAATGTATCTACTGTTTGTTTCACCATATTTGTAACATCATCAGCATTTGCAACATCTGCTTTTACCGCAATCGCATCAGAACCTAATTTCTTAATTTCATCTACTACTTCATTTGCTTTTTGTTCATTACCTGCATAATTTACTACTACATTTGCCCCTTGTTTCGCTAAATCGATCGCAATCGCGCGACCAATTCCACGTGAAGCGCCAGTTACTAATGCTACCTTCCCTTTTAACATCAGTTTTCTCCTCTCAAATTTGAAATGGTATCTTTTAATGTCTCTTCATCATATATCGCATATGCTTTTACTGATGAATCAATTGACTTCATAAGTCCAGCAAGTACTTTTCCAGGTCCAATTTCAATAAATGTATCTACTCCCTGCTTCACCATACATTCAATAGACGGGTACCATAATACAGGCGAATAAAGCTGTTCGATTAACTTTTCTTGAATGTCGGCACCACGTGTAATAACATCCGCCGTAACATTTGCAATAACAGGAATATTCGTATCATGAATTGTAATTTCATTCAAAACACTTTGGAACTTCTCAGCTGCCGGCTTCATAAGTGAAGAATGGAATGGCCCACTTACTTTTAGTGGAATTGCTCTCTTTGCACCATTTTCTTTCGCTCTTTGAGAAGCAAGCTCTACGCCTTGCTTCGTTCCAGAAATTACAATTTGCTTCGTACTATTCATATTAGCGATTTGCACTGCATATCCTTCACTTGTTACTTCTTCTGTAACTTGTTTCAGCATATGTGGGTCAGCACCTAATATAGCTGCCATTGCACCTTCCCCGCCCGGAACAGCTTCTTCCATATATTCCCCGCGTTTCCTTACAGCATATACCGCATCTTCAAAAGTGAATGCACCAGCTGCTACAAGAGCGCTATATTCACCTAAACTATGACCAGCGACAAAGTCAGGTGTAATGTCATACTCTTTCAAAGCTGTCAAAATAGCAAAACTCGTTGTTAATAATGCAGGCTGAGCATTTGTTGTTAATGTAAGCTTTTCCTGCGGTCCTTCAAAAATCACTTCTGAAAGTGAATCTTGTAACACCTCATCTGCTTTTGCAAACACTTTTGCAACCTCTTTATTATTCTCTGCTAATTGTTTACCCATTCCAACTGCCTGTGAACCTTGGCCCGGAAAAAGAAATGCTATTTTTCCCATTTCAAATCCTCCTCTTATTGGAGTGACTCTTTCTCCATTACGCTTGAAATTGTAGGAATTACTTCTTTCGCTACCATTTCTCTCGTTTGACGAATCGCACTAAATATCGACTGGTCATTAGAAGAACCGTGAGCCTTAATGACAGGTGCTTTCAATCCAAATAATGCAGCTCCCCCGTACTCCGAATAATCCATTTTATCTTTTAATACCATAAGTTTTGGCTTTAATACCGCCGCTGCTAATTTGCTCGTAAACGAACTCATTAGTTGTTCTTTCAACATAGAGAATAGCGCAAGTGCTGTTCCTTCTAATGATTTCAACGCTACATTCCCTGTAAAACCATCACATACAACAACATCTGCTACACCTTGCAATAAATCTCTTGATTCAACGTTCCCAACGAAATTAATTGGCGCATCCTTAAGCATTGCAAATACTTGCTTTGAAAGCTCGTTTCCTTTTCCATCCTCTGTTCCAACGTTTAATAGTCCAACACGAGGATTTTCAATTCCTCTTACCTTCTCAGCATAAACAGATCCCATTACTGCATATTGATATAAATGAATTGGTTTTGCATCAACATTTGCTCCAACATCTAACATAACAAAACCTTTTCCATCTACAGTTGGCATTGTAGGCGATAAAGCTGGTCGCTCAATTCCTTCCATGCGACCGACAACAAATAATCCAGCTGCCATTAAAGCTCCTGTACTACCTGCGGATATACAAGCGTCTGCTTCTCCATCCTTTACTTGCTGTGCCGCAAGTACCATTGAAGCTTGTTTTTTTCGACGAACCGCTCTTACTGGTTCCTCCGTCGATTCTATTTTTTCGTCTGTATGAAGAATAGTAATTCGTTCATCACTCGTTAAATATTGACGAATTTCCTCTTCTTTCCCTACTAACGTAATATGTAAATCAGAATATTCCTTAATAGCTTTCATTGCCCCTAATACTACAGCCTTTGGAGCGTGATCTCCGCCCATTGCATCTATTGCGATTTTCATAAGTTGTTACCTTCCTCACTATAATTACTAGATCGATACATTTCAAAAGTGCCTGTAAAAACAAGTTCTTCTCCAACGAAGCTACGCACTTTGACAACCGTCCGTCCCTTATCATTCTCTACATCTTCAACGCGCGCTTTTGCAACAACACGCTCTCCTAATTTTACAGGGCGAATGTATCGAATGGTAGACTTTGCAGTTAAAGCTAATTCTTCATCAATAACCGCAACAGCTAGTGAGTTTGCTTGCGCAAACAGATGATGCCCACGGGCAATTTGATTTCTTTTAAATACATGTTCTACCTTTACTTCAAAGATAGAGATTGCATGTCTATCTAATTCAATATCAATAATTTCTCCGACAACCTCTTCTAACGGTAAAGATTTCACATCTTCTTCATGTTGCTTTGTAGCTACATGTTTAATTCTCTCTCTTAATTCAGGAATAGACAATTCCATACGATCCAGTCGTACTGTTTGTATACTCACTTGAAATTTTTCCGCTAAATCTTCATCCGTAATAAAAGGATTTGATTCGATTGTTTGTTGTAATAATTCTTGTCTTTCTTTTTTACTTCTTCTTTTCTTCATACCGCACCATCCATTTTTATGACTAGGTACTAACAGTAGTATATAATCATTAAAAGTAGAATGCAACAAAAATTTTTGTTGACTCCCTTTAATCGAGCTTCTCTCCTTGGAACACACCTGTCCCATCAAGATACGTACGCAAGGCAGCGTACTGATCATTGTGCCAAAATGCTTCTGAATCTACTAGTATCGCCGCATCTTGCCTTGCTGTTTCTAACGCTCGATAATCGTGTACCATGTCAGCAACCTTAAATTCTGGTAAGCCACTTTGCTTACTCCCAAAGAAATCTCCAGGACCTCGTAATTCTAAATCTTTTTCTGACAATACAAATCCATCATTTGTTTCAGTCATTATGCGCATTCTTTCTTTTCCTGTTTCTGATTTAGGGTCTGCTATTAATAAACAATATGATTGTTCACTACCACGCCCGACACGCCCTCTAAGCTGATGAAGCTGCGATAAACCGAAACGTTCTGCATCATAAATAACCATCACAGTCGCATTCGGTACGTTCACACCCACCTCAACAACTGTTGTCGATACAAGAATTTGCACTTTATTTTCACTAAACTGGCCCATTATCTCTTCTTTTTCCTGAGACGATAATCTCCCATGCATCAATCCAACTTGGCATTTCCCTTGGTAATGATGCGTCAGCATACTATGTAAGTCGATAGCATTTTGCACATCAAGTTTCTCAGATTCTTCAATTAGAGGACAAATAACGTATGCCTGTCTTCCTTTTTTTATTTCCTTCTCAACAAAACCGAGGACGCGATCTAACATATCATGTTTTGCCCAGTATGTTTCAATCACCTTTCTACCTGCTGGCATCTCATCGATTATCGAAACATCCATCTCTCCAAATGCAGTAATTGCAAGCGTACGCGGAATTGGTGTCGCTGTCATAAATAATACATCTGGACTTTCACCTTTCTCCCGTAAAACTCGGCGCTGCGCTACACCAAATCGATGCTGTTCATCTGTAATAACGAGACCCAACCTATGAAATATAACTTCATCTTGAATTAAAGCGTGCGTTCCAACAAGAATATCTATTTCTCCTTGTTCTAACTTCGCTAAAATTTCTCGGCGTCTTGCACCCTTAACAGAACTTGTTAGCAGTTCCACCTTCATACCAAAATGCGAAAACGTTTCAGCAAGCGACTGATAATGTTGCTCAGCTAAAATTTCTGTAGGAACCATTAAAGCACCTTGATAATGAGCTAATTTCGATGCATAAAGGCCAATCGCAGCAACAACTGTTTTCCCAGAACCAACGTCACCTTGTAATAGTCGGTTCATCCGATAAGGAGATGTCATATCTTTTAAAATTTCATCTACAACTCGGCGCTGCGCACCAGTTAACGGGAACGGCAATGCATCGATAAATTCTTGTAATTCTACTGACGGAATCTCTTTCTTCGTCCCTTTTGAATTTTCCCTCTCCATTTTCCTCAGTGTTTGCATTTTCAGCTGAAATAAGAAAAATTCCTCATATACAAAACGGCGACGCGCTTGCTTTAAATCCTCCTGTCCTACCGGAAAATGCAAAGCCTTAAGTGCTTCATATCTTGGTAATAATTTATACCGGCCTAACAAACCATCCGGTAACACTTCGACTATAGAATCTCCATATTCCTTTAACGCTTGAGCAATAAAACGACGCATCTGTTTTACTGTAAGTTTCCCCTTTACTGAGTAAACAGGCTCCACTTCTTGTTGACGTACAACTGGCCCAAAATGAAGTTCTGATACAGCAATTGTTTGACGATGTTGATCCCATTTACCAGTAATCGTTACCGTTTCATCTAACGTTAATTTTTGCTTATAGTAAGGCCTATTAAAACATACCGCCGTAATTAAATAACGACCGACGAGAACACGAACTGTTAGACGCGATTTCTTCTTACCATAATATTGCAGCAAAGGAGCACTATGAACCTTCCCTTCAACCGTTACACGTTCATCATGCTTTACTTCAGCAAGATCTTTCATCGCATAATCTTCATAACGGTACGGAAAATGTTCTAATAGATGAGAAACTGTATAAATCCCCATCTCATGTAGTAACTCAGATGTTTCTCCTCCGATCCCCTTTACATCCGTAACAGGAACTTGTACAACATCATTCAAGATTCTCACACCCCGTCACATTATTTTCTTTATTGCATTTTATTTGAGTACCAATTAGCATCTGTAATCGCTCTCTTTCACCTTATATATTCTATCATAGGCATTCTAAGAGAAACTACTCAAATCCCTTATGTAAAACAAGTAAAAAAGAGCCTCACTATTAGCAGCAAGGCTCTTTTCTCTCTTCAATATGCTAGCCTTTTGAATAAAAACTAGTAATAAACTTCATATTACTACTTCTTATCCATTAGCAAGTAAGTAATCCATTTATTTTCAAAACGAATCTTATCTTATTCTACAGAGAAGATGAAAGAATACACTGGTTGGTTTCCAGCATGCACTTCTACTTCTGCATCTTCAAATTTCTCTTCTACAAATTCAACTAACTCCGCTACTTCTTCGTCAGTTGCATCTTCACCTTGTAGAATCGTTACGATTTCAGAATCTTCATCAATAAGCGCTTCTAGTAATTGCTTCGCAGCTCCTACTTTTTCAGCATTTGTAGATACAATTTTTCCATCTGCAATACACATGAAGTCATCTTTTTGAATTGCTACACCATCAATTTCCGTATCACGTACAGCATACGTAATTTGACCTGTTTTCACATGAGATAAAGCTTCTTGCATGTTTTCTTCATTCTCTTCTAACGTTCCAACTGGGTTAAATGCTAACATTGCTGCCATACCTTGAGGAACTGTTTTCGAACGAACAACAATAACTTCTTGATCTACAACTGATGCCGCTTGTTCTGCTGCCATTACAATATTTCCGTTATTCGGTAAAATAATGATTTTTTCAGCATTTGCTTCTTCAATTGCCTTCACGATATCCTCCGTACTTGGATTCATCGTTTGACCACCTTCGATAACTTTCGTTGCGCCGATGCTCTCAAATAAAGTTTTAATACCAGACCCCATTGCCACAGTTACGATACCATATGGTTGTTTTTCTTTCGATTGAGCTGGTTGTTCAGGAACCATAGCAGGTTCATCTAATAAAGCAGTATGCTGTTCACGCATATTTTCTACTTTGATCTTAATTAAACTACCGTATTTTTGCCCGTAGTTCATAGCGTCTCCAGGATGTTCTGCGTGGATATGAACTTTTACAATTTCATCATCAGACACAACTAGTAGAGAATCACCATATACACTAATATCTTCACGGAATTTTTGTTCAGAGAAATTATGCTCTTTCACCTTTTCAGCCTCTAATTTCACCATGAACTCCGTACAATATCCATACTTAATATCTTCTGTACTCAATTGGCTTTGTACACTACGGTGATGTTCTGCGCGTACCATCTCATTCATAGATGTTTGCGTCGGTGCATCAGAAGAAATCGTTTCTCCTTTTAAGTCAGCTAAAAATCCTTCGTATACTACTACAAGACCTTTACCACCGCTATCTACAACGCCAACTTGTTTTAATACAGGTAATAAATCTGGCGTACGATTTAACGATGCGTTTGCTTCTTTCACAACGTCTTCCATAAACAAAACAAAGTCGCGCTGTTTTTTCGCAACTGTTACTGCATATTTACCCGTTTCTCTTGCAACCGTTAAAATCGTTCCTTCAATCGGTTTCATAACCGCTTTATAAGCCGCCTCTACTCCAGCTTCTAGTGCTGCAGCAAAATCAACTGTTGTTAATTCTTCTTTTTGTTCAATGGATTTAGAGAAACCACGGAACAACTGAGATAGAATAACTCCAGAGTTACCACGAGCTCCCATTAATAATCCTTTGGCTAAACTTACGCCGACTTTACCAGCATGCTGTGAAGGATTTGCTTTCACTTCACGCGCACCTGAAGTCATAGATAAGTTCATGTTTGTACCGGTATCGCCATCTGGAACTGGAAATACGTTTAATGCATCAACAAGCTGAACATTATTTGTTAAATTATTCGCTCCTTGCATGATCATTTGTGATAAACGTTTTCCATCAATTTTTTGAATTGACACAGATTTTCCTCCTTAATGCACATTACAAGTTTATTACTTTAACTCCTTGTACGTAGATGTTTACAGAATCTACTGCTAGTCCTACAGTTTGATCTAATGTATATTTCACTTTCGTCTGCACATTATGTGCCACTTCTGAAATTTTCGTACCATAGCTCACAATAATATACATATCAATATGTACTTCATCTTCATCTTTACGAACAATAACACCTCTAGTGAAGTTTTCTTTTCGTAAAATGTCTGTTAATCCATCTTTTAACTGATTTTTTGATGCCATACCTACGATACCGTAGCAATCTACCGCGGCACCTCCAGCAATTGTTGCAATTACATCTGTACTAATATCAATTTGACCGTACTTCGTTTTAATTTCAATTGACATCTCGTTTCCCCCTTCATAAATGGTGAAAGTGAGCTAGACTACTTTAGTTACTATCATATAATCTTTTTAAAGAAAATTCCATCGTTCTTTCTTTTCACTCTCATATTTTATGTTTTAAATTACACTTTTTTATGATGAGCAAAATAGTCCATTGTTATTATACAACATGTACCACTATAATATGTCAAGCAATTTTTATGGATTTTAACTTTTCTTCATTGACATATAGTGTCAAGTAAATTTTCTTGATTTCTTTTTTCTACGGTGTTGCATTCTCTTTTTAGTTGTGTTAAATTATAGTAGTGTTTTTAGCATCGCATAAAAGACTAACATTGAAAAATTACGTATGGTAAGGTATCAAGGGAGGGAAATATAAATGGCTCGTGTTTGTGCTATTACTGGAAGAAAAGCTCGTTCTGGTAACTCTCGTTCTCACGCAATGAACGCTACAAAACGTAAGTGGGGCGCTAACCTTCAAAAAGTTCGCGTACGCATCGACGGAAAAGTTCAACGTGTTTACGTTTCTGCTAGAGCATTAAAATCTGGCAAAATCGAACGTGTTTAATAATAAAAAAAAGAGCCGATAGGCTCTTTTTTTACTATAACAATGGAAAAAGCACCGGTGATAGGTGCTTTTTTTAATCTTTTTTGAAGGTATTTAACATTGCACGAACAATTCCACCAAGAAATTTAGGTAACTTAATTGTATAAAATCTCATGGTTTCCCTCCTAATCCCCATTACTCCACTTGGTCACTATATGATGTAAGGAGCAAAATTGTTTCTTCAATCAGTGCTTCTTATCAACATTAATATGCCAGAAGTAAATGAAAAAGTACCTTTTTCCTCAACGAGTTCGTTACTAATACAAAGTGTTGATCCCCACTCTATTGTTTTATTAGTAAGAGGGTACTTAAAACCAAACAATGTAATCCCTTCCACTATTTCAGTAACTGGTACAAAAGATACATAAGGAAAATTTTTATTTTCTTCAATTATATGTGTACCCACTTTTTTAACTGTTATTTCATTTTTATTGTCCACAATACACATTTCTATCTCTACTTCTAACCCTTTTAAAAGCATTTGTATATTTGCCAAACCGTGATCAAGTCTTCCACCGGTAGCACCAAAAATACGAATTAGTGCCGGCTTCTGTCCTAATGCCCAGTTGATTGCAATTTCTAAATCCGTTTGATCTTTTTCCCGCGGAACAATATGTAATTCGTTCGTTTGCTGTCCCATCCATACTAATTCTTCTTCAGTAACTGAATCGTAATCTCCAAACGCAACAGCCGGGGTAATCCCTTTCTTTAATAGACGGTATACTCCCCTATCAACCGCAGCCCACACTACTTCCTCATTCTCATATCGAGCAAAATCTGCGCAATATTCCGAAGGTCCTCCTGCCAAAATATGAATAATCATTTTTTCTTCCCCTTCCATTGTAAAAAGGCAATCTGCCATTCGGTAGATTGCCTTTTTACATATTTTTACCCTATCCTATGAATACCTTACTAGGATAAAAGTTCATCACTACCCACGAATTACGCGAATTGCTTCACCGCGGTCTTTTTGATTGTATACTGCTGATCCAGCTACAAGTACATTTGCTCCTGCTTCCACACAAAGTCTTGCTGTTTCAGCATTTACACCACCATCAACTTCAATTTCTACTTCTAGATTGCGCTCTTTCACCATGTCTGCAACTTGTTTAATTTTCGGTAATACAGAATGGATAAACTTCTGTCCACCAAATCCAGGGTTTACTGTCATAAGTAATACCATATCTATATCTTCTAATACATGCTCAATCACTGAAACTGGCGTATGTGGATTTAATACAACACCCGCTTTAATACCGTGAGATTTAATTAACTGAATTGTACGATGTAGATGTGGACACGCCTCTACGTGAACAGTAATAATATCCGCTCCCGCTTGTGCGAAAGTCGGGATATAGTTATCAGGATTTTCAATCATTAAATGTACATCTAATGGTAATGATGTAATTGGACGGATAGCTTCTACAATTAATGGTCCAATCGTAATATTTGGTACGAAATGTCCATCCATTACGTCAACGTGAATGTAATCCGCTCCGCCCTTTTCTACATCTTTAATCTCTTCCCCTAATTTTGAAAAATCTGCTGATAAAATCGATGGTGCAATTTTAATCATAACTAATACCTCGGCTTTCTCTCTCTAATTTCTTCTACGAATTGTTTATAGTTCTTATAGCGATATTCTGTAATCTTCCCTTCTTCAACCGCAGCTTTCACTGCACATTTCGGTTCAGAAAGATGTGTACACCCTCTAAATTTACAGTATTGGCTCGCTTCTTTCAACTCTGGAAAACAATATGTAAGATCTTCTACTTCTATATCAATGAAATCTAGTGAACTAAAACCCGGTGTATCTGCTACTAGTCCACTCCCAATTGCAATTAATTCTACGTGTCTTGTCGTATGCTTCCCGCGTCCTAAATGGGAGGAAATATCATTTGTTTTCAGCTCTAATTCTGGACGTAGCACATTAAGCATTGAAGATTTCCCAACACCAGATTGACCCGCAACGACAGAAACACAATTTTCTAAGTATGGTTTTAATATATCAATACTTTCTGACGTATTAATAGAAGTAAATAAAACATCATAACCCATCTCACGATAATCATTCGCATAAGCTTCAACAGTTGCTTTCATCTTTTCATCTACTAAATCCATCTTGCTAATACAAATAATTGGCTTAATGTTATGATATTCAATCAGCACTAAAAATCGATCTAACAGTCCAGGATTAAAATCTGGTTCTACTGCAGAGAACACAAGGATCGCTTGATCGACATTAGCAATAGGAGGTCTAACAAGTTCATTTTTTCGATCAAACACTTCAAGCACATAACCTTCAGTTGGATTATCTGCCTGAAAAACAACTTGGTCTCCTACAAGTGGTGTAATTTTATTTTTTCTAAATACACCTCGCCCACGACATTGCGTAACCCCTTCTTCATGCTGCACGTAATAAAACCCACTTAAAGCTTTTATAATTTTTCCTTCTGGCATAGAATTCTCCTTTTTTTGTATAAGGTGATGCTGAATTTAAAAATGAATGGATTTAAATTTTCCAAATAACGATTTCAAAACCTACCATATATACTTTCGCTAATATACATTAAATTTCCCATTAAATGCAAAAAAATATTTACAGCTGCATCACTTTACTAGCTTTTTGAATCATATATTTTTGCCTGCTATACCGTCCACTTTGTAGACAGCATAACAGGCAATAATAATAATAATAATAATAATAAGTAGACTTTCACTATTATTGAGTTGGATATGGTACTTCTTTATCAATAATCGTTACTCCATCTCGTACAATTTTATAGTGTCCCTTTGAACCTTCTTGAATTACAAATTCTAAAGAAATAGTCGCTGATTCAGTAATTGTTCTCGTTTCAACCGGTCTATCCATTTTTTGCTGCATGTCTTCTTTATAAATTTCTATTGTTTGCGGCTTTTTTTCACCTGTTACAGCAGGCTCATATGGGATAGAGATATTGTCCACTTTTACCGTTTTAGTCACTTTAGGCTTTTGACCATCAGAGATAATAATAGTTACTTTATCTCCCTCTTTTAATGGTGTACCTGGTTTTGGAAATTGCGAAATTACAAGTCCTTTTTCGACTGAATCTGAATACTCTCGTTTTATATCTGACGTTAGTTTTCTCTCATTCAAATAACCAGTTACACTATTTTCAGTCCACCCCGAAAAGTCACCTGGTCTAATTTGATAAGGACCTTTACTTACCCAGATTTTCAGTTCTTGCTCCGCTTCTATAACCATTTGATCAGGCGTCGGAATTTGCTCTACAATTTCACCTTTCGGCTTATCATTTTCAATATAATTTACTGTAACTTGTTTATATTTTTCTTCTAACTCAGCTTTTACACTCTCAAAGTTTTGCCCTGTGAAATTCGCCATCTTACTTTTCTTTTTTCCACCTGATTGATAGATAGTAATTTTAGCGTTTTCTTTTACGACTCTTCCTGCTACAGGTTCCGTTTTTATTACATCCCCAACTTCAATATCATCTGTATATACAATATTAGGCTCCGTCACCTCAAAGCCCTTTTCTACTAACGTATTTACAGCTGTCGTGTATTTCATACCAGCCACATCAGGAACTTTCACATCTTTCGGAATAAATAATCCTGGAATAACCGTAAGCGCTAATGTTATTCCTATTGCTAAAAATAAAAATGTTGAAATTAAAACTTTAAGCCACTTGTTACTCCGTTTTTTCTTCTTATCTAATTCAGCTGCTTCTGCTCTTATCGGTTCTTCCACTTTACTCCCTTTTAAAACAATCGTTTCATCACTTACATTTTCAAATAATTGTTCTTGTTGAATAATCGGAATCGCTTTCGTCGCTTCCATATCTTCTGGTATGTAAAATGGTTGCTCATTTATCCTCTCTGGATATAGCGCAGTTTCAATATCTCGCTTCATAGCATTGGCAGATTGATATCGATGGAAAGGATCTTTTGCAGTTGCCTTTAATATAATATTTTCAACACTTTGCGGAATATTTTCATTCCATCTTTTTGGTGATGGGATTTCACTTTGTAAATGTTTTAAAGCTATAGCAACAGCAGATTCGCCAGAAAACGGTTGTCTTCCTGTTAACAATTCAAACATAACTATTCCAAGAGAATAAATATCCGATTGTTTATTTGCTATCCCGCCACGTGCCTGTTCTGGTGATAAATAATGGACTGAACCCAGTACTGAATTTGTATGTGTAATTGTTGTTGCACTTGTAGCTGTCGCAATTCCAAAATCTGTTACTTTTATTATTCCATCAGCTCGAATTAAAATATTGTGCGGCTTTATATCACGATGCACAATTTCAAAATGATGGGCGTGTGCCATGGCGGATGTTAACTGCTCCATAATATCAAGAGCTTCTCCTATAGGTAACATACCTCGCTCAATTATGTATTGCTTCAATGTTTGCCCGGGTACATATTCCATGACAAGATAATATATACCATCTTCTTCTCCGACATCATACATATTCACAATATTTGGATGCGACAACGTTGTAACAGACTGCGCTTCTCGATGGAAACGTTTAATAAACTCTTCGTTATTTGAGTAGTCGAGTCTTAATATTTTTACCGCTACATCTCGGCCAAGTATATCATCATGAGCTAAATATACATTGGCCATTCCGCCACCACCAATCATTTTCAGCAGCTTATAACGGTCATTTAAGCGTTTTCCAATCAGCACGTTGCACTTCACCTACTTTCGTTTGTCGAACCCGCATAATCAATAAGAACAAGTGTGATATTATCTTCTCCACCGCGATCATTCGCCAATTGAATGAGACGCTGCCCTTTACCTTCAAGCTGTTCATTTAACTGTAAAATTTGTTGCATATCATCAATAGAAACTTTGTTTGATAACCCATCAGAGCAAAGAAGTAATTGATCATCTTCCTCAAGCACCAACGTTTTAACATCTAATCCAACTTTTTCTTCTGTTCCTAGCGCTCTTAATAACACATTCTTTTTCGGATGATACTCTGCATCTTCCTTTGAAATTTCACCATGTCTCACAAGCTCATTTACAAGCGAATGATCTTCCGTTACAAGCGTCATTTCTCCTTCTGATACCATATAGCAACGACTATCTCCTATATGCCCTATCGTCACAAAACTTGGTGTACAAACAGCTATTATAAGCGTTGTTCCCATACCATTACATTCTACATTTTGCTGAGCGTATTCATATATGCGCTCATTAATAATCCCAACACTAGTATGTAACCATTGTTCTACTTTTTTCGGTTCATTCATATTATGCGTTTGCTTCCAATAATCATGGAATAATTGAATGGCCATCGAGCTAGCTACATCACCAGCTCGATGACCTCCCATTCCATCTGCTACTACCGCTAAAACATTTCCATCTAAATTGTGAAAAACTCCTGCACTATCTTCATTATGTTGACGAACTTTTCCTTTATCCGATAGAAATACGGCTTTCATCTCGTCACCTCGTCTCTTCTTTGCGCTCCTTCGCACGCAACTGACCGCAGGCTGCGTCAATATCATGACCTTGTTCACGGCGAATCGTTACATTCACTCCACGATCTTTTAACGTTTTCTCGAACAAGAAAATTTGCTCACGTGGTGTACGTACATAATCACGTTCAGGTACGTAGTTTACCGGGATTAAGTTTACATGACATTTTACACCTTTTAAGAGCGCAGCAAGCTCTTCAGCGTGCTCAACTTGGTCATTTTCTCCTCCAAATAATCCATATTCAAAAGTAATACGGCGCCCTGTTCTATTTACATAGTATTTAATAGCTTCCATTAAATCCGGTAATTTATAAGCACGGTTAATCGGCATTAATTTTGAACGTAATTCTGAGTTTGGAGCATGCAATGAAATCGCAAAATTAATTTGTAGTTCTTCTTCAGCAAACTTATAAATTTTCGGGATAATTCCACTCGTCGAAACAGTCATATGTCTAGCACCAATATGAAGTCCTTTTTCATGGTTAGTGATGCGTAAGAATCCCATTAAATTATCGTAGTTATCAAATGGTTCTCCAATTCCCATAACAACAAGAGAACTTACACGTTCTTCTGTTTCATCAAGCGCACGCTGAACTTCTACTACTTGCGCTACGATTTCTCCAGCTTCTAGGTTTCGTTTTAGTCCACCAAGTGTCGAAGCACAGAACGTACATCCAATACGACAACCAACTTGCGTTGTTACACAAATGGAATTTCCATATTCATGTCGCATTAATACCGTTTCAATAGAATATCCGTCATATAATTGGAATAAGAATTTAATCGTTCCATCTGAAGACGTTTGTTTTACTAACGTGTTTAAAGTAGTAATATCAAAGGAATTCGACAATTTATCACGCAATCCTTTAGAAAGGTTTGACATATCCTCATAATTTTTTACACGTTTTTTATATAGCCAGTCAAAAATTTGTCCAGCGCGGAACTTCGGTTCTCCTTGTTCCTTTAACCAATCTTGCATTTCATGAAGTTGTAAAGAGTAAATTGATGGTTTCTTCGTTTCTACATTTTTCTTTTGTTTTCTTACAGTTGTTTCCATGATGCTACACCTTCTTCCTTAAACAAGCAATATAAAAGCCATCCGTTGCAAAATAATGCGGTAAAATTTGTACTTGACCTTCATTAATATACGGACTTAATTTTTCTGGCATACGTTCTTTTATCGTAGTATCCCATTCAAATTCAGGATGTTCTTTTAAAAATTTATCTATTACTTGTTCATTTTCTATTTTCTCAATTGTGCACGTACTATAAACAAGACGACCGCCTTGTTTTAATAATGGTGCTATTTTTTCTAGTATCGCAAGTTGAATCGTCGATAATCTTTCACTATCGCCTTTATCTTTTCCTAACTTAATATCAGGCTTACGTCTAATTACACCAAATCCAGAACACGGTGCATCTACCAATATTTTATCAAACGTTTCATTTGCAAAGTGCTCTTGCACTTTTCTAGCATCTAGCGCTTTTGTTTCAACATTTTCTAGACCAAGTCGCTCTGCTTGCTGTTTAATTAAACGTACTTTGTGTGCATGTAAATCAAGGGACATGACCTTACCAGTTCCCTTTAATCGTTCCGCGATATGCGTTGTTTTTCCGCCTGGAGCAGCACAACTATCAAGAACTGCATCTCCCGTATTCGGTTCTAAAGCGCGTGCTACAAGCATAGAACTTTCATCTTGAATAGAAAGAAATCCTTTTTTAAACGCTTCTGTATGCGCTACATTTCCTCTTTCAATCTGAATTGCATCATCTGACAAGTCACCACGTTTTGCTTCTATACCTTCACTTGCCAACAACTCAATCGCTTCTTCTACCATTACCTTATCAACATTCACACGTGCTGTTGGTACAGGTGGTAACATGTTTACTTCGCACATTTTCTCTGCAGTTTCTAAGCCATATGCAGAAGTCCACTCTTGTACAAGCCAAACTGGATGACTCGTCGCAATTGCAAGACGTTCTACTGGATCCTTGATTTCATCTACAGAAGGTACACCTTCTCTCTGAATCGAACGTAATACACCGTTCACCATACCAGCAATTCCTTTATGCCCGCGACGCTTTGCAATCTCAACCGCTTCATGAATAGCCGCTCTTTCTGGCACTCGGTCTAAATAAATCATTTGATATAAAGATAAGCGAAGCAATACCCTTACCCACGCCTCAACCTTCTTTTTTAAAAAAGGCTGTAAATAATAATCTAATGTGTCACGACGTTGAATCGTTCCATATACAATTTCAGTTAATAAACCAATATCTTTTCTATCAATTGCACTTTTTTCAATTAGATTATTTAAAAGTAAGTTGCTATATGCACCACTTTTTTCCACTTGAATTAAACCATCAAGAGCTAATTCACGAACATTTTGTCTCATGCATTTTCTCCTAACTTCGTTCCAATTTCAGGTTTTGTTCCACGTAAAAATTGTGAACAACTCATACGCTTTTTACCAGAAGGTTGCAATTCAGTAATTTTAATACCTGTTTCATTACTAGTTGCTACAACAAAACCATCTTCTTCGATTGCAACAATCGTACCTGCTTCAGCCGGTTCAGTTACAGGCACTTTTTCTCCCCACCATACTTTAACAACTTGTCCTGCTAAAGTTGTATAAGCAACTGGCCATGGATTCAATCCGCGAATGTGATTGTATACTTCCTCACCTGTTTTTGTCCAATCAATTTTCTCTTGTTCACGTTTTATATTGTAAGCAAACGTTACTTCTTCTTCGTTTTGTTTAATCGGTTCTAACTTACCTTGAATTAATAAAGGTACTGTTTTAGATAGAAGGTGTGCTCCAGCTTCACTTAATTTATCAAATAATGAGCCTGTCGTTTCACGCTCTTCAATTTCCACTTCCACTTGCGTTAAGATATCACCAGCATCCAATTTTTCTACCATATACATAATTGTAATACCAGTTTTTTCTTTACCTTCCATAATTGCATAATGAATTGGTGCACCACCACGAAGTTCAGGAAGTAAAGAAGCGTGGACATTAATACATCCATACTTCGGTGCTTCTAAAATTTCATTTGGTACAATCTGACCAAATGCAGCTGTTACAATTAAATCTGGCTCTAATGCCAATACTTTTTCATATTCATCTTTTTCACGAATTTTTAACGGCTGTAACACAGGGATACCATGTTTTTCCGCTTCAACTTTAACAGGTGTAGGTGTTAATACTTTTTTTCTACCTACTGGACGATCAGGTTGCGTCACAACACCTACTACCTCATAGCCATCTTCAATAAGACGACGAAGCACCGGCACTGAAAAGTCCGGTGTTCCCATAAACACTACTTTTATCATTTAAAAACCGCTCCTTTTAACACCTATTCTAGTTCGTTTTCTTCATAATATCTTGTCACTTTCGATGTAAATAAAACACCGTGTAAATGATCGATTTCATGTTGAATTGCACGCGCTAAAAATCCTTCCGCTTCTAATAAAAATACTTTCCCACGGCGATTTTGCGCTCTTACTTTAATATAATCGGCACGTTCTACTTCACCATAAAGTCCCGGGAAGCTTAAACAGCCTTCGGGACCTACTTGTTCACCACGTTTTTCTAATATTGATGGATTGATTAACTCGATTTTCCCAGTATCATCATCGACATCAACAACCGCTACTTGCAAGCTTACACCTACTTGAGGCGCAGCTAAACCGACTCCGTCCGCAATTAACATTGTTTCATGCATATCTTTCAACAATTTCACTAACTTTTTATCAAAGTTAATTACTCTTTCGCATGGTGTTTCTAACACTTCATTTGGATGCTTGATTATTTCTAAAACTGCCATATTTCCCTCCGCTACATTAACATTGTTGGATTAAAATCAATTGAGATTTGTAGCTCTTTTTGCATTTCTGCTTGATAATGTTCATTTACCATTTTGAGCACGTTCTTTAAGTTTGGTTCCCGTTTGTATTTTATCATGCATTGATAACGATATCTATCTTTTATCCTTGGAATTGCTGAAGCAACTGGTCCTAACACCATTGTTTGCTGTGAGCAATGCGTTCGTAAATACGAGGCAATTTTTTCCGTCACTTGCACCGCTTTTAATAATTCAGGATGAGATACAGTTACAAGTACAACATAGTAATATGGGGGATATTGTCTTGTTCGCCTCATTTGCATTTCTTGGTCAAAAAACACATCATATTGTTGGTTCTTCGCTAACTCTATACTGTAATGTTCTGGCGTATATGTTTGAATCACAACTTCCCCTGGCAATTCATGTCTACCCGCTCGTCCACTTACTTGCGTCAATAACTGATATGTCTTTTCACTTGCCCGAAAATCAGGTAAGTGAAGCATCGTATCTGCAGTTAAAACCCCAACAAGAGTTACTTTCGGAAAATCTAATCCTTTAGCAATCATTTGTGTTCCAAGTAGTATATCTGCTTTTTCTTCCCCAAACGCCTTTAATAATTTTTCATGCATTCCTTTTCGACTTGTCGTATCTACATCCATTCGAATGACTCGCGCCTCTGGAAATAGTTTTGTAATTTCTTCTTCTACCTTTTGTGTACCTGTACCAAAGAAACGAATGTATGTACTTTGACAAGCTGGACACTCAGTTGGCATATTCTCTTCGTAACTACAATAATGACATTTTAAACGATGATTCATTTTATGATATGTCAATGAAATATCACAATGCGGACATTGTACAACATACCCACAATCACGGCACATAACAAATGTAGAATGACCTCTTCTATTTAAAAAGAGTACCATTTGTTCTTTCTTTTCTAATCGATCTGCTATTTTTTCATGCAGCGCCTTAGAAAACATTGATCGATTCCCGTCACGAAGTTCTTCTCGCATGTCAACAATCTCTACCGTTGGTAAAGCTTGTTCATTCATACGTCTTTCCATTGTTAGTAGTTTATAAACACCTTTTTTCGCCCTTGCAAACGATTCAAGTGTTGGTGTCGCACTACCAAGAACGATAGGACATTTATGATATTGCCCTCTCCAGACAGCTACATCTCTTGCATGATACCTCGGATTATCTTCTTGTTTGTAACTTGATTCATGCTCTTCATCAATAATAATAATCCCTAAATTCTCAAAAGGCGCAAAAACGGCTGAACGCGCACCAACTACAACTTTCACTTCTTTTCTTAAAATCTTACGCCACTCGTCATACTTTTCTCCAACAGACAACGCACTATGAAGAACTGCAACTTGCGAGCCAAACCTACCTTTAAAACGATCCACCATTTGGGGCGTTAGTGCAATTTCAGGAACAAGAACGATAGCTTCTTTTCCTTTCTCAAGCACTGCTGCTATAGATTGTAAATATACTTCTGTCTTTCCACTTCCTGTAACACCATATAGTAAAAATGGATTATAAGTTTCATTTGTAATTGATGATAAAATCGGTGTAATAACTTGTTTTTGTTCCTCCGTAAGTGGAAATGGTTTCGTTTGTTCAAAATCATCATCGTCATACGGATTTCGGTATACTTCCACATACTTTTCTGAAATGAAGCCCTTTTTAACAAGTGCTTTTATTGGAGCATCTGTTATTTGTAACTCTTCTGTAATTATTTTCAACGGTACACTTTTATAATTTTCCACAAAATAATAAAGTACATCTTGTTGTTTTTTACTTTTCAGTTCAAATGCCGCTAATTCCAATTTATCTTCTGGCAACTCCGGCTGAACAACTCTTTGCTTCTTCTTTTGTACTTTATCTTTCACTTGATAAACGACTTCAACCGTACCATTTTTAATTTCTTGTTGAATAGTCCGGTATAAATGTGGCTGCTGCTCGATTACTTCAAAATCAATTGCTTCTTTATCCTGAAATAAATATAGTATTTCAGATGCTATTTCTTCCTGTTTACAAAGTTGTAGACGTTTTTTATACGTTGCTTTTATCGCAGTTGGAAGCATCACTTGAAAAGCTGAAATCATGTAGCATAACGTTTCACTTGTAAGCCAATATCCAAGCTTTAATAATTCATCATTTAAAACCGGTGTTACATCTAATATTTCATGGATTGTCTTTAACTTCTTACTTTCTACATCCACCGAATCTTTAATCCCAATAATAAAACCTTGTAATTTCCTTGGCCCAAACGGAACTACTACACGCATTCCTGTCTGTACAATATCTTCCCATTTTTCAGGGATAATGTAATCAAATGGTCGATCTGTCTGACGGGCAGGTACATCAACAATTACACTTGCAAATTTCATAAACGATCATCTTCTAACATCATTTCAATTTGCTTTAATATTTCACGAGCTACCTCTTTTTTCAGTAAAAGTGGTAACTCAATAACTTTTCCATCTTTTCTATACATTGTTACAATATTCGTATCCGTGCCAAATCCAGCTCCTTGCGCTTTTACATCATTCGCGACAATCATATCTGCATTTTTCTCACGTAGTTTTTTCGTTGCATATTCCTCTACATTTGTCGTTTCAGCAGCAAAACCGATAAGTAACTGTTTATCCTTTTTCTGACCTAACGTTTTTAAAATATCCACCGTTCTTTCGAGTTCAATGACAGCATCACCATTTTGCTTTTTCATTTTATTATCATGAACATATTTCGGACGATAATCTGCAACTGCTGCTGTTTTAATGACAACGTCTACGTTTTGATAATGTTGAAGAACTGCTTCTAACATATCTTGTGCAGATTCCACTTGCACTGTCGTTACATGTAACGGTGGATTTAATGCTGTCGGTCCTGAAACGAGTATAACATCAGCGCCTAAATTCGCCGCCACTTCTGCAATCGCATACCCCATTTTTCCAGAAGAAAAATTCGTCATAAAACGAACTGGATCAACTTTTTCACGTGTTGGGCCAGCAGTTATTAATATTCTTTTTCCCTGCAATGGTTTGTGTTCTGAGAAAGCTTCCTCTAACCGTGCAATAATCGCTTCAGGTTCTTCTAGTCGTCCCTTCGCTACATATCCACATGCTAAAAAGCCTTCCCCAGGCTCAATAAATGTATATCCTAGCGTTTTCAATGTCATCATATTTTTTTGAACAATTTTATTTTCATACATATGCACATTCATAGCAGGCGCAATCCATACCGGGGCTGTAGTAGCTAACAGAGTAGTTGTAATCATATCATCTGCAATACCACCAGCTAACTTTCCAATACAATTGGCAGTAGCAGGTGCGACAAGTACAACATCCGCCCAATCTGCTAAATCAATATGAGCAATAACAGCCGAGTCTTTCTCATCAAACGTATCCGTATATACATCATGGCGAGAAAGCGCTTGGAATGTAAGAGGCGTAACAAACTTCATTGCCGACTCACTCATCATTACTTTTACAATCGCGCCAGATTGTGTCAATTTACTCGTTAACGCAGCTGCTTTAAAAACCGCAATGCCTCCTGTTACACATAGAAGTATCTTTTTCCCTTTTAGCATATGACTCGTCCTCTTTCTTTTTCAAACTTATAATACTGAAATAGAATTCCCAGCTCGTCAGTACCAATATTTCATTCCTTTCGTAAAAAAATAACAACCTACTTGTAAATAGGTTGTTACCGTTACATAGAAAATTATAAAGTCTATGTTTTATTTTGTCGAAGGCAAAGGCTTATTCAGCTACTTTATCTTCACTTGGTACGTAGCTTAATGCTTCTGCATCGATTTCTTCTAATGCTTTACCTACACATTTATGAGAAACAGGTTGCTCTACAACACAGTTATTAGCAAGTTGCATTTCACGTGCGCGTTTTGCAGCCACTGTTACTAATGTGTACTTAGAATCGATTTTTTGTAGTAATGAGTCAATTGATGGATTTAACATAATTATAGACCCTCCGTCATTTCTTTATAATATTTTGCTACCCTTTCGCGGCGGCAATGTTCGCCAACCACAATCGCTTTAATTCTATCACAAGCTAATTCAACTTGATCGTTTTCTACTACATAGTCGTAAGCGTCCATCATCTCGATTTCTTCTTTCGCTACAGTTAAACGATTTTCAATAACATCTTCAGTCTCTGTACCACGTCCGACAATACGGCTCTTTAGTTCAGATAAACTTGGAGGTGCTAAGAAAATAAATACACCTTCTGGGAAAGCTTTCTTAACTTGAATTGCTCCTTGCACTTCAATTTCTAAGAATACATCTTTTCCTTCTTGTAATGTTTTTTCAACATAGTCAATTGGTGTTCCGTAATAATTACCTACGAACTCAGCCCACTCAAGTAATCTTTCATTACGAATCATTTCCTCAAATTCTTCTCTTTCTTTAAAGAAATAATCCACACCATCTACTTCACCTTCACGCGGCTTACGTGTCGTTACTGAAATAGAGTACTGAAAACGTGTATCCTCATGGCTAAACAGCTCTTTACGAACCGTTCCTTTTCCAACCCCAGAAGGCCCTGAAAGAACGATGAGCAATCCTCTTCTACTTCTCATAAATATGTAAAACCTACCCTTCCTCACTTAAATCTTCTTTATTATTCAAACGATGTGCAATCGTCTCTGGTTGAATTGGACTTAATACAACATGCCCATCATCCATAACAATAACCGCCCTTGTTTTTCTCCCATACGTAGCATCAAGCAAAGCATTATGTTCGCGTGCTTCTTGTACTGTTCGTTTAATAGGAGCTGACTCCGGACTTACAATAGCAATAATTCGATGAGCAGATACAATATTTCCGTATCCAATATTTAAAAACCGCATGGCCATAGTTTGCGCCTCCTAGTAAGTCTATCCGATTTCTCCACCACGTATAACTTTATATATTTTTTGAAAGCTACTCAATATTTTGTACTTGTTCACGAATTTTTTCAAGGTTATTTTTCATTTCTACAACATATTTTGAAATTGTTAAGTCATTTGCCTTAGAACCAATCGTATTAATTTCTCTATGCATCTCTTGCACGATGAAATCCATTTTCCTTCCAACAGGCTCTTCAATCTGCAATGTTTCACGAAATTGCTCTAAATGACTTTGCAAACGAACTAACTCTTCATGAATATCACAACGCTCTGCAAAGATTGCGACTTCTGTTAGCAATCTTTGTTCATCTAACTCTTGATTATGTAATTCTTTTAAGCGATTTTCTAATCGTTCACGATATTTTTGTGTAACAATTGGTGCATGTGGAATAATTGCATTTACACAATTGCTAATCTCTTGTAAACGATACGCTATATCTTTATGTAATCGTTCTCCTTCGTCATCTCTCATCGTTTTCAACATATGAGCAGCTTGACGAACAGCCTCATATAAACTGTTCTCAAAATGTTCATTTACATTTTCTATTTCTTCAATTGCTGTTACTTCTGGCATTGCCATTAATTGCTCGAGTGTAATAGAATCTTGTAATTGAAACTTTCCTTTTATATCTTCCATCATCGATTGGTACTGCTCAAGAAGTGACCAATTCACACTTAATTTTCTTTCAACAAGTCCTTCACCTGCTATACTAATAGACACTTCAATGCGTCCACGTCGAACTTGCTGTGCAATTATTTTACGAATTTTGTCCTCAAATACCATCATTTGCTTAGGAAGTCGAATACTCATCTCTAAAAAACGGTGGTTCACCGATTTCATTTCTACTGTAATTTGAAAAGTATCACTTTCTACTTTCGATCTTCCAAACCCTGTCATACTAGAAATCATTTTTATCACATCCAAGCCATAAAATAACTCAATGAAAAAGGTAATAGAGACAAGGCTCTACTACCTTCTGTAAATTATATCACATTTTCATAACATTGACTATTTCAAGTTTAATCCCTTCTTATATAACATTGGCTTTTTCTTTTTCGCCTTTTTCCCTGTTAATAAAGAACCTACTAGTAAGAAAGTCGGAATTGATGACAAACCTCCAATTAATAACCAATCTCTTGCTTGTATCGGCATTGTGCTAAAAATCGGTTGTAACGGTGGATAATATATCACCACTAGCATGAGTAGTAATGAAATGATAACCGCCCCTACTAAATACACGTTCCCAAATGGATTACGATGAAAGACAGAATGCTCACTACGACAATCAAATACATGAATAAGCTGAGCAAGTACCAACGTCGCGAACGCTACAGTTTGTGCATATTTCAGTTCATTTGGATGTTGGTTATACGCAATAATAAACGCTACTAACGTCACTGCCCCAATTAAAAAACCTCGACTTATTATTTTCCACGCAAGCCCTCTAGCGAATACCCCTTCTTTCGGGTGGCGCGGCGTTCTCTTCATCACATCTCCTTCAGCCTTATCCAAACCTAATGCCATCGCTGGTAAACCATCAGTAACTAAGTTCACCCATAAAATTTGAATAGGAACCATCGGCAGGGGTAATGCAAGTAACATCGCAAATAACATAACTAAAATTTCTCCAACATTTGATGCTAATAAATATCGGATGAACTTACGTATGTTCTCGTATATATTTCTTCCTTCTTTAATCGCTGACTTAATTGTAGCAAAATTATCGTCTAGTAAAACAAGTGAAGAGGCTTCTTTTGCAACATCTGTTCCTGTAATCCCCATCGCTATCCCAATATCCGCTGTTTTTATAGCTGGAGCATCGTTCACTCCATCACCTGTCATCGCTACTATATGCCCTTGATTTTGCAGTGCCTTAACAATTTTTAATTTATGTTCAGGTGATACACGAGCGAATACATACGTATCTTCTACAACATTTTCTAATTCCTCCACATCCATATTCGCGAGTTCTACTCCTTCAACAACGCGTCCATCTGGTGGCAAAACTCCTAATTGTTCAGCAATCGCCATTGCTGTCACTTTATGATCACCTGTAATCATTACTGTTCGAATACCAGCTTCTTTACACTCTTTTACCGCCTGCGCCACTTCTGGTCTTGGTGGGTCAATCATACCTTGTATCCCAACCAACATAAAATCTTTTTCAACGTCTCTTTCATGTTCAATAGAATCCGTTATTTTTAAAGGTTTAAACGCAACTGCAATTGTTCGAAGCGCTTGACTACCTAAGCTATGAATAGCCGCCTGTACTTCTTTTCTATATAGCTCACTTAACGGCTGTTGCTTATCCCCCCATAAAATCGTTTGACTCATTTGTAAAAGAACATCCGGTGCTCCCTTCGTAACAATAAACTTTTTCCCCTCTCGATCTCGTACAATAACACTCATCATTTTTCGAGTTGAATCAAATGGAAATTCACGAATAACTTCAAATTTCCCTTTCAATGCCTCACGTGTTATCCCAGCTTTCATTGCTGCAGCTACAAGCGCTCCCTCTGTTGGATCTCCATCTAATACGTACGCCTTTTTCTTTTGAATAATATTTGCATTGTTACATAGTGAACCAAATGTAAGTAGCTGATAAAGTGCTTTTGTCTTAGCTGGATTCACTTCTTTTTCACCTTTCATAAAAGAGCCATTAGGTTCATATCCTTGCCCTGTCACTTTCCACAATTCTCCGCCTGACCACATATGTGTTACCATCATTTTGTTTTGCGTCATTGTTCCCGTTTTATCAGAACATATAACGGAAGCACAACCTAACGTTTCTACGGCTGGTAACTTTCGTACAATTGCTCTCTTTTTTATCATACGCTGTACACCAAGTGATAAAGCTACTGTAACAATTGCTGGCAACCCTTCTGGAATAGCCGCAACAGCCAGAGACACACCAGCTAAAAACATATGATATACTTCATTCCCTTGATACACACCAGCTAATACAACGAGTGCTGTCAAAATAAGAGCCACAATAATTAATATTTTTCCGAGCTGTTCTAACCTTCTTTGCAGTGGTGTTTCCATTTGCTCTGCATTTTGTAACATATTTGCAATTTGCCCCATCGCTGTATTCATACCAGTTGCTACAACGACTCCTGTACCAGATCCTCGCGTAATCATTGTCCCCATAAAAGCCATATTTTTTTGATCACCAATTGCAACATCTTGCCCTTGCAATGCTTCTACCTTCTTTTGTACAGGTACGGACTCCCCTGTCAAAGCAGACTCTTCAATATATAAACTTGATGCTTCAACAAGACGCACATCAGCCCCAATACGATCACCACTGGAAAACTTAATAATATCACCTAAAACAAGTGCTTTAGATGGTGCTTTTACCCACTTTCCATTCCGCATTACAGTAACTTGTGGAGCGGCTAGTTCCTTTAAAGCTTCCAATGATTTTTCAGCTTTTCTTTCTTGAAAAAATCCGAGAATACCATTGATAATAACAATGGCAACAATAGCAATAGAATCAATGTATTCACCTAAAAACGCAGAAACAATTGTTGCTCCAAACAAAACGAGTACCATGAAATCTTTAAACTGTGCTAAAAATACCATTAGTGCAGAAGGCCTTTTTGCTTCTTCTAATTCATTAGTACCAAATTTCTTTACGCGCCCTTCTGCTTCTTTCTCTGTAAGTCCAACCTTTACATTCGTATTCGTTCTTTCTTCCACTTCATGTGCCCGCATTCCATACCAGTTCATCCTGCCATCGACCTCCTGATTCCAGACATACTCTATTGAAAGCTTATTCAGCCTCGTCCAAAAAAATGCTATAATTAACTTTTAGTTAGAAAGGAGTGTTCATTTATGGCATTCGATGGATTATTTACAAGAGCAATTACACATGAAATTGCAAATTCTCTTTACACAGGAAGAATTTCCAAAATATATCAACCTTCAAAGTATGAGATTTTATTACATATTCGAGCAAACGGAAAGAACCAAAAACTAATTCTTTCGTCTCACCCTACATATGCGCGTCTGCACTTAACGAATCAAAACTACGATTCACCAGCAATACCGCCAATGTTTTGTATGCTTCTTCGTAAACATTTAGAAGGTGGGTTTATTGAAAAAATTGAACAAATTGACTTAGAACGTATTATTCAAATTACAGTCCGCAGTCGGAATGAAATTGGAGACGAATCATTAAAAACATTAGTAATCGAAATAATGGGCCGACATAGTAACATTATCTTAGTAGATACGAAAACAAACGTTATTTTAGATAGCTTAAAACACATATCTTTAGCGGTAAACCGCCATCGTACTGTATACGCTGGAGCTGAATATATTGCACCACCAGCACAACATAAAATTAACCCACTTCAGATTGAAACAAATGATGAATTTATTAGACCACTAGACTTTCTATCTGGAAACATGGATAAACAGCTTGTCGGCACCTTTACGGGAATATCCCCGTTATTCGCAAAAGAAGTAGTGAAAAAAGCTGGTATGGTAAATGAAAAAGCATTAGCGGATGCATTTTTCTCCATACAAAAACCATTATTAACTCATACATATTCACCAGCGATGACTACTTCAAATGGGAAAGAATTCTTTTATCTTTTCCCTCTTGCACACTTGCAAGGAGAAGATAAGACGTTCTCATCTGTTAGTGAATTGCTTGATCGTTTCTTTTTCGGAAAAGCAGAGCGCGATCGTGTAAAACAACAAGCTCATGATTTAGAACGCTTTATGCAAAATGAAAAAAATAAAAACGAGAAAAAACTCATTAAACTCGAAAAAACACTGCAAGATGCTGGAAAAGCAGATAAATATCAACTATTTGGAGAGCTACTTACAGCTAATATGTACGCTTTGAAAAAAGGCGATAAAGATATTGAGGTCGTTAATTATTACGATGAAAATGGCGGAACTGTAAAAATCACATTAGATCCTTTAAAAACACCATCTGAAAATGCACAACGCTATTTCCAAAAGTATCAAAAAGCAAAAAATTCAGTTGTTGTTGTAGAAGAACAAATCGAAAAAACCAATGAAGAAATTCTTTATTTTGATAGCTTACTTCAACAAATGGAAGCTGCTTCTTCAAAAGATATTGAAGAAATTCGTGAGGAATTAGCTGAAGAAGGTTATGTGCGCAATCGCAAAACGAAAAACGCAAAGAAAAAGCCTACTAAGCCAGTATTAGATAAATATTTAGCAAGTGATGGCACAGAGATTTTCGTTGGTAAAAACAATAAACAAAATGATTATTTAACAACGAAGTTTGCCCGCCGTGATGAAATTTGGTTACATACGAAAGACATACCTGGCTCTCACGTTGTCATTCGTTCTTTAGAGCCTGCTGAAGAAACTTTACTAGAAGCTGCCAAAATTGCCGCTTATTACAGTAAAGCGAAAGAGTCTAGCTCTGTACCTGTTGATTTCACTAAAATACGCCATGTGAAAAAACCGAGTGGTGCAAAACTTGGTTTTGTTACGTACGACAATCAGCAAACCGTATATGTAACACCAGATGCTGATATTGTAATGAAATTAAAAGCGTAAATACAAAAATGCGTTGCTTATAAGCAACGCATTTTTTATATTCGTTCACACTAGTTCATATACCCATTTACTAATTCATAACATCTTGCTTTTGTCATCTTATATTTCTCTTCTGAAGCTTCTATACGCCTCATCGTTCCATTATTTGTATCAGTACCAATTGCTTTAACTTTACTTTCTTTTTCTTTAACCCACGCAATTTGTTTCGTTTTTAACGACTGAAACGCATCAGGTGACATCGTACTTTTTAATGTACTGTAAATTTCATTTAGTTTATTATCCCACAGTTCATAATTTCCTTCTATTTCATTTACTATATCATTGGTTGACATAGCATTCGTATGTTTTTCTTGTTTATCTATAGCAGCTAATTCACTTAAAACATTTGCTCTATCTATCTTTGAAGAAGATTCTTTTTGCGATTGTTTCTCTTCTTTTGAGCCTGTATACGCACTCGAATCCTTTCTCTGTACTTGTTCTGTTTCTTGAATATTTCTTTCTTTCGTTACCTTTTCATACCTATTTTTATCTACATTGTATGAAATAAGAGATGTTTTCGCATTTACAGTAATTAATCCGTTACTATCTTTGAATATGTATTTCTTATCGCCACTATTTTCTTCACTTACAAATGACACATTCTTATCGTCTGGCATTTTTAAAATTCTATTTGCTTCTTCTTTTGTAAGTTTTAAATCTTCAGGAAAAACAAATGACCATTTATCCATTAACCATTCCCCTTCTTTATACACCAAATGAAATTCCCAATCTTGGGCCGCATTACCTATTTCATCTTCTAAACTTAATGTATGTACCGTTAAATTTTCTTTATCTTGTGAAGAAGAAAATCTTATTTCAGTTTGAAAATAATTTGGGAATGGTAACATATCAGTCTCTCTCGATCTATTAAAGTTAGCAAGCAATTCAGGAAGCTGATTCTCTACAAACTTTTCTGAAACCAATCCTTTAACTCCTTTTTTAGCTGTCTCTAAATCCCCAGGATTATTTCGGCTCCATCCATTTTCTTTTTCCATCTCACTAAACGCATTTGCTATTCCATCTACACTCTTTCTTACAATCTTTTTCGCTTCTTTTTCTGTCACTTCTGGCGCTTCATCAAGCTGTTCAATCGTTTCATTTACTTGAACTTTGTTTTCACTTGTTTCACACCCCGTTATAACAAGCATACTAGCGGCCAAACAAAATGACATTACTTTACTTAATTTCTTCATACATTCACATTCCTTAACCCAATTTTTTCGTTACATCTCTTTACCTACAAAAAAACGTAACAATCCCTTATTATACCAATTTTTTAATTTATTTATACAAAAAATATAATACTTAAATTAAAAAGATTTTGTTTGCAAGTTTACATTATTGTTCATTCACATAAAAACTTACTGTAAAAATTTTATATATATTTATTTTACATCCGTCTAGTTTTTTTGACACACAGCTACCCTCTTCTCTTTTATTCTAAATAAATATATTGGCACAATTCTTGCTTTATTAATGTAAAAAGGAGGAATTAAAATGAATATAAGAATAACTAACATCCAAAAACAACTACATAATTACGGAATCGACGGGTTACTTATTACAAAGAAAGAAAACCGTCAATATGCAACAGGCTTTACAGGTAGCGCTGGCGTCGTCTTAATCTCTGCCGATCAAGCTGTTTTTATCACTGATTTCCGCTATGTAGATCAAGCGAAATCACAAATAAAAGATGCTGAAATTATTATGCATAAAGGAAATTTAGAAAAAGAAATTGCACATCAAGTATCGAAATTAAACATTCAAAAACTTGGAATTGAAGAAAACAACATGACATTGCAACAATATAAAAACTTGCAAAAATACGTACAGGCGGAAATGATTCAAGTGTGCGAAATTATCGAAAATATTCGTATCATTAAAGACACGCCTGAAATAGAAACAATGAAAATTGCAGCTAATATCGCGGACGAAGCATTTCACCACATTCTTACGTTTCTAAAACCAGGAATAAGTGAAAATGCTGTACGAGATGAATTAGAATTTTTCATGCGAAAAAAAGGGGCTACATCTTCTTCATTCCAAATCATTGTAGCCTCAGGCGTTCGTTCTTCACTTCCCCATGGAGTTGCATCAAATAAAATAATCGAACGAGGGGATATCGTTACATTAGACTTCGGTGCACTTTACGACGGATATTGTTCCGATATAACACGTACTGTAGCAATAGGGGAACCATCGGAAGAATTCAAAAAAATATACAATGTTGTACGAGAAGCGTTAAAACGTGGGACTGAAGCGATTAAGCCTGGAGAAACTGCGAAAAGTATCGATGATATAACGAGGGATTACATTACAGAACATGGATACGGTCAATACTTTGGCCACTCTACTGGGCACGGTCTTGGGTTAGAAATACATGAACCTCTTCGCTTATCTCAAGAAAGTACGGCTACTTTAGAAGAAGGTATGGTTGTTACAGTTGAACCTGGTATTTACATTCCGAACTGGGGCGGTTGTAGAATTGAAGATGATATCGTCATTACAAAAGATGGATATGAAGTTATTACAAAATCAAATCGAGAACTAATTGTTATTCCTTGTTGAAATCACGACCTTTTTTAAAGGAGTTTTTCGTTGCACATAGAATTCTTTCTCTGGAGTCATCGTTTAAGAGGGGGAATTTAAATTGAATTTTGTAATTGATAAGATAGATGGGTTACAGCCTGAATTTTCAAATCTTGTTTCCATGATGAATTACGCTCGCTATACAACAATGCAAGGGGTGGAAGGTTTAACAATTGAGGAACTTGATTATTTATATGATAAGGACACAAATTCAATTGGCATGTTATTGTATCATATGGCTGCTATTGAATTTTACTACCAGATTCATACTTTTGAAGACCGTGAACCAACGGAGGCTGAATTAGAACGCTGGTTACCTGGCATTGAATTAGGCGATCTTGGGCGTGAGAAAATAAAAGGAAACGCTATAGAATTTTACATAAATACATTACAAGAAGTACGTTCCAAAACAATCGAGACTTTTCAATCGTTACCTGATGAATGGTTATTTAAAACGACAGACTTTTGGTATGACAAACCAGCAAATAACTATTTTAAGTGGTTTCACGTTTTTGAAGATGAAATCAATCATCGTGGACAAATTCGTTTAATTAAAAAGATGCAAAAAGCTCATGCAGTAAAATGAGGAAATGCCACCGAATAAGGTGGCATTTTCTTTTATTCATTAACGAATAGCTTTTCGTTTACTATTTTAGTGACTACCACTACCAACATTAAAATGCATATTAAATATAGCATTTTCGCAATAAACAACCACCCTTGAAACATTACAATTCCATCTATTATCTCATTTCCTTTCCATAACAAAAACGGAATTGTGCTGATTATAATGACAAATTCGATGCTGAAAACCATTTTCTTTTTTCGACTATATGCTTTCCATTCATTCCAGCGATACATAGGAGCAAAAATCAATACTCCTATACATAATATAACTGGTACCCATTCACTGTTAAGAAATTGTCCTGAAATAATTGATAATAGTAAACAAACTAGCACACCATAATATCCTATTTTTTCTCTCATTCGTACTCCCCCATTCTACTTCTCCTTTAATATGTAACTTGCTATACTTATAACAATTCTTAGAAAAATAACAACTATAATTACAAGATAAAGACCGTTTGCAGAAGACATCCATTCTTGAAAAATAGACATTTTCTCCATTTGTTTCTGACCCTCTATTAAAATAACCCCTGCGAACAATGAGCAAACAACGATGATACCTATCATAATTCCGATACTTTTTACTGTATTGTTTCATACCATCCCAGTTATATAAAAGTATAAATACAAACCCGAAAACAAGTATAATACTTATCCATTCATTGTTTGTAAATAGCTTTAAAATGATTAATAGACTACAAGATATGATAAATCCCAAAAATCCAATTTTTTTGTGCATAAGCCCTCCTCGAATTCCATTTTTAGGATTAATTGTATTGTAACATCCATTTTTATCCTTACCATTGCAGTACATGAAATTTTACCTTTTTTTCTGTTTCTTATACTCACATACTTTCCCTACTTTCATACAATAAACTACACGATTGCCTAAGGATGTGAATGTTATGGGAGTTGAATTAACGCTATTACACGCTCTCTATGTTATTTGTTTACTCACTATTATTACCTTTTTTATTCTCCGGAAAGATACTACAATTATTTGTATCGTTTTTATCTTTTTATTAGCATTAACTGCTACAAGTTCTATCCCTCTTGCCGTTAGCGGCATTTTTCAAAGTTTTATTTACGCCATTACTGAGCTATTACCAACTATATTAATCATTTCTATTATTGTATCCATGAGCAATTTACTCGTTCATACCGGTATAAATGATACAATGATTTCACCATTTACAAAGATGATCCGTACCCCTACCCTCGCCTACTGGATTATTGGCCTTTTGATGATGACAATTTCTTTCTTCTTTTGGCCTTCTCCCGCTGTCGCATTAATGGGAGCTATTTTATTACCGGTTGCTGTACGCGTAGGGCTCCCCCCAATTGGAGTAGCAATTGCTATGAACTTATTCGGTCATGGGATTGCTTTATCCGGCGACTTCGTTATACAAGGCGCACCAAAATTAACCGCAGACGCTGCTGGTCTCCCTGTTTCCAGCGTCGTATCTGCAAGTGTTCCACTCGTTATCGTTATGGGCGTTGTGACAACTTCCGTCGCTTTTTTCTTCTTACGAAAAGAGTTTTATACAGGCTTAGCTATACAAGAATCTATTCTATCAACTGAGTCTTCTAAAACGCTCACTTCATTATCTCCTCGCACAAAGAAATGGCTCGCTATTTGTATCCCTATCGTATATATCATTGATATCCTTTGCATGATTCAATTTCAACTACAAGGAAGCGACGCAACTGCACTTATCGGCGGAACAACTGTTATTATGATTATCATCATTTCTCTCATCGCCTACAAAGGTAATGGACTGAATAAAACGACCGATTATTTCATAGAAGGGCTCCAATTTGGCTTTAAAATTTTCGGACCAGTTATTCCTATCGCTGCACTCTTTTATTTAGGAGATAGTGGCTTTGTGAAAATTATCGGGGACTATTTACCGAAAGGTTCACATGGAATCATTAACGACTTAGGCATCGCTTTATCTCAAACTGTTCCTTTAAATCAATATGTATCGGCAGGGACATTAACCATCGTTGGTGTCATTACCGGCTTAGATGGATCAGGTTTTTCAGGTATATCACTTGCTGGTTCCATTGCCAATCTTTTTGGAACAGCACTTGGCCATGGAACAGCTACATTAACAGCACTCGGGCAAATTGCAGCTATATGGACCGGGGGCGGGACGTTAATTCCTTGGGCACTTATTCCTGCTGCTGGGATTTGTAAAGTCGATCCATTTGAACTTGCACGCCGAAACTTTTTACCGGTTGTTATCGGTTTAATTGTCACCACGATCGTTGCGATGTTTATCCTATAACGTAAGCAAGTGTTCTCTTGCTTACGTTTTTTGCTTGTAAAATTCATCATGAATTATCAGTTTTCAAGAGGGATTCGTTATTACTTAGCGAAATTATATTAGGAGAGTAATTATTTCAAAACGTTTACGAGAAACAGATTACTGCAATTAGAAAAGGGGACATACCTATGAATGAATTGATTTTCGTCTTATTAATTTGTCCATTATTTATCTTTATCGTATCTGTTATTGGAACACGCAAAACGAAAACGTATTACGTAATGCCGATTGTAACGTTTGCTAGTTTTTTAATAATAGGTGTTATCGCCTTTACTCCAAAATTTTTCTTTTGGGTTGGCATGTACAGCATCTTCTCGTTTATCGTTTCTTATATGACGCTATTGTTTGTGAAAGGATATGAGGTTGCTGAAAACGCTAAATAGTTGTTAACAAGGAGACAGCAATATGATTTTCTTTGATATTGATGGAACTTTACTTGATTATGAGGCTGCTGAAAGAAATGGTATTATAGATTTTTTTCAAATATATAATACTATTTTTTCAGGCAATGAATTAGAGGCAACGAAAGTCTGGCATGAATTATCAGAAGAATATTTCAACAAATTTTTATCCAGGGAATTATCTTTTCAAGAACAACAAGTAATGCGAATGTATCATTTATTTAAAACATATGGAGTAAACCTATCACCCAAAGAATCTCAACATAGATTCAATCAATATATAGAACTATATAAGAACAACTGGACCGCGTTTGAAGATGTACACTATACATTACAGAACTTGCAGCAAGGCGGTCACTCATTAGGTATCATTAGTAATGGTGACTATGAACAACAAGTCGAAAAATTAACTGCCCTAAACATTTTAAAACATTTCAAATATATATTTACTTCTAGTGAACTTGGTATATCGAAACCAGATCCTGAAATTTTTCACAGAACCGTATTACAATCGAACCTTGAAATGAAAGATTGCTATTATATTGGCGATCGATTAGAGACTGATGCGATTAGTAGTACAGCAGCTGGGATGCAAGGGATATGGTTAAATCGAGATAACTCACAACTCAAGTACGATATTCCTACTATCTGTTCTTTACATGAAGTTTTAACAATAATATAAAAAACGACCGCGTTCCCCCGCGGTCGTTTTTTTCATGTTACGCTGTGATCCAAGCTTCGTTAGCTGGATTTTTACGCCACTCTTGTAATTTTTTCGTTTCAGCTTGTCCGATCATACCTTTTTCTGCTGCAACTTCAGTTAATGCACTGTAATCACTTAAAGAATATGATGCTACGTTAGCTGCTTCTAGCTTTTCTTTTCCTGCTTCTAGCTCGTATGTGAAGATTGATACGATTCCTAATACTTCACAGCCAGCTTCGCGAAGTGCTTCTACACATGTAATTGCACTTCCGCCAGTTGAAATTAAGTCTTCTACTACTACAACTTTTTGACCTTTTTCAGCTTTTCCTTCAATTTGATTCCCTTTACCGTGGCCTTTTGCTTTACTACGTACGTAGCACATTGGTAAATCCATACGATCGCTTACCCATGCAGCGTGCGCAATACCAGCAGTTGCTGTTCCTGCAATAACTTCTACAGTTGGGAAGTTCTCTTTAATTAACTCTTCTAATCCAGCTGCAATCGCTTGACGTACTTTTGGATAAGATAAAGTTAAACGGTTATCACAATAAATTGGTGATTTCATACCTGAAGACCATGTGAATGGATCATTCGGTTGTAAAAATACTGCTCCAATTTCTAATAAATGCGATGCGATTTCTTTTTTCATACTGTTACACCTTCCCACTGTTGTTTTACTGTTTTATACGCTTCAAGCGGATTTTCTGCTTTTGTAATACTACGTCCAACTACGATGTAGCTTGAGCCAAGTTCCCTCGCACGTTTCGGTGTTGCTACGCGCACCTGGTCATTTACATCATCGCTTGCAAGACGAATCCCCGGTGTTACTGTTACAAATTCATTCCCGCATACTTCACGTAATTTTGGAACTTCAAGCGTTGAGCAAACAACGCCATCAAGTCCACTTTCTTTCGTTAGTTTTGCATAATGAGCAACCGCTTCTTCTAACGTCTTCTCAATGCCAATCTCTTTTTTCATCATAGCTTCCGAAGTGCTTGTTAGTTGTGTAACTGCAATACAAATCGGTCTCTCTTTTCCTTCTTGCTTACCTTCCTCTAATCCCTCAATCGCAGCTTTCATCATGCTGCTTCCCCCAGCAGCATGAACATTTACCATATCAACATCTAGACTAGCTAGGCTACGCATAGCGCTTTTTACTGTATTCGGAATATCATGAAGTTTTAAATCTAGAAAAATCTTATGTCCTTTTTCTTTTAAGTACGTAATAATTGCAGGGCCTTCTTTGTAAAATAACTCCATACCAACTTTGACAAATAACTCTTCCCCTTCAAAGTGGCGCAAGAATTGTTCTACATCTTGTTTCCCTGGAAAATCTAGTGCAACGATTAACGACTGTGACATGTTTGCTTCCAGCTCCTTCCTTGACATTCCGAAATGTGATCAAATCCTAATTCATCTAGTAATGCTGGTAACTCTTCAATAATTGTCGGACATACGAACGGATCGATAAAGTTCGCTGTACCTACTGCAACTGCGCTTGCGCCAGCGTAGAAGAATTCAATTACATCTTCCGCTGTTTCAATACCACCCATTCCGATAATTGGAATGTTAACCGCTTGGCTTACTTCATGTACCATACGAATTGCTACTGGCTTAATCGCAGGACCTGATAATCCGCCTGTACGGTTTGCTAAAATTGGTTTAGCTGTTTTTAAATCTAAACGCATACCAAGCAATGTATTAATCATCGTTAAACCATCTGCACCTGCATTTTCAATCGCTTTTGCAATTTCCACTATGTTTGCCACGTTTGGTGACAATTTCACGTATACAGGTACTTCAGAAACCTCTTTTACTCGCTTCGTTAAATCAGCAGCAATTTCAGGATTTGTACCAAAGGCGATACCACCTGTTTTTACGTTCGGACAAGAAATATTTAATTCTAGTGCATGGACATTAGGCGCTTTAGAAATTTCCTTTGCAACCGCTACATAATCCTCAGCTTGTGAGCCTGCAACGTTAGCAATGATTGGAAGGTCAAATTGTTCTAACCATGGTAATTCAGAATTCATTACTTTTTCTAACCCTGGGTTTTGAAGTCCGATCGCATTTAACATGCCGCCCGGTGTTTCAGCAACACGAGGTGTTGGATTTCCATAGCGTGGTTGTTCTGTCGTCGCTTTAATCATGATTGATCCTAGTACACTTAAATCGTAAAACTGTGCATATTCACGACCAAATCCAAAGCATCCAGATGCCGGTATAATTGGATTTTTTAATGATAATCCTGGTAATTCAACTTGCAATCTGTTCATAGTACAACCTCCCCGATTGGAAATACTGGTCCGTCGCTACACACCTTCTTGTAAGAATGTCCACTTGGATCTTCTTGTAAGTGGCATACACATGCGAAACAAGCTCCAATACCGCAGCCCATACGTTCTTCTAATGAAATATAGGCTTTTTTCTCTTTGTAACGTCCTTCTAATGCACGAAGCATCGCTAACGGACCACATGAATAAAGAATATCAAAGTCAATTCCGTAATTATCAATTACATCTGTGACAAATCCTTTTGTACCGTGTGTACCATCTACTGTCGCAACGTACGTATCACCAAGTTCTGCAAATTTTTCTTCATAGAAAACTACATCTTTCGTTTGAAAACCTAAGATGTGAATTACACGTACACCTTTTGCAACGAGGCGCTGTGATAGTTCATAAAGTGGTGGTACACCAATCCCCCCGCCTACTAGTAAAGCTGTTTGACCAGCTTCTGCTTCTTCTACAGGAAAACCGTGTCCTAGTGGTCCTAGTACGTCTACCATTTCACCTTGTTTTCTAGTTGCTAATGTTTTTGTCCCTTGTCCTTCCGCACGATATAGCATTGTAAATTCGTTCTTCTCTTGATCTACATTACAAATACTAATCGGGCGGCGCAGAAGGGGCGCAATGCCCTCTGCTACCTTAATGTGTACAAACTGCCCTGGTTCGTTCATTTGCTGTACTAAAGTTCCTTGAAGCACTAACTCGTAAATGTTTTTTGCGATTTCTTTTTGATTAACGACGATCATATTTTGCTTTTGCATCATGCATGTACCACCTCGTGACGCTTTGTTTGCGTAATTTCTTTCATTGAATGAGCTGAGAATGTCATAGATTCTAATACTCGTAAGATTGCTCTTGTTGTATCAAGTGATGTTAAGCAAGCCACGCCATTTTCTACTGATTCACGGCGAATGCGGAAACCATCACGCGCTGGTTGTTTACCTTTTGTTAATGTGTTAATTACAAACTGTGCTTTTCCTTGACGGATAATATCTAGTAAGTTGTAGTCTTCAGAATCAATTTTGTTTACAACTTGTACTGGGATATTTTGCTCTTCTAATGATTGTGCTGTTCCAGCTGTTGCTAATAAGTTATAGCCGATTTCGTGGAAACGTTTTGCAATTTCCATCGCCTCTTCTTTATCTTTATCCGCTACAGTAATGATTACTGATCCGTGCGTTGGGATGTTAATTCCTGAAGCAACTAATCCTTTATATAATGCTTTTTCAAGCGTTAAGTCTTTACCCATTACTTCCCCTGTTGATTTCATTTCAGGTCCTAATGTTGTATCAACTGAACGTAGTTTCGCGAATGAGAATACCGGAGCTTTTACATATACTTCTTTCTCTTCTGGGTGATAGCCCGTTCCGTATCCTTGCTCTACTAGGTCTTGCCCTAAAATAACTTTCGTTGCAACATTCGCCATCGGTACGCCTGTAATTTTACTTAAGAACGGTACTGTACGGCTTGCACGTGGGTTTACTTCAATTACGTACACTTGATCTTTGAATACTACAAACTGGATATTTAGTAATCCAACAATGTTTAATCCTTTTCCAAGTGCAATTGTATGTTCAATGATTTGTTCTTTTAGTTTTTCAGATAAACTTTGTGGTGGATATACTCCAATTGAGTCACCAGAGTGAACTCCAGCGCGTTCAATATGTTCCATAATACCTGGAATGAATACATTCTCACCATCTGAAATTGCATCTACTTCAATTTCTTTACCAACCATGTAACGGTCGATTAATACTGGGTGATCTGCATGAACTTTAACTGCATTTTTCATGTAGTGCAGCAGTTCTTCTTGACGATATACGATTTCCATCGCACGTCCACCTAGTACGTAAGATGGTCTTACTAATACTGGATAACCAATTTCTTCTGCGATTGCTACCGCTTGTTCTACAGTCGTTGCTGTTTTACCAACTGGTTGCGGGATACCAAGTTTTGTTAAAGCAGCTTCAAATTTATCACGATCTTCTGCACGGTCTAAGTCTTCAAGTGATGTTCCTAAGATTTTCACACCGTGAGCCTCTAATTTCGCCGCTAAGTTAATTGCCGTTTGTCCACCGAACTGAACAATAACGCCTTCTGGTTTTTCTAAATCAATGATGTGCATTACATCTTCAATTGTTAATGGTTCAAAGTATAATTTGTCAGAAATACTGAAGTCTGTTGAAACTGTTTCTGGATTGTTATTAACAATGATTGCCTCATATCCAGCTTCTTTAATTGCCCATACAGAGTGAACTGTTGCATAGTCAAACTCAACCCCTTGACCGATACGGATTGGACCAGACCCTAGTACAACAACACTCTTACGATCTGTTATCACCGATTCATTCTCATCACCATATGTGCTGTAGTAGTATGGTGTTGCAGATTCAAACTCTGCCGCACAAGTATCTACCATTTTATAAACAGGAGTTATATTGCTTTCTTTACGCATATCGTAAATTTCACGCTCCGTTTTGTTCCAAGCAGCTGCAATGTAGTGATCACTGAAGCCCATTTCTTTCGCAGCTTGTAGTACTTCCATATTTCCTACATTCGCTTTTACTTCGCGTTCCATATTTACGATGTTTTCAATTTTTTGTAAGAAGAAGAAGTCCATTTCACACCATTCGTTGATTTCTTCTTTCGTTACACCTTGACGAATTGCTTCTGCTACAATAAACAGTCGCTCATCGTCTGCTTTAATAATGCGTTTTTTCATTGTTTCTTTATCAAGTTCTTTTAAGTGGTCTAATTCTAAGTGATAAATGCCAAGCTCTAAAGAACGAACCGCTTTTAATAATGATTGCTCTAAGTTACGTCCGATTGACATAACTTCACCAGTTGCCTTCATTTGTGTACCAAGTGTTCTGTTTGCTGATTCAAACTTATCAAATGGCCAGCGTGGAATTTTTGAAACAACATAGTCTAATGCTGGCTCGAAGCAAGCGTAAGTTTTTTGTGTTACTGGGTTTATGATTTCATCTAATGTTAAGCCGACTGCAATTTTCGCTGCTAATTTTGCAATTGGATATCCAGTCGCTTTAGATGCTAGTGCAGATGAACGACTTACACGTGGGTTTACTTCGATTACATAGTATTGGAAGCTATGTGGATCTAGTGCAAGCTGAACGTTACATCCACCTTCAATTCCTAATGCACGAATAATTCGTAATGAAGTGTTTCGTAACATTTGATATTCACGGTCGCTTAATGTTTGGCTTGGTGCTACTACGATAGAATCACCTGTGTGAACCCCAACTGGATCGATGTTTTCCATGTTACATACTACAATCGCGTTATCATTCGAATCACGCATTACTTCATATTCAATTTCCTTACAACCAGCAATGCTCTTTTCTAATAAACATTGTGTTACTGGACTATGTTTTAATCCACCGGATACGATTTCAATTAGTTCTTCTTCATTACTACAAATTCCGCCACCTGTTCCTCCCATTGTAAATGCTGGGCGAACAATAACTGGATAACCAATTTCTTTTACAAATTCATGTGCTTCTTCCAGCGTATGAATGATCGTACTAGATGGAATTGGTTCATTTAAATCCTGCATTAATGTACGGAATAAATCGCGATCCTCCGCTTGCTCGATGGCTGATAATTTCGTTCCTAAAATTTCAACTCCGCATTCTTCAAGTATGCCTGATTTCGCAAGTTCAACAGCCATATTTAACCCTGTTTGACCACCTAATGTTGGTAAGATTGCATCTGGACGTTCTTTACGAATAATACGGCTTACGAATTCTAATGTTAATGGTTCGATATATACTTTATCTGCTGTTGCAGTATCTGTCATAATTGTTGCTGGGTTAGAGTTAACAAGGATTACTTTGTAACCTTCTTCTCTTAGAGATTGACAAGCTTGTGTACCAGAGTAGTCAAACTCCGCTGCTTGCCCAATTACAATTGGTCCTGATCCGATTACTAAAATTGTGTTAATGTCTAGGCGTTTTGGCATAACTCTTCCCCTTCTTTCTTGAAGTTTTCAATCATTGCTAAGAAATCTTCGAATAAATCATTTGCATCTTCAGGTCCTGCTGAAGCTTCTGGATGGTATTGTACTGTAAATGCTGGGAACTTCTTATGACGAAGACCTTCTACTGTTCCATCATTTAAAGCAACATGTGTAATTTCAAGCTCTGTATTTTCAACTGATTCTTCTTCTACTGCGTAACCATGGTTTTGAGATGTAATTGCTACTTTTCCAGTTGCAAGATTTTTTACTGGATGGTTTAAACCACGGTGACCGAATTTCAACTTACTTGTATTTGCACCAGATGCTAGAGCGAACAATTGATGTCCTAGGCAAATTCCGAATAAAGGAACTTTACCGATAATGTCTTTTAACATTTCAATTGCTTCTGGTACATCTTTTGGATCCCCAGGTCCGTTACTTAACATAATTCCATCTGGGCTAAGGCGTAAAATTTCTTCTGCTGTTGTGTTGTAAGGAACTACAATTACATCACAGTCACGCTTATTTAATTCTCGTAAAATACCATGTTTCATTCCGAAGTCTACAAGTACAACTCGGTGTCCGCGTCCTGGACTTGGGTATGGATCTTTCGTCGATACGCGTTTCACGTGATCTGTAAATACTGTCGCTTTTAATTGGCTCACGATGTATTCTACATCTGCATCCATGTTACAAAGGCGTCCGCGTAATGTACCGTATTGACGAATTTTTCTCGTTAATTTTCTCGTATCAATTCCTGCTAATCCCGGGATGTTTCTTTCTTTTAAGTAATCATTTAACGAAATTTCATTACGGAAGTTTGATGGATGATCACAAATTTCGTTTACGATTAAACCATTTACAGATGGGTGAATCGATTCGAAATCGTCACGGTTAATGCCGTAGTTTCCGATTAATGGGTACGTGAATGTTACGATTTGACCGCAATATGATGGATCAGATAATGTTTCTTGATATCCAGTCATTCCTGTTGTAAATACAACCTCACCTGACTTTTCGATTTCTCCTCCGAAACCTTTTCCAATTAATACTGTTCCATCTTCTAAGATAAGTTGTCTTTTCATACTAATGCACTCTCCTTTTGCCATGCGATCTTACCACCAACGATTGTCATTACCGGCCATCCTTGGCATTTCCAACCTGCGAATGGTGTATTTTTTCCTTTTGATAAGAATGTTGTTGGATCAATCTCTTCTTCTTGTTCTAAATCAATGATTGTAATATCAGCTGTTCTACCTTCTTTCAGGCGACCTGCTTCTAAGCCGAATGTATCAGCTGGCTTTTCTGTTAAATATTGAATTAATTGTTCTAGCGTAATAACTCCTTTTTTCACAAGGTTTGTGTATAGAAGCGGGAATGCTGTTTCAAAACCAGTAATTCCGAATGGTGCTCTTTCAATTCCTTGTGCTTTCTCTTCCGCTGTATGCGGTGCATGGTCAGTTGCGATCATATCGATCGTTCCATCTAATAAACCTTCAATTAATGCTGCATGGTCTTCTTTTCCACGAAGCGGTGGGTTCATTTTAAAATTAGGATCAGCTGATGGGATATCATCTTCACATAACACTAGGTGATGTGGTGTTACTTCTGCTGTTACTTTAATTCCAGCGCGTTTCGCATCACGGATTACACGTACTGAACCTTTCGTACTTACGTGACATACGTGATAGTGACAATCTGCTGCTTCCGCAAGCAATATATCCCTTGCAATATGTACAGATTCACATACTGATGGGATACCGTTTAATCCGTGTTTCTCAGAAAACTTCCCTTCATGTACACAACCTTTATTAATAAGCGTATTCTCTTCACAGTGCGCAACTACTGCCATATCTAATTTTGCTGCACGTTTCATAGCCGCTAACATCATGCTCGCATCTTGTACGCCTACGCCGTCATCTGTGAAAGCAAATGCTCCAAGTTCTTTTAATGTTTCGAAATCTGTCATTTCAGAACCAGCTTGACGTACTGTAATTGCTCCGTATGGTAGTACGTTGACATGTGCTTTTTCTTTAATACGATTTTGCAAGTCTTCCATATGTTCTCTGCAATCTGGTACTGGACGTGTATTTGGCATTGCACAAATTGTAGTGAATCCACCTTTTGCCGCTGCTAGTGTACCTGTTTCAATTGTTTCTTTATGTTCACCACCTGGTTCACGAAGATGTACGTGTACATCTACTAATCCAGGTGCGATTAACTTTCCGTTCACATCGATTACTTCAGCATTATCTGCCGTAATATTTTCTGCTACCTTAGCGATTTTACCGTCTTGTACGAGAAGATCTGTTGCTACAATTTTTCCTTCTTCATTCATATAACGACCATTTTTAAACAAGTAATTCATGTTTCATTCCTCCTAATACATTTGGTAAGGCGCGTTTTAGTACAGCCATTCTTACGTAAACTCCATTTTCCATTTGTTTAAATATGCGTGAACGCTCACACTCAACAAGTTCACTTGCAATTTCAACATCACGGTTTACGGGAGCTGGATGCATAATAATGCTTCCTTCTTTCATACGCTTTTCTCTTTCTACTGTTAATCCGTGTTTCTCATGATATTCTTTCATAATGTCTGTTTCATAATGATCATGACGCTCATGTTGTACACGGAGTAACATCATTACATCCACTTCTGGAACAAGTTCATCTAATGGTTTGTATGTTCCAAATGTGTTGTCTTCACCTTTCCACTCTTCTGGACTTGCAAAGTAAATTGTTGCACCAAGCTTCGTTAATGCTTCTGCATTAGAACGTGCTACTCGGCTATGACGAACATCTCCTACTATTGCAATCTTCAAACCTTCAAATCTTCCAAACTCTTGTTTAATTGTAAGAAGGTCGAGTAGGCACTGTGTTGGGTGGTTTCCACATCCATCTCCAGCGTTTAAGATCGGGATATTCACCTGATCTTTTAGTTCATCGAAGTAGCGATCTTGCTCATGGCGGATGACCACTGCTTTTGTTCCGATTGATTCTAGTGTTCTTATCGTATCGTATAAAGTTTCTCCTTTTTGTACGCTAGATGCATCAGCTGAAAAGTTTAAAACATCTAGTCCTAATCTCTTCTCAGCAACTTCAAAGCTAAATCTCGTTCTCGTACTATTCTCAAAGAACAAGTTTGCAACAAAAGTTTGCTCTGTCGTTTTGCTCTCTTTTCCATTCGCAAAATCTTCTGCGTCTTTTAGGATTTCTGAAATTTCTACTTCCGATAATTCACTCATCGTTAACAAATGGCTCATCGTCATCCCTCATCTTTCTGATTTTTATGTTACCACTTTTGTATTTTTATAACAACCTTTGCATAAAAATACCCTAGTCATGTAAGACTAGGGTGCAAGGAAGAAGCCACCCTTTTCTGTCTCACAGGACTGAATTAAAAGGTTATTTTTATGAAGCAATCTGCTTAGATTGTTTTGTATGTTTTTCTTGTTTTGTTTCTGGTAGTAGTAGATTTAACAGTACACCTACAATTGCTGCAAGCGCCATTCCTTCGACTTGGAATGAATCCCCTACGTGAAGTACCGCTCCACCAATACCGATTACTAGTATTACTGATGCAATCATTAAGTTTCGTTTGTCACTTAAATCTGTTTTATCATCTACCATCATGCGTAATCCGCTTGATGCGATTACACCGAATAGTAAGATTGATACCCCGCCCATAACTGGTGTTGGGATCGAATGAATCAGTGCAGAAATCTTACCGATAAATCCGAACATGATTGCGAATACTGCTGAACCGATGAATAAGTATACACTGTATGCTCTCGTAATTGCTAGCACACCGATGTTTTCACCATACGTTGTATTCGGTGGCCCACCGATTAGTGATGCAATTAATGTTGCTACTCCGTCACCGAAGATCGAACGGTGTAAACCTGGTTTTTCAATTAAATCTCTTTTAATAACATTTCCAAGTACAATTTGATGTCCGATATGTTCTGATATTGTTACTAGTGCAACTGGTACCATCAAGAGTACAATCTTCCATGTAAACTCTGGTGTGTATGTTACAAATGGTACTGTGAAATCTGGTACAACAAACCATTTTGCCTCAGCTACCGGCTTTAAGTCTACTAGCCCTTGGAAGTAAGCGAAGATATATCCGCCGATAATGCCAAGTAACACTGGTATGATACTGAAAAATCCTCTTCCGAATATCGAGCAAATGATTGTAATTGCTAATGTTACTAATGCTACTGAAAAATGTGTAAAGCTGTATTTGCCATCCGCACCGTTCATCGCCATGTTAACCGCTGTATGTGCTAAAGCTAGACCGATTACCATTACTACTGGACCAACTACGATTGGTGGTAGTAGTTTCATAATCCACTCTGATCCTGATTTCTTAATTCCGAGTGAGATTAAGATGTACACAAGCCCTGCTAGTAAACCACCAAGCATTGCTGCTCCCGGCCCACCTGCCGTTTTCGCTGTTATAATCGGTGCGATAAAGGCGAATGATGATCCTAAATATGCTGGTACTTGACCTTTCGTTATAAGAAGAAACGCTAGCGTTCCTAATCCACTTGATATTAATGCTACTGATGGATTCAATCCTGTTAAAAACGGAACAAGCACTGTTGATCCAAACATCGCGAACAAATGTTGTATACTTAAAAATAACCATTTTCCCGGTTTCGGTACTTCATTAACGTCTAACACTGGCTTTTGTTCCATTGTTACATCCTCCTTCAGTTTAAATCTTTGCAATAAAAAAACTCTTTGTGCCTGTGCACAAAGAGTCCTATACTTTCGTATGCCAAATTTGACATATGAAAGCCAAGACCCTTTGGCAGCCTCACAGGACTACATTTAAAAGGGCTTTACTTATCGTATATGCTTACTCGATCTTGTTGATCTGTCTCTTGCAAATCAACTTCGATACGCTCTTCACTTGATGTTGGAATGTTCTTTCCTACATAATCAGCGCGAATTGGTAATTCACGATGACCTCTATCAACAAGAACCGCCAATTGAATTTGAGATGGTCTACCTAAATCCATAAGAGCATCCATTGCTGCTCGAACTGTTCTTCCTGTATATAATACGTCATCAACGAGGATAACTTTTTTCTTCGTAATATCTACAGGGATATCAGAACCTTTTACAAGTGGTTCTTTATTTTTGGATTGTAGTGTTAAATCATCACGATATAACGTAATGTCTAACTCTCCAACTTCCATTTCTTTTCCTTCAATTTGACCAATTCGTTCTGCCAAACGTTGTGCAATAAAAATTCCACGAGTTTTAATTCCGACAAGAACACAATTATCGACACCTTTATTTCGTTCCACGATTTCATGACTAATTCGTGTTAAAGCGCGGCGAATCATTTGGTCATCTAAAACGACAGCTTTCTCTTGCATGCTCTACACCTCCAAGCTTTTTTTCTTGCGTGAGAGTAATGGTATAAAAAAAGTCCTCTCAGCGTGTGCGAGAGGACTTTTGAAAAAAGGGTACAACATACCCTAAGTATTTCAAACCGTTACCTTCTCAACCTCACGGGGCTGTGTTAAAGGATCATTATTTAACTGTTGTCAGTATCTCAGTTTTCTTATGATTTGTCAATACTATTTTCGTAAAATATTTAATGCGTCTTCAAACACTTCTGGAATCGGTGCCTCAAACTGAATATATTCACCAGTACGAGGATGATCAAAGCCTAAAATACCCGCATGAAGTGCTTGTCCATTCATATCTAACGTTTTCTTCGGACCATACTTCGGATCTCCTGCAAGTGGATAGCCAATATATTTCATATGAACACGAATTTGGTGCGTACGTCCCGTTTCTAAGCGACATTCTACAAGTGTAAAGTCTTTAAAACGTTCTAACACTTGGAAGTGTGTAACAGCGTTCTTACCATTTTCATCAACTGTCATACTTTGACGCTCTTTCTTATCACGACCAATTGGTGCATCGATAGTTCCCTTATCATGCGGAATCACACCGTGTACAATCGCTTTGTAACGTCTCGTTACTGTTTTGGCTACAAGCTGATTTACAAGCGATTCATGTGCCATATCATTTTTAGCAACCATTAATAGTCCAGATGTATCTTTATCAATACGATGCACGATACCTGGACGCATTACACCGTTAATGCCTGATAAGTCTGTACAATGGTGCATAAGGCCGTTTACAAGTGTACCACTTGTATGCCCTGGTGCTGGATGTACAACCATGCCACGTGGCTTATTTACAACAAGCACATCTGCATCTTCATAATAAATTTCTAAATTTAAATCCTCTGGTTGAATATCTAGCGCTTCTGGCTCAGGAATCGTTACTGTAATTTCATCTTCTTCTTTTACTTTATAATTCACTTTTACTGCTTTCCCGTTCACTGTCACAACATCATCTTTAATCCATTGCTGTACTTGTGAACGTGACCATTCGTTATTTATCCCTGTAACGAATTTATCAATTCGCTCGTTTTTTTGCTCTGCTGCAACTGTTACTTGTACTACTTCACTCATTCAATTACTCCTTCGCTTTCTTGCCTTCTAATAATGTTTGAATAATAATTAATACAACACCAATACATAATGCTGAATCAGCTATATTGAATACTGGATAGTTGTACGAGAAAATATACACGTGAATGAAATCCACTACTTCTTGTCTAAATACACGATCAATAAAGTTACCAATTGCCCCGCCCAAAATTAGACCTAACGAAATACCTAGAAGCTTGTCTGTTTTCGCATACTTTTTCATATAAAATACGATAAACACTACAAAAACAACTGTAATAATGTAGAAGAACCACATTTTATTTTCTAAAATACCCCAAGCAGCGCCTCTATTTCGATGTGATGTTATGTATAATACATTGTCGATAATCGGAATACTCGTACCCAATTCCATGTTCTTTACAATTAACCACTTCGATATTTGATCGATAGCAATGACAAATAACGCTATTACATAATATATCATTTTCATTTCCCCCACAAAGACAGTGTACCTCAAAATTTTAGCATAGCTGCTACCTTTTCACAATGAACCTTTATAGAAGAATAAAATAAATTAAAAAAAGGTAATATAATATCGTTGTGCGTATTCATACATTTACCTTTTCATAGAAGAATTCATGAATCGTACGAGCAGTCGGCATTGTCTTCATTTGCTTTGTCGAAATTAATCTCCCCGTCTCTTCACAAATACCGTACATGTCTATTTCCATTTTAAATAATGCGCGTTCTACATCCTTTAAATCCTCTTTTATATCATGTAATAGCAATTTTTTCTTTATCTCTTCCTTAATTTCATATCCAAGCTCTTGGCTGAACTCGACATCATATTTGTGCATTACTTCTTTAGCTAGTCTCTCTTGCAACTCTTTTCTCATCAATTGCAATTCTTCTTTTATTTCCATGTAAATTTCATTCACGTGTACATTCCTCCTAGCTGTAATGTACAGTTAGTGTGTCCGAAATTTATTTGCTTACCTCACACACATTTTTCCTTCACAGGAAAGAGTCTGAAAAGTTTTTTTGATATGCCATCAACAAAAAAACTGACTGCATGAATAGCAGTCAGTTTTTTATTATTTTACATAGTTTTCTTTAACAACTGTTGCACAACGCTCACATAATGTTTCATGTTCAGCATCTTTACCAATTGTTTCTGAAACTACCCAACAACGTTCACATGTTTCACCAGTTGCTTGAGCAACAACAACCGCTGTATGTTCATACTTCGGTGCATCTGCTGGCGCTTCATCCATCATACCACCAAGTTTATACTCAGAAACGATGAATAATTGCTTTAAGTCTTCGCTAATAGACTCTAACATGGCTTTCATTTCTGCAGTTGGATATAGCGTAATGCTTGCATTTAATGACTTACCGATTACTTTTTCATTACGAGCTACTTCTAGTGCTTTTAACACGTCATCACGTAATGTCATAAATGCATCCCATTTTGTTTTTAACGCTTCCGCGTCATCTAATTGTACAGCTTCTGGCATATCAGTTAATTGTACACTTTCTTCTGTTACGCCTGGAATGTATGGCCATACTTCATCAGCTGTATGCGGTAAGATTGGTGTTACAAGTTTTGTTAACGCAACAAGAACATCATATAATACAGTTTGAATTGCACGACGATCTTCGTGATTTGCACCTTCAATGTATAAAATGTCTTTTGCAAAGTCTAAGTAGAATGAACTTAAATCAATTGTACAGAAGTTATGAATTGCATGATACACAGCAGCGAAGTCGTATGTCTCATATGCTTCTTTAACTTTTGTAATTAAGTCATTTAATTTCACTAACATGTAACGATCTACTTCACGAAGTTCAGCTACAGCTACTGCATTTTCACTTGGCTTAAAGTCGTCTAAGTTTCCTAATAAGAAACGGAATGTGTTACGGATTTTACGATACACTTCTGCTACTTGTTTTAAAATATCATCTGAAATACGTACGTCAGATTGATAGTCAACAGAAGATACCCATAAGCGTAAAATGTCTCCGCCTAATTGATCCATAATTTTCTTCGGTACGACGATGTTTCCAATCGACTTACTCATTTTACGTCCTTCACCATCTAGTACGAAACCGTGACTTAATACGCCTTTATATGGAGCTTTACCTGTTACAGCAACTGCTGTTGATAATGAAGAGTTAAACCAACCACGATACTGGTCAGATCCTTCTAAATATAAATCAGCTGGACGCTGTAAATCTTCGCGCTCTTCTAATACCGCTTGGTGAGAAGAACCTGAATCGAACCATACATCCATGATGTCTGTTTCTTTACGGAATTCGCCATTTGGGCTACCCGGATGTGTAAATCCTTCTGGTAATAGACCTTTCGCTTCACGCTCGAACCATACGTTAGAACCGTGTTCACGGAATAAATCTGCTACATGGTTAATTGTTTCATCCGTAATAATTGGATCACCATTCTCAGCATAGAATACCGGAATTGGCACACCCCATGCACGCTGACGAGAAATACACCAGTCACCACGGTCACGAACCATATTATGAAGACGAGTTTCTCCCCATGCTGGTACCCATTTCGTTTCCGCTACAGCTTCTATTAATTCTTTACGGAATGCTTCAATAGATGCAAACCACTGTGCTGTCGCACGGAAAATAATTGGTTTTTTCGTTCTCCAATCATGTGGGTATGAATGTGTAATGAATGTTAGTTTCAGTAACGCGCCTACTTCTTCTAGTTTTTCTGTAATTGGCTTGTTAGCTTTATCATAGAATAAGCCTTCAAATCCAGGTGCTTCATTTGTTAATACACCTTTATCATCGACTGGGCAAAGTACTTCTAATCCATACTTTTTACCAACAACGAAGTCATCTTCCCCGTGTCCTGGTGCTGTATGAACACAACCTGTACCTGCATCTGTTGTTACGTGATCTCCTAGCATAACTAATGAATCACGATCGTAGAATGGATGTTTTGCAACTGTGTACTCAAGTTCGCTACCTTTTACTGTTTTCACAACTTCAGCATTTTCCCACTCTAACGTTTTTGCAACTGTCTCAAACAGCTCAGAAGCAATGATATATTTCTCATCATTTACTTTTACAATACTATATTCAAGCTCTGGGTGAACAGAAATACCTAAGTTAGCAGGTAATGTCCAAGGTGTTGTTGTCCAAATGATGTACTTTTCATCACCTTCTAATACATTCTTTCCATCTTTTACAGGGAATGCTACGTAAATAGATGCTGATTTTTTATCTTGATATTCAATTTCAGCTTCTGCTAAAGCAGATTCACTCGTTGGAGACCAGTAAACTGGTTTTTGACCTTTATAGATATAACCTTTTTTCGCCATGTCACCAAACACTTTAATTTGTTGTGCTTCATAAGCTGGCTCTAAAGTAATATATGGATTATCCCAATCTGCACGTACACCTAAACGCTTAAATTGTTCACGTTGACGTTCTACTTGTTCATATGCATACTCTGCACATAACTTACGGAACTCAGCAACTGTCATTTCTTTACGCTTTACGCCTTTATTTGTTAAAGCTTGTTCAATTGGTAAACCGTGCGTATCCCATCCTGGAACATATGGCGCACTAAAACCAGTCATTGATTTATAACGAACAATAAAGTCTTTTAATACTTTATTTAATGCATGTCCCATATGAATGTCACCATTCGCATATGGAGGTCCATCATGCAATACAAATAAAGGACGACCTTTTGTATGTTCTTGTACTTTTTCGTAAATATTCATTTCAGCCCATTTTTCTTGCATTGCAGGCTCACGTTTTGGTAAGTTCCCACGCATTGGGAACTCTGTTTTCGGCATCAGTAATGTATTTTTGTACTCCATGCTCAATTCCTCCTTACATGTATAAAAGAAATACTTAAAAAACGGAATAAAAAAGAGACTTTCTCATCCCAAAAAGGGACGAGAAAGTCTCCCGCGGTACCACCCTAGTAGATCATATACATATGTATAGAATCCTCTTTATATTCTTAACGCGAATACACGCCTACGCTTACTCTATTTGTTCAGCGCGGAACTCCAGGGTGATATTCCCACTATCTCCTTATCCTGAGCTTACACCATCCTCAGTTCGCTATATAAGGTTTGAAAAGGTACTTATCCCTATCTTCGTTTTTCTTAATAAATATGTTGTTTAAAATTATATGTAATAATGAGAAAAACGTCAAGCTTACACTGTTTCTTCTTTTTTCAACAGTTCATCTACTTCGTCTTCTAACTCAATTAGTTTATCCCAATCATCGTTGTTTAACATTTCAAGCTGTGTTTCTAATAACATACGGAAACGAGTTCGGAATACTTTCGCTTGTTTCTTTAGCTCTTCAATATCAAAAGCAACTTTTCTTGATTTTACTAATGCTTCGTTAATAATACGATCAGCATTCTTTTCAGCTTCACGCACAATTAATTTCGCTTCTTTTTGCGCATTACGTTTTACTTCTTCCGCTGCTTCTTGCGCAACAACGATAGATTTGTTTAACGTATCTTCAATATTAGAGAAATGATCTAACTTCCCTTCTAACTGCGCAACTTTTTCTTCTAAAGCTTTTTTCTCACGAATGACCAATTCATAATCTTTGATAATTTGATCAAGAAACTCATTTACTTGATCTTCATCATAGCCACGGAATCCGCGACCAAATTCTTTGTTATGAATATCTAATGGTGTTAACGGCACAACGCCACCTCCAAGTAGTTATCTAAATTTCCTCTTTCAATTATATCTTTTCTTCGACAAAATAGGAGGATTTCCTTCTAAAAAACCAATCATTTTAGTATACCATACAAAATTCTCCATTTGTCGCGTTTTGTTCTACCTTCTACAGAAAATAATTTACTTCGGCCATATCCTCTAACAGAAAAAACGTCTCCTGGATAACATTCATAAGAAGTTTGCTCCACTGTTTTCCAATTGACTTTTACTAAACCATTTTTTATGAAAGGTTGTACTTTCTGTCTAGATAAATGTAACATTTCAGCTAACATAACATCTAAACGAAGTGAAGAAACCGTTCCAGATTTCTCCCCCCACGTTTCATGTATTTGTAGAATTTGTTCTCCTTGCACTGCTGATAAGGAGACTTTTACTTTTCCTATTGCTTGTAAGTTCATCTCAATGTACGATACGATTTCTTTCGCAACTACAATTTGGGCACGATTTTCTTGCAGCAAAATATCACCACATTTTTCTCTCGTTAAACCAAGAGACATAAATGTACCTAATATTTGCCTATGTTCTAGCGTATAAAACTTGGAAGGATAGTCAATTTCTAATACTTCTACTTGAAATTCTTCTTCATTTAATTCTAGATAGTCTGGATAAATGAGTGCTCTTTTACGCTCTGCATTAGGCGTTGCACCACCAAATTGCACAGCGACATCTCCTTGTCCAATTACCATAGAAACAATTTGTTGCTGTCTTGGATCAAGGAAATCTGTTAATTTCACTTGATGGTACTCCGCTGTTCGCTTCCACTCCAGCACTTTATCTACAAAGACCTCTTCATCAGGCCTAAAATGTTCGTAAATGCTCATGTATTTAACCTCTTACTATAAGAAATAGCTGAACAAACTGAACAAACCACTTTTAGCAAGTTTTAACGCAAAAATCGCAACGAGTGGAGAAATATCAATCATACCAAGCGGCGGAATAAATCTGCGGAATGGTTCTAAATACGGTTCACAAATTCGCGCCAAGAACTCTCCAAAAGATGATTCCTTTGCACCAGGAAACCATGATAGGAGAATGTAAATAATCAGTGCCCACGAGTAAATCTCGATAGCAGAACTTAACACCATTAAAACTGTTGTCATGGCGTATTACCACCTCTTTATATTTGTTTCTTCTTCTTCACCGAATAACTCTGAAATTGCACCAACAATATCAACATTTTCAGGTGTACACATAAATGTTTTTGGTCCTATTTTTTGAATGTCCCCGCCTATAGCGTATACAGTACCACTTAAAAAGTCAACGATACGTACCGCTTGATCAGTAGACATTCTCTGCAAATTAATTACAACAGCTCGTCTACCTTTTAAGTGGTCCGCAATCCCTTGTGCTTCCGAATATGTGCGTGGTTCTAATAAAACAACTTTTGAAGATTGTTTTGCTGTTTCAATACTCACAACATTTTGCTTCGGTTGCGCTTTTGGAAACGTAACATCTTGTTGTTCTGGTGGATCTTGCTGCTTTTTCATGTCTGTTTGCTCCTTTTCATAACCATATTGAGCTGCTTCTTTTTCTTCCGGTGTATCAAAAAAGAAGTATTTTACTTTTGACCAACTCATAATAAGATTCTCCTTCCTTTTACGCTTTTCCTACTAAAATCGTTCCCAAACGAATATATGTAGCCCCTTCTTCAATTGCAATCGTGTAATCGTTGGACATTCCCATTGATAATTCTTTACATGGCGCATGTAATAACTCTAGCTCCTGCACCTTTGTTTGCAACATACGTAATTCCTTAAAACAGCGTCTGATTTCTTCCTCTTCTTCTGTAAATGGAGCCATCGTCATTAGTCCAACCACTTCAATTTTATCGAATTCTTGCAAACTTTGAATAAAAGAAACAACCTCTTCTATTGCTAATCCTTGCTTCGATTCTTCAGATGAGGTTTTCACTTGAATAAAGCATTTCACTTTCTTATCAGCACGTTTCTGAATTTCTTTCGCCAGGGAAAGACGATCTAACGAATGTAAATAATCAATTTCATTAATGATTTCTTTTACTTTTCTCGTTTGTAATGAGCCAATAAAGTGCCAATTAACTTTTGAACCGAAATGCTCATATTTCTGTAAGAAACCTTCATTTCTATTTTCACCTAAATCGATAATTCCAGTTTCAATTACTTCGTTTGTTTTTTCAATCCCTACAGTTTTTGTCACTGCAACAAGTTTAATATCTTGCAACGAACGTCCAGCTCTAACGCAAGATTCTTTAATAGCTTCGTTTACAATTACTAAATTTTCTTGTACTGTCACTTGCTTCCTTCCTCCTTAAAACCTATGAAACTCAACATTCTTCCTGTCTTACCTTGATCACGACGATGAGAGAAAAATAGTTGCTCTTCACAGCTTGTACAAAGAGATGACATTACAATATGCTCTTCTTTTATGCCTGCTTGTACACATAATATACGATTAATTTCTTTTAAATTAATTGCGTACTGCCCGTCAGAAATTTTTTGATGAGGAACAGCACCGTTAATTACTTTCTGTGCTGCTGTTAATACACGATCATCCACAACATAACAACAAGATCCAATCGACGGTCCAATTGCAACATGAATTTCATCACTTGAAATACCTTCTGCATTCCACTTTTGAATCATTTCCTTTGCAATCTCTTGTACAGTGCCTTTCCATCCAGCATGCGCAAGTCCTATCATACCATGTGATGGTGCATAAAAATAGAGCGGAACACAATCCGCGTAACAAGACGTTAACAGAACATCTTCATTACTCGTATAAATGCCATCTGTTTTTGAAATGCCGTCCTCATATAAATAAACGCCACTTCCTTTTTCCTGTTGCCCTACTTTTTCAACATGATGATCATGAACTTGTTCAGAGCAAATCCAGTTTTCTAATGGTTTTTGTAACTTATTTGCTAAAATGCGTCTGTTTTCATGAACGTTCTCCACGATATCATTCACATGTAATCCTAAATTCATCGCATGAAAGGAGCCCGTACTTATCCCACCATCTTTTGTCGTAAATCCAGCAGTAATGTTTCCAAGTTCTTTCCACGCTTGTAAATACAGTATACCGTCCACATATTTAAATGGTTCTCTCATAATAAAGCGGCTCCTTTTAATTAAAATAACAGAAAAAAGCATGGTACTTCCTGTCTATTTTACCATACTTTTATTTTTTCATAATCCTAACAGAAAAAAAAGAGGAATTTGTAATATTCTTTATGAAATTGTCGGTGTTTGTATTGATTCTGTTACAGTATTAACAGGATCTACTCTTACAAGTATGACATCCTCCCCAATTTTCACAATTTCCTTCCAAGGAATTACAATCTCAACATCTTTTCCAAAAATACCTAGCATACGTGTCTGTTTGGAAATAATAACAGAACAAACTTGCCCTGTGTTCATATCAATTTCAATATCTCCAATATTCCCAATCCTTTTTCCATCTGAAATATTTATAACATCCTTCATCTGTAACTCTGAAATTCGTATCACCATTTTTACCCTCTCCCTTATATGACGAATTGGAAGCTGTTTCTCATATTTACAGGAAGCCACCTATACGAAACACCATGCTAGTTTCATTATATGAACACTAATCCCCTACTATGAGCACAAACCATATTACATATAAAAAGGTCTCACCATAATTGGTGAGACCTTATCCTTGAATCGTTTTATTCATTTGTTTAATGGCTGACTTCTCTAAACGTGATACTTGAGCTTGGGAAATCCCAATTTCTTCTGCAACTTCCATCTGTGTCTTTCCTTGGAAGAAACGTTTTCTAATAATCATTTTCTCTCGATCATTTAAACGCTTCATTCCTTCTTTCAATGCTAGTTCTTCAACCCACTGCTCGTCCTTTTGTTTTTCATCACTTAACTGATCCATAACAAAGATAGGATCTCCTCCATCATTATAAATCGGTTCAAATAATGAAACTGGATCTTGAATTGCATCTAAAGCAAATACTATCTCTTCATGAGTTACTTCTAGCACTTTTGCAATATCCATTGCTGTTGGTTCTTTTGAATTTTCTGCAATTAACTTCTCTCTTACTTGCAAAGCTTTATACGCAATATCTCGCAATGAGCGCGATACGCGAATCGGATTATTATCACGCAAATATCTGCGTATTTCCCCAATAATCATCGGCACAGCATACGTTGAAAATTTTACATTTTGGCCTAAATCAAAATTATCAATTGATTTCATAAGTCCGATGCAACCAACTTGGAATAAATCGTCAACATATTCTCCTCTGTTATTAAATCTTTGGATGACGCTCAGTACAAGACGTAAGTTTCCATTCACTAATTTTTCTCTTGCGCTTATCTCTCCACTTTGCATTTCACGAAATAATTTACGCATCTCTTCATTTTTTAATACTGGAAGTTTAGCTGTATCAACACCGCAAATTTCTACTTTGTTTCTCGTCAAAGTGTTCCCTCCTATCGGGAGTTGCTGTACAGTGTAAAGTATTTCCTTTGAAGGGGATTTTATGCATATGGTTTTTTCACGATTTTTCATTTAAATTATCTTTCCTAATACAACTAAATAGAATAAGACCAGCCTACATAACGGCTGGTCCTATTCTTCACACCATTTTATTAAATTCTTTTCGTAATCTTTTTATAATTCTTTTTTCTAAACGCGAAATGTATGACTGTGAAATCCCAAGCATATCCGCCACATCTTTTTGCGTCTTTTCCTCTCCTCCAGCAAGCCCAAACCGAAGTTCCATAATTTGTTTTTCACGATCATTTAATTGGTGTAATGCTTTCATTAAAAGGTGACGATCTACAGTAGCTTCTAAATCTTTTGTAATAATATCATCATCTGTACCTAACACGTCAGACAACAATAGTTCATTCCCATCCCAATCAATGTTTAGCGGTTCATCAAAAGAAACTTCCGAACGATTTTTGTTATTCCGACGTAAATGCATTAAAATTTCATTTTCTATACAACGCGATGCATATGTTGCTAATTTTATTTTCTTTTCTGGATTAAATGTATTTACCGCTTTAATAAGGCCGATTGTTCCTATACTAATTAAATCTTCAATATTTATCCCTGTATTTTCAAACTTTCTTGCTATATATACAACGAGCCTTAAGTTGCGTTCAATAAGTAATGACCTTGCTGCCTGATCTCCTTTTGGCAATTTATTCAAAAGAACTTCCTCTTCTTCTTTCGTTAACGGTGGTGGCAACGCTTCACTTCCACCAATATAATAAATTTCATCGGTCTTAATTCCTAATTTCAGCAATACTTTATACCAAAGGTATACTAAATAAAATTTTAATTTCATCATATTATCCCGCCTCTCATTATTAAGCGATCACCATTTTTTGTGAAATCAACATTTTTGGATGCACAATACATTGATACTCCCCATTAGTAGACAGTTGTTGTGTATTTAATCCAATTAATACTTTGTTTACAACAATAGAACTACCTTCATGATCAACTTGCACACTGTCAGGCTTAATTGCCCACAAAAATTGACTTTCTACTCCTACTGCACGGAAAGGAATTAAACGTAATTTTGTCGCCCAACCAGAATCATTTTCTGGTATTTGAGGAATTTCTGTTTTGGAATAAATTTGTTCTGTTAACCAAGATGGTAAGCAATGTTCTAATGATGAAACATGCATAATCATAACGGGTGTTTTTGTTAATGGGTCGTAAAGTTGGTTCCCACTGTCAATAAGACCTGCCAGTTCTAGTTCTTCTTCCGCTAATTGAATTTTTACTTTCACAATTTGGTCATAGTGTATTTTCGTGACCTCTACGCTTTCAATACGCTTTTTAGAAAAATAATAAATTACCGGAAAACCAAAAATAACAAATAACCAACTAATTGGATCGCCGTAAGAAATTGACTGAGATTGAACCAATCCATTTACCATTTCATTCGTTTGCAAAAAGAAATGAGTTCCAATTAATCCTCCGCCAACCATAAAGGTTACAAAGTAAAAAGTAAAAACAGTTTGTGCATAATTTCTAAATGTTGTAAACCCAAATGCTGTATACACAATAAGTAACGAGTACAGTAGTTTCATAATTGGATGTGTCATCATAGAAGCAAAAGGAGTAAAGGCAAAAATAACAATAGTTGAACCTATAAATGCCCCTAACACAAGCCTCCATCTTTTGATCTTCTTTTTTAACACGGTAGCTGTTAATAAAAGCAAAAGAAAATCAATGCAGGCGTTTAACAACCAAACAACGTCGGCGTAAACAACCAAACAATTCACCTCTTTTTTCAAGTTGAGACTAGTATAATGCATATCCAATAGGAAAGTGTGTCAATTTGCGGAGGTGTTTTTTTGTTATTTTGTGATTTCTAGACATAATCTGTCGGTAAAAAATAAAAGTACAAATTCATAGAATGATATACTCTTATTTTCACCAACAAAATATATTGAAATATACGAAATAAAAAAAGACCTGCTTAGCAGGTCTTTTCCATTTAAAAAACAAAAAAGGAGCATGAAAGCTCCTTTTTTTATCGTCTACGACGGTTACGTAAAAATGCTGGAATATCGATATCATCTGAATCTGAATGACGCTCATGTACAACTGGCTCTTCACGCTTCATTTCACGTTTTACTTCACGTTGTTTTGAAGGTTGAGCTACTGGTTGTTGCTGTTGTTGCGTGTGGTTCGCATTCGGACGAATAATTGGTTTTGGTGGTTGAGTTGCAATGCTATCATCAAAACCAGTTGCAATTACAGTTACAACGATATCATCTTTTAATCCTTCGTTAATAACAGAACCGAAGATCATATTTACTTCTGGATCTGAAGCTGAAGCTACGATATCTGCCGCTTCTTGTACTTCATATAAGCTTAAGTTAGCGCCACCCGTAATGTTCATGATAACACCTTGAGCTCCATCAATAGATGTTTCTAGTAATGGACTAGAAATCGCTTTTTTCGCAGCTTCTGCAGCACGATTTTCCCCGTTACCAGAACCAATACCCATTAAAGCAGAACCTCTATTAGACATAATTGTCTTTACGTCTGCAAAGTCTAAGTTAATTAAACCTGGCGTTGCAATTAAATCCGAAATACCTTGAACACCTTGACGTAATACGTTATCAGCTTCACGGAATGCTTCTAACATTGGCGTATTTTTATCAACAATCTCTAATAAGCGATCGTTTGGAATTACAATAAGAGTATCTACATTTTCTTTAAATGCTGCAATACCAGATGCTGCTTGCGTCGCACGCTTACGTCCTTCAAAAGTAAATGGACGTGTTACAACACCAACTGTTAAAGCACCTAATTCTTTTGCAACTTGAGCAACAACTGGAGCTGCACCAGTTCCAGTTCCACCGCCCATACCGGCAGTTACGAAGACCATATCCGCACCACGAAGTGCTTCTTGGATCTGTTCTTTACTTTCTTCTGCAGCTTTTTTCCCTACTTCAGGGTTTGCGCCTGCACCAAGTCCACGCGTTAATTTTCCACCAATTTGCATTTTCGTTTCAGCTTTTGATAGATTTAATGCTTGTGCATCAGTGTTCACAGCGATAAAGTCTACACCTTGTACACCGTGTTCAATCATACGGTTTACAGCATTGTTTCCGCCACCGCCGACACCGATAACTTTTATATTCGCTAATTGATCTTGAGTAGTATCAAACTCTAACATGTCGAAATCCCCCTAGAACCTCATTTTTCGTGTCCAATTTTAATCCCATAAATAACGGAATACACGTTTTACTTTTGACATCATGCGGTCATCATTTTGATTATTATTGTTTTGATTACGAGTTTTTTGTTTTGCAGGTTGCTGTTGTACCGGCGTTGGTGCTGGTGCTGGTACTGGTTCAAAATGCTCTTGCTTTTCCTGCACATTTTTCCCACGTAATTTAGCTTTTTGATAAGAATGTTTAATTAATCCAACTCCACTTGTATATTGGGGCTCACGCACACCAATATAATCAGGAGTTGCTACACGAACATTTTCATGTAAAATATCATATGCAAGGTCAAGAACACCTGGCATAGAAGCAATTCCACCAGTTAGTACATAACCAGAAGCCACTTGCTTTACTCCTAACTTACGCACTTCATCTTGAACAAACATTAAAATTTCCTCTACACGAGCCTCTATTATATCCGATAATTCCAACTGAGAATATTGTTCTGTTTGATCACTTCCCATAATAGGAACCGTAAACATCTCTTCTTCAGATGCTGTATCATAAAAAGCATGTCCATATTTCAACTTAATTTGATCTGCATTTTCTGTTGAAGTTTTCAACCCAATCGCAATATCCTTCGTTATATGGTCTCCACCTAATGGTAATACGCTCGTCGCTTGTAACTCTCCATCTTTAAAAATAGATAAAGTTGTAGATCCTCCCCCCATATCAACAAGGGCTACTCCTCTATTTTTTTCATCTGAAGATATAGCAACTGTTGCAGCCGCTAAAGGTTGAAGACAAATATCAACAATTTCAAGACCTGCTTTTTCTACACAACGAAGTAGGTTATGTAGTAAAGTTCTCGAGCCTGTAATAAGTGTACCTTCCATTTCTAATCTTACACCGATCATCCCGCGTGGATCGTTAATCTCGTCAAGACCGTCTACGATGAACTGTCGAGGTACCACATCAATAAACTCACGCTCTGGAGCAATTGACACAACTTGTGCTGCATCTAGAACGCGTAAGACATCTTCATTCCCGATTTCACGATCTTCATTTGAAACAGCGACTACTCCGTGACAAGGAAGTAGCTGTACCTGGTTTGCATTGACACCTACTACAACTTGCTCAATGTGGATTCCCACCATGCGCTCAGCTTGTTCAATTGCTTTTTTAATTGATCGAACAGTCTCGTCTATATCAACTATCGATCCCTTCTTTAAACCATTTGATTTTACATTTCCAACACCAATAATGTTTAAGCTGTCATTAACCATTTCACCAATGATGACTTTAACATTGGATGTACCGATGTCAAGACTAACATATATTTCATTGCTGTTCATTCTTTGGCACCTCCTTCTTTATTTATACCATACAACTCAATATATGGAACAACAATCGCAACTTTACTATTTATAAGAAAAATATTCAACGTCTTTATACGTTTCCCTTTTTTAACCCTATATTTTTCTTATTTTTATTTAGCATTCAATTAAGAATATCGCAGTAAACTATGAATAACTGCTTATCTTGAAATAATTCTATTTCGAGTGTAAAGTTTACCGCCAAGTATAAGTCTACACTAAGATGTACTCATAGAAAAGTGAAACTTGTACCAATACTAGTATGAATCTAAGAATTTTTACATATTTTTCATCAAATGAACCATTCTTCTAAATTCGTATACATATAATAGAACATTCGTTTTGTTTTTTCTGCTATAATCAACGAAAACTACCATTCTATTCTTTTTTTTCTTCCGCACCTAATTCTTTCGTATATGCACCTACTTCTAAGTCAATTAATACCTTCTTACCTGGCTCAATTGTTTTTAAAATAAGCGGATAGGCTTCCATACGTTTTGCAAAATTTTGAATCGTAGTGCTCACTTCATAACCTTCATTCATATATAAAGTAAGATGATCTTCATTCGCATTCGTTGGTGAATAGCGAATCTCCGAAATAGATTTTAAAATAGCTGGTGTTAATTTTTCTAGTTCAGCGATTAACTCCTTCATTTTCTCTTCTTTAAAAGGTTCGAAAATCGGTGCTGCAACAGGAAGTTTTCCATTAGGTAGTACATCAAGCGTTTTTCCATTTTCTAATAACGGTTGTAATTTTCCCTCTTTATTTATATAACCAATCGTTAAATATTCTTCGATATGAATATCAATCTTGTTTGGAAAACGTTTTTTTACATTTACTGCTTTAATTTCTTTTCGCTTCGTTAAGTTTTCTTCAGCTTTATGTGCTGTCACTCGGAAATAACTTGTATCATATGTCACGCCTGAATCCTTCATTACTTGCTCATCCGTCATATAGTGATTTCCAAACACACTAATCTTTTTTATATTACTAAGCGGAGACCGAAAATAAATTAAAAAGAGCACTAATAAAAATAAAATTGATATGTATAAAATCAATCGATGATTAACATTTTTTTTGTTTTTTTTCTTTTGATTTTTCAATTTTGGTACACGATCTTGTAGTTTAATCACTTTACTATTATTCATGTACGATCCCCCTATGTAACATAAAGAACGGCATGTTCCTCATGCCGTTCTTATCTTCTTATTATAACATAAATGATAATGAGCGGAACGAATAACCGTTATCTTCCAATGATTTCTACTTCTGTATGCATATCTACATCAAATTTATCCTTAATTGTATGTTTTATTAATTCAATTAAGGACAATACATCTTGCGCTGAAGCTCCCCCGGTATTAACAATAAAATTGCCATGCATTTCAGAAATTTGAGCTCCACCAATCCTATAACCACGAAGCCCTGCTTTTTCTACTAAATCTCCTGCAAAATGTGGGATTGGATTCCGAAATACACTTCCTGCACACGGGTGATTCCATGGTTGCGTTTCACGGCGGTAATCTTTATTATTTTGCATGCTACGTACAATTTCTTCACGTTTTCCCGCCTGTAATTGAAACTCCGCCTCTAAAACAATACCAGGACGTTTCGTTTGCAATACAGATGCCCGATAAGAAAACTCCAGTTCTTTATTCATTAACCAGTCAATTGTACCGTCTTCAAACAGAATGAGAGCCTTCGATAATACACTCGATATATCCGATTTATGTGCACCTGCATTCATATATACTGCACCACCGACACTTCCTGGAATACCGCTTGCAAACTCCAATCCAGCTAACCCTTGACGACTAAGTAAAGTTGACAATTTAATAAGAGGATATCCACTACCAACTCTTACCTTATGTTTTTCGACCTCTAAGTGATCTAATCCTTCTCCTAAACGAATAACAACACCTTCTATGCCTTGATCAGATACAAGAAGGTTTGAACCGCGCCCAATTACAGTCCACTTCGTTTTGTATTGCTTTACTAACTGTAATGTTTTTTCAATACCGGCTACATGCTTTGGCACAATTAAAATATCCGCTGGTCCACCTATTTTCATAGTTGTATAACGTGCTAACGACTCGTTAACTAAAACATGACCAACGTCTGCTTCTATAAGCTCATTTACTAATTGTTCCATAGACAATCTCCCCCATATTAAGTCTCCTTATGACAATAATATGCAGGGCGTTCACCTAACGTTATCCCTCTATTTACGGGCAGTACAGCTCCTAAATCAAAATTCGGCGGTAACAAAGAAGTTAGGCGAGAATCGGGATGCCAGTAAACATCCGATTAGTGAAAGGTAATAATCAACGAGAAAGAATCACTCCCCACCGATTAAAGCCTCACTTTATTTTTTTACAAGCTTATTCATTACTTCATACAGCTTATTTGCTGCATCTGGAATACCTAGTTGCTTAGCAGCTAGCTTCATATTTTGTAATGTTTGTGCATCCAATAAAATCTCATCAATATCACGAATAAGCGTTTCAGCTGTTAAATCTTTTTCAAGTAACATTTTTGCCGCTCCTTTATCAACAACTGAACGTGCATTCTTTTCCTGATGATTATTTGTTACGTACGGACTCGGTATTAACACACTTGGTTTTCCTAACGCTGTTAATTCTGCAAGTGTTGTTGCCCCAGCCCTTGAAACAACAAGGTCTACACCAGTTAGTACCTCTGGCATATTATGAATGAACGGCTTAATAATAACATTGTTCGGGTTCCCTTTTTGCTTCACGGCTTCCATCACTTTGTCATAATGTACTTCACCTGTTACATATAGTATTTCGTAGCTTTTGTTCCCAAACTGTTCAATTGCTTCAACGAAGGCATCGTTAATCGGTCTAGCTCCACGACTTCCACCAAATATAAGTACAGACTTTTTAGGAAGAGAAAGCCCAACTGAACGTTTCCCTTTCATTCCATTTTGATCCATTACCTCTGATGCTCGCGGATTACCTGTCATTATCACTTTTGACTCTGGAAAATGCTCTGTAGCTGCTTCAAAACAAACAGCAACTTTATCAACATAACGACTTAAAAATTTGTTCGTTACACCTGGTACACTATTTTGTTCATGTACAATAGTTGGAATACCTAATTTGGCTGCAGCGTATACAACTGGTCCACATACATATCCACCCGTTCCAATTACGATATCCGGATTAAAACGACGAATATATCGTTTACTATCCTGTACACCTTTTAGAAAACGCATTACTGTTTTCACATTATCTAATGATATTTTTCGTTTAAATCCACTTATAACAATAGACTGAAATGGTATACCTGCTTTTGGAACGATTGTACTCTCTAGTCCATTTTCCGTACCAATATATAAAAATCTTGCTTCTGGATTTAACTTTTTTATTTCTCTAATTAAAGCAAGAGCTGGATAAATATGACCACCAGTACCCCCACCACTAACTAATACACGCACTACTAACTCCTCCGCTTCTCTTTTCTTATTTCCATTATATTTATTTCTATATACATATTGCATTTTTACACACATACGAAAAACCCTGTCTTATAAACAGGGTTTAGTAGCGAGAATGGCGACTTATATTTAATAATACACCTACTGCCATTAACATTAATGTCAAACTTGATCCACCATAACTTAAAAACGGCAAGGTAATACCCGTAACAGGCATCAGTCCTGTTACAACACCAACATTAATCATTACTTGAATCGCAATCATCGCCACAATACCTACTGCTAAAAACGTACCATATAAATCTGGCGCTCCTAATGCGATACGAATCCCGCGCCATAATAATAGACTAAATAATAATAACACAAATGAACCACCAATAAAACCTAATTCCTCGGATAAGATCGCAAATATAAAGTCAGTTTGTGGTTCAGGTAAATAAAGAAATTTTTGTCTACTTTGTCCAAGTCCAAGCCCAAATAATCCACCAGGTCCAATTGCGAGTAATGATTGGATAATTTGAAATCCACTTCCAAGCGGATCTGACCACGGATCTAAATATGATGTAATGCGTTTCATTCGATACGGTGCTGATGCAATTAATCCTACAAATCCCGCTACACCAATCAAACCAAACATTGCAAAGTGAAAGACCCTCGCTCCCGAAATAAATATCATAATGATACATGTCCCAACCATTACCGTTCCTGTCCCAAGGTCTGGCTGTAACATAATCATCCCAAAAGCAAGAAACACAAAACTAAGAGCCGGTAATAAACCACGTTTAAAAGATGTGATCAATTTTTGCCGTTCCGCTAAAAACTTCGCCAAGAAAATAATCATCGCAAACTTCATAAATTCTGATGGTTGAATCGAAAATGCTCCGATCCCAATCCAACTTCGTGCTCCTCCTCGAACAAGACCTACTCCAGGAATAAGAACGAGAATAAGAAGAATGAAGCAAACTAGCAAAATTACTTTTGAATACGTACGCCACACCCAATAATCAATTTTCATAATAAAAAACATAGCTACTACACCAAGACCCGCAAACAGTAATTGTCTTTTTGCAAAAAAGAATGAGTCCCCCATTTTATAAGAGGCCCAAACTGCACTCGCACTATAAACCATAATCATTCCGATTGTCAACAATGAAAGTGTTACGATGATGAGCATAAAATCAGGCGTTTTCTTCATTACCCACAAACACCACCTCTTTAGGCAGAACCTTTTGCCCTATGTAACAAAACATCAGTAGGTGTTAGCCTACTGATGTTTTGATTTACTTTATATAAGTTTATGCACAGCTTGTATAAAAATGTCTCCTCTTTCTTCAAATGTTTTAAATTGATCCCAGCTTGCACACGCTGGAGAAAGAAGAACAACATCACCTTCTTTAGAATGAGCATAAGCTTTCACCACTGCTTCATCTAAAGTATCGACACTTTCAATTATATCTAATCCCGCTTTTTCTGCCGCTCTTACTAGTTTGGGAGCTGTTTGTCCAAATGTTACAATCGCTTTTACATTTTTGAAATACGGAATTAAATCATCGAATTCATTTCCGCGGTCAAGCCCACCTGCTAGTAACACAATCGGTTGTGTAAACGCAGATAGTGCTTTCTCAGTCGCTAACATATTCGTTGCTTTTGAGTCATTATAAAACTTACGGTTGTTAATCGTTGTTACATATTCTAAACGATGTTTTACACCCGTAAAACGTTTTAACACGACCGTAATTGCTTCATTAGAAGTACCTAATAATTTCGCAATACTCATCGCAGCTAAAATATTTTCTAGATTATGTTGACCAGGTAAAACGATATCGCTTACTTCAACAACTTTTTCACCTTTGAAATAAAGAGCGTTATCTTTTATACACGCGCCATCTTCAATTTCTTTCGTTGTCGAAAACAAGATTTTTTGACCTTTAGTATCCGCAGATAAAGCCATCACATCTGCATCATCCGCGTTTATTACACTATAATCGTTTTCTGTTTGGTTTTTAAAAACATTTGCTTTTGCTAAACCATATTCCTTCTTCGTCCCATGATAATCTAAGTGGGCTTCAAATAAGTTTAAGAACGCTGCAATTTTAGGCTGGAACGATTCTACTCCCATCAATTGGAACGATGAAAGTTCTGTAACTACAACTTCATTTTCTTTTGCATCCTGTGCTACTTCACAAGCTACAGTTCCTATATTCCCTGCAATAACAGGATGCTTTTGTCCTTCTTTTAACATTTCAAATGTCAGCATTGTTGTCGTCGTTTTACCATTAGATCCTGTAATTCCAACAAATGGCGCTTTTGAAATACGATATGCTAATTCAACTTCCGTAACAATTGGAATTTGCTTTTCTTTCGCAGCAACTAATATTGGATTAGAATACGGGATTCCTGGATTTTTAACGACAAGAGAAATATTTCTCTCTAATAATTCTAAAGGATGGCCACCGCATACAACGTCCATTCCTTTTGCTTGTAATTCTGCAGCAAGTACATTGTCAGCTAAAGGCTTTCCGTCATTTACAATGACATTCGCCCCTAACTTTTGTAACAATGTAGCTGCTGCATAACCACTTTTTGCAATGCCTAATACAAGAATATTCTTATTTTGAAATTCAGTTACAGTTTTCAATTACATCCACACCCCGATATAAATTCCTAACACAGCTAATAAAAATCCTGCAGACCAAAACGTCACAACAACACGCCACTCTGACCAACCACATAATTCATAATGATGGTGTAATGGACTCATTTTAAAGACACGTTTTCCTGTTGTTTTAAATGAAATGACCTGAATAATAACCGATAAAGTTTCCATGACGAATACTCCGCCAATAATTACAAGTAGCAATTCTTGTTTTAATAAAATCGCTACAGCTGCAATGGCTCCACCTAAAGCTAATGAACCTGTATCTCCCATAAACACTTTTGCTGGATTCGCATTGAATACTAAAAATCCAAGTACAGCTCCTACCACTGCCATACAGAATATCGCTACTCCAAATTGCTCTTGTGCCACAGCAATAATACTAAATGCTCCAAATGCAATAGCAGCTGTTCCTGATAATAAACCATCTAAACCGTCAGTTAAGTTAACTGCATTTGATCCACCAATAAGCATAAATAGTACAAGTACAAAATACGCCCAACCTAATTCAAACTTAACATCCGTTCCCGGAATCATAATGTATGTGTGGAACGCTTGCCCTTTTCCAATTAAAAAGAATGCAATAGCAATAACAAGCTGCCCTACTAATTTTTGTTTTGATGTTAAACCAAGATTTCTCTTCTTAACTACCTTTATGTAGTCATCTAAAAATCCGATTAATCCGTAACCAAACGTCACTAATAGTAATAACGAAACCTCTGCACCTAAATAATTAAACTTAATCGCCATAATAAGTGAAGTTACCATCATAGATACGTATATGACGATACCACCCATTGTCGGTGTCCCTGATTTTTTTTGATGTGACTTTGGTCCCTCATCACGAATACTCTGTCCGAACTTTAATTTTCTTAAAAATGGAATAAACAATGGCGAAAGGGCAACAGAAATTAAGAATGCTACCCCAGCCGTTACTAATAAACCTTGCTCAAGCACATGTAGTCCTCCTCTCACGTTGTTACTCTTCGTTGTTTAAACGCCCTGTAATTGCTTCTTTCGCAACTTCTCGATCATCAAAATGATGAACTTCTTTACCAATAATTTGATACGTTTCATGACCCTTACCAGCAATAATAATGATATCATCTGCTTTTACTTTAGTGATTGCATGGTGTATCGCTTCTTTTCTATCAATAATCACTTCATAATTATTTCCACTTGCACCATGTACCATATCATCTAAAATAGCCGCTGGATCTTCACTTCTTGGATTATCTGATGTGTAAATTGCATGAGTTGCATATTTTGTTGCAACACTTGCCATTATCGGTCTCTTCGTTCGGTCCCTATCGCCACCACAACCAACGATACAATACACATCACCTTTTGCGAATTGTTTTGCAGTTTTTAATACATTTTCTAAACTATCCGGCGTATGTGCGTAATCAACAATAACTGTATAATTTTGTCCTCCATCAACAACTTCAAAACGCCCTGGAACCCCAGCTAGTTCCTTTATAACAGCAATGATTGTTTCTAATTTCACACCCGAAACAAGTCCTGCTGCTGTTGCTGCAAGTACGTTATACACATTAAATTTACCTATTAATTTCATCGTAACATTTACACTTTCATACGGTGTGACAAGGGTAAATGTAGTTCCGCCACTCGTCATAACGATATTTTTTGCCATAATGTCACTTGTTGTATCAATACCATATGTTACAACAGTTGCTGCAGTACTTCTCATATACTCTTCTGTTACATTATCATCGCTATTCAGCACAGCGTACTTTTCACGATTATGATTATAACTATTGCCAAGCTGTGCAAATAGTAACCCTTTTGCATGTTTATATTCTTCCATCGTTTTATGATAGTCTAAATGATCTTGTGTTAAGTTCGTAAACACCGCTACATCGTAATCACATCCGTGTACACGACCAAGATCTAACGCATGTGACGAAACTTCCATTACCGTGCTGTCCACACCTTGTTCAACCATTTTTGAAAACGTCTGTTGAAGTGTTAGTGCATCTGGTGTTGTATTTTTCACCTCAAATGTTTCATCACCGATTTTCATATTAATCGTTCCAATTAGCCCTGTTTTATGACCATGTGCTCGCATAATCTCATCCATAATATGCGATGTTGTTGTCTTTCCATTTGTACCTGTAATTCCGATTAAATGTAACTTGTGTGTCGGTTGACCATAAAAATAATCAGCTAAAACCGCTAACGAACGAAAAGTATTTTTCACAAGTACAACTGGAACGTCAACATCAATTGGTCTTTCCGCAACAATAGCAGCCGCTCCTTGTGCCGCTGCTTGCTTAGCAAAATCATGGCTATCAACCGTATATCCTTTCATACATACAAATAAGCTTCCTTCTTTCACTTTACGTGAATCAGCTTCTATAGATGTGATTTCTGGATTTTCTTTTGGAACAACTGGAAAATCATGCAAACATGATAAAAGTGTATGCAACTTCATTTCACTAAACCCTCTCTACATTGTTTATTTATCTTTTTTTCAGTAAGCAACACATTACCTCCTATATAAGGAGGTAAGTGCTACTGGCCTATTTATGACTGAGATACTTATTGTCTCAAGTTAAGTAACTGTTCTATAAAGAACTCACTTCCACCAATTGTACCATAAAACGTACTATGTTACCTTTAATTCCCGAAGTAAATTCTAATTTTTGAGCCTTCTTTTACTTTAGCTCCCGCTTCTGGTGATTGCTTAATTACTTTCTCTCCATCTCCACTTATATCAAGCTGCAAATCGACGAGTTGTGTTTGTAAATCTTTCTTTTTCATTCCAATTAAATTCGGAACTTCCACAGTTGGTGTATCGCCCCATTTATATTCTTTTTCAACTTGTTCTTTTCTCGGTTTCACTCCCATAACAGGAAGCGCATCTCGAAGGATATTCCCGACAATTGGAGCTGCTACCACTCCACCAAACTGTGTAACCCCTTTTGGATTATCAACAGCAACATACACAACAATCTCTGGATCATCCGCTGGAGCAAATCCGATAAAAGATACAATATAATTATTCTCTAAATATTTACCATCTTTCACCTTTTGAGCAGTACCCGTTTTTCCACCTACACGATATCCATCAATATAAGCACCTTTACCAGAACCTTTCGCTACAACATTCTCTAATGCATAACGAACTTTTTCTGAAGTTTCCTTGGAAATAACTTTTCTTTTCTCAACAGGTGTCTTTTTACTAACAACTTGATTATTTTTCGGATCAATAAACTCCTTAGCTATATACGGCTGATACAATGTTCCACCATTTACAGCCGCCGCTACAGCTGCTACTTGTTGAATTGGTGTAACAGAAACCCCTTGGCCGAATGAAGTTGTCGCTTGCTCTACTGGACCAACTTTATCTAAATTAAATAAAATCCCACTGCCTTCACCTTGCAAGTCAATCCCAGTCTTCTGCCCAAAACCAAAATTACGAATGTATTTAAATAATCGGTCTTTACCAAGGCGATCACCAAGTTCAATAAATCCCGGGTTACATGAGTTTTGAACGACTTCTAAAAACGTTTGACTGCCATGACCTCCTGCTTTCCAGCATTTCAATCTAGCTCCACCGACTTCAGCTGCTCCATCATCATAAAACGTATCCTTCTCTAAGTCTACTAAATTTTCATTCAATGCTGCAGCTAGTGTAATGATCTTAAATGTTGAACCAGGCTCATACGTACTCCACACAGGTAGATTTCTGTTATACACTTCTGGAGAGACACTTTGAAAATCCGCTGGATCAAAACTCGGCCGACTAGACATACCTAAAATTTCACCATTTTTAGGATTCATTGCAATTGCAATCATACCGTCTGGATTATAAGTTGACTCCGCAATATTCATTTCTCTTTCCATAATCCTTGTAATACGCGCATCGATTGTTAATCCTAAATTCAAACCGGCTTCTGGCTTTTTGAAATCATCACCAACATTAGGCATCCTTTGTCCTTTCGCATCTGCAAAAAAACGAACATGACCTTTGTCCCCATTTAGCTCTTTATCATAATATTTTTCTAGCCCCATAAGACCTTGGTTATCGCTACCTGCAAAACCTAATACATGTGATAAAAAGTTTCCAAATGGATAGTACCGGATAGAATCCTCTGCGATATACACGCCCTTCAAACTTAATCCTCGTACTTCTTTCGCTTTGTCATGTGATATTTTCCTTCCGCCTTTATCTAACCTTACAATCGATTCTTTTTTTGTAATTCTTTTATAAATCTCATCTTTTTCCACACCTAATACTGCAGCTAACTTCTCTGCAGTCTCTGCTGGTTTTTCAATTTGCCTCGGTACAACAAAGACAGTTGGAGCACTTTTATTCGTGGCAAGTTCCACACCATTTCGGTCTAAAATTTTCCCACGTTCGGGTTCAAAAGTAATATTACGACTCCATGAATCTTTCGCACGATCCGTTAACATATTCCCAAGAAAAAATTGCACATATCCAAGACGAATATCGATAATAGTGAAAATAAGTATACCTGATATAAGTATAAAAATAAGTCGTTTTCTAACTGTTACATTTGATACACGCATATCGGAACAAGCCTCCCTTACGCCTAGCTTGTTCCAATATATGCTTGTACTTATTTAATTAGAACTTCTTCTCTTTTACCATTACGGCTTTTCTGCTTCTTGTTGTGGTTCGAGTGGCGGTACGAGTGTGACACCTAATTCTGTACCAGGTTGTAATAATGTTCCTTCCGCCACACTTTGCTCTGTTACGTATCCTGTACCAGAAGGCTTCAAGTTAAGCTGTAATGTCTTCGCTAAATTCATAACATCACGCAGTGCCCATCCTTGTATATTTGGCATTGTAGGCTTATCTCCTACCAAGAAGACTCGGTCGCCTTTCAATGTTTGTTCAGTTGCTTTTGGTACTTGTTGCTGTACTTTCCCTTCACCTAGTACGATTGGACGAAGTTTTGCTTTATCAATTGCTTTCCCCGCTTCAGCCATCGTTTTACCAGTTACATCTGGAACAGTAGTTTGTTGTTCTTTCAGATGTTTTTTCGGATCTTTCACTTCATTTGGCTTAATCTTTAAATACTCTAAACTATTTTTTGTTACATATTTAAAAATATCAGCTAAAGGCTGTGCACCGTTCTCATCATCTTTTAATTTCGGCTGTTTAACAGCTACATACACAACAAGTTGTGGGTCGTCCATTGGTGCCATACCTAAGAATGAGAATATATAATTCTGTCTTCCTGTCATATAGCCGCCTTTTCCATCCGGAATTTGCGCTGTCCCTGTTTTACCACCAACTGAATATCCATCAATTTTATAAGCTGTCCCTGTACCTTTCGGAGATGTAACAACACGTTCTAATAACTGTCTTACTTGCGCTGCTGTTTCCTTTGTAACAGGTTTTCCTACTTCTTCTGGCTTATGTTCTAATTTTACTTTGTCTGTTATTGGATCTACAATTTTATCAATTGCATAAGGTTTCATCATTTTCCCATCATTTGCAATGGCCGTTGCAGCTTGTACAAGCTGAATTGGTGTTACAGTGGAACCTTGTCCAAAAGCTGTTGTCACTTGTTGTATTTGCTGATCAAATAAAATTGTATTCGATCCTTCACCTGATAAATCAATGTTCGTTTTTTCATCTAATCCAAAACTATGAATATATTTTCGGAAACGTTCTGGACCAAGTTTTTGATCTCCTAAAATTGCAAACGCTACGTTTGAAGAACGCTCTACCCCTTCATCAAACGTGATAGAGCCCCAACCAGCACCACCGTTATGATCTTTTATTTTCCTATTTCCGACTTGATATGTCCCGGACTGATAATAATCTTGCCCTTTGTACACACCTTCATTAATAGCTGCCGCTAACGTGAAAATTTTCATTGTTGATCCAGGTTCAAATGCATTGGCAATTGCGTCATTGAAGAAATATTTAATTTGACGATCATTAGGGTCATAACTAGGTTTAGTAGACATCGCTAATATTTTTCCGGTTTTTGGATCTGCAACAATCCCTATTAAACTTTCTGGCTCATATTGCTTACTTGCTGCTTTCATCGCGTCTTCTAAATAACTTTGGACACGTTGATCAATTGTTAAATAAGCGTTATCTCCATTTTTAGGTGCCTTTACATTAACTTTTCCACCATCAAGGGATACACCTTTACGATCACCTGTATACGCTACTTCTCCATTAGAAGCACTTAAGTATTTATCCAAGCTTTTTTCTATGCCAAATTGACCTACCGAGGTTCCATTCTCATTTGGTTTTGCATGACCTATAACGTAAGATGCAAAATCACCGTTTGGATACACCCTTGCATTTTCTGTAATAAAAGATATTCCCGGCAATTTCAACGCTTCTATTTGTTCCTTCTTTTCTTTCGTCAAATCCTTGCCTAACGTTCCAAATTCGACTTGACTTCTACCTTCCTTATTTAAAGAAGCTAAAATATCCTCTTCGCCTTTTCCAAGTACTCCTGCAATTTTCTTTGCAGTATCTTCTTTATTCTCAACAGAGTTAGCACCTTTTAGCGCAGCTACTATTTTATAAGAGTTTGCGTCTTGTGCTAACACATGACCGTTTTGATCATAGATGGTTCCTCGGTTCGCTTCAAGAACTCCTTTTTTACTATGCTTTTGTTTAGCAAGTGCATCTAAATCCTGATTATGAACTGTTCCTGTTGATTGTATGTAAAAAAATCGGGCTAATAACAGCAAAAAGAGCAGGAGGAAAAATATCATAAAATAACCTGCTCCCTTATTGGTATGAAATTTAGTCATATTCTTCTTCATCGTTCCTTCACACCTATTGCCTTATTTGAGGCCTTTCACATTATTCGCATTAATTTCTAGCCCATGTTTTTTTGCAACTTCAGCGATTCGTTCATAGCGACTTAACTTCTCTACTTCAGCTTGTAATTCTTGATTTTCTTTTTGCTGCTGTACAATTTTTTCTTCTATCGTCGCTGCTTCTACATTAACTTGATAAAGGCCTGCTTTATTTCCAATAAACGCGACACAGGCATACAATAAAAAGCCAATAAACGCTACATACAACAGTTTTTCGATTCTTGTAATTTTCGCTTTAACCTTCGGCTTAGCCATCTGCTGTGGGGGCGTTTGAATTTGCACCTCTTCTTGCGCTTGTTGTTTGTACTTTACAGCTAAATTAGTCATACCTCTCTCTCCCTTTTATCGTTTTTCAGCGATTCTCAACTTCGCAGAACGCGCACGATTATTTTCTTCTAGCTCTATATCAGAAGGTAAAATCGGTTTTCTTGTAATAAGCTTTAATTTCGGCTTAAATTCATCAGGAATAATCGGTAATCCTGGTGGCAATTGTGGCGTTGTACTATTTCGCTTAAACGTTGTTTTACAAATACGATCTTCCAATGAATGGAATGTTATAACACTAACCCTTCCACCTGGCTTAACCATCTCAATAGCAGATTCCAATGCTTCTTCAAATACTTTTAATTCATCATTTACAGCTATACGAATTGCCTGAAACACCCGCTTAGCAGGATGCCCACCAGTTCTACGAGCAGGAGCCGGAATACCTTCTTTAATTAGCTCTACTAATTCTCCTGTCGTTTCAATAGCTTTATTCTCACGATAAGCTTCAATTTTTCTTGCAATTTGTTTTGAAAATTTCTCTTCACCGTATTGGAAGAAAATCCTTACAAGTTGTTCATATGACCAGCTATTTACAACATCATATGCCGTTAATGGGGCATCTTGATCCATCCGCATATCTAACGGTGCATCATGATGATAACTAAAGCCTCGCTCTGGTGTATCTAATTGTGGGGATGAAACACCTAAATCAAATAAAATACCGTCTACTTCTGTTATACCTATTTCTTGCAGTTTTTCAGCTAAATAACGGAAGTTACTCTTTACTGTTATAAACTGTTCACCGTATGAAGAGAACTTTTCTTTCGCGTTTTGAATCGCTATCTCATCTTGATCAAACGCTATTAATTTTCCACCTTCAGTTAATTGGGATAATAAATAAGAACTATGTCCTCCTCCCCCCAGTGTACAATCTACATATGTACCATCTGGCTTTATATCTAAGCCGTCTACTGTTTCCTTTAAAAGCACTGTTACGTGTTTAAACATTGTTGCACCTACTCTTTTTCCAATTAATTATGTTGAATGTATCCCTTCCTCTAAGCACATATTTCACGCTTAGAGAATGAAATAATACGAAAGAACGACTCATTTAACTTACCAACAAAGGCAACATACTATACAAATCGCTATTTTCTTTTATTATATACTAAATTTTATCATCTTTTGCGGGAATTTAAATAAAAAACTGTCGAAAAAGCGAATAATACGTTTACATTTTGTGCTATTTTGTCATATATTTAAGTATCCAACACAATTACCATATCCAACACTTTTTTTGATTGATAATTCAGAAAAAAATCACTTCACAGTAAATTCAACGGAATAAAAATAAAATCCTGCTCCAAAGAGCAAGATTTTATAGTTTTATAACATGATGTTTTCCGTCCCAAGAAAAAGGGTTTTCCATTACACGATCAACGAAATCCAAACCAAACTGATTTAAATAATAACATACATTCCACACACGTTCTTGCGGCGCACCTAATGGACGAAGTGCGAATTGTATACGGCGGAATTTATTTAGCTCAACCTCATACTTTTTCTCAACATTTCTTTTCAACATTCTTTCCAGCAGTTCAATTTGTTCATTAATTTTCAATTCGTTTTTCCCTGCAAACGCACCTAATCCTGGCTCTATTTTCTTTACAAATTGCTGTAAAGATATATGAATATCGGCAATTTCTTTTTTCGCCTTTTCAAAATGATCATCAATCGGTTCCTCTACTCGATTAGACAACCAGTTTTCACGCAGTTTATCGACATCATTTAAAAACGGATCACTTTCTCTCAATTGCAGATCGAATAAATCTGTCGCTATATCTCTCTCCACATAAGTAATTGTAAGACGAGGAACGACAGGTGGCATTTGAAAACCGACAGTATGGAATACTTGTTGTAATTCACTCCAATAAGCTAATTCCCCTGGACCTCCAATAAATGCGAGCGTAGGAAATACATACTCTTGCATAAGAGGACGCGTTACAACATTATTACTAAAACGTGCCGGATTTCTCTCCATTTCTTCAATCAACTCTTCATATGAAAAGGAATGCGCCCCATCCTTTCCAACAAACTTACCTTGATGCTCTTCAAGCAATACTCGTTCATTATCTATTTCCATGAATATATGCACTGCATGAGACTTCGTTTCAATAATCGGTTTGTATCCTAGTTCTTTAATTACTTCCTGCTGATTACGAAGCCCCTCTTGCACCTCTTTATACTTACTTATAATTCGCTTAAAAAATGGAATTTCTAACTTTCTTAATTCAGGATGATGTGAATCAACAAGGATTAAACCAGAATTAGCAAAGATTTTCGTAATAAGATGAGCAAAGAAATCTACATACGTATTCGATTTTTTCAAAGCATCATCAACAAATTTTAATACATCCTTTGTAAAATTTGTTTCTGGGTATGTTTTAAAAATCTCTTCAATCCAACTTCTACAATCTTCAACAGAAAGTTCAGACTCAGAAGCACTCGCCTTTTTCGGATTACGATCATAAAAAATAGTTTTTTTCATCTTTTTATTTTTCGCTACAAAAGTATGGTTAATCTCATCCATATCATGATCTTCACCCGCAATCCAGAAGACAGGGACAACTTTAACTCCTAAACTTTCTTCCTTTTCCTTTGCAAGCTGTAAAATTGAAATAACTTTATGAATTGTATAAAGCGGTCCAGTTAATAACCCCGCTTGTTGTCCAGCTATAACAACATATGTATTTTCATCTCCAAGCGCTTTTACATTTTGAAGTGTAGATTCTCCCGCTTGTAATTTTGTATTATATTCTAATAAATGCGCTACTAAATCTTGGCGGAAAAACTCCCTTTCACGCAAATCATGTAAACGTTGTTTAAAAGCATCTTCTGTTAACATATAATCAAAACATGACTGTATCTCTTTTTTACCGTTCATATAGTCCGCTACAACACCTTGTTGCGGAACAGAGATTTCTTTTATCTCCATATAATTCTTCCTTTCGTATCCAGTTCTCTCACCAATCCACATTGTAGTCAATGTTTCACTTAAAAGCAAAGAATAACACTTATACTCTTGTTTCTAACCCCTTTATTGCATCGAACAAAAATTGAAGTATCGGAACTGGTCGTTGCTGTTTCTTAGCCTCTTCTAATACATACCCAACAATCGCATTAATTTCCGTCTGTCTATTCGCTCTTACATCCGCTAACATAGAGGATGTATTACGAGACGTTCCTTCACACACATTTCGTACCATTTGCCATACCATTTCTTTTTCTCCTCTAATAAGAAATGCGACCTCCTGAAACACTTGCTCCATCATTTGATAAAAAAAACGATTCGTGATTAATTCACCATTCTTAACTCCCAATAACGCTGTCAACGGATTGATACATACATTTACTACTAATTTTTTGCGCATAATCTCTTCCCAATCTGTTTCTATTTGAACTGGAAAATAAGCAACCGGAAAAGAATGAAATATTTTTTTAAAATGTATAGATTGGCCACAAACCACTCCAAATCTCGTTACACCTACTCCAGTATGATGAACGATGTGCCCTCCCTCTTTTTTCGCACCATGTTCTACAATACCAACAGCTATATTTTCACTCCCTATTTGCAGCATCTTTGGAAGATGCGACATTCCGTTTTGCAAAAAGATTAATGATGATGCACCTTCCACAAACGGTAGTATGTCATCTATATGATATTGCTTCACAGCAATAAATATATAATCTAAATTTTGCGCTACCATACTTTCTATCGGTAAAACAGCTGGATATACTGTTTCACATCTTCCATCTCTAATACAAGTTACACCTGTTTCATTTAACTCTTCAGCTTGCTTAGCTGTTCTTGTAAACAACGTAACATCTTGGTTACTTTTTTGTAAATAAAATGTATACAATAGACCAATAGCACCTGGTCCGACAATTCCAATTTTCATTTTCACACAAGGGATTCACATTAAGCGCCCTTGCCTCCCCCCTTTTTTATATCTTTTTAAAGTACATAAGCACACCCTATAATTTCGTTGTCCTCTGCCAAACAAATACACTCTCACTTTTCACTATGTATATACTGCCTATTAATACGCTTATACTCTTAGTTTAGCAAATCCTCAAAAAAATAATAAAAGAAATATACTATCTTCTTCATAAAAATAAAAAAATGAGTTATACTATTATTATAAATATTTTTACTTTTCTGCATTCAACGAGATAAGAAAAGGATGTGATGTAATGGGATTCCCAAAAGTTGAGCGCTTGCTCATCAATTATAAAACGTTAGATGAATTCAAAAAATTTAAAGGGTGCGGAGCCCAGGAACTATCTATGCTGGAAGAATTGCAAGCAAACATTATTGAAAACGACAGTGAATCTCCATTTTACGGTATTTATTATGGCGGATCACTAATCGCACGTATGAGTCTATATATGAAAAGAAACGGCGGAGAACCATTCGAAATTACAGGTCCTTACCTAGAACTTTATAAACTTGAAGTATTACCAACTTTTCAAAAACAAGGATTCGGACAAATGCTTGTAAATCATGCGAAACAACTCCAATTTCCTATTAAAACGATAGCGCGTATTCATTCAGCTGGTTTTTGGGATAAATTAAATTTCAGCCCCGTATCAGTAACTGATGGAGATTTTTATATTTGGCATCCAGAAACAAATTTGAATGCGGTTACAAATGAAGAATCGGCTTAAGAAATAAAAAAAACAGCTGTATAACAGCTGTTTTTTTATTTCTTAAGCTTCTCTAACTTCTCAGTCGAGCGAGCATTGTTTCTTTCCGCTACCATTACACTTCTTTTTTGATCGATATAATCAAGCAATGTTCTATACTCTTCCTCATATACTGATAATCGCTCCAGAAGACGCTCTCTTTCTGTTTGTAATGATTCAACTTGTTGTTGCAACACCGTTAAAGAGTTTTCATCTTTATAATTTTGCAAGAAATCAATAACATCATTCAACGTAATTGACGTAGGTTCTAACACTTTTGTCTCTTTCACTTCATAATTTTCTACTTTACGAAGTTGCTTCGCTTCCTCAATACGTTCTTTATATTGCTTTCTTACGTAAGAATTCCATCTAAATCCACATGCTGCTGGTGTACGAGATAAATTTTTCCCCACTTCCTTAAAGGCAGAAAGTTGTGTTCCACCTTCTCGAATATGCCGGAGTACTACTTCTGCCAGAAGCAAATCTTCATCATCAGTCCAAGCATCTTGTCTTGTTGTCGCCATTTCTCTAGTCCTCCCTATGCATTTTTTATTAAGCATATGCAGTTACTAGAAAAGATAGAATACAACAACTAAAGATTAAGACAAAAAAAATAAACGCAGAAGATATCTTCTGCGTTTATTTTCCCACAATTACTTGCTGATTACTTCTTTACCTTTGTAAGTACCGCATGCTTTACATACACGGTGAGCTAATTTCGCTTCACCACAGCTTGGGCACTCTACCATACCAGGTACTGATAATTTGAAATGCGTACGACGCTTTCTTTTTACTGTTTTAGAAGTTCTTCTAAAAGGTACAGCCATTCTTCCCACCTCCTTAAAAGAAATAGTTATTTTCATATGAAGGCCTGAACCAGTCTTCCGATTATTTGTCAAAAAACTTTGCAAGTCCTGCCAATCTTGGATCAACAGTCTTTTCTTTGTCTTCTTCCGAAATCACTTGCCAGTCTTGACCTTGCGTCGGTGCTCCACCAGAAACATCATCACTGAAAATTTGCATTGGAATCTCCAAAAGTATATTTTCCTTGATTACGGGCAGTAAGTCAAGTACTTCTCCTTCTAAACAATGAATTTCAGCTTCAGCTTCAAATTCTTCTTGTGAAGTTTGGAACACCTCAGTTGTTTTAATGTCAAATGGTAATGTCACATCTACTAAAGAGCGAGAACATGGTAAAACCATGCTTCCAGTTATATGTAGATGAAACGTAAACTTACCGGAGCCAAAATCAACTCTTCCCGTTACATGAACAGGATTAATTTCACGAATATCTTTCTCGACCTCTTTTAGCTCACTTACATCTACCATCTCATCCAATGTCAATCCTTTATTTCTCAATTTATTCAATTGATGGATGGACCATTTCATATCATATCACCTCAAGGCAACAAACAAAATTATAGCTAGCCATTTTATATTTGTCAATGTTTTTTCTTTACACTATAATGAAGTCATCATAGTAAATAATATATAGAGTATCACGTTTTTCAAAAAGATGCTACATCGAAAGGAGAGATTACCATAAAAGCTGGTGGTATTGTTGTTGAATATAACCCTTTTCATAACGGTCACCTTTATCATGTGCAACAGACAAAAAAGTTAACACAATCCGATATAATAATTGCCGTTATGAGTGGTCCTTTTTTACAGCGTGGTGAGCCCGCACTCATTTCCAAATGGTATCGCACTAAAATGGCCTTAGCAAACGGCGTAGACCTTGTTGTAGAGCTTCCATACGTCTTTGCAACACAAAAGGCTGAAACCTTCGCAAATGGTGCTATTTCCATTTTAAATGCCCTACATGTTTCTGAAATTTGTTTCGGTAGTGAGGATGGACAAATCGAAAATTTTTATAATACCATCTCCGTACAAAAAAACGAAGAAGAGACTTTTAACTGCCTTGTAAAACAATTCATGGACGCTGGAAATAGTTATGCAAAAGCAACATCGGATGCTTTTTCACACATTTTAACATCCGAAAAAAACATAGATATGTCACAACCAAATAATATTTTAGGCTTCCAATATATGAAAGCAATTCTGTCACAAAATAGCTCTATACAAGCTCAAACTATAAAAAGATTCGCCTCTCATTATCATGATGAAACATTTAATGACCAACATATTGCAAGCGCGACAAGCATTCGGAAACAACTCTTTAGCGAAGAAGGATCATTTACAACAATTGAACCTTTTCTCCCACAGGCAACCACTTCGCTTTTAGCAAATTACAAACAAAACTACGGGATATTACATAATTGGGAACAATACTTTTCATTTTTTAAATATAAACTCATGACAATGTCTTCAGGAGACTTACGACATATATATGAAATAGAAGAAGGTTTAGAGCATCGTATTTTATCAAAAATACAAAACAGTTCCTCCTTCTATTCATTCATGGAAGCATTAAAAACAAAACGTTATACATGGACTAGACTACAAAGAGCTTGTACACACATTTTAACAAACACAACAAAAGAGGAAATACGTAGCGCAAATATAGAACAACATGCACCATATATCCGCCTGCTAGGCATGTCACAAAAAGGACAAACTTATCTTTCAAAAAACAAGAAAAAAATCGAACTTCCAATCCTTACTCATACAAAAACATTTGACCATGCTGCTTTAGATATAGAGAAAAAAGCAAACTCTGTATATTTCTCCATCATGCACGAACCGTTACGCACGCAACTATTAAAACAGGATATAACACACCATCCTATTCGCTATGATGAAACAACTACAAAATTCCTATAAAAAAACCTCTCTATTTCAGAGAGGTTTTTTCCTTATCCATCTTTTCTAAATATGTTAACGCATCATCCAGCGTATCCACTGGTACAATTTTCATTTTTGTTTTAATGTCCTTTGCAGTCTCAAGTGCATTTTTATAGTTCGATTTCTCCGCTCCTTTTTCATTTGGCGCAAAGAACACCTCAGCCCCAGCATCGCTAGCAGCCACCACTTTTTGATTTATACCACCAATCGGGCCAACTTCTCCTTTTTCATTAATTGTACCTGTTCCAGCTATTTCATGTCCTTTTGTTAAGTCTTCTTCCACAAGTTGATTATATATTTCTAATGTGAACATTAAACCTGCGGATGGTCCACCAATTTCATGAGAATTAATTTTCACTTTCGGATCGACCACTAATTCTCTTTCCGTAACGATAGAAACACCTATACCGACACGTCCATTCCCATTAGGAATCGTCTTTACATTTAAATTTTCTTTCAATTGTTTTCCATTTCTCATGTACTCAATACTTACAGCATCGCTTTCTTTTTTCCCAGTCATATATTCAATAAATTGCTCCGTCTTTTCAAATGTTTTTCCATCAACAGCTATAATAACATCACCAAGCTTAAGCTTTCCTTCTGACGGCATTCCTTTTGCCACACCAGCAACTAATACACCTTTATTTTCAAAAGAAACGGAGCGATTTGCACGTTTATATGCATTATAAATTGCTGCATTTTGTGAATCTTTCATCGCATAATTTTGGCGAAATTGATATTCTTCATCACTCTCACCTTTTTGCAATATTTCTTCCGCTTTTGAAATATGTGTATATTTATTAAACTGTGCCGCTATTAAATTCACCACATTTGCTGGTCCCATTGAAACCGTAACAAGCATAAAATCACCAGATTCTTTCGTTCCACCCTCAACTTGAACGTAAGGCTCTAATTTGGCAGCCATTCCTGGTTTTGTTACATAATACGGTAAACGCACGTAAACAAGTAACATCGCCAATATAACCCCTATTAAGATTGCATATATAAACCGAAAACGCTTAAACATTATGTTTCTCCTTCCACTGCTCAATTAATAAATAAATATTTGAAACATGTTTTTCCGCTTCTACTTCTCCAACTCGAATAATGTCTTCAATGTTTGTAAAAGCACGTGAACTAAATTGCTCTACAGCTGGTCGCATCATTAAATCCGATGCAATTTGCCGATTCATTACAAGCTCATGCTGCATAATTTCTATACTTTGCATGATTACGTCATAAATGGACGTAACATCGCCATTCACCTTAATTGGAGACACATCCACAGCGATAACAATATCGGCCCCTAATTCTTTCACAACCGATACTGGGATACGATCAATAACCCCACCATCCACTAATAATCGTCCATCTATTTTTTCTGGTACAAACACTCCAGGAACAGATATGCTAGCCCTCACCGCATCTGCAACTGGTCCACTTGTAAAAACCACTTTTTCCCCCTTCAATATGTCAGTAGCCACAACAGCCGTCGGGATATCTAACTCTTCTAAATTTTTATTATATGTAAACATTTTAATCATATCTTTGACACGTTTTCCAGCAATAAATCCCATTTTCGGTACCGTGAAATCTAAATAATACTTCCGCTTGAAAACAGATGCCAATTTATACAATCTTTCAACGTTACTACTTGCCGCATAAAACGTACCTATTAGCGCCCCCATACTACTTCCTGCAATCATATGAATAGGGATACCAGCTTCCCTTAAAACCTTTATTACACCAATATGAGCAAACCCTTTCGCTCCTCCAGACCCAAGTGCTAAACCAATCTTTGGTTCTTTCATTTTTCTCACCCTTTAATTTTTTTCATTCCTTTTTCATACTTATGGTCTAAATTCACTACGTATCCACGTATACTGAAATGAACGTTTTTTGGGACAAAGGGGGATTTACTTACATGTATGAAAAATGGAAAACCGCTTTCCTTACCATATCAACGCTTTTTTTAACCTTTTCTCTTGTACTCCACCCCCAAGCCGCTTTACAAGCTTCTATTCGCGGGTTAAATATATGGTGGGAAGTTGTATTCCCTTCACTACTACCGTTTTTCATCATTGCGGAACTTCTAATTAGTATCGGTGTTGTAAAATTTATTGGCGTTATATTAGAACCACTCATGCGCCCACTTTTTCGCGTTCCAGGGATAGGTGGATTCGTTTGGGCAATGGGAATGGCTTCAGGTTTCCCTGCAGGCGCCAAACTAAGCGCTAGACTACGAAAAAGCAACCTTTTAACTCAGATTGAAGCGGAGCGCCTCGTTTCTTTCACAAATTCTTCTAATCCACTTTTTATTTTCGGTGCTGTGTCTATCGGTTTTTTTAATAATCCAAAATTAGGGATTATATTAGCGGCTGCCCATTATTTAAGTAACTTTGCTGTCGGATTAATTATGCGTTTTTACGGCCATAATACCGCTTACAAAAATAATACACACACTACAAAAAAACGCCGCTTTCAAAACCCTTTTTTAATTCTTCACGAGACACGCTTACAAGAAAAAAGACCAATCGGTAAATTACTTGGGGATGCTATCGTTTCTTCTATTCAAACATTACTTATGATTGGCGGATTTATTATTTTATTCTCTGTGTTAAATAAAATGATTACTGTATTCCACATTACAGCAGCTCTTTCTTTTATTATGCAACATATTTTATCATTCTTCCAACTAAGTACAGATTTTAGTATACCTATATTATCAGGTGTTTTCGAAATGACACTCGGAAGCCAAATGATTAGTCAAATAAATGAAACACCCCTCTTACAACAAGCTATGGTAACAAGCTTCATTTTAGCATTTAGCGGTCTTTCTATTCAGGCACAAGTTGCTAGCATATTAGCTGAAACAGACATCCGATTTAAACCCTATTTTTTCGCACGAATTATTCAAAGTATTCTTGCCCCTATTTTTACATTTATATTTTGGACACCATTTTATGAGAAAGTAAGTTCTTTCTCACCTATGCAAAAAGATATTCCTGTATTTTTATCCAAGCATCCTTCTATACTACATGAAATTTGGACATCTTTTATACATTACGGACCAATTTTCACATTATTTTGTCTATATTTATATGTTATTTTATTATTTTTTCGCACGTATAAAGAAAAACCCCGTTCACTTTAACGGGGTTTGAAACTTTTCTTTTAAAGCACGCTCTACAATAGGAGGCACAAGATCTACTACACTCCCTCCATACCTCGCAACTTCTTTCACAATACTCGAGCTTAAAAATGAATATTGGTTGTTTGTCATAATAAAAAATGTTTCAATATTTTCATCTAATTTTCGATTCATAGAAGTAATTTGCATCTCATATTCAAAATCAGAAACTGCTCGTAAACCACGTAATATTGCATTTGCATTACGCATTTTTGCATACTCTACTAACAGCCCACTATGCGAATCTACTTTTACATTCGGGATATCCTTTGTCGCTTCTCGAATTAGTTCTAATCGCTCTTCAACTGAAAAGAATGGTTTTTTAGATGAATTGTTTAAAACGACTACGTACACCTCATCAAATACTTTTGCTCCCCTTTTAATAATATCCAGATGCCCAAGGGTAATTGGATCAAAACTTCCTGAAGAAATAGCTATACTTGTCATTCTGTCCCCTCACCTTCATACTTATAAATCGATATTGCAGTAATCCCATAATTCTCAGCTCGTACTTTTACAAGCTTTCCTATTGAATCAGGTAAAACTACATCATTACCATGCTCTGCCATAATTAATCCATCACTATGTAGCAATCCATGTTGATCCATTACACTAATTAAAGATACAATTTTTTGCTCTTTATATGGTGGGTCTATTAATATAAGATCGAATGACATTTCACGTTTTATAAGCGCCTTTACTGCACGTTCCGCATCATTTCGATATACTTCAGCTTGTTCCTGTATTCTACAACTTTCTAAATTTTGATGAATTACTTTTATCGCTTTACTATCCCTATCAACAAAAATCGCTTTATCGATCCCTCTGCTCAAAGCCTCAATTCCAAGGCCACCACTACCACCAAATAAATCAAGGGCGATACCACCATCAAAATAAGGACCTATCATATTAAAAATAGATTCTTTTACTTTATCTGTCGTTGGACGTGTTGTATTACCAGGAACCGCTTTAAGTGGGTGTCCTTTACATTTTCCTGAAACTACTCTCATCTGTTGTCACTACCTTTATTTCAATCTATCGAGCGATTATAGAAAGCCATTCCCACTTTGGTAACCGTTAACAAATTACATTCACCAAAATATTAGAAAACTCAGCATCAAATAACCACTCATTATTTTTATGTATTCATCTCATCATTCACTAATATGAATCCAATATGTATATTAGTTCCACTTTATCTTTTTTATCCTATCACAAAATAAAAAAAAGAAAAATAAAAAGCCTGACATAAAATTTAATTTCATTATGTATATCTTCATTTAGATTGGACATAAATAATTATAACAACATCACCTTCGATGTTGTTGCCAACCGCGGAGAAGACTTACGTTTCCCCATAAGTTCTTCCTCCGGTTTCTCCTCTCCCTTTGCCTTCTTACTAGTACATGCTAGTATAAGAAGGGCCCTGCTATGCAGGGTTTTTTTTCTTTGTGTGCTTTTCATTTAAAAAGTGAAATGGTACAGTAAAAGAAAGAGGAGGAAAAAATATGATTCAACGCTTTATAGAACTCGGAGAAGGCTACTCTGATTTATATGAATTACTTGAAATTGCCAAAACAAATCAAGAACGTATAGCACATATGTTACAATTTGAAACGATAAAAAACGATAAAAGAGTGTGTTCGCTTGTTGTAATATTAAAACCAACTACTACTGGTGATTTCCAACCATTATACATATGTCGTGAAGGCATTCCTGTATTTGAAAATAAAAAAAGTAAACGTGTCATTTTATTTGAAGAAACGGCAGAGCAACTCGGAAAAAAAGTGGCTACTTTTACTGTAAAGCCATCTACAACTTTCCCAGAAAAAGAACTATTTTTTAATCATTTAATTGGTATTTTACGAATGAACAATTTCATTCCTCCGATGAAATAACACTTTATTTCAATTAAAAAATCCCCCGCTAAATTTAGCAGGGGATTTTTTCTATTAGCTATAATCGTATTCTTTTGCTCGATCAGGACGGGAATTTTCAAATTCCGTTTTTAAATACGGGCGATACGACTGTTCTATCTTTTTCACAAAAGGAAGTTTGTTCAACTTATGCATCATATGCTCAATTTGTTCCATGTCACAATATACTACAGCATATTTTAATCGTTTTGATATGTAATGTATATTACCATATTTCCTTAAAATCTTGGCATGTTTCAATGAATGTAAATAAACAATCATACTTTGTCGTTGCCCGAACATAATCTTCTCCATCTTCTCCTTTTAAAAACATATATTTTATATTCTATGAAAACCAATCAGAAATTTATAACATTACAGGACAAACTCTGTATACGTTTTCTTCCAACTTCTAAAAAACGGGGTACATCACCCCGTTTTTTTACAACCACAACCTCCGCCAGTACCACAACCTCCACCACAGCCACCAGCATCAAAGAATGGATTTCCTGTTGGTACTTTAATGGAAGAAGACACTTCCGAACCGATTGCTACACTAACTTCATCTAATAACTTCTGCAAAGCAGTTTCTGCTCTTTTAAAAGCTGCAACCTTATCATGTAAGTCCACAGAACGCTTTAATTCTCTCATTTTCATCGATACGGTAGTGTAGTCAGGATGGTATTTTCCAAAGCGCTGTACTTCCTCATACCGTTCTTTCATCGCTGTAAATTGCTGAATTAACGTCTGAAGTTCTATATCTTCATGTAATTCTCTATAATACTTACGATAATCTTCTGCTATATCTGAACAGATAATCGCTTTTGCAAGCTGCTCTGCCTTATCTAATATTAATACGCTTTCTAGCGTCGCTACAATCATGAGAGACACCTCCGAGTATCCATCATACCACATTTAGATTAGAACTACTAATTGAAGTGACTTACTCAAAAGAAAGATATAATGAAACTATTTTCACACTATATCCGTACACACTTATACATTAATATGTTCCGCTATATTATATTTAAGAACATCCCATTTCCCACTATTTTGTTTCACATAACTAATACACGCATTTTTTAATGGTGTCTTAAATGTAATTTCATCTGGTTCAATGGCATGTAAAATTGCTTTTATCGCGTGTGAGTGAGCAACAATAATAATACGTTTGCCAAAATGAGTTGTTGCAACATCTTCTAAAGCAGCAAAGCAACGAGCTACAATCTCTTCATCTTGCTCCATACCTTCTACTTTACCCTCAGCAATCAACTCTCTAACAGTCGCAACTGGCTTCCCTGAAGCTTCTCCAAAATTCCGTTCAACAAATCGATCATCTAATAAAATCGATTGTAATCCAGCCGCCTTTGCGATTTCATTAGCCGTTTCTTGCGCTCTAATTAACGGGCTACTTATAATGATATCCCACGTTTCTTCTTGTAAAGCAGCTGCACTTTGACTCGCTTGCTTCTTACCAACTTCATTAAGCGGAATATCTTCTCGTCCCTGAATAATTTCTTGAAAATTCCAATCAGTTTGTCCATGTCGTACTAAACAAATTTCCGTCATGCTGCAACTCCTTTTTAAATAATCAATCTCTATTGTAACAAAAGTTCTGCATGACGGACATATTTTTCACTTGTAATTAGGTTGCATTTTGTTGCTTCATATACTGAAACATATCAATCATGATGGAAGCAACAGCCAATTGATTTTGAAATTTTTCCACTTTATCTGGTATTGTTTTTTTGAAATGTTGCATCGCCGCTAACTCAAAAGCCTCTTTTTCTTCAGGATTTCGTGTTAATTTTCTATACCAGTACGGTTGCTCTCTAATATAGCGAGATAAATCCTCATCAGCCTTTATAAACTCCATAATTTCTGCTCTCATCATCTTTCCCCCTAATCCTTTTGAAAGAAAAACGGGTTATTTTCTGAAGTACTTTGTTCTTGCTGCGTACGGTTACCTTGAAATTGCTGAATAACTTGTTGCACGCTCCCAATAGCACTCGTCACATTAGCTAAATGGTTCTGCATTTGTTCCACGTCCAACTTTTTAAAAAAAGAAAGCATTTGCCCCATCACATCAGCAGTTTTTTCCTCTTCAGTTCGATTATCTTCTTCTTTTTTATTTTCTTTTACCGAAGAAAACGCAGGCGCTCCATCCGGTCTATAAGTTGCCCATATTGGATCTTCTTCACCCAGTAAGTACCATTCTTCATAAAATTGTTGCCAAGTTTTGTGACCACTTCTAACCTCATGAACCATTTTAGGGTGATGGTTTACAAATTCTTTAAACTGTTGAACCGATGGATGTAACGGCCCTTTTGTTGTTGGCATAATCCTCACCTCTCCATGTATATCTACTATATAGTAAGAAAAAAAAGGCACATGGTTCGCCTATTTTTAGACGATTCATGCACCTTTTTTTCTGCTATTTGCATACGGTCAGATTCCCACCTACAATTCAGTGAATACGAAGTAACTAATTAGGTGATGTAACACCCCACCGCTTACAGTTTCGCTTTATTTTCGAATAAAGTTTTGTGTATAAAATTTATCGTATACACCAACACCTAATCCTGTAAATTGTTCATTTAATAAATTCTTTCTATGCCCCTCACTATTTAACCAACCTTGCACTGCCGCAATTCCATCACTATGTTGCGCCGCTATGTTCTCACCAGCAAGTTGAAATCCTACTTTCCCGCGCTGCAAACGATCTCCTAGCGTACCTAATGTAGGTGAGTCATGAGAAAAATAATTATTGTCTTTCATATCTTTACTGTGACCAACAGCAACATCTGCCGTTTCCTGATCCCATGTTAATAATGGTAATTTATGACGACTTCGAATGATATTTGTTAAATCAAAAATTTGTTGCATATTCCCATTTTCTACTTGTTTTATCTTTTCTGGAGTCAATGGTTGTTCTGCTATTAATTCACCTGAATAAACGAGCTGATATGGTCTTTGGCGTAATAAAGTTTCATCATCCATATAACGAACACCCACAAGCTCATGTGTAAATTGATCAAAATACAATTGCGCCCATCCATCTTCTACAGGTATTAACGGTTGTTCCATGACTTCGGTATCAGATAGTTCAAATTGATAACTATTTTTCCCTCTTTTTAATGAAATTTCATGCGAAAGCGGACTTTTTTTATATACTTCTTCATATTTTTCATTTATATAATAAGGTGGAACCTTAACTTGTTCACCAGCAGCGTACGCCGTTATAACTTTACGTTCAGAAACTCCGAATTGAACATACTGAGTTAAATCCTGATTGTATACCCACCATTCATATCCGTATGCAGATGGCTCTATTCGAGAGGGTTCTCCCCACTTCGCTAATAAATTTTCAGAGTCTTCACCAATCATATTTAAAACAGTGTCTGAGGAGTCTTCCTTAATTTGCTTTTTCTTTTTCACAATTTTATTTTCTTGCTTTGATTGAGATGGGGTTAATATATATTGTGAAACGAGTAATTTCCCGTATAAATCAACAGCTAAAATTAAAATTGTAATCATTACGATACGCAATAATTTCTTCAAACGATATACCTCCTGAACAAAACATAAAATTGAGATATACACAAATCCTTTTCTTTCTTTTTGTGTGTACCGTACTCTTTTCACTATATCATATTTTTGTGAAAAAAGTCTGGATTATCCCTTTTCTCTCAATATGAATTGCACTTTCTTATTATTCATACTATTATAAAAATAATGGTGTAACATTAAAAAAGGAGGTATTATATGCAATTTACAAATACGAAATTTAATGGAGCCGTCGTTGAATTAACTCTTTTAACTGAAATCATGGAAAACAACCACTTCGTACTTGCTGGACAGTGGGATTATGAACGGGTTACATACGATTATAAATTTGAAATATTAAAGGATGTTTATTATTTGCGAGTGCAAGGCGTTGCTGTTGAAGGTGACATTGGCAGTAGACACGCTGAAGTAAAACTACTCCCTCCCTTATTAGGAAAACATTATTATCCTCACGGCGTTGAATATGGCGATGATGAGACTTTCCCAACGAATGTACTTCAAAAAAGTGAACAACTCCTACAAAATGTCGAAAAAGAGTTAAAAGAACTTCAAATTATTGATTAACAAAAACAAGCGCATCAATATGATGCGCTTGTTTTTTCCCTCCCCTAAGAATGAATCGTTTTTTTTACTGGATATCCATAAATAGATCCATCTTTTACTTTAATCTCATCTTCCCAAGGAACCTTATATTTACCTTCAGCTAAATCTTTTACAAACGTATATGGATTTTCTTTCACCCCACCAGGAGTTGCTACATATCCTCTTGAACCTAGATTATATATATTATTTTCTAATCCCCATCCTAATCTAGCCTGATCTGCTAGTTCTGGATATACTTCAGCAGTAACAATCTCCCAAGGATTTCGATGCCCCTGTACTAAAGTAGTCCCATCAAAATTACATACTTGTCCTTCACCAAAGTAATAAAATACACCATCATAACCCGCTAAGTTTACCGACAATGTATACATTAAATTCTGCCATGCATTTGAACGATTGGTTAGCATCCATTGTTCACTAACTTGTGTGCTATACCCAGAAATACGAATCAAGACATTTGCACCTTTATAGGCCGCTTCACGAGCTACTTCAGGGAACATGCCATCATGACAAATACAAACAGCTAATTTACTTCCTCCAGGTCCATCACAAACAGGTAAACCTAAATCTCCAGCTTTCCAAGGCTCGACTGGCACCCAAGGATTTAGCTTACGATACTTCAAAATCATTTCACCTTGTGGATCAATAATAACTGCTGTATTATATGGCTCTCCACCATCAGGGTTTTTTTCCATTATTGAAAAAACACCATATACTTTAGATTCCTTACATGCCTCAGCAAATAAGTCTGTTTCTGGCCCAGGCACTGTACATAAAAATTCTTCTGTAGTCCATTTTTTTGTATTGAGCCCTTGTGTACTATATTCAGGAAATACTATCAATTCTAATCCAGGGTAACCTGATTTGGTCGAATGAATTGTTTTTATGATTTGTTGAATTTGTTTATCAATGTCTGCACGTGACTCTACTACTGGTACTGGATATTGAATTAGCGCTGTCAAAAAACCACTAATCGGCTTTACCATACTTCCACTACTACCCATTTAAATTCCCCCTTAAAATAGTTCGTGTTTATTAAAGATAACAATATATTTTTGTAACTCTCTAAAAAACTTGCACTACATATGGAATTATTACGCATGAAAGCTAGTAGTAAATTTTATATCCACTTTTAGTACACGCCTACACTAACTTAACATAAATAATTAGAAAATTCAATCTTTCATAAAAAACTAAAACTAAGTAAAAAAAGCGTATGGAATCCCATACACTTTTTTTACTTAGTTTGTAAATACGGCGGCAATTGTTGCAACTGCTCCTTATCCTTTTCACGTTCTCTACGTGCCCATCTAAAGAATACATAGCCTATAATTGTACCGTACACTATTTCCTGGACAATTTTCATTATGATACCACCAGTTTGCTGGTCTTGTACTACTGGCATCCAGTGCAAAAATTCCGGTCCCGTTATATTTAAATCTGATAAAGTGCCCGCTGGTACACATAGTTCCATCGCTTTCATCCAAGCAGCCGGATCCGTATACGTTGCAAATAACGGGGCTGTCGCAAAAATTATTAACGCACAAGCTGGCGTTAATAATATACCATTAGCAAACATGTAACCAAGTTTCTTTATATCACTTAACGTTTGATATTCTGGTAATGGATTTAACATCGGCCACCACATCATGATTGCTGTAAAAAACAATATAGCGAGACAAATAGGATGAGCAATTTGACTTTGTTTTACCGTATCAAAAACAACTGGTAAATGATAAAAAGAAAACAGGCCGTTAAATACAAACAACGCAATAAGTGGTTTAGCAAATACCTTTAATATAATTTGAACGAACTTAAAAGAAGTAATGTAACGATATAACCAAGTTGGTATACCAAGCAACAGTAACGGTGGAACTGCAATATACATGACTGCCATTTCAAACATATGAGCACTAAATATAATATGGCCAATTAAATCAATAGGCCCTCCCTTTACAAAATACAAAAGAACAATACCAGTCGTAAAATAAAAAATTTGCTTCTTACTCACCTTCGTCGCATTTTCAAATCGCATTCTATAAGGTCCAATAATTAAGAAGTACCCAATAAGAATCGAAAGCATAAATAATAAAAAAATTGGACTCCATAAAGCCTGAAAACCAAATATCCACAAGTTACTCATTTTCACACCTACCTTCGTAAGGTTATCCCATAATATGAAGAGGGAGCTGTGACAACACAAGCTCCCTTATATTTCACTTTTCAAATCCACACAATTGTCATAAAAGCTAAAATTGTAATTAACCCTATTAGCAGGCCAGAGTAAAGAAAGAAACTTGCTGCTTCATGTCCTTTATGGCTCATATGCATAAAATAATACAATTGAAAAATTACTTGTACCACTGCTAATAGTAAAATAAATGGCACAGAGAAAGTCGGACTAAAAGTTTTTGGATACGCCACTGCTACAAATGCAACTAATGTTAAAAAAATCATTAATGCAAACGTAATAACTTGATGCTTCATTTCCTCCGCACTTTTTCTCTTCCGATAAACAAGATCAACTTTAGGATTATTTGTTTGCTTTATCGCCATTGTTTATCCCACCATTCCCATTAAATATACTACAGTGAAAATAAACACCCAAACTACGTCAATAAAGTGCCAATAAATTGATGCAACATAAAACTTCGGTGCATTGTATAAATTTAGACCTCTCTTCGCATTTCTAAAGATTAATGTTAAAATCCAACACAACCCAAACAATACGTGGAGTCCATGTGTACCAACAAGAGCATAAAATGCAGAGCCAAACGCACTACTTCTCATAGTATGCTTAAATTCATGTGTATAATGATAAAACTCATATATCTCAAACCCTAAAAATCCTAAACCTAGCAATACAGTTACTAGTAACCAAAGTTGCATTTTCTTAAAGTTAAAGTTTTTCATGTGATACATCGCATATACACTTGTTAAGCTACTCGTTAATAAAAGCATCGTCATAATGAAAACGAGTGGCATTTGGAACATTTCTTGAGATGTTGGTCCACCATTTGTAGAATTCTTTAATGCTAAATATGTTCCGAATAAGGAAGCGAACAACACTGTTTCGCCTCCAAGAAATAACCAAAAACCGACAAACTTATTTTTCCCTTCAAGGGTTGCTTTTTCAGGCTCTGCTGGAAATGTTTCATTCGTTAATTTTTCATCTACATGCATTATGCCTTGCCCCCCTTATCATCTAAATCTTCCTTATGAATATGGTATCCATGATCATCGATTACTGAACGTAGGAACATTGCGCCAAATGTAATGATTAAACCAATAATTGCTACTAATAACCAGAACTTATCTTTTCCGCCCTGCATATACATTGCACCAAATGCCGCTATAAACAATCCGAAAGAAATGACAAATGGTGAAAACGAAGGATTTGGCATATGAATATCACCAATTGGTTCCGCTGCTGTCATCTCTTTATTACCTTCACGTTTTTCAATCCAAAACGGATCTAATCCGCGAACAAATGGTAGTTGTTTAAAGTTATATTCTGGTGTCGGTGCTGGCATCGTCCATTCTAATGTACGTGCATCCCACGGATCACGACCAGCTTTTTCTTTTGATACTGTCGTTTTAATTACATTGAATAGAAGAACAATCGTCCCAAGAGCCATAAACACCGCTCCGATAGAACTAATCATATTCCCCATTTCCAACCCTTGCCCTTCAAGATATGTGTAGTAACGGCGCGGCATACCAATCAAGCCAAGGAAATGCTGAATAAAGAACGTTAAATGGAAACCGATAAAGAATAGCCAAAACGTTATCTTTCCTAATGTTTCATTTAATACTTTATTAAACATCAGTGGCCAATAATAATGAGCTCCTGCAAGTAAACCAAATACAACACCGCCAACGATTACATAATGAAAATGTGCTACTACGAAATAATTATCATGAAATTGATAATCAGCTGGTGCAGATGCTAGCATAACCCCTGTAACTCCACCCATGACGAATGATGGAATGAAAGCTACTGCCCACATCATCGGTGTCGTAAAACGAATATTTCCGCCCCACATTGTAAAGAGCCAGTTGAATATTTTGATACCAGTCGGAACCGCAATCGCCATTGTTGCAACTGAGAAAATAGCATTAGCAACTGGACCAAGTCCAACAGTAAACATATGATGCGCCCATACCATAAATCCTAAAAATCCAATTAATACAGTCGCAAACACCATCGATGAATAACCAAACAATCGTTTTTTCGAAAATGTCGCGAAGATTTCTGAGAATATTCCGAAAGCTGGGAGTATAAGAATGTATACTTCTGGATGACCGAAAATCCAGAATAAATGCTCCCATATAATTGTATTCCCACCCAATGCTGGATTAAAGAAACTTGTTCCAAATAAACGATCTAACATTAAAAGTCCTAATCCTACAGTTAACGGTGGAAAAGCGAATAATATAAGCGAAGATGTTACAAATGTCGTCCATGTAAACATCGGCATACGCATATACGTCATTCCTGGCGCACGCATATTAATAATGGTGACAAGGAAGTTAATCCCTCCAATTAATGTACCAATACCTGAGATTTGCAAACCGAGTACATAGAAATCAACACCATGACCTTTAGAGGCTAAAGCTAAAGATGCATAAGATGTCCATCCTGCATCAGGTGCTCCACCTAAAAACCAACTTAAATTTAAAAATACTCCACCAAAGAAAAATAACCAAAATCCGAGTGAATTCAAAAACGGGAACGCTACATCACGTGCACCAATTTGAAGTGGTACAGCGGCGTTCATAAATGCAAACACGAGTGGCATAGCTGCGAGGAAAATCATTGTTGTACCGTGCATCGTCAATACTTGATTATAAGCATCCCCAACAAGAAAAGCGTTGTTAGGAATCGCTAATTGAAGGCGAATAAATAGAGCTTCTATTCCGCCTATTACAAAAAACAATCCACCTGCAATTAAATAGAGAATGGCAATCTTTTTATGGTCTACTGTCGTTAAATAATCCCATATGACAGCACCCATCCCCTGTTTTTTTGCTACAGAACTCACGTTTTCAACCTCCCCTTCGCGAATAATCCCTCTTTACTTTTCAACTTTTAACGTTTGTAAGTATGCATTTAATGCATCAATTTGATCATCCGTTAAGTTGCCATATTTGCCAGTCATTTTGTTTCCTGGCTTCATATTTTCAGGATCTTTCAGCCATTTTTTTAAGTTTTCTTCATTGTTTTCGGCAATACCGGCAACCATATCGCGATCCGCAAAGTTTGCTAAGTTTGGTGCGATACGAGCGGAAGGTGGTCTACTATCATTAGATCCAACTGCGTGACAACCAATACAGCTTTTATTAAATATTTCTTGGCCCTCTTGCGCCTTTGTTGAAGCTACTTCTTTCTTCCCATCAATCTTCTTCATATCAGCAAGCCAATTTTTGTACTCGCTTTCATCTAAAGCTTTCACTTTAAATTGCATTAAAGAATGTGATGGGCCGCAAAATTCTGTACAAAAACCATTATAAGTGCCCGATTTATCTGCCTTTAACCACATTTTGTTCACATTGTCTGTATTTGTATCCATTTTCCCAGCTAAAGATGGAACCCAAAATGAGTGTTTAATATCGGCACCCTTCAAATTTAAATACACTTTCTTACCTGTGGGGATGACTAAATCTTGCGAAGTTACTATCTTTTCTGATTTATAAGAAAATTCCCACCAATAAAGATTCGCTGTTACATCAACAACGATAGTATCTTTATCAATATTCTTTTTCTCCATCGCACTTACATCAGCAAGTTTGAATGTATATGTAACCGTTGGAACAGCTAAGATTAGTAAAAGAATAATCGGAATAACTGTCCATATAATTTCTAGCTTGTGATTTCCTTCAACTTGCTCTGGAATATAATCTTCCTGACCTTTCTTTTGTCGGAAACGCACAATTACATACAAGAAAATAATAGTAACTACTAGTACTACTCCTACCATGATTGCACTCGCCAGTAGAAGTAAATCATATTGCATTTTTGCTACTTCTCCTTGCGGAATTAAAGTAGATTGAAAGGCTTTACCGCATCCCCCTAACAGTAAAGCCAGCAGTGAAACGAACGAAAGCAGTCGCCACTGTTTCTTCATACAAACAACCCCCACTTTCCTTGTGAATTAGATTGTACTTTATAGTTAAGTAAAGTAAATCTCAACGTAAAGAAATCCAATTATGTCGTTGTCTTAGAAGAATGTAACTACAATCATTGATACAAATAAGATTGTTAAATAATTTAGGGAATAAACAAACATTTGCACAGACCATTTTATGTCATCTTTCTTACGGAATCCATAAAATCCTAAAGCGATCCATCCGATGTTAAGCAGTGTTGCAATTACCATAAATGTTATCCCTAGTCCACTCATATAAAATGGTAGTGGTAATAAACATACTGTCCAAATCATAATTTGGCGTTTCGTAATTTCAAATCCATGAACTACAGGAAGCATTGGAATTCCTGCATTTCGATATTCATCAACACGTTTCATCGCTAATGCAAGGAAATGTGGGATTTGCCAAATAAACATAATTAAAAATAACATCCAAGCAATTGGATGACCTAAAGATGGATCGATTGCTGCCCATCCAATTAAAGGTGGAACTGCACCAGATATACTACCTACAACAGTATTTAGTGTATACTTTCTCTTTGTCCATAAACTATATAGAACAACATATGTGAAAGCACCAATAAATCCCATTAAGACTGCCATTGGTGTTGTTAATAATAAAAATACAAAACCAAGAAGTAATATGACTAGTCCAAATGTAAGTGCAAATCCTGGTTTATATTTTCCAGTAACCGTTGGACGGGTCTTTGTTCTTTCCATTAATGGATCGATGTCTCGATCAATGTAGTTGTTTAAGCAACATACCCCTGCCATAACTAATCCAGAACCAACGATTGTAAAGAATAACTTATCCAGATTGTCCATTACACTTAATCCATTAAAGTGTAATGCCAACCAAAATCCTGTAAATACAGTAAGTGTATTTGAGTTTACAATCCCCATTTTAACGAGTGCTTTTAAATCTTGTATCCGAGTTGTTTCCGGTACACTTGTAACAGCGGACTCATCATGCAGCTCACTTGTTGCATGGTTCATCACTCTAACCCCCTCTTAAAACTTTCATCTTTCTTTTTGCGCCTATTTCAAATGAAATAATTCGCTTCTATATAGCAATATTATTACAGTAGAAACATTGTTAACCCATTCTACTACTAATCTACGCCCATACTCCAATATATTAAATCATATTTCCCGAACATTTTGTGAAGAAAACATGAACTTTTTGTGTCGAATATAAAAAACTTCATTCTGACTTGTCCTTATCATAACATGATGTTACCTTCTATAATAAACTATTTTATCCTATTTAACACGTATTCTCCCCATTTCTTTTCAAAATAGCCTATTTTTCACCTAATTTTTTCCTTAGGAACCCTGTTTTTACACCTGTTTTCTCCCCCTTTCCTTTCCCCTCCATTTCTTTGCTATTTTATTATTTTTTATATATCATAGGAACTAGCGCGTTTTATTCTATACATAATGGAATGAAAATATTTCGCAATAACTTCATAGCAGAAAGATGGTGAAAGAGATTGCAACGCTTTATTAAATGGTTAGCAGTCATTACAAGCCTTGATTTATTAATAGTTTTATTAGGAGGCGCTTTAGTTACAAAAACAGGTTCTGGTCAAGGTTGTGGTAAATCATGGCCACTTTGTAACGGTGAATTTGTTCCATCTAATTTATCAATGGAAACTATTATTGAACTTAGCCACCGATTAACATCAGGATCAGCTGGAATTCTTGTCACTCTCCTTTGTATTTTGTCCTGGAAATATTATAAACATGTGCGTGAAACAAAAACGTTAGCAATTTTATCCTTCGTATTTTTAGTTGCACAAGCATTAATGGGAGCAGCAGCAGTTGTTTGGGGACAAATGCCAGCTGTACTTGCTATCCATTTCGGTATTTCCTTAATTTCATTTGCTTCTGTCATTTTATTAACGTGTCTTATCTTTGAAATTGACCAAAAATTTGATGCACGTTCTCTTATTATGGACAAAAAAATGAAATTTCATATTTATGGTGTAACAATTTACAGTTATATCGTCGTCTACACAGGTGCTTTAGTACGTCACGAAAGAGCTAGCTTAGCCTGTCCAGACTTTCCTTTATGTAGCAAAAACAGACCTATGCCAACTCAACTACATGAATGGGTTCAAATGGGCCATAGAGTTGCAGCAATGTTAATTTTCGCTTGGATACTTTACGCGATGATTCTCGCTATTCGTCATTACAAACAGCAACCTGTAGTATATTGGGGATGGATCATTTCATTTATCCTTGTTACACTTCAAGCTGTAGTAGGAATTTTAGTTGTATTTACAAACGCTAGTTTAGCAATGGCATTGTTACATTCTCTATTCATTTCTTGCTTGTTTGCCGTACTATGCTATTTAGTTATGTTAGGAACAAGAAGTAAAGTGAATGCAAAAGAAGCCGGATCAACTTCTAAACAAACAAAATAATTTAAAACTAAAATCCCTTGCCAATTCGGCAAGGGATTTTTTGCAATAAAGAAAAGAGCTGTATATTTACAAAGCTCTTTTTTTATTTTAGTGATCTAATTCAATAAGTAAATCACCCGTTTGAATTGCATCACCATCGTTAACATATACTTTTTTCACTTTACCATTGAACGGCGCTTGAACTGTCGTTTCCATTTTCATCGCTTCTGTAATTGCCATAGAATCGCCTTTTTTCACTTCATCGCCTTCTTTTACAACTACTTTAATTACCGTTCCTGGCATTGTTGCACTAATGTGATTTGGATTTTCACGGTTTCCTTTCACACGTTGTGCAACTGTTGCTTTCACACTCTCGTCTTTCACGACAATTTCACGTGGTTGACCATTAAATTCCAAGTAAAGGACACGATTTCCATCCGGCTGTGGTTCTCCAATTGATACAAGTTTAACCATCAATGTCTTACCTTGTTCAATTTCCACATCAATTTCTTCACCTAGTCTCATACCATAGAAGAATGTCGGTGTATCAAGTACAGATACATTTCCATAAAGCTCAGCAACTTTTTCATAGTCCATAAATACTTTTGGATATAATGCATATGCAACTACATCAAAAATTGTTACTTCGCGTCCAAGTTTATGGAATAATTCTTCTTTTAACGCGTCGAAATCTACTGGCTCTAGTAGTTCACCTGGTCTTACTGTTAACGGCTCTTTCCCTTTTAAAATAATCTTTTGCAATTCTTTCGGGAAACCACCGTACGGTTGACCTAAATCACCAGAGAACATTTCAACAACAGATCCAGGGAAGTCCAAAGCATGTCCACGCTCTAAAACATCTTGTTCTGTCAGGTGGTTTTGAACCATAAATAACGCCATATCGCCAACAACTTTTGATGATGGTGTTACTTTTACAATATCTCCAAACATGTCATTCACACGACGGTACATTACTTTCACTTCATCAAAGCGATCTCCTAAACCAACCGCCTTCGCTTGTTGCTGAAGATTACTATACTGTCCACCTGGCATTTCATGCATATATACCTCTGTGTGAGGTGCATTCATACCACTTTCAAACGGTGCATAGTATTTGCGTACATCTTCCCAATAATGAGATAGCTTTTCTAAAGAATCGATATTAACATCTGGTTGTCTTTCATTTCCACCTAGTGCATAGAATAATGTGTTCGCACTCGGTTGTGACGTTTGACCAGCCATAGAACTCACTGCTACATCGACAATATCAACACCTGCTTCAATTGCCTTCGTATACGTTAATATACCATTTCCACTCGTATCGTGCGTATGCAGGTGAATCGGAATCGATACCGTCTCTTTTAATGCTGAAACTAAATCATATGCTGCGTTTGGTTTTAGTAAGCCAGCCATATCTTTAATACCTAAAATGTGAGCTCCCGATGCTTCCAACTCTTTTGCTAAGTTTTTATAATAATTCAAATCATATTTACTACGTAATGGATCATGAATATCTCCTGTGTAGCACATTGTTGCTTCTGCAATTTTACCAGTATCTCGTACAGCATCAATTGCAACTCTCATACCTTCTACCCAGTTTAAACTATCAAAAATACGGAACACATCAATGCCTGCTTGAGCAGAACACTCCACAAATTTTTGAATTAAATTATCTGGATAGTTTTTGTAGCCAACTGCGTTTGACGAACGTAGTAACATTTGGAATAAAACGTTCGGCATTTTTTCACGAAGATCTAGTAATCGTTCCCATGGATCTTCTTTTAAGAAACGATACGCGACATCAAACGTTGCACCTCCCCACATTTCAGCTGAGAATAGGTTTGGTAACATTCTCGCTGTTGGCTCTGCAATTTGATGCAAATCTTTTGTACGAATACGAGTTGCAAGTAATGACTGATGTGCATCACGGAATGTTGTATCCGTTAAAAGTACACGGTTTTGATCCTGTACCCATTTTACTAATCCATCTGCTCCACGCTCGTCCAAAATTTGTTTCGTTCCATTTTGGATTGGCTCTGAATGTTTTAAACATGGAATACGAGCATCTGGGAATATTGGCTTTTCTTTTTTCCCTACTCCTGGGAAGCCATTTACTGTTACTGAACCAATATAATTTAACATTTTCGTTCCGCGGTCTTTACGTTTTGGGAACAAGAATAGTTCAGGTGACACATCAATAAACGAAGTATCATATTCTCCTGATAAGAAGTTTTTATGTTTTACTACATTCTCTAGGAATGGAATATTTGTTTTAATACCACGAATACGGAATTCTTTTAAGTTACGTTCCATTTTTGCAGCAGCTTGCTCAAAAGTAAGTGCCCAAGTTGTAACTTTTACAAGTAAAGAATCGTAGTATGGTGTAATAACTGCACCTTGGAAGCTATTTCCTGTATCAAGACGCACACCAAAACCACCGCCTGATCGATACGCCATAATTTTTCCTGTATCCGGCATAAAATTATTTAGTGGGTCTTCAGTTGTTACCCGAGATTGGATTGCAAATCCGTGTACAACCACTTCCTCTTGCTTCGGAACACCTACTATTTTACTATGTAATGCATGTCCATCAGCTATTAAAATTTGTGATTGAACGATATCCACTCCTGTGATCATCTCTGTAATCGTATGTTCTACTTGAACACGTGGATTTACTTCAATAAAGTAAAACTCATCATCTTTTACAAGGAATTCTACTGTCCCTGCATTTAAATAGTTTACATTTTTCGTTAACTTCACAGCAGCATCACAAATACGCTGACGCAGATCATCTGAAAGTGATACACTCGGTGCTATTTCTACAACTTTTTGATGGCGACGTTGTACAGAACAGTCACGCTCGTATAAATGAACAACATTGCCTTCTTCATCTGCTAAAATTTGTACTTCTATATGTTTAGGTTTTTCAACGAATTTTTCGACGTAAACTTCATCATTACCAAAGGCTGCTTTCGCTTCTGATTTTGCTCGATTATATGATTCTCCTAATTCCTCACTAGTACGCACAATACGCATACCACGACCGCCACCACCAAGGGACGCTTTAATAATAATCGGGTAATCATACTTTTCAGCAAATTTTTCGACTTCTTCTAATGAATCTACTGGACCATCACTACCAGGTATAACTGGAATTTGTGCTAGCTGCGCTTGTGTTCTTGCTTTCACTTTATCTCCAAACATATCTAAATGCTTACTTTTCGGACCGATAAAGATAATTCCTTCTTCTTCGCAACGTTTCGCGAATTGAATATTTTCTGACAAGAAACCATATCCAGGGTGGATTGCATCTACATGATTACTTTTTGCAATCTCAATAATGCCTTCAATATCTAGATAAGCATCAATTGGTTTTTTTCCTTCCCCAACTAAATAGGACTCATCGGCTTTATAGCGATGATAAGAACCACTATCCTCTTTCGAATAGATTGCAACTGTTTTTAATCCAAGTTCCGAACAAGCTCGAAACACACGAATTGCAATCTCTCCACGGTTAGCTACCAATACTTTTTGAATACGTTGCAGCTTTGTCATGATTTTCCCCCTCTACTTTCCTACCACTCTAGAGATAAAATATATACACACTTTAAAAAGCGTGAAGTTCTTCACTTTCCACATTATATTATACTTAGAAAGCTTCACTTTATTTTTATCCATCATACCTTATTTTTTAACAAATGATAAGTTTTCTGTGCAATTTGTTTCACAAAAATAGTATAGCATACCTCTTCCTTTTCTAACAACTTAATTGTATATCACATTTAAACAAATGTGATACATCTTTTAACTGAAAGAGAAATTAATACATCATATTTAAAACTACTTGAAAATAAAAAACACATCCTGCTCTAAAGCACGATGTGTTTTTTATTTTACAACTACAAGATGTGGTCCATTTTGTTCTCTTTCTTTCATTAGACCATTCTGTTGTTTCTCTTGTCGTTTCACGTGACTAGCAATATTGAGTAGTATTCCCATTGCAAGTAGATTAGCTAATAAAGAACTTCCGCCGTAACTAACAAACGGTAATGGTACCCCTGTTAGCGGTATTACTCCAGACATACCACCGACATTGATAAACGTTTGAACTCCAAACAAGCTTGCAATTCCGATAGCTATTAAACTTCCAAATGGATCTGTACACTTTTGTGCAACTCTAAATGACCGAATAATAATAAGTAATAAACAGATTAAAATGATAGCTACACCTATAAAACCAAGTTCTTCAGATATAATTGCCATTATAAAATCCGTTTGCGGTTCTGGTAAATAACCATATTTTTGTACACTATTCCCTAAACCTCTACCATTAAGTCCTCCAGAAGCAATTCCAATAAATGAATTCACTAATTGAAATCCATCCTTTTGAGGATCATTAAACGGATCAAGGAAAACAGAAAAACGTGCCTTTTGATATGGATTTAATGCATAATTACCAAGAAGATATAGTGCCGGAATCCATACTATAGAAGTTAAAGCAATTCGTTTAATCCATAAGTTAACCTGTACTCCCGAACAAAGAAACATAATTCCTACTGTTCCTGCAATTAACAAATCAGTACCTAAATCATTTTGCTTTAATATTAAAAACATGATTATACCAACACCAATAAGTACTGGACCTGACCCTTTGGAAACAGGTGTATTCGTTTCTTGTCTTTTGGCAAAGAAATGAGCTAAGACAAGAATAACTGTTATCTTAACAAATTCTGCAGGCTGTATTCCAAATATCCAGCCGTTTGCACCGTTTACTTTCTTAGTGAAAAAGGCAGCTGCAGCTAATAAGGCAACACTAGCACCGTAACTCCCCAACAAAAAAATTCGTTTTCTCCAAACTTTATATGGGATAGTAGCAATAATTATTAATACTATTGTCCCAACAACTAAAGTAATTAATTGTCTTTTAAAAAAGAAATTTGCTGGTTTATCAAATCTCGAAATCGCAACAATGGAACTAGAACTATATACCATTATTACTCCCAGCACACATAAGATAACAAGAGGAAGTAACAATGAATAATCCATTGATTTCCATACTTTTTTCATTTCATTTCCTCTTTCTGTTTCAATTTAATTATTGTTGTATTCCATATGTACATTGATTCTTCCTGCTTTATTATACAAATAAAAAGCCCAAACTAATTTAGTTTGAGCCCCCTTATTTGAACCCGTTATTGTTGTTTGTTTGTAAACGCTTCATGAAGTGCAGATAACTCACGTTCGAGCTCACCTAACATTGCTTTCCCTTGTTCTTCTGCAATAAGACCAAGGCGAACTGCAAAATCGACCTCGCGGGATAGTCCAAACATTTGTGTGTCTAACACTTCTTCATATAATGGACATTGCGGCATTGTAAGATGGTCCATTTGCACCTTAATAAGTCTTAAAATCTTCTCTGCATCCGCTTGTAGAAGGGCTAGTGCCTTTTCCTGATGATTTGCTACTGTCTCAGACGCCAAATTGATTCCCTCCGTTTCCGTCCTACTCTCCTCTATCCTATCTATTAATATTAGCGATAGTTTTAATAAATTGCAATAGAAACATTTTTTGTGACAACAGTGTCTAATGCTATTATACTGAAAAGTGGGAGTATAACACAAATGGGGGAACAACAATGAGCGAAATTTTATTTATTAACGGAAAAGTACGTTTTCCAATCACTATTGATCCAACTGTTTGGATCTTTGATGATCGAAAAGTAGATTTGACAACTTACTTTGATGAAACTAGAGAAAACACGTCTGAACTAGAAACTTATTTAAAAAACACTTCAGAACATTGGGATCGTGAAATTCGTGATGGTGCTGCCTTCCCGCCGATACAACAAAGTGTAAAGAAATATAAAAAAGAACAGCTAATTACTGGAACATTTGGTATACCATTTCATCCATTCCTTGCTAACGCTGAAATTTTAGAGGACGCTACGCAAGTTGAAATTGAAACTGTAGATCATACAATGACACTTCCATTAGAAACTGTCAAAAATGCTATACTAGGTTTTTCAAAAGAAGGAAAGCCATTAAAAGAAGACGGACCTGTTCATCTCTATTTCAATGATGGATCTAATCGACAAAATCCAATCCGGAACATCCGTAAATTTACAATTATTTAAAGAAAAGGAGTGAGCTTAAGCTCACTCCTTTTTACAATAAATCTGCTGCTAGTTGAGCTAAATTAGATCGCTCCCCTTTAACAAACTTCACATGACCACTAATGCGCTGTTCTTTAAACTTCTCTACAACATACGTTAAGCCATTATTATATTCATCTAAATATGGGTGATCAATTTGCTGAGGATCTCCCATCAATACAATCTTACTCTTTTCCCCTACCCTAGTTAGTATCGTTTTCACTTCATGCTTTGTTAAATTTTGTGCTTCGTCAATGATAATGAACTGATCTGGAATACTTCTCCCGCGTATATAAGTAAGGGCTTCTACTTCAATCGAACCCATTCCAGCTAAAATAGCATCTAACTCTCCTGGCTTTTTCGTATTAAATAAATACTCTAGGTTATCAAAAATTGGTTGCATCCATGGTCTTAACTTTTCTTCTTTTTCTCCTGGTAAATAACCGATATCTTTTCCGACTGGGACAATTGGTCTTGCAACGAGTAATTTTTTATATAACCCTAAGTCTTCTGTTTGCATAAGTCCCGAAGCTAACGCAAGTAACGTTTTTCCTGTGCCGGCTTTCCCCGTTAATGTTACAAGCGGAATATCTTCACGAAGCAACAATTCTAACCCCATAATTTGCTGCACGTTTCGTGGTCGTATCCCCCACACTTGTTCATTGTGAAAAATAAGTTTCTTTACCTTCTTACCTAAGTGATCCACAATGCCAAGCGCAGAACTAGAGCCCCCTAATGCATCTTTCATTACTACAAATTGATTTGGGTAAAAAGGGTGATTCGCAATTTCAGATAGAGGCAATTCACCTTTCTCATAAAAATAATCCAATTGTTCTTTTGATATATATCCTTCTAAAAAGCCAGAATATATATTTTCTACTTCAATTACGCGATCACTTAAATAATCTTCAGCCTTCAAACCAATTGCATCAGCTTTTACCCTTACGAGTACATCTTTACTTACTAAAATAACAGACTTCCCGTCCTCTTTTTCCTGTTCTTCTAAAGATAGATTTTTTGCTACAGCTAAAATTCGATTATCATTTGTTTTTTCTACAAAAATATCTTGTAGTTGCACAAATGAACGATGGTTTAATTCAATACGAAATGTTCCGCCATTTTCTAGCGGGATACTTTCATGCAGCTTTCCTATTTCACGAAATTTATCTATTAACTTAGATACATAACGAGCATTTCGTCCTACTTCATCCATATAACGTTTTTTCGAATCAACCTCTTCTAATACAACTGCTGGAATCACTACTTCATTGGTTTCAAATGAAAAAATAGATAAAGGATCCTGCAAAAGTACATTCGTATCTAACACATAAATTTTATCCAACCTGTTACCCCCTGACTCCACTTTTAAATTTGTAGAACAAGGGTTTCATCCATAAAATATGGACGAACCATTGTTATAATTATATGTACCGTGTAAACGAGGTAGAATCGAAAATCATAGTCATTAAACCTTTTATTTATTCTTTATTCATTTCTATTCAATATATTACTTTTTATTATAATTATTAACGTTAAATCACAATAACCGATTACAAAAGTGAATAAACGAATTTCTTATTTAGCACATTTATAATTCTCTTATTCCTACTAGCACTTCGTTATCCAGCTTTTTGGCCGCCCGAAGATCGTATGTTTTTTCATATGTTGGTTCAATTGCAAGTTTCGCTCCATAAAACATAACATCACGTACTTCTTGCACATTAACTTCTATTACAGTTAATTTCAAAGAAATACCTTCCATTCTATCTGTCAAAATTTCACCTGCACCACTTATGGAAAATACGGATTCATTCGCCATTATAGTCAATACTACACCTGTATTATGCCTTATATTTTCCACAATACGTGAACGTTGATCTACTGCAAATCGAATACTAGTTTTGCTCACTGCATACACCCAAGAAATAGCACTTACGTTAGGAACTTGTTTTTCGAAATCTGTCGTTGCTATCATCACAATACACTCTTTACGCAACGTTTGTACTAAACCCTCTGTTAAAGTAGGCTCTACTACATTCGCCATATTTTCACCTCCAAACATACTTGGTATATCCTTATCATAACTTATTTTTCGAATTGCGAAAATATTATTTTTTCCCACTATTATTCAAAAACATTATACTTCCATGATATACTTATACTGATAGAATTCGTATTGAGGTGACGAAATGAGAGTCAAATGTATGATTTGTGATAAAAAAGATATGTTAGATGATGAAAATCCTACGGCAAAAAAACTGCGTAATCGCCCTATTCATACATATATGTGCATGGAATGTTCGGAACGAATTGCAGAGCGTACAATGGAACGTCATGCAAGTGGTAATTTCCGATTATATCGTGATAAAAAAGTTGAAGACGATTGGTAAAATGTAAATAAGTCCTTACTCATATAGATAAGGACTTATTTATATTTTTCAGGCTCAAGATTCATTTGATCCAAGAAACAATCAATGGCTTCTAGCGGAAACCTTGCAGATTTCCTTTCCCCATTCATTTCATATGTAATTAAATACATTTCCTCGTTCTTTTTAACTTCCACATCTTTTAATTTATGTTCTTCATATATCATATTTTGAAATAACAAATACGTTTCTTTTGCAGCACTATCATCCGGACGTGCTTCCGCAACTGTTTTAATTGTTAACCAATTATATAGTGCATCTTGTACTGAACGCATAAAACTTCGCCCCCTCACCCTGCTTTTTGTTGTTTCGCTTGACGCAAACGCAATCTATAAATTCCAAGTACAATTGCCGCTACAACAAGTCCTTCTCCAACAGGTAAAAATACAGCAAAAAAGGTTAATACTGTACATCCAATTGCTAATGATATGTATATTACTATATTTTTTAGTACAGACAACTTTCTAGCAAATCCTAAATTATAGACGAGAGCACTTAATATAATAATCGTCCCATAAAGTAACCACATTCCTAACTCTGGATTTTCATCAACTTTACATAATTTCGCAAAAAAAGACATTCTTTCTAACACTATTTATCCCCCCTTCTCATAAAAAACAAAATTTCTTTATGTACTTAATACAAGAGTAACCTGCGAAAAAAATACTGTCCACTAAAAAGAGTAAATATTCTAAAAAATAAACATAAAAAAACAGCTACCTTAAAGGTAGCTGTTTTTTTTATGCTTCTACAGATTTCTTTTTCTTAGCAGCTCTTTCACGTTCGCTCTTATCAAGAATCTTTTTACGTAAACGAATTGATTCTGGAGTTACTTCACAGAACTCGTCATCGTTTAAGTACTCTAATGACTCTTCTAGAGTCATTAAGCGTGGTTTTTTCATTGTTGAAGTTTGATCTTTCGTTGCAGAACGAATGTTAGTTTGTTGTTTCATTTTCACAACGTTAACTGTTAAGTCGTTCTCACGAGTATGTTCTCCTACGATCATACCAGCATATACTTCTGTACCTGGTTCAACGAAGATTACACCACGGTCTTCAACTTGCATAATACCGTATTGTGATGCTTTTCCTGTTTCAAGTGAAACTAGAACACCTTGGCGACGTCCACCCACTTGTCCAGCATGTACTGGTTGGTAGCAATCGAATGTATGGTTTAAAATACCGTAACCACGAGTTAATGTTAGGAATTCTGTTGTGTAACCAATTAAACCACGTGCCGGAACCATGAAAGTAAGGCGAACTTGACCGTTTCCGTTATTCACCATATCTAACATTTCACCTTTACGTGCACCCATTGATTCCATAATAGAACCAGTGTATTCTTCAGGAACATCGATTTGTACGCGCTCTACAGGTTCACATCTTACGCCATCGATATCTTTAATAATTACTTCAGGCTTAGATACTTGTAGTTCATAACCTTCACGACGCATGTTTTCAATTAAGATAGATAAATGCAATTCCCCGCGTCCAGATACGATCCATGCATCAGGAGAATCTGTATTATCTACACGTAAACTTACATCTGTTTCTAATTGTGAACGAAGACGCTCTTCAATTTTACGAGATGTAATAAATTTACCTTCACGACCTGCAAATGGGCTGTTATTTACAAGGAATGTCATTTGTAGCGTTGGCTCATCAATACGTAATAATGGTAAAGCCTCTTCATGCTCAACCGGACATACCGTTTCACCTACGTTGATGTCTTCCATACCTGAAACAGCTACTAAATCTCCAGCTTTTGCTTCTTCAATTTCTTGACGTTTTAATCCAATGTAACCGAATAATTTCGTTACGCGGAATTGTTTTACACTTCCGTCAACTTTCATTAAAGCAACTTGTTGTCCAACCTTCATTGTACCGCGGAATACGCGTCCAACTCCAATACGTCCAACGTAGTCGTTGTAATCAAGAAGTGCTACTTGGAATTGAAGTGGCTCTTCGCTGTTATCAACTGGTGCTGGAATATGTTCGATAATTGTATCGAATAATGATTTCATATTCTCTTCTTGATTTGCCGGATTTGAATCCAAGCTTGCTGTTCCGTTCATTGCTGATGCAAATACAACTGGGAACTCTAATTGATCTTCGTTTGCACCAAGTTCGATGAATAAGTCAACTACTTCATCAACTACTTCATCAGGACGAGCGAAGTCACGGTCAATTTTGTTTACAACAACGATTGGAGTTAAGTTTTGCTCAAGAGCTTTCTTTAAAACAAATCGTGTTTGTGGCATACAACCTTCATATGCATCAACAACAAGTAGAACACCATCAACCATTTTCATGATACGTTCTACTTCTCCACCGAAGTCAGCGTGACCTGGTGTATCTAAAATGTTAATTCTTTTATCTTCATAGTGAATCGCTGTATTCTTCGCTAAAATTGTAATACCGCGTTCTCTTTCTAGATCATTTGAATCCATTGCGCGTTCTTCAATATGTTCATTCGCACGGAATGTCCCCGCTTGACGTAATAACTGGTCAACAAGTGTTGTTTTACCATGGTCAACGTGGGCAATAATTGCTATATTACGTAAATCTTGTCGTTTTTTCAACATGTCCAACTCCTAATGTCTTTTTAATCCTTCTCTATTATAAGAGCGAAGGGGATACAATAGCAATTAAAATAAAAGCAAGAATGAAAATATAGTTGTATTCTTACTTTTGTGAAAGTAAAATGAGATTGGAGGGTGAAGAAATGGAACACATTCAATATCGCTTTTTATTAACCGCAATTATCGGTGTTATTTTCTTAATCGGTATCGGCATTATGATTGCTGAAAATAGTCCAATCGGTATTATTATTTGCATTATCGGTACATTTGTTGCAGTTGGATACGGTTTTGTAACAAAAAGAAAAATGCGCAAATCACAATAACGCTAAAAAGTAAGAAGCTTATACATAGCCTCTTACTTTTTTTGTGGCTCTGATATAAAAGATAACACTTCTTCATACACTCCTGGTTTTGCAACTAGCACACTGCTCTTCTCTATGATAGAAAGTGACGCTCCAGAGAATGTCGTTACCTTCCCTCCAACTTCTTCTACAATTATCTGTCCTCCGCCAAAATCCCATGGTGATAATCTCGGCGTTACATATGCATCTATTCTTCCTGTTGCAACGTACACCATCTCTAACGCTGCACAGCCATACGATCTCGTGCCCCTTGCTTTCTTAACAAGTGCCATCATACTTTCCATATTAAGCAATGGATTATCTGTAAGCCATATCGCATTTAAAGCTACAATACCTTGCTCTACAGTTCCTTTTTCCAATGGAGGAATTGATATATCATTACAAAAAGCTCCAGATCCCTTGACTGCATGATATAGTTCATCATGTACTGGATCATAAATAAGTCCAATCTTTCCGATACCGTTCTCATAAATCCCAATTGAAATTGCAAAATTTCTTTTTTGATGAACAAAGTTCATCGTGCCGTCAATTGGATCAATTAACCAAACAACCCCGTCAGAAGACGTTATCTCGTCTCCATAACCTTCTTCTCCTAAAATATTATGATTCGGGAATGTTTCTTTAATTTTCCCAATTAAAAACTGTTCTATCTCTCGGTCCATATTTGTAACTAAGTCAGCTGCATTGGATTTTGTTTCTATAATAAGTGCTTTTTTCATGGATGCTATTAAATGCTCTCCTGCATCCCGAATCCACCGTTTGGCGTGTGCATCGATGTCTTTCCATACTTCTTGCATGTTTAAACACTCCGATCTTTACTGTTCACAGAAAAAACGAACCCTTTATAAGGTTCGCACCAACTAATTTTTTATACATATACTATTATTACGCTTCTAAACGAATCATTTCAAGTCTTAACACTTCTAACTTTTGTACACACTCTTCTTTTTTCTGTTTATCATCTTCCATCATCGCATCATATAAAGTTGCTAATTCATAATCTAGCTCCAAACGTAGCACCGGTATTCTCTTTTCGGCATCTGTTCTCTTTAACGCATTAATCACCTGTCTCATATTATTTGCCTCCTCCCAATATTCGTCTGCCCTCGGACTAGAATTAATTCAATTTTCTGATTTTTTGTTTTATACTATACTATGTTGGATAAATCATCTATGCAACAAAATTATATTTTTTTATTTAAATTTTTTTGTGCTGTTTTTTTTATGAATAGTACAAGCTATGCTAAAATAAAAGCAAAATAGGAGTTGGAGGAACAATCATGACAATACAAACATTCAAGTCAACTGATTTTGATGTCTTTACAGTTGATGGTCTCGAAGAACGAATGAGTGCAATTAAAACGAACATTCATCCTAAGCTAGAAGCTTTAGGGGAACAATTTGCAGAATACTTATCCCAACACACTGATGAGAACTTTTTTTATCATGTTGCAAAACACGCACGTCGCAAAGTCAATCCACCAAACGATACTTGGGTTGCTTTTTCAACAAATAAACGAGGATATAAAATGCTACCGCATTTCCAAATCGGCTTATGGGGTACTCATGCCTTCATATACTTTGGTTTAATCTATGAGTGTCCACAAAAAGTTGAGACGGCTCATGCCTTCTTAGAACATTTAAATGATTTAAAAACAAATATTCCAAATGACTTCGTTTGGTCCATTGACCATACTAAACCAAGTGTGAAATTACATAAAACACTTGAAACCGAAGACTTACAAAAGATGATTGAACGACTAGCTACTGTAAAAAAAGCAGAATTATTAGTTGGTATTCATATATCACCAGAGGAGTTTTCAGCAATGACCAACGAACAATTCCTTGCTAAGATTGAATCTACGATGCAATCACTCCTTCCTTTATATGCACTTTGTAATCGATAGTAGAAAACGGACAATTTATATTGTCCGTTTTTAGTTGTTATCACATTATATCACTTCAGTTTTTATTTTTCAAAATATTTTTTACATTTTTACAAGCTTTTGTTCTTCGACTTCCTTTGCTCTTTGAATAGCACGATATATAGAGTATCCACTTACTTCTTGAAACTCTTTATCAATTTTCTTTTCTTCTGCTTTCGATGGAACAATCTCTTTAAAACGACGATATAAACCCATTAATTCTTCTCTTATAATTCCTTTTTCATAAGCTTTCTCAATTGCTTCATAAAACTTCACAATAATAACCATTTCCTCATTTGACCAATCATAATCTAACGGATATTGATATTCCATTTCGCACCTCATTTATCATTTCTTCTTGTTTCATTATGCTATCTTAAAGAGAATATTTTATTCTTCATTATAGCCACTCTGCATTATACACTATTTATTCATTTTAATGGAATTGTCTTCCTCTATTCATTAGTTGAGGCTAACTATTAAACATACTCACCTTAAAAATATTTTTTTCTATACATCTATAATTATTGGTGATATAATGCTTTTGTTTTATAGAAAATAAAGTGAAGCTACCATCTCAAAACCGATTTTTTGAATGGCAGAAAAACAAGCCTCATTCTAAAAAAAGAACTTACCTTTTTTAGAGCAGGATTATATAAAACAAATTATACTAAATATTATGAAGAAGAAGGGGTGTATAGATTGTCCCAATACGAAACACCATTGTTTACCGCTTTAGTTGAGCACAGTAAGCGAAATCCAATTCAATTCCATATTCCTGGTCATAAAAAAGGACAGGGCATGGATCCTACATTTCGCGAATTTATTGGGCATAATGCATTAGCAATTGATTTAATTAATATTGCGCCACTCGATGATTTACATCATCCAAAAGGTATGATTAAAGAAGCACAGGATTTAGCAGCCGCTGCATTCGGTGCAGATCATACTTTCTTTTCTATTCAAGGTACAAGTGGCGCTATTATGACAATGGTGATGAGCGTTTGCGGTCCTGGTGACAAAATCCTAGTACCACGAAACGTGCATAAATCAGTAATGTCAGCTATTATTTTCTCAGGTGCAAAACCGATTTTCATGCATCCTGAAATCGATCCGAAACTCGGTATTTCTCATGGAATCACAATTCAATCTGTCAAAAAAGCACTTGAAGAGCACTCAGATGCAAAGGGCTTACTTGTTATTAACCCAACGTACTTTGGATTTGCTGCAGACTTAGAACAGATTGTACAATTAGCACATTCTTATGACATCCCTGTACTAGTCGACGAGGCTCATGGTGTTCATATTCATTTTCACGATGAATTGCCGATGTCAGCGATGCAAGCTGGTGCAGACATGGCAGCAACAAGTGTTCACAAATTAGGAGGCTCTTTAACTCAAAGTTCTATTCTTAATGTGAAAGAAGGCTTGGTGAATGTAAAACATGTCCAATCTATTATTAGCATGCTTACAACTACATCAACTTCTTACATCTTGTTAGCATCACTTGATGTTGCGAGAAAACGTCTTGCTACAGAAGGAACAGCACTCATAGAACAAACAATACAATTAGCTGAACATGTTCGTGATGCTATAAATTCTATTGAGCATCTTTACTGTCCTGGAAAAGAAATGTTAGGTACAGATGCTACCTTTAACTATGATCCTACAAAGATAATTGTATCTGTAAAAGATTTAGGTATTACCGGCCACCAAGCTGAAGTATGGCTTAGAGAGCAATATAACATTGAAGTAGAACTCTCAGATCTATACAACATACTATGTCTTATCACTTTAGGAGACACAGAAAGTGATACAAATACACTTATTGCAGCATTACAAGATTTAGCAGCAACATTTAGAAATAGGGCAGATAAAGGTGTTCAAGTACAAGTAGAGATTCCAGAAATTCCAGTGCTAGCACTTTCTCCTCGAGATGCTTTTTATTCGGAAACAGAAGTCATTCCATTTGAAAATGCAGCGGGTCGTATTATAGCTGATTTTGTTATGGTTTATCCGCCAGGGATTCCAATCTTTACTCCGGGGGAAATTATTACACAAGAAAACTTAGAGTATATTCGTAAAAACTTAGAAGCAGGTTTACCTGTACAAGGTCCTGAAGATATGACATTACAAACATTACGTGTTATTAAAGAGTACAAGCCTATCAGTTGATAGGCTTTTTTTTCACCTTTTTTCCTTTTCTTCATACGATACTAAAGAATGTAACGTATAGGTGGGGATACTATTATGATTGTAATAGGCCGTTCTATTGTACATCCTTATATTACAAATGAATATGAGCCATTTGCAGCAGAGAAACAACAAATTTTATCAATAATGGCAGGAAATCAAGAAGTTTATTCCTTCCGAACAGCTGATGAACTCAGCTTTGATCTCAATTTACGAGTTAATATTATTATCTCTGCACTAGAACTTTTTCAAAGTGGATTTCAGTTTCGCACATTTCAACAATCCTTTTGCAACCCCCAGTATTGGAAAAGAACATCCCTTGGAGGATTCGAGCTTCTTCCAAACATACCACCTTCTATTGCCATACAAGATATTTTCAAAAACGGAAAACTATATGGAACTGAATGCGCAACCGCTATGATCATTATTTTTTATAAAGCTTTATTATCATTGTATGAGGAAGAAACTTTCAATCGTCTATTTGCAAACCTTTTACTTTATACATGGGACTACGATCAAGATCTAAGACTCATAACAAAAAACGGTGGCGATCTTGTTCCAGGTGACCTCGTTTACTTTAAAAATCCACAAGTGAATCCAGCTACGATTGAGTGGCAAGGAGAAAACACAATCTATTTAGGAAATTTCTTTTTTTACGGACATGGCGTAGGTGTAAAAACAAAAGAAGAAATTATTTATTCATTAAATGAACGACGAGTCCCTTACGCTTTTATTTCAGCTTTCTTGACCGATACTATTACCCGTATAGATAGCCGTATAATGAGCCAATACGCTTCTTCTAGTACACCACAGACATCCATAAGCTTTATTCCAATTAGAGATGATGCAATCGTTGCAACAGTTGGCCATACAACTACAATTTATTAAAAAAGCGCCTACACATGTAGGCGCTTTTTCTTATTATTAAGCTTTTGTATGTTCTTTATGGTCACATTCGCAATGAGATCCACATTTCCCGTATAGTACTGTTGATTTTTCATCTTCAAAATGTCCAATTGTTCCTTCACATACTTGGCATACGATTGTTCCCATTTTCATTTCCCCCTGAGTTTTAATAGTAATCTATTTATCTATCATTAAGCTTTCGCATTATCTTTTCTAGCACAGTCACAATTTGTTCCACATTTTCCGTAAAGTACTGTCGTTTTCTCATCTTCAAAATGTCCGATTGTTCCTTCACATACTTGGCATACGATTGTTCCCATTTTTCATTTCCCCCTAAGTTTATGGTCCTAAAAACTTTTAGCTGTCCATTTCCTATCAATTATTGGGCTTTTGTATGCTCTGTGTGATCACATCCGCAAGATCCACATTTCCCGTAAAGTACCGTTACTTTCTCATCTTCGAAGTGTGCAATTGTACCTTCACAATCTTGACATACGATTGTTCCCATTTTTCATTTCCCCCTAAGTTTATAATCCCAAAAACTTTTTTGTAACCGCTTAACTTTCTGTCTTTATTTTAATATGTTATACTTTTTACGTCAATAGGTTTTTAGTATAACACATTAAATATTTTAAATTTTAATTAGTATGCGATATTAAAATAAAAAACAGCCATATTTATAAGTACGACTGTTTCACATTAATTATTCTTCATATTCCGCATGTAAAGAAGTTGACGGAACTAGAAATTTGAAAAACTGAGCTAACTCCTTCGCTTCCTCTTCTGATCCTAATTTAAAAATCTCCTGTATATATTGAACATTCTCTACATCATCTCTTCCGAGTAAAGTAGACCTTCCTGTTTGCATACAAACAATGAGCGGTTTTCCAAAAAACATATTTGTATAAATAACACCAAAATCATAACGTGTATCATGTGTCATAAACCCTAAAAATCGTACCTTCACACTTTCATGCTCATCATACAATTTTTCAAACATTGGTTTCCACCTTTCTACATCACGTTTCATTAATAGTATATTAAACAAAACATGTAATACTCCTTTTAATTGTCAAAAAATTCAGTAGGATGTAGAATGATAGTATTCTACTAAGTTAGGGGGAACTTATATGCAACACGCCTTTATTACGCTTGTACCAAAATCCAAACAACAATCTGTTTCAATAGATGATATAAAACAACTTTTTCATTATTATAAAACAGTTACTTCTAAAACTGGTGCCCAAATTAATTACACGTATACAAATACCGCTTTTCCTTATGAAATTTTAGATACATCTACAACAACATTAAAACTTCAATCCAATCACGACCGGTATGACTCAATTTATATTGGTGTTGGTATAGAAAATGAACAATTTTTCATCCAAGTTTCTTTACCACCTAATGCAACATATGGTGACAAAGGGAAAGCAAATGAATTTTGCCGTTTTTTAGCGAAGAAATTAGAAGGAGAGTTACAATTATTTAATGGAAGAACAATGTATTTTTATAAACGTTAATTTAAAAAATAAATAATACGATTAAAAATAGTATACAATTCGAACATGTAAGAAATAACGCTTGCTTTCTTACGTGTAATACAAAATACGCTATTACATAGGCTAAATACAGGAATACGAAAAAAAGAATAACTTTATAATGAAACTTATCACCATTCGATAATGTTAATACAGTGGAAAAGCCACTCCATAGTAGTAAATGATAAAATATAACATGTAATATTTTCATGGAACCTTCTCCTTTGACATGCTCTATTTTATTAATATATGGGGTTAAGTTTGAATCAATTACATATTATAGGATGATATATATTACCTTTGAAGTAAGTTACGCCTAAATCATTTGTTAAAGTATTATATATTCATTCGACAAGTACGTTTAAAGACCTTGCAAGTCATTTGATGAAAATAAAAATAGCCCCTCTCTTACAATAAGAGAGGGGCTATTTACATTACTTAAATTATTTTACAATGTGAATTGGCATTCCAAGAGCAACTTCAGCTGCTTCCATTGTGATTTCACCTAATGTTGGGTGAGCATGGATTGTTTGAGCGATATCTTCAGCTGTCATTCCAGCTTCGATAGCTAAACCAATCTCAGAGATAATATCAGAAGCACCTGCACCTGCAACTTGAGCACCTACAAGAAGACCATCTTCTTTACGTGTTACAAGTTGTAGGAAACCGTCAGTGCTGTTTAATGATAATGCACGACCGTTAGCAGCGAATGGGAACTTAGATACAGTTACAGTCATTCCAGCTTCTTCAGCTTGTTTTTTAGTGTAACCAACAGATGCTAATTCTGGATCAGTGAAGCATACTGCAGGAATTCCGATGTAATCGATAGCTGATGCATGGCCACTAATTGCTTCTACAGCTACTTTACCTTCGTAAGAAGCTTTGTGAGCTAATGGTGGTCCAGGAACGATATCACCGATTGCATAGATGTTTGGTACATTTGTACGACATTGCTCATCGATTTCGATGATGCCGCGGTCAGTCATTTTAACTCCAACTTGCTCAAGACCGATTTCTTGAGTGTTTGGACGACGACCTACAGTTACTAATACGTAATCTGCTTCTACAGTTTGGATTTCACCTTTAACTTCAAAGCTAACTTTTACGCCAGTTTCTGTTTCTTCAACGCCTTTAGCCATAGCTTTTGTATGGATATTTACGTTACCTTTTTTCTGTAGAGCACGTTTAACAACAGAGCTCATAGCTTTTTCGAAACCAGCTAAGATTTCGTCGCCAGCTTCTACTACAGTAACTTCTGTACCGAAGTTAGCATATGCAGTACCTAATTCCATACCGATGTAACCGCCACCGATTACAACAAGTTTTTTAGGAATTTCAGGTAAGCTTAAAGCACCTGTAGAGTTGATAACACGTTTAGAGTATTTGAATCCTGGAATTTCGATTGGTGTAGAACCAGTTGCAAGAACAGCATTTTTAAACGTATAAGTTTGAGCTGCATCTTCAGTCATAACGCGTAATGTATTAGCATCTACGAAGTAAGCTTCACCGCGAATGATTTCAACTTTGTTACCTTTAAGAAGGCCTTCAACACCGCCAGTTAATTTCTTAACTACGCCGTTTTTCCATTCTTGAACTTTTGTAAAGTCAACTTTTACGTTCTCTGCAGTGATACCCATGTCATCAGAATGCATTGCATTCTCATAACGATGACCTGCATTGATTAACGCTTTTGAAGGAATACATCCAACGTTTAAGCATACGCCACCAAGGTTAGCTTTTTCAATGATTGCTACCTTTTGACCTAATTGTGCTGCACGAATTGCCGCAACGTATCCACCAGGACCTGCACCAACAACGACTGTATCTAATTCAATTGGGAAATCTCCTACTACCATTGTTATTACGCCTCCATTACTAATAATTGTGGGTCATTCAATAGACGTTTAATTTGGTTTAACGCTTTTTGAGCAGTTGCGCCGTCAATTAAACGATGGTCAAAGCTTAGAGATAATGCTAATACTGGAGCTGCAACGATCTCACCATTTTTCACAACTGGTTTTTCAGCGATACGGCCGATACCAAGGATTGCTACTTCTGGGTGATTGATAACTGGAGTGAACCATTGTCCACCTGCAGAACCAATGTTTGTAATTGTGCAAGAAGCACCTTTCATTTCAGTTGGAGCTAGACGACCTTCACGTGCTTTACCAGCAAGATCATTGATCTCGTTAGAAATAGTGAAGATAGACTTACGATCTGTATCTTTAACAACTGGTACTAATAGACCTTTGTCTGTATCAGCTGCGATACCGATGTTGAAGTAATGTTTATGAACTACTTCTTGAGATGCATCGTCTAAAGAAGTGTTTAACATTGGGTATTCACGTAATGCAGATGTTAAAGCTTTAACAACGTATGGAAGGTAAGTTAATTTAATACCTTTGTCAGCTGCTACTGCTTTGAACTTCTTACGGTGAGCAACAAGCTCAGTTACATCAACTTCATCCATTAATGTTACGTGAGGAGCTGTATGCTTAGAGTTAACCATTGCTTTCGCAATCGCTTTACGGATACCACTCATTTTCTCACGAGTTTCTGGATATTCACCAGCTGGAATTGGTTGTGCTTTTGGTGCTTCTTCTTTCGCTGCTGCTGGAGTAGCTTCTACTGCTGCTGGAGCCTCAGTTGCTGCTACAGTTTGTCCACCATTTGCAAATGCATCGATGTCAGCTTTTACGATACGGCCGTTCTTACCAGTACCAGCTACTTTATGAATGTCTACACCTTTTTCACGAGCGTATTTACGAACAGATGGCATAGCGATTACGCGCTCATTTACTACTTCTGCAGTTGCTGCTGGAGTAGCTTCCGCTGCTGGAGCTTCTACTGCTGCTTCTTCAGCTTTTGGAGCTTCATCATGATCGTCACCTTTAAATTTAAGGTTTTCGTATCCAGGAGCATCAAATTTAATTAATGTATCTCCTACGATTGCAACTGTTCCTTCTTCTACAAGTACTTCAAGTACTTTACCTTTAACAGGAGAAGGGATTTCTACTACTGCTTTATCATTTTGCACTTCAAGAAGTACATCGTCTTCATTTACTTCATCGCCTGGTTTAATAAACCATTTTACGATTTCACCTTCGTGGATACCTTCACCGATATCTGGTAGTTTAAATTCAAATGCCACGGAATTCAGCCCCCTGATTCATTTCATTATTATGGAATATGTACAAAAGAAACCAGCATGTGCTGATTTCTTTTGCACATGAAAAACTAAAAATTAGAAGTTCATTACTTTGTTTACAGCTTCAACAATATCCTTGTGGTTTGGTAACCATACGCTCTCTGCTTGAGAGAATGGGAATACTGTATCAGCAGCTGCAACACGTACAACTGGCGCTTCTAAGTTTAAGATTGCACGGTCGTTAATTTCCGCTACAACGTTAGCTGCAATACCAGCTTGTTTTTGAGCTTCTTGAACTACAACTACGCGACCTGTTTTTTCAACAGAAGCGATGATTGTTTCGATATCTAATGGTTGAACTGTACGTAAGTCAACAACCTCTAAAGAGATACCTTCTTTTTCAAGTTCTTCAGCAGCTTTTAATGCAGCGTGAACCATAGCACCGTAAGCGATAACAGATACATCTGTACCTTCACGTTTGATATCAGCTTTACCTAAATCAATTGTGTATTCGCCTTCTGGTACATCTTGACGGAATGAACGGTACAATTTCATATGCTCTAAGTAGATAACTGGATCGTTGTCACGAATCGCAGAGATTAAAAGACCTTTAGCATCGTATGGAGTAGATGGAATAACAACTTTTAGACCAGGTTGTTGAGCCACTAATCCTTCTAAGCTATCAGCATGTAGTTCAGGAGTATGAACACCACCACCGAATGGAGAACGAACTGTTACTGGAGCAGTCCAACGTCCACCAGAACGGTAACGCATACGAGCCAATTGACCAGAAATTGAATCCATTACTTCAAAAACGAAACCGAAGAATTGGATTTCTGGAACTGGACGGAATCCTTCAAGTGCAAGACCAACTGCAAGTCCACCAATACCAGACTCTGCAAGTGGAGTATCCATTACACGATCTTCACCAAATTCAGCTTGTAAACCTTCAGTAGCACGGAATACACCACCGTTTACACCAACGTCTTCACCAAATACAAGTACGTTAGGATCATTTTTCATTTCAACGCGTAAAGCATCAGTGATTGCTTGAATCATTGTCATTTGAGCCATGGCTTACTTCGACTCCTTTTCTTTGTAAATTTCATATTGTTCAGCTAAGTTGTAAGGCATTTTTTCGTACATGATTTCCATTAAATCAGTTACTTTTTGTTTTGGAGCTTGGTCAGCCTTAGCAATTGCTTGTTTGATATCTTCTTTTGCTTCTTCGATTACTGTCTCTTCAACTTCTTGAGACCATAGGCCTTTAGCTTCTAAGAACTTACGGAAGCGTACGATTGGGTCTTTTTGTTCCCATTCGTTTTCGATATCTTTCGTACGGTAACGAGTTGGGTCATCACCAGCCATTGTATGTGGACCGTAACGGAATGTTAAAGTCTCGATTAAAGTAGGGCCTTCGCCATTTACTGCGCGCTCACGAGCGAAAGCAGTTGCTGCGTATACAGCTAATGGATCCATACCGTCTACTTGAATTCCGTAAATACCTGCTGCTACTGCTTTTTGTGCTACAGTTTTAGCTGCAGATTGCTTTTCTACTGGAGTAGAAATTGCATAACGGTTGTTTTGAACAACGAAGATTGCTGGAGCTTTGAATGCACCTGCAAAGTTCATACCTTCGTAGAAGTCACCTTGTGAAGCACCACCGTCACCAGTGTAAGTAATTGCAACAGATTTTTTACCACGTAGTTTCATACCTAACGCAACACCAGCAGTTTGGATGATTTGCGCACCGATAATGATTTGTGGAGCTAATGCATTTACATTCTCAGGCATTTGGTTACCCATGAAGTGTCCACGAGAGAATAAGAATGCTTGGTATAATGGTAATCCGTGCCATACTAATTGTGGTACATCACGGTACCCTGGTAAGATGAAGTCTTCTGCTTCAAGTGCGAAATGACTCGCTAATTGAGAAGCTTCTTGTCCAGCTGTAGGTGCGTAGAAACCTAAACGTCCTTGACGGTTTAAAGAAATAGAACGTTGATCTAATACGCGTGTATACACCATACGACGCATTAATTCTTTTAATTGATCATCAGATAATTCAGGCATAGCTGCTTCATTCACAACTTCACCGTTTTCATTTAAAATTTGTAATGTTTCAAATTGAGCTGCGATAGCTTTCATTTGCTCATCAACATTAAATAGGGTCTTTTTTGTTTTAGTACCCATTCCGTTCACCTCTTCCTCTCTTGAACCATATTCTGAAACGCTTTCACTGGCTATTTTCCAGTTTAAAAAGCGCAACGATGTAAACCAACATGTTTGTCTGTCGGTTGAGAATAATTTTGTGTACCTAACAATCTGTACTAATGTTTTTTCAGAAACATATTAATACAATCTTGATCACGTTTTTTAGTTTACAACTATTCTAATTACGATGTCAATTACTTTGAATACGTTTTTTTATAAATAATATGCAGGTTTCTACTACACAAACGTGTTTTTATTTTTTACATCTGTATTAGTAAGCATTGACCTACTGTTATATTATTCCCTTTTTCACTTATTTTTTCTCTTAGAATAATATGTAAACGATTTAATTCTCTTTAGTTTTTCTCTCTTCGTAACAAAAATATACAAACTACTCTTCCTTTTTTAGGTAAATACCTATACATTTCCACCCCCTCTTCCATACATTATAGTAACCGCAGTATTAGCGGGAAATGATAAAGGAGGTCATCTCATGTACGGATACTCATATTGCTATCCAACTTGTTCATATCCTTCCTACGGTTATGGCGGTTCTTGTGGCGGGTCTGGACGCGGCTTCGCCTTAATCGTTGTGTTGTTTATTCTTTTAATTATCGTTGGTGCTGCTTGCATTCGCTAATGTAAAACGAAACAACTATGGAAAGAAAAAGACGGCTTTGCCGTCTTTTTCTGTTTATCACATACATAACTACTCTATAATAGAAAGATTTCCAAAATGCCTACCCTTTCTTGCCGATGACTTTTTCCCTCTCCTTTGGTAGACTAAAGAGGAAAGGAGAGATTACATATGCTTACAATGAAAGATGTTATTCGCGAAGGAGATCCTATTTTGCGCGACGTTGCAGAAGAGGTGTCATTACCGGCAAGCGAAGAAGATACAACTACCTTAAAAGAAATGATTGAATTCGTAATAAATAGCCAAGATCCTGAAATGGCTGAAAAATATAGTTTACGCCCTGGAATCGGATTAGCGGCTCCGCAAATCGGTGTTTCCAAAAAAATGATTGCAGTTCATGTAACCGATGCGGATGGTACATTATATAGCCATGCATTATTCAATCCAAAAATCATTAGCCATTCTGTTGAACGTACATATTTACAGGGTGGTGAAGGCTGTCTATCTGTAGACCGCGAAGTACCCGGTTATGTTCCTCGTTATACAAGAATTACAGTAAAAGCAACTTCTATTAACGGCGAAGAAGTAAAATTGCGTTTAAAAGGTTTACCAGCAATCGTATTCCAACACGAGATTGACCATTTAAATGGCGTTATGTTCTATGACCATATCAATAAAGAAAATCCTTTTGCCGCTCCTGATGATTCCAAACCTCTAGAGCGATAATAATAAAGAGGCGGAAGATTAACTTCCGCCTCTTTATTATGAAATGGGTTCCATATTCACTTATAGCAATCCAGCCCACTTTAGTCCATGATATATACCGTCTTCACTAACATCCTTTGTCACATGATTTGCAAGTTTTTTCAAGTCTTCATGGCCATTTCCCATCACAATACCTGTGCCAACGGCTTCGATCATTTCTAAATCATTTAAACCATCTCCAAATGCATACACTTGATCACGATTAAAACCTAACTTTTCAATGTATTTCTCAATTCCTTTTGCCTTAGAACCACCATTCGGAATGATATCCATTGAATATGCATGCCAACGAATAAAATGAAAATCTGGATAATGATTAATAAACTTTTCCTCTTCATTTACTTCACAAAAAAGTAGTGTTTGATAAATATTACGTTCCTCATAAAAATTAGGCTCATATGGTGGATGCTCAAAGTTTAAGCTTCCAAAGCCTTCTTTCACATAATCATGATATTCCACTGATGCTCTCATATCTTGATGGTCAAGATATACAAGTGGATATCCTTCTTGTTTTGCAAACTGAGTAAACTTATGTAAAGCATCTGGATGTAACGGATTATTAAATATTACCTCATCTTCAAAGACAACGTATTGTCCATTAAAACTAACATAATTATGTATATCAAGTTCCTTACGAATATCTTCGAACATAAATGGCGCGCGCCCTGTCGCAATTGCTACATGTACACCTTTTTCTTGTAACTGTTTTACTGCATCTCGTGTAGATTGTGGAATTTTTTTATCATGATCTAATAATGTTCCATCAATATCAAAAAAGACAATTTTATCATTCATTTGTCAAAATCCTTTCTGGCACTCTATATTCCTATTTTGAATATCACTTTTCAAATTCTAAAAAAAAGTATAACATATTAAACATCTGTGAAGAAAGCGTTCCCTTTCTGACCTTATTTGTAAACTTTGCATATATATATTAGTAAAACATGTGGATACTTGTTCGGATGAATTTTCTTTTCCATTCTTCCTCATACTATACCTATAACTAACGGCTACTAATCGTTACTATAGAATAACTTTCACTGTATGGGAAAGGACAAGACTCACCATTCACTTTTGTCCTATCTCTTATATCAGAGATAGAATTTTCACTAGTAATATGCATGTTTAAAATAAGGAAAGGAAGGAGTAATCATGCTGAAGAAGCTGAAGAAAAAGCTCAAGCGTTATTTAAACGGTCTAGTCCGTAAAAAGACAATCGCTTAAATTGTGCCCATTTCGGGCTTTTTCTTCATTCTCATTCGAAAAAACATGAAAATCGTGACTGTTTGCTTTATAATAAGTAACAGATAATGCAAAACATAGACAAGGAGAGGTTTTCCAAATGATTTTTAAAGTATTTTATCAAGAAAAATTAACTGAGGTTCCAGTACGTGAAAATACAAAAGTTTTATATTTAGAGGCTACGTCTGAAAAGGATGTTCGTACAAAATTAAATAAGTTCGCATATAATATCGAGTTTGTTCAGTCTGTTACTGGCGCTCATCTTGAATATGAAAAAGAAAACGCTGATTTAACATTAGCGGAAATCGTATAGCGATATGAAATTTCTAAAAAACGACCAAGTTGCTGTATTTGCTCTCGGTGGGCTTGGTGAAATCGGTAAAAATACATACGCTGTTCAATTTCAAGATGAAATTATTATAATTGATGCTGGAATTAAATTTCCAGAGGACGAACTTCTCGGAATCGATTATGTAATACCAGACTACACTTATTTTGTGCGAAACGAAGATAAAATTAAAGGGTTATTCATTACACATGGTCACGAAGATCATATCGGCGGAATCCCTTACCTATTACGTCAAGTGAACATCCCGATTTACGGCGGAAAATTAGCAATTGCACTCATCAAAAACAAATTGGAAGAACACGGCTTACTTCGTAAAGCAAAACTTTACGAAATTCAAGAAGATGACGTTATTAAATTCAAAAAAACGTCTGTATCCTTCTTCCGTACAACTCACAGTATTCCAGATTCGTACGGCGTTGTTGTGAAAACACCTCAAGGTCAAGTTGTTCATACAGGTGATTTCAAATTTGATTTCACACCAGTTGGTGAACCAGCTGATTTAACAAAAATGGCTGAAATCGGTAAAGATGGCGTGCTATGTCTATTATCTGATAGTACGAACAGTGAAGTTCCAAACTTTACTATGTCTGAGCGTCGCGTTGGTGATAGCATTCAAGACATTTTCCGTAAAGTAGACGGACGGATTATATTCGCAACCTTTGCATCAAATATTCACCGCTTACAACAAGTTATTGAAGCTGCTGTTGAAAACAACCGTAAAGTAGCTGTGTTTGGTCGAAGTATGGAAGCAGCGATTGAAATCGGACAAAACCTTGGTTATATTCGTTGCCCGAAAGATACATTCATAGATGCATCTCAACTAAACCGTTTACCAGCTAATAAAGTTGTTATTTTATGTACAGGTAGTCAAGGTGAACCGATGGCAGCACTTTCACGTATTGCAAACGGTACACACCGCCAAATTCAAATTATTCCTGGAGATACAGTTGTTTTCTCTTCTTCACCAATTCCAGGAAATACAATTAGCGTAAGTCGTACAATTAACATGTTGTACCGCGCTGGCGCTGATGTAATTCACGGGAAACTTTCAAATATCCATACAAGTGGACACGGTGGACAAGAAGAACAAAAGTTAATGTTACGTCTAATTAAACCGAAGTACTTCATGCCAATTCATGGTGAATATCGTATGCAGCGTATGCACATGAACATAGCAAATGATTGTGGTATCCCTGAAGAAAATTGCTTCATTATGGATAATGGCGATGTTCTTGCTTTACGTTCTGATGAAGCTAGCGTAGCTGGAAAAATCCCATCTGGTTCGGTCTACATTGATGGAAACGGTATTGGGGATATCGGCAATATCGTATTACGAGATCGTCGTATCCTTTCTGAAGAAGGACTTGTAATTGTAGTTGTAAGCATTGATATGAAAGAATTTAAAGTTGCAGCAGGACCTGATATCATCTCACGCGGTTTCGTTTACATGCGTGAAAGCAGCGATTTAATCAATGATGCACAAACATTAATTACAACTCATTTAGAAAAAGTAATGGAGCGTAAAACAACACAATGGTCTGAAATTAAAAATGAAATTACAGACACATTAGCTCCATTCCTATATGAGAAAACGAAACGCCGTCCAATGATTTTACCAATCATTATGGAAATATAAGAAAAAGGACAATGCTATGAAGGCATTGTCCTTTTCTTTTCTCTTATCTTAAAAAGTGTTTAAATCGATCCACTTCATCGTCATGACCAATGACAATTAATATATCTCCTGCTTGAATATTCTCCGTAGCCCGAGGGGATACGATAACTTCTTTACCTCGTTTAATTGCTACAATATTCAATCCAAACTTCGCACGAATATCTAATTCAATTAAAGAGTGCCCATCAATTTTTTTATTCGCAATAATCTCTACAATACTATGCTCATCTGAAAGCTCAAGGTAGTCTAACACATTGCTTGATGCAATATTATTAGCAATCCTTTTTCCCATATCACGTTCTGGATGCACAATATGATCTGCACCTATTTTACTTAACACTTTTTCATGATAATCATTTTGAGCTTTTACAGTAATATTTTTTACACCCAATTCTTTCAAAATCAAAGTAGTTAGAATACTTGAATTTAAATTATCTCCAATAGCAACGACTACGTGATCAAAATTTCGAATACCAAGGCTTTTTAATACCATCTCATCTGTTGAATCTGCAATTACAGCATGCGAAGCTATATTTGCAAATTCATTAATTTTATCCTCATCTGAGTCGATTGCCATTACTTCCATACCTAATTGAGCTAGTTCTCGGCAAATACTTCCACCAAAGCGACCAAGTCCAATGACAGCAAATTCTTTTTCTTTCTCACCCACAGGAATTCCTCCAATAACTTCAAGTACTATTTATTTTCAGTGTAACACACTTTATATGCGTCACAAAAACTGTAATTAGCTCTTATTTTTGTTTTTGTATATAAAAATATTGTTGCAAGTAAAAAGCGATACCAACAAGTAACATAGCAAATACAAATATATTTCCAAACGAACTAAATGTTTCAAAAACGAATAATAATGTTTCTTGACCAAAAAAGGCAAATAGAAGCTGTATGAATGCAAATAACAACGCCCATATGTAATGATGTTGATGGAATAAATAATGCGTTGCACCTAAAAAAGCAATAAACGAAAAGATAAAGATCCACCAATTTTCTAAAAATAGTTGCCAACTAGAAAATTGATATCCATTTACTAATATCGCAATAAGCGCGATAACTGCCATCGTCGGCACACTCCAAAATAATGCCCGTCCTCTAAAGAAACGAGTGCCTTTAACATCACCTTTTTCATGTGCAATATATGTTAGTACTACTGTGCTTATATACAAAACAGAAAGAATTGTTAAAACGATAATAAGCCAAAAATGTAATTGATAATATTCATGTTCTATATTTGTCACGATTGCAGCTAACATGCATGGAATTAACATTCCCGTCCAACCATCTACTTTTCTTTCATTCCAAAAGACCGTATTACCAATCCTTATTCCTAACAACATAAAAATAATGATACCCAATACAAATAACGTAGTTTTATTCCCTACTAAACTCGTTGAGAAAGCAATTAATCCAATAAATAAAAAGAGCACAAACCCATTCATAATTTCTAGTACAGGTGATAAATATCTCTTCACCCATTTGTATGTTTCGTCATATTCATTATTATCTACTAAACGATAGGCATAAAAACTTATCCCAAAATAAACCGCCGCAATAATAACATACGCATATAAGACGAAACATAAAATCGCACTGCTAATTTGCACGTAATTCCCCACCCTTTTTTCTATGTTTCACATTGATTTTACACACTTTTCATACTAAAAGTAAACATATATAAGTTAGTCAAATAATTAATAATGAGCAGTGGCTAAAAACCCCCTGCTCATTATTAAAACAGTCCAATTAACTTTATTCTTTCATTTGTATGTAAATGTCTAAAATCACTCTATACGAGCGTTACTTACACCTCATAACAAAAAGTTTTTTGGAACCTTCAATAAAGCGGAAGTTTTATTTTCTATTCCCTTTCCACTTTACATATTGGCTTAAAAATGTAATTGCCTTTTCAATCACTTCTTCGTCTGGTTTTAATTTTGCATGATGTAAACCATATTCTGAATTTACTCCAAGCCAAAACATAAATCCAGGGATTTCTCGAAGCATATAACCAAAATCTTCACCTGTCATTGCCTCAGTACATGTAATAACATTCATATCTGTTTGTTTATGTACAAATTGCATAAACTCTCTTGTTAACTCTTCATGGTTATATACTTGATGATACATTGCTCCGTAATCTATAATCGCCTCACACTGGAAAGAAGCTTCGATACCTGCAACAATTGCCTCAATTCTGCTTTTCACACGCTTCATTGATTCCACTGATAATGTTCGAATCGTTCCTTCTAAACGAGATTTTTCTGCAATAATATTTTGAACCGTACCACCTGTAATTTTCCCGATTGTAATTACTGCACTATCAAGAGGATTTACATTGCGACTAATAACGGATTGAAGCTGTGTAACAAGATGACTTGCTGCAACAATCATATCATTTGCAGTATGCGGATAGGCAGCATGGCCACCTTTCCCTTTTAAATCAATATATAATTCTGAAGTATTAGCAAATAACAGTCCTTCTTTCGTTGCAATTGTCCCTACAGCGTATTCTGGTGCAATATGAAGACCAAGAATTATATTTGGTTTCCATTCTTTTAACTCTTCACTTTCTAACATAGGAAGAGCACCGCCTGGTCCTTCTTCTGCTGGCTGGAATAGAAATACAAGGTCATCATCTATTCTTTCGCTCACAGCTTTCGTTAGAAGGCCTAAACCGATTGTTGTATGTACATCGTGGCCACATGCATGCATCATTCCTTCATGAATAGAAGCAAACTCATATCCAGTTTCCTCTGTAATTGGCAGACCATCTATATCTGCACGATAACCTATTATTTTTTCTGGATTTTTTCCATTTACTTTAACGATTACACCCGTTTTCCATGTCTTCACTTCCACAAATTCAAGAGAAAGTGTTCCTATATAATCTAAAATATACTGTTGTGTTTTCCATTCCTTAAATCCAATTTCCGGAATTCTATGTAGATCTCTACGAATTTGGACAAATTTGCTTACTGTCATTTTTGCACCTCTATCTATAAAAAGCGTAAGAGCCCATTTACGCTCTTACGCTTTTTTTACTTTTTATTTCTCTGGGTTTAATTGACGAAGCTCTTGTTTAATTTCTGTTTTTGCTTTTGTCTTCTCATCAATTTCTTTAATTACACGTGCTGGAGTACCTGCAACAACTGTGTATGGAGGCACATCTTCTGTTACAACAGCTCCTGCTGCTACAACTGCACCTTTACCTACTGTAACACCCTCTAAAACAACTACGTTTGCACCGATTACTACATCATCTTCAACGATAACTGGTTTTGCAGAAGGTGGCTCAATAACACCTGCAAGTACAGCACCTGCACCTACGTGACAGTTTTTACCGACTGTTGCACGTCCACCAAGTACTGCGTTCATGTCGATCATAGAACCTTCACCAATTACAGCACCAATGTTAATTGTTGCATTCATCATAATTACAGCGTTGTCACCAATTTCAACATGGTCACGAATAATAGCACCTGGCTCGATGCGAGCTTTAATACCTTTTAAATCAAGCATTGGAATTGCAGAATTACGACGATCGTTTTCTACAACATAGTCAACGATGTGCTTATTATTCTCATCAAGAATTGTCTTAATTTCAGACCATTCTCCGAATAATACACCTGATTTTTTATTCACAAATGCTTGTACTGTTTCAGGGAATGTTACTTCTTTTAAATCCCCTTTTATGTATACCTTTACAGGAGTTTTCTTTTCACTTTTTTGAATAAACGAAATAATTTCGTTAGCGTCCATCATTTTCATTCTTGTTGCCTCCTAAATCCATTTATAATGTTACTCTACCAAACGAAAGAGCGAGTAGCAAGATAATAATCTTATTTTTCCCTTTGAATTTCTTCTATAATTTCTAAAAATGCTTGTACTTGCTTCAACTGCCTTGCCGAGTCACTTGTTAACAACCATGTTTCTCTCGTCAGTTGAACAGGTGTTTTATACATATTTTCCTGTACTTCCTTTAAAACAGTAGAAGGTAAAAGGGCGTAACCTATACCATTTAAAACAAGTTGTTTGCATGTTTCAATTTGGTCAACTACAATCGTTCGCTTAGGCGGATTAGAAAATAAACCATACCACCAATTTTGTATTTGTCCATAATAAGTTGAGTCACTTTTAAATTGAATGAACGGTCTATTTGTTTCTTTTAGCATCGAAATATCTTTTATTTCTTTATCAACTAAATACAGTTCATCTTCAAATAATTGTTGCTTTTGACCTTTATATTCTTGTGTTCCCCTCAGTATAGCAACATGAACGTCTCCTTCATAAAACTGCTTTTGCACTTCACTACTCCATCCAGTAAACAGCGATATCTTTACAGAAGGATATTTATGCACAAACTTTTTCAAAACAGGAGGGAGCCAATATTGACCAATAACTGATGCAACAGCTATTTTTAAAGTTCCATGAGTTTCCGTTCTAAAAACAGCTAGCTCACTTTTTATATCCTCTTCCTTTTGCAACATTTCTTTGGCATAATTTGCAACTTTTTCCCCTTCAGGTGTAATTGTCAATCCTTTTTGTGAGCGAATAAAAAACTTCATTCCCCATTGTTTCTCCATAGATTGTAATCGTTGACTCAGCGCAGGTTGTGAAACAAATAAACGTTCCGCCGCTTTTCTCATATTTGATTCCTGAGCTAACACAACCATCATTTGAAAATCATCAATTTGCAACTTTCTCCCTCTTTCCTTAGCTTCCATACACCTTATTCCATTAAGCTTTCATTCAGAAAATACAATTTTTCAGCGCAAACTTCCCTTATGTTTTATGTCTTTTTTAATATAATACATACACAAGTGATATGCACGAAAAAAAAGTGACTTCTTCGTTTCTATGAAGTCACTTTTCTCACGTTATCGATTATGTTGCCTTACTTTCTTATTCAACAATTTTAAAATAGCCCGACGTGTTAAAATCCCCTCAAAATAGCCTTCTTCATTAACAGCGCAAATAAAAGGATGATCAATTGTCATTTCTAAAGCTTTTGCAAATGAATCTTCTAATTTAAGAAAAGGTATATCTTCCTTCATCACCTGCTCTACTTTCATATCATCAAGTCTTTCAAACTCAATACGCTCTAATCCTAACATACCATCTAATATCATGGCCGTACTAATCAAACCATGTAATTTATACATTGGATCTAAGACAGGTATCGCCGAATATCCAGATTTCACAAGAACGAGTAAAGCATGTTCTAAACCATTTCCAATTTGGACATGAGCTACTTTTTCCGATGAAATCATTAAATCCTTCACAAGAATTTGTTGAAATTCGTCTTTCGGAATACTAATCATATTACATCCCCCATTTTCCCTTTTTCCTGCTTATGTTCATAACTCTATTCACATTTTATGACAGCGTTTTCATATTATTATTTTGTCCTAAATTTATTTCAATAAAAATACAATCACACAGCTATTTTAGCATACAGCACAAAAAAAAGACTACCATTCCGGTAGCGCTTAATACCCTTTATTTTTTAATCTGTAAAATAACCTTGTGATTTTTTTATATTGCATCACATCTGTCTGTTTCAAACCATTCTCAATGTCCGTAAGTTCCACAGCTAAAATTTCACTTGCATAATTTTGCTGAAATAAAATATCTAGTAGTAAACTTTCTTCTTCCTTCGTTAAAACAACTTCCCTTTGCATATACCCCTCTCCTTACACTCGCATCGTTACTCACTCTTATTATATAAAAAATTTAACCTATTTAATAGATGTAATATTCAGTTTTCACCAAAAGATATGTAGCAATTATAAACATACAAAAAATCATTTCGTATATCGATTTGCATAACTAAACGCCGCATAAGCATCCGGCTTAATTTTTGCAGTTAATCCCATCGCTCGAATTTTTTCTGTCATATCTAAAATAAATTCTCTTGTTAAACCATCATTCCCAATGTCTAAATGAATTTCCATTATGAATCCAGCCCCATCTTGAGCATAAGGATGCAATAACTCCCATATTGTTTGTATATGAGTAGGCGTAAATAGACATGCGATTTCTTGACTAAACTGCGTTTCTAAATATATTTTCTCACGTAAGGTCGCTGGCTTATCTTTTACTGATCTATGGTGTAAACAACCCCAGGCACCTTTTCCAACACGATGAATATGGATTGCTGTAATAAACCTCGTATCCTTTTGATGCGCTTGCGAGTCTGTCCCAATGGATAATCGATACAAATTTCGCGGATCCTTTTCAATGAAACTACAAATACGGTTAAAGACCATATCAAAATTTAAATGTCTCTCTGAAACATTGTAAAATTTATGTGCACCGTCCACAGAGTCACGTCCTTTCAATTAGACAGACTTTTCGTATTCTCATTGTATGGGACAAAAACTAAAATTATAACTTCCTATCCTTTATTCGTTTCAATATTTCGAATTACAAAGTGACAAACTTGACACGTATAAATTACATTTTGATTAGATTGAGCCGTTAATACATGAATAATCTCAGCAGAACTTTGACAATTAGGACAAATCACAACTGGTAAACGTTCCATACGATAACCTCCTAGTTATATTTCTCCCGCTATTTGCAGAACCCAGCAATTGTGAGAAGTTTAGCTTCACATATTCACCCGGTTGACGGGACTACTTATCCACATGGATAAGCAAACTTGCACGGATTAAATTTTCATTTTAATACCATTGTAGGAAAAATAAAAAACTTCTATACATTACGCTGGAAAGTAATAGAACTAAAAAAGGTACTGCCATATGGCAGTACCTTTTTTATATGTATCAAGAAATGATATCGTAAATCTCAATTGCAACCATGTCGATATTATCGAATTGGTACACTTGAGGTTTTTCACCTTGTTGATACACTTCTAACTCATACATTTCACTTTTATCGAAAAATTTCACGCTACATTTGCGCTCACCGTTCACTTCAAAATAGCGTTGTGCTACTTCACCGCTTTCAGCTTGTTCTTGTAGACTAACAAGTCGAGTTAAAATTCCTTGGAGTAGAGACATGAAATCTCTCCTTTCTCTGATCTTCCTACCAATAGGTTTTACAGCTATACTCATTCTATCCGTCATAACAGAAAAAATGTTCCACACTCTAGGATAAAGGTTATTAGCCAGAAACTCAACTAAAATTTGTCGAAATGCGAAGGAAAAAACAGAAAGAACATATTTCCCCTTCTTTATTGCGGTTTTTATACTGGAAGAATATAATAAAAAACAGAAAAAGGGAGGAATTACAATGAAAAAAATTGAGGTTTATACACAACCTGATTGTCCGCCATGTGTTATTGTGAAAGAATTTTTGAAGCATAATAACGTTGCATATGAAGAATTTGACGTAAAAAAAGACGCTGCTGCTCGCAACCGTCTTTTAAGCGACTATGATTCCTATTCAACTCCAACAGTCGTAATTGATGGCGAAGTAGTTGCAGGTTTTCAAATTGAAAAGTTACAACAACTACTCAATATAGAATAGGAATAGGTAAATACCTATTCCTATTCTTATCCCGCTGTTTGTAGATAGTAAAACTCCCACTAATTAAAAGTTTCACTTTATAATTGTTGCAACCTTTTTATTTCAGTTAAAAGTTCCTGACTTTCATGATATCCTGCTAACTTCCATTTATCTTGATCCCTTTTCAATGTTACAATTTGATATTGTCCACTTTTTGTCCGCTCATATACATATAAATTTTTATGCTCTTGATCATACGACATTTTCGTTTCTGAATTAAAAGAAAACGGTGCTTCTTTTGCCGGAAGTAAATATTCACCACTTTGTTTATCACTTCTGCTATTTTCATCTGTAAATACTTGAAGGAAATTATCTGTAAAATACGGTGATAACGTCTCTATCATCTTATTCATCGGCAAATGCTTCCCACGAATTGAAAACTGGGTTTCATAGCCTTTTTGTATCGTTGTAAATACTTCTTTCCGATCAACTTCCACTTCCTCTTTCCCTAAAACAGTCGTAACACTATAACCAACTAGAAAGGCAACACATACAAATAGAACAAGCCATATTCCATATTTCCTCATTTTTTCACCTTCCTTTTAAAAGAACTTGTCTTTGTAGTATTCATTGTAACAATGATTATGCAAAGAAAGGACAGATTTCGTTCGTAAAATCTTTACAACGATAGACAGCATTTTCATCACCTTTTTCACTATTACCAATTTATGATAAAAACAAACAAAAAATGCACGAATCTCTTCGTGCATTAAAATAAAACATCTTCTTCATATAAATACTCATATGATAAATCTATAAATAAAAAGTTGTCATCATCTATTGGAAAAGAAAATGTTCGTACCATTTCGCCCGTTTCGATATCTGCATATAAATCTGAAAGCCTTGCCTTATTCTCAAAACGCATTTTCATGATATTCTCGAGAAAATACGGGCGCCAACTCCAGTTCTTCATATAATAATCCGGCATCACAATCCATTCTCCATCTTTTTTCATAACATTTCCTGATTGTTGGAAACCATCTTCATTACAAATAAATATGCGAAAACTATACTGTGATACACTTTGACTAAATTGTAATAACCAATCATTGATATCTTCATTCTTTTTTTGTTTTGATAAAACATCGCCAATTCGATCGCGTAACATCTCTGTTAAATTATAAATTTTTTGTAACTTCTTCTTTTCATGCTGAATAAACTGATGACATTCATTACCAAGTCGCTCTTTCAAAACATTCGTTTCAATAAAATCAGGTAAACATTCTTTCAAATAATTACCTTGATAATATCTTCCACCGTTTTTCCAAGCATATTGCAATTGATAAAAAGCATCTATTTCTTCATATAACAAGGTTGCACCAATTCTTCTAGCAAGTAATGATAAAGAATATAAAATATCTTGATAAGATTGTAAAAGTGCTGTTTGCCTTAAGTTCGTTAAATCTACTTTTAAAATATCAGGTGCTAACACGCTAATACGCTCTAAATTACTTGTGCCCGTTCCGACCTTATTAATCGAAATTTGAATACCATATGTACGATAATACATAAGCAAATGATTAAATTGCTCTATATCTTCTTTACATTCATGCTCTGTAATCTCTAAAACAATTTGTTTTAAATTTAAACCTTGTTCTTCATACCTCAATAAAAGTTGAAGCAAGCTTTCATCATCATCATTCATTAATACATTAGCATTCCGATGTATAAATAATAATAATTTTTGATCGCTTTCTAAATAACGATTTAAAGCTTTTTCTACTATAATATTATCCGCTTCCAGTTGAAATTCACTTGGAATCGAATCATCGTGAAAGAAAGAAGCTAAACTTTGTATGCCCTCTTCTGTTTGAATACGTCCTACTACTTCATATCCAATTACAGTATGCTCATCAGCACTAAAAATAGCTTGATAATAAGGAAGGACTTTATCCAAGTTACTCATTACATCTAATGCATCTATCAACGTGCTTCCCTCCCTTTACTTTTCAAAAATTATAACATGATATTTACGGAAAAATAATAAAAAATCCCTTCAGTTTTCCTGAAGGGATTAGAGGGGTAAAATGCTAAGGGGAATTAGCAATTCTACTATGAAGAAAAAAGAGGTCTTAAATATAACGTATATATGACCTCTTGTAAACACTTTTCTTTCATATGTCACAATTCCGTCACATTTAACCATAAAAAAATGAATCAAACATTCATTTTTTATCCCTTTTAAAATGGATATTGATGTAAATGTTGTCCTCCATCCATTGTCATGCAAGTTCCATTTATGTACGCCGCTTCATCTGAGCATAAATAATAAGCTAGACCAGCGATTTCTTCTGGCGTACCCAGCCTTCCAAGCGGAACACTTTGTATCGTACGCTTAGCCATTTCTTCTGAAATCCATAATTTATCAGCACCGCCCGTACGTTCAATTGGTCCTGGCGCGATAGCGTTAACTCGTATTCCATATTTACGCCCCCACTCAACAGCGAGCGTCTTCGTCATCGCTAATACCCCTGCCTTCGCTGCAGCCGAATGAATCACTCCTGGACCTGCATCCCATGCATACGTTGCTACCATGTTAATGATATTCCCTTTTATACCTTTTTCAATCCAATATTTTCCGACAGCATGACTACAGTAAAACGTACCGTTTAACACAATATTAATGACTGAATTCCAGCCATTCACAGATAAATCTTCTGCTGGACAAATAAAGTTTCCAGCTGCATTATTTATTAAAACATCAATTCTACCAAACTTCTCATCAATCTGTTCAATCATTTTCTGAATGTCATCCGTATTTCTTACATCCATTTGTACAGGTAATACTTGCCCTGGAAATTGTTCAATTTCCAACTTTGTTTCCTCTAGTTTTTCCTTTGTACGTCCTGTAATAACAACTCGTGCCCCTTCTTTTGCAAAACGAGTCGCCATTCCTTTTCCCATTCCACTCGATCCACCTGTTATAATAACTACCTTTTCTTTCACATACATCCCCTCCAAAAAATGAATACACATTCATTTTATCACTTTATTTAATAGAAATCTTTATATTTTTAAACTTTTCTGATATTTTAGCGTAAAGAACTTTCTTTTTATTCATTTTTTTTCGTAATCTATACTACTTTTTTATTATGTAAAGTATATTTTAAATAAACTGAAAGGAGATTTGAGTAGCCTATAAATGGAATAAAAACATTGAGGTATACTCATATTTTTATGAAGCACATTACAAGAAGAAATTTTTTAAAAATTGGTATGCGTACTTGTCTCTATTCATTTATAACCAGTAGCATCGGATACTACTATGCTAAATATATAGAGCCCCATTTCATTTCTTTTACACAGCACACATTAAAATCACAACTCATCCCAAAAAGTTTTCATGGTATGAAAATTCTTCAATTCAGCGATTTACATCTCGGATACTATTTCTCGCTTCAACATTTATCTAAAGTTGTTTCTAAAATTAATGCTGTAAATCCAGATATTGTCCTTTTTACCGGAGATCTCATTGATAATTATCAAACGTATACTGACACTCCTTTCGTTGCATCCATTTTAAAAAATATACAAGCCCCCTTTGGTAAATTCGCTATTTATGGTAACCATGATCACGGTGGATATGGAACTGAATACTATGAGCACATCATGCGTGAATCAGGATTTGAGCTATTGCTCAATAGTGAAAAAAGAATTCGCTTAATGGATAATAGTGAAATTTCTATTTTCGGTCTCGATGATATACTATTAGGCAAACCAAAAATAGAGAAAACATTAGAGCATGCACGGCAAAGTACTTATAACATTGTTCTTGTTCACGAACCAGATATCGCGCCCAAAGTTTCTAGATATCCAATCAACTTGCAACTTTCTGGTCATAGTCACGGCGGACAAGTACAAATTCCTTTTTTAGGAGCTATTATTACACCTTCACTCGCCAAAGACTATATTGAAGGCTTCTATACAATTCAGGATTTAACTCTCTATGTCAATCGAGGCCTGGGAAGAACACGTGTCCCATTTCGTTTTATGTCAAAACCTGAAATCACAATTTTCACACTCCAACATTCGTAATAATTCGCCTATTTTCTTACATATCCTTTCTTGTACGCGCTCATCCACGTTTTGTTTACCATATGATAAAAGTGAGTCCAATAAAGGAGGTATGTTCATGTATCCATATTATCAACCAATTCCAGTCCGTTCAGCACCTATTGGTCCAGTAGGCGACTCACGCTTCTTCCCGTTTTTTGGCGTTCCCTTTCTAGCTGGAATTGCTGGTGGATTGCTCGGCGGAGCATTAGCTTTCGGCCCTCGACCATTTTATCCACCTTATCCACCACCTTTCCCGCCGCCAGCACCTTATCCTTGTTACGGTGGACCATGTCAGCAACCATACTATTACTAAGTTAAAATAACGATTCTTTCAAATATTATTCTCTCAACGAGCCATCTCATTACACGCTTATAATAAAACTATTGTTTCTACTCATCCTTCCATTTTTGGAGCATATGAGTAGAAAAAAGTAAAAACCTCTTATTGACATAAGAGGTTTTTACTTTTTTCATTATTCAGCGTCTGTATTTTGATATGCCATCTTAAACAACTTCACTTGGCTATCAATTTCTTCTGTACTACTATTAATAACATAATAGTAATCACCATCTTTATTTTGTTCACGTGTTTTCACATTATCAGCTAATGTAAGCTGTAAAATCGCCTTAATTCGTGCCTTCATTTCAATATCTAATATCGGGAAAGATATTTCCACTCGCTTCTCCATATTTCGCGTCATCAAATCAGCTGAAGATAAATATATTTTCTCCTCCCCATTATGATGGAAATAATAAATACGGCTATGCTCTAAGTATCTTCCAACAACACTAACTACACGAATATTTTCACTTACATTTGGAATGCCAGGTCTTAAACAACATGTCCCTCGAACAATGAGCTCTACCTTTACTCCAGCTTGTGATGCTTCGTACATTTTTTTAATTAATGGTTTATCTGTTAATGAATTCATCTTAGCGATAATATATCCATTTCCATATTGCCTATGATAACGGATTTCTTCATCTATTAAATCTATAAATTGCTCTCTTATATCAAATGGAGCAACCGATAAATGATGAAAATGTGGCTTTGTTGTATAACCACTTAAATAATTAAAGAAATTGGTTGCATCAACCCCAAAGTCTTTTCTTGATGTAATATATCCAAAATCAGTATATAACTTCGCTGTTGCATCATTATAGTTTCCAGTTCCAAGATGTACGAACCTTTCAATTTTTCCGTTTTTTCTTCTTACAACTAACGTAATTTTACTATGTGTTTTCAAGTGACTTACACCGTAAATAACATGACAGCCTGCCTGTTCTAATTCTTTAGCCCAATGAACATTGTTTTCTTCATCAAACCTTGCCTTTAATTCAACCAATACCGTCACTTGTTTTCCCTTTTCAGCCGCTATCTTTAACGCCTGAATAATCGGTGAATCACCACTTACACGATATAACGTTTGTTTAATCGCAAGTACATTCGGATCGTCTGCCGCATCACGAACAAAATCAACTACCGGCTGAAAGGATTCAAAAGGATGATGTAATAAAATATCATGCTCAATTGCTTTTTCAAATACATCTTCTTCATCACCTAAATCTTGAGGCGGTTGCGGAATAAGAGCTGGATATACAAGATGTTCATATAAAGGAGCTAGTTTTTTATATAAAGAAAACAAACATGTTAAATCTAATGGACCATCCATTATATATACATCTTCATCTTTTACTTCCAGAACCTCATATAATAATGCTAATACTCTTTCATCAATGTGTTCTTTCCCAACCTCTAAACGAACAGCAGCCCCCCACTTACGCTTTTTTAATTCTTTTTCAATTACCTTTAATAAATCTCTCGCACCTTCTTCATGAATCGTTAAATCTGCATTGCGTGTAATACGGAAACGAGTAACAGATGATACTGTATATCCCGTAAATAATTTATGAGTAAAGCTACTAATTACGTCTTCTAATAAAATAAATTTATGCTTTTGCCCTTCGCTCGGTAAAATTATGAAGCGCTCAAGTAATGAAGGAACTTGCACAATTCCTAATTTCGTCCTGTTTTCTTCTTCCGCTTGCTTCTCATCATATAAAAGAGTAGCCAAATTCAAACTTTTGTTTAATAACATTGGAAATGGGCGATATGCATCAATAGCTACAGGAGTTAACACCGGAAAAATTTGCTCATCAAAATACTCTTCTATAAATTCTCGCTGCTCTTTCGTCAAATCATTGAATGTTAAACGTTCAATTCCCTCTAACTCAAGCGCTGGTAATACATAATTTTTAAATGTATCATATTGTACTGTCATTAGTGCATGGGCTTTTATCGCAATTTTATTTAATTGCTTTTTTGGTGTTAAGCCAGCTTTATTTTCTGGTTGATTAAATCCAGCACTCACTTGATCCTTTAATCCCGCTACACGTACCATAAAAAATTCATCTAAATTCGAACTAAAAATACTAATAAATTTCAATCTTTCCAAAAGTGGATTATTTGCATCTTGCGCTTCTTGTAAGACACGTTCATTAAATGCTAACCAACTTAACTCTCGATTATTGTAATAAGCTGTATCATTTAAATTTACTGCATTCCCCTTCAATAATTCCATTCTCTTCACACTTCCCCTTGAAACTTTTTTACTATAATTTAGTTACTTTTATTTTAGCAAATTACAATATTATAAAGTGTAATTTTTTTGTAAAGACATCCGTACAACCTAATGTTTTAGTTCAAATAACAAGTTAATATTCGTTTTTAATACTCTTTCTAACTGTTTTTTTTGTTTTTCAGCTTGCACTTTTTCCGCTAATGCTGATTGTTCGCATAAAACTTTAAACGTTAACCCTTCTTCGTTTTCTGTTATAGATATGGTATCAACAAGCGATCGTTGCCTTACATTTAAAGTAGCTGAAAATTGTAAAACAGCTCCTAACAGGCGGATTTTTTTTTGTTCGCTTTTATCAAACCAACCTTCAAATGGTGATAAATGTTGTTTAAATAACATTTTTGATTTATACGATGCAATAAGTGCTAGCCTTACTCGATCTTTATGCATCATGCCATCAATTGTCTTATTCGCTAATAAATAAAACGTATGTAAACGGCTCGCTTCTTCGTCTATATATTTGCCTATATTAAATACTTTCGCTGCTTGATGGAACACTTCCCAGTCTTTTATTGACATAGAAATAAGCCCTATTTCCTCAAGTTGTTTGCAAATTAGTCTTCCATGTTTAATAAGTTGAATTACAAATTCCATATCCATTTCGTATTCATGTGATAGTAAATGCAAACTTTCTTCAACTACGTTCGGATAATATGAAATCCCCAAATCTTTTGTCAACTCTTCATAGAAAACACCTTCTCTTAACCCTTTTCTACTTAATACAAATGCCGGTGCCTCTATAACATGAACAAGTGTATGAAATACTTCAACCGCTGGAATAATCGTATCCGCTCGATCTTTTGCCAATCCTTCCAATTTCTGAAGTTCTATGAACGACAATTTTCCTAATTCATCTTTTACATTTTCAATATCTTCTTCTTTCATCTTGTATAAATGTAATCCTGCTATAGGATAACATATTAAATTTTGATGGATTTTTACTAAGTTCCTCGCACTACCACCAATTGCAATAAGAGGCAATTTCTTATTGCTTAACCATGGTAACGTTCGAAATTGAAACTCTAAATACCGTTGCATTCCTTCTAACTCATCTTTAGTAGGAATATCACCTTTAATAAATTGTTGCTTTAAAGAAAGTGCCCCAAAAGGAAAACTATGGTACTCTAAAATCTCTCTATTTCTAAAGTATGTAACTTCCGTACTTCCCCCACCAATATCTACCGTTATTCCTTCTGAAAACGATGTAGAATTCATAACCGCCAAGTATCCGTAACGCGCTTCCTCATACTCTGATAATACTCTAAGAGTAAAATCCGTTTGTCCTTCAATAAGCTTTTTAATTTCCTCTTGATTCTCAGACTGTCTAATTGTTGCTGTTGCAACACAAAGTACATGATGCAACTGATGGAACCTTGTACTTTCTTGAAATTGAAATAATGTCTGTAATAATACTTCTATTCCCTCTTCATTCAACACACCATCAATTAAGTAATTCCTTAACCTAGCAACCACTTTTGTATTTTCAATCTCTTTATAAAAACCTCCATTTTTCTTTTCATAAATAACTAAACGCATTGTATTAGATCCAATATCTATAATGGCATACTGTTGTTTTAATATTTCTTTCAAACTTCTCACTCTTTCATTATCAAATTTCAAAAACATATTCTATTACTATTATACAAAATAGTTGTTTTTTGTAACAATATTGCTTTAATATTGAAAATATATACAATCACTTTTTGCATATAATAAAAACCTCTTTTATTTATGGTATAATAATGAAAAATTGAAAGGAGATTCAATATGAAACCTTCACAACCACAATCTCAATTACAAAACCAACATTCTATTAATCGACTAGCTCAATCTATTTTCGTTGTGAATCGTCATGCTAAAGCAGCTACTAATCCTAAATATTTATACTGGTTAAAAAAGACAGCTTTAGAACGTTTGATTGCTGAAAAAAAAGCAATTAAAGAAGGATTACATTTTTCTAGAAACCCACGTTTTAGCCAACAACAATCTGATGTCCTTATACGTTTAGGCGATTATTTTTTCCACATCCCTCCTACGAAAGAAGATTTTCGAATTCTACCGCATCTTGGTCATCTTGAATCCTCCTATCGAAATCCGAAAACAACCTTATCTTTAACAGTAGCAAAAAAAACACTTCAAGATTATATTGGTCCTGAAGCATTGAAACAAGAAAAAAAATTAAGTGAACCTGTTCCATGGTATAGTCGTACTTATACAAAAAAATAAAACAGTTTGGCCAAGTGTAGGCCAAACTGTTTTATTTTTTCTCTTCTTTAATTTTAATATTTGCTTGTTTATAAAAAGCTACTTTTTCTGTATTATAAGACTTTGTGAATTCATTAAATTTATCTTTTTCTGACTCAATATCCTTATAAGATTGATTTACTACTTTTACTTTTTCACTAATATCTTTTAATTTAGTACCTTTATCTTGTAACATTGTGTATAACTCTTTTTCTTGTTTTAAAGATTTATTATAGCTGTCATACATTTTATTAAATGAATCGTGTCGTTTCTCATAGGTACTTTTCACTTTATCAGCTTGATCTTTCAACTTATTATCTTCAATTTTCTTCACATACTTATCAGCTGACTTCACTTCTTCTTGAGCTTTATTTAAAGCCTCTTTTTCTTTTGTAAGTACTTTTTCTCGTTCAGTTGTATTCTTTGCTGCTTGATTCAATTTTTCTTTAACAGTTTGATTATTATCTTTTCCTTCTTGCACAATCTGGTTATATAATTCTTGTCCTTCTTTCTCTAAAGCCTCAAGTTTTTTTGCATCTTCAAACATTGTTTTTTCTTGTTTAGCAGCGTTTTCAAACGCTACATATAATTCTTCTTCTGGTTTCGGTCCAAAACAACCGGCTAATAAAGTCATTGATAATGCAGTTATAATTGCTAATTTACTATATTTCAACATCTCTTCCTCCTATTTATAAACGACCATCGTGTAATATAAAAAAGTTATAAAATATGTAATTGTTCTATACACTCGCATCTTTTTTACGAAGATCATTAATATTGTTTGTACGAATTATTACTTAATATTACATTATTCTTTTTGAAGTATTTAGCAGTTCCATATCCATCTTTAAGTATAGTTCTTCGTGTTTTTTAAAACCTGTTCACACTATGTATTACCTTAATGGCCACAGAATTTCACCTCAGTCTTAATAAGACTATAATAGTTCACCTGATAAAAGGTGATCGTTCCGCTCTCACGTCTATCATTCCCTTTCCAGCTTTCTATCAAATAATCTCTTTGTTCATTTTACACAGTACAATCGATATCTCGCAACAACTTACAAATATTCTTTTCATTTCCTAAAAAGGAAAAGTGTAGAGCTTGCTTTCCTCTACACTTTTAAAATAAAACACATTGTGCAAATTGCATTGGCACTACCATCATAATTATATGCTTATTTCATATATTTTTAAAGACTTTTATTACAAACGCAACGTTTTTTGTAATAAAAGTCAAAAAAATGTTACAAATAAAACTTCTTCCTATCATATATCTTCAAATCGAAGCTTCACTCATTTTCTTGCAAATTTCTATACTGATACAATTGATTTTGCGACTTTCTCAACAGTTCTTCAAACGTTTTTCCTTCTACTGGATAGCTAGCTGCTCCAAATAAAAGAGTGACACTGAGTAAATCACCTTCTATTTCACTTTCAATATTTTTCATTAATCTGTTTGTTATTGTTGATGTTTCATGACCATTATCAATTGCTACAATAACATACTTATTTTCATCCCACTTTGTAACAACATCTCCCTTCCGAATTGTCTTTACAATGGTACTCTCTAATTTTTGTACTAACACTCCCAATTTTTTTTCTTGCAACGTGTCTTTTAATCCTTCCCATTCTTTTACAGAAAGAATGTAAACTGTAATATTACGGGAATCTCTTTCAGATAAAGCGGCTACTTTCCCAAAAAAATCAACAACAAAATCGTTGCTTGCCATTCCTCCTACTTCCACATTCATATGCTTGTTCGCTCTTTTATCGTACCAATGTCCAAAATAATAACTTAGTATCATTTGCAGTATATAAATAATAAAGACGGTATAAAATGATCGTGAATCCAGTTTTGCAATTACATCCTGAAGTGCAATCCATTCTGTAACTGCCACTGTATTTCCAAGTAATAATCCACTAATTTTCCCTTTATGTTTCATACTTCTCCCCCTTTTATACCAATATATGTTTCTATATCAATAATGTTTTTCTACAAAATAAAAAATGTACATATGCAATGTACATTTCTGCTTAAGCTTGTATACCTTTCCTACTCTATTTCATATATATAATATATAACTTTTATAGAAAGGAGTAATCTATATGCTACACAAAGAGAATCTATCAGATGCTATGCGTTTACTAGCTGGTTTTCTATTATCATTAAAATTATTATTTACCTCTTTCGGCATACACTTTATTACAAACGATCAAATCGACGCAATTGTAAATGTTGTTTCATTTTTATTTATTCTATACTTTGGCTACAAAAATAACTATGTAGGAAAAAAAGGAATAGAGCAAAAGAAAATACTCAAAAAACACAACCTTCACTAAAAAAGGAACCTTTTGTACAGGTTCCTTTTTATCATTGCCGCACAACAACTTCATTTGTTTGCAGTGGACCATATGATATCTCTTTATCTTGAAATGTATATGTAGCCTGAAAGAATGCTTGTTTAAGAGCTTTATCTTTATTAGCTTTTATTTTGCAACGTAGTTCCACCTTTTCATTTGGTAACAAATCATCAATTCGCCACCTTACAAGCTGGAATAAAAACTCACTTATCCCCTTATCAACTTTTAAAGAATTAGGAATATAAGCAAAGTAATCTCGAATCATATGACTTACAACAACTCTCGAAATCATTTCTACCCCTTTATTTTCCACTTCAATTCGCATAATAAGTATGTCGTTTACATCGTAGGTCAATTCATACGAAAATTGTTCTGTATACATACTACCAATTTGCAATGTAACGGCTACTTGAGGAAATTCATTTTCCTTTTTCGATCCGTCAATCCACAATACTGGTTGTAGCGGTATTGAATACTTTCCTGTATCCGAAATTCGTCCCCATATTTTCATAATATATATTCACCTCATTTCAGATGTACCATACACACAATGAATTCCCCAACTTACTAAAGCTTGCTACAAGTAATGTTTAATATTTCTCTTCCTTTTATCCTATTCGACAATATGAAGAAAAAACCATTTTTCATCTATTAACAGAAGGTGTTCTTTATGAAATTTTTTTACAATTTACTTCATTTCCTTTATAGCAATATTCGTATCGCTCACTCGTTCTCTACTTATATGAAAGAATATTTTGACGGAAGAAAAAATTTGCCTTATAGTCAAATTTGACTATAATATTCTTTATGGCATATTAGTGCACTTATGGAAAAGAAATTAAAATCAACTATACATTTAAATTTTTTATCCACTGCACTCAAAACTTAATATAGTTTACTTATTTCTAAAGGAGGGTTATATTTGGAAACTCAACCATTAAAAAAAGACACCAACAAGACAAAATTTGTTGTTGCTGGTTTGCTACTTGGTATATTAATGGCCGCAATGGATAATACAATCGTTGCAACCGCAATGGCAACAATCGTTGGAGACCTAGGAGGCTTTGATAAGTTTGTTTGGGTCACATCAGCTTATATGGTAGCAACAATGGCAGGGATGCCTATCTTTGGGAAACTTTCTGATATGTACGGGCGGAAACGTTTTTATATTGGGGGCCTCATTCTTTTCTTATTCGGTTCTGCGCTTTGCGGAACAGCTTCAAGTATTGAGCAATTAAGTATTTATAGAGCTATTCAAGGTATCGGTGGTGGTGCCCTTATGCCTATCGCCTTTACAATTATGTATGATATCTTCCCACCAGAAAAACGCGGGAAGATGACAGGACTATTCGGTGCTGTTTTCGGGACATCTAGTGTATTCGGTCCTTTATTAGGTGCTTATATTACAGACTATATAAGTTGGCATTGGGTCTTCTATATCAATATTCCATTAGGACTTATCTCCTTTTTCTTCATTACTAAATACTACAGTGAGTCTCTAGAATTTAGAAAACAAAAAATTGATTGGGCTGGTGCTATTACACTTGTCATAAGTATCGTTTGCTTAATGTTCGCATTAGAACTTGGTGGTAAGGAATATGCCTGGAATTCCACTGTAATTATTGGCTTATTTACAACAGTAGTTATTACGCTTATTATTTTCTTCTTTGTAGAAAGAAAAGCAACCGAGCCTATTATTTCGTTCCATCTATTTAAAAAACCTTTATTCGCAGCTAGTCAAGGAGTTGCCTTTTTCTATGGTGCTGCTTTTATTATCTGTACAGTTTATATTCCAATCTTCATTCAAGGCGTTCTTGGAGGTTCGGCCTCTAATGCTGGATTAATTTTAACACCAATGATGGTTGGTTCTGTAATTGGAAGTCAAACAGGAGGACAATTAGCTTCTCGAACAAGCTATCGTAACATTATGATGGTATCTGGTGTCTTCTTCGTTCTTGGTATTTATTCATTAAGTACTTTAACAATGGACACACCTCGTTTACTCGTAACACTATTTATGATTCTCGCTGGGCTTGGTGTTGGCTTCTCATTCTCAGTATTAAGTATGTCTTCTATTCACAAGTTAGAAATGCGAGACCGCGGTTCGGCGACATCAACAAACTCATTCTTCCGATCACTCGGTATGACTCTTGGTGTAACGATTTTCGGTACAATTCAAAATCATATTTTTACAGATAAACTAAACTCTGTGTTCCCCCCTGAACTAGCAAAATTAGCTCCAAAAGGCGGAGACACAAGTTTCTTATTATCACCAGGCGCTACCGCAAAAATTCCTGCTGAAATATTAGCGGGTATTAAAGAAGCTCTCGCTACATCTATTGCGAACACATTCTTCTGGGCACTCATCCCGGCTGTACTAAGTGTTATTTGTATTTTACTAATGGGAAATGAACGCCTTTTTACAGGCCCTAAAAAGAAAGAAAAACAAAAGCAAGTCAGTTAATATAAAAAAGAAGCGGCATATCCCTTTATGAAAAAGGATATGCCGTTTATAATATGTATAAAGTTTTTATATACAGGAGTTGAGACAGCATGAGCATGAAATTAGTCATTCTCGGCTTGCTACTCGAAGGAGATAAACATCCATATGAAGTGCAGCATATTATGAAAGAACGACAAATGGATTGTTATATTAAATATGCTAAAGGATCACTTTATTACGCTTTCGAGCAATTAGAAAAGCAAGGCGCAATTCACATTACAAATGTAATTAGAGACACAAACCGACCTGACAAAACGATTTTTCATATAACAGAAGAAGGCAAAAAACTATTCCACACTTTACTATTAAAACAATTCGAAGCAAAAAACCAAATATATAAACCTATTTATTCAGCCCTATCTTTCGCTCACTTTAGCAATGATCATGAATTAGTTCCTATTTTAGAAAAAAAGAAAAATGATACTCTTCAATATTTACATACTATGCAAACGATATATGATTGTAATAAAGGAAAGGTTCCACGTGCACAACTATATATCTTGCAAAGTGTAATTGAGCATATTACAGTTGAATTACAATGGCTAAACACCCTCCTTAAAGATGCTATAGCAGGCCGACTTTCAGAAGTTGCTATAGATGAAAATTGAGCTATGAAAGAAGACATCCCTACTTCTTTCATAGCTCAATTTCTCTTTTTATACTGTAATATTATTAGTTACTTCAGAATAAAAAGTCAGAATAATAAGAAATAAAAACTTTGGAATTTTCTTATTTTAAAACAGTAGACAAAATTCCAAAAATTGTGTTAGAATTTGTTTCAATATCATATCGCTTGTTAAATTCCTTTCAAAAGGAAAATAGGTACACGAACATTTCGTTTCGTGTTTAAAAGGGAAGCTTGGTGAAACTCCAACACGGTCCCGCCACTGTAAATGCTGAGATTTCTTTTTGGTGCCACTGTGAAAACGGGAAGGTGAAAGAAATTATATGAAGCATAAGTCAGGAGACCTGCCTGTTTTAACAACACTGATAGATTCACGGATGATGATGAGGTGTTAAAACAAAAAGGAAGGCTTATTTTCTATGTCTTTGCACTTTTTGTTATAAGTATTTCCTAGTAAACGGAAATGCTTACTTTCAATTAGGGAGGAATTTAAAATGGCAATTCAAACAAGTAACTTAGGTTATCCACGTATCGGACTACAACGAGAGTGGAAAAAAACATTGGAAGCTTTTTGGTCCAATAAAATTGATGAAGAACAATTTTTAACAACAATGAAAGAAATTCGCCTTCAACACGTAAAAGTACAGCAAGAAAAAGGGATTGAACTCATTCCAATTGGCGACTTTACATATTATGATCACGTTTTGGATACTGCCTATATGCTAGGATTTATCCCATCACGTTTTTCTGAGTTTACATCTTACCTTGATGTATATTTCGCAATGGCGCGTGGCTCTAAAAATCACGTAGCTTCCGAAATGACAAAATGGTTTAACACAAACTATCACTATATCGTTCCTGAATATGAAGAGGGATTACAAATCTCTTTAAAAGATAATCGTCCACTTCGCTTATACGAAGAGGCAAAACAAGAATTAGGAGTAGATGGAAAGCCTGTTATTTTAGGTCCATATACTTTCTTAAAATTAGCTAAAGGCTATACACAAGAACAATTCCCTTCCATTTTAAAACAGTTAGTTGCACCTTACGTACAACTGCTTTCAGAACTACATGCAGCTGGTGCACAAGCCATTCAAGTTGATGAACCAATTTTCGCTTCTTTAACGAAAGAAGAAGTTCAACAAGCAAAAGAAATTTATGAAGCTATTCGTAAAGAAGTTCCAAATGCGACTCTTCTTTTACAAACATATTTTGATAGCGTGGAAGAAAACTATGAAGAAATTATTACATTCCCGGTATCCAGTATTGGATTAGATTTCATTCATGGTAAAGAAGGTAATTTAAATGCTATTTCAAAATATGGATTCCCAGCTGATAAAACTTTAGCTGTCGGTTGTATAGATGGCCGTAACATTTGGAGAGCTGACCTTGATGAAGTTCTTGAGTTATTTACAACGTTACAAAAACAAGTCCAAACGAAAGATTTCATCGTTCAGCCTTCTTGTAGCTTATTGCATACACCGATCGATAAAACAGAAGAAACTCACTTATCGACTGAGCTATTTGATGCATTAGCATTTGCAAATCAAAAATTAGAAGAGTTAGTTCTTATTCATTCCGCTCTCACTCAAGGTACAGAAAGCATTAGTACTGAGCTGGAAACATATCGAAACGTACATCATACAATTCGCTCATCTGCTGCACGTAACCGAGAAGATGTCAAAGCAGCACGAACAGCACTAAAAGAAGAAGATTTTTCACGTCCTCTTCCATTTGAAAAACGATACGAATTACAACAAGTTGCCCTGGAGTTACCACTATTACCAACAACGACTATTGGTAGCTTCCCGCAAACAACTGAAGTTCGTCAAACGCGAAAAGAATGGCGTAACGGTGTTATTTCAAATGAACAATATGAACAATTTATTGAAAAAGAGACAGAAAAATGGATTCGTTACCAAGAAGAAATTGGGCTTGATGTCCTTGTACATGGTGAATTTGAAAGAACTGACATGGTCGAATATTTTGGTGAGCGCCTTGCTGGTTTCTCATTCACTAAAAACGGTTGGGTACAATCATACGGTTCCCGCTGCGTAAAACCACCTGTTATTTATGGTGATGTAGCCTTTATTAACGGCATGACTATTAAGGAAACAGTTTATGCACAAAGCTTAACGGAGAAAGTTGTAAAAGGAATGTTAACTGGACCTGTTACGATTTTAAATTGGTCCTTCGTTCGAAATGACATTCCAAGAAAAGAAGTTTCGTATCAAATTGCACTAGCTCTTCGTCACGAAATTGAACTACTTGAATCTTCCGGAATTAGAGTAATCCAAGTCGATGAACCAGCACTTCGTGAAGGAATGCCACTAAAAGAAAAAGATTGGGATGCTTATATTACATGGGCAGTACAATCCTTCCTTTTAGCAACTTCTTCTGTAGCAAATGAAACACAAATTCATACTCATATGTGTTACAGTAACTTCGAAGATATTGTTGACGCGATTCGCGCATTAGATGCAGATGTAATTTCTATCGAAACATCAAGAAGTCACGGAGAATTTATTGATACATTAAAACATACAACATATGAAAAAGGCATCGGCCTAGGTGTATATGATATTCATAGCCCACGTGTACCGAGTAAAGATGAAATGTATAAAATCGTAGAACAATCTTTAGAAGTATGCGATCCTAAATATTTCTGGATTAATCCTGATTGTGGTTTAAAAACGAGAAGAACAGAAGAAGTTATTCCAGCTTTAGAACATATGGTGCAAGCAGCGAAAGATGCTCGTTCCCTTTTAAAAACAAACGCATAACAAAAATGGGTTATCCTTTTCTCAGGATAACCCATTTTTTATTCTTTACTTTCAAAGAAGAATTCGTATTGTATTTTATATAATTCATCATCCGTTGGCTCTTCAAGAGGAATTGCTTGTAAGACAACTGTATACTCACCATTTGGAATAGATATTTGAAATTTGTTTGAAAGAATACTCGTTATAATGATACTTTCATTTTCAACCGTAAAAGGAACCGTAATCGTTCTAACCACTTCTTCTTTTTCAATATGTTTCCCTGGGGTCACTTTCACTTCACAAGTATAATCAGAAAGTGCTTCAAAAATAACAGTTCCCTCTGCCTCAGCATAACCTCTTTCAAAATCTTCATCCGTCCAGTCTACATAAGGCTGCTCACCGTCATAGTTCATCAACATTAATTGCGAATAAGAAATTGTTAACTCCATAGTTCCCCTTCTCCTTCATCATGAAATGTACAAATACTACTTCACTTCAAACTTCACACGCGTACCATCTGGATATTTATCTAACTTATTCCCTACCCAAGAGCCTGCTCCCCGGTTATCCGCCGGACTTATATATTCAATATGTGCTCCTTTTCCGCCTTCCTTGCACATCGCCATTGGCCATTCATCACGATCATACCCTTTTTTTGATGGATACGGTGCTAACGACAATTTCCTTCTATCTGCAGCACCACCACGATCGATTGTACAAACTTCTGAATGCCCTTCTTTTATAGCATCCGTAATATGTTTTCCTGTCTCTGGATAACGTTCTTTCGGAAATTCTAACACTTGATCATACGTATTCGTTTTCTTTACACTTGTTTCCTCTGGCACAAGTACTTCATAAACTGCTACTAAAATAGACAGAATTGCGATAATTGAAATGATAATACCTTTTAATTGCTTCATGTATACCTCCATGTTTCTACCAGTTTCTTTTCCTCAGTTATTATAACAAACTTCTCCTGTATATGTTTTCAGACATTATTTTAGTTATTCCTTGCCATTCCGCCAAAAAATTTCATTTTTTCACTAATGCTGTAGAAAACTAATAGCCTTCCGACATTCTTTTTCAAAGGAAGTCCTCATAAAAGATTGAAATGATATATACGATACTTTTTGGGGAGGAAATATCATGGAAGCTACCTATAAAACGAAAGATGTCACGAATAAAACAGGCATCCCAAAACATATAGTCCGCAAATATAGTCAACTGTTAGAGGAACATGGTTATATGATTTCTAAAACAGCTGATGCTCGTATTTATAAACTTGATGATTTAAAACTATTGAAATCTATACATGAAAGAGCTGCCACATTACAAGAAGATATTTCAGAAACGATACCGATTATTTTAAAAGAAAAAGAGGCCCCACCTGTACCAGTTATACAAGATAAGCAAGAGATACAACCGAAAGAAAAAGAAGATGGGCGTAACTTTGAGGAGTTCATGTTGAAACTTGAAATGCTAGCTCAATTAAATGAAGCAATTATTCATCAAAATTCTACTCTAATTACACAAAATCGTTTAAAGGATGAAAAACTAGATGAATTGATGCAACAAGTGTATGTAAAAGAAGGCTCTCAAGAAAAAATGCTTCAAGAATTAGTCGAGCACGCCGCTCAAACAGATGCATTGCAAAAAGAAAAAATGGACTTATTAATGAATCATATGTATAAACGAGAATCCAAACAAGAAGAAAAAATGAATAAACTTGTTAGTCAAATTTATAACAAGGACAGTAATCGTGATGCACAGCTTATGCAAGTTATTCGAGAAATTCAAGAAACAAAAAGAATGGTCGCTGCCTCAAAAGAGCAAAGCTTCTTTCAATCATTTAAAAGTTTATTTAGCCGAGCAAAACAAGAAAAAACAAATGAATAAACAATATAAAATAAAAAGTTACCTTCCATCGGTAACTTTTATTCCTTATTTTGTACAGCTGGTAATATAATAATTGCTTCAGTGCCTTTTCCACTTTCACTCTTATATTCCAATGTACCATTATGCGCTTGTAAAATACTAAATGTTACCATAAGCCCTAATCCTGTCCCTTTTTCTTTTAAAGAATAATATGGTTGCCCCAGCCTTGCTAACTGTTCTTTCGTCATACCAACACCACTATCTTTAACTCTTATTATGATTGTTTCGTCTTTTTGAATAGCTGTTACTTTTAAATATCCTTTATTTCCTTGAATTGCTTCAATACCATTTTTAACAACATTCATAATAGCTTGCTTCAATTTTGTCTTATCACCAATCGTATAAAGACTTTCTGAAATTTCAACTTGTAAATATACACCTTGCATCGCTGCAAATGACGACATAAGAGTGGTCATTTCTATTAATTGGGCTGATAAACAAATGTGTTCTTTTTTCTCAATTTGCGGCCTTGCTAAATTCAAGTAATCTGAAATAATTTGTTCCGCCCGATCCAATTCAGCTAATACGAGACGCATATAATCCTTATTCTTCACATCTTCCGTACTTTCTAGCAATTGGATAAATCCACGAACAACAGTAAGTGGATTTCGAACTTCATGTGCCACACTTGCTGCTAACTCACTTACAATATTAAGCTTTTCTGATTTTTGCATCTCTGTACGTAGCAATGCATTTTCGTTTAAATATTCAGTTAAATACACCTGAAATACCATTGTCATGACCATGATAAGCGAGGCAAATATAAATCCGCTATATATTTGCGAAATATACGGTGTAAATCCTGTTTCCAAAAGAACATTAATCATGCCTAATACTAAAGAAACAAGCACATAAAATGATGAAATCATAAATGCTAAAATTAATTTCTTATCTCTTGAAAAAAGAGACCATTTCTTTGATAAAAATAGCGGAACTATCAATAGAAATGTTACTTCTAAAACTGGAAGAAAGCTCATTCCCTTTAGTAACCATTCATATGCAACAAAAATAACCGCTGGGATTAAACCAACAATCCCACCATATAAAAAACCACTGACAATTGGAATTGGGTGAAAGTTATACCCACACACATTGCCAAAACAAATAGAGTATGTCATGGAGAGAACGAGCGTAACGCTAGATAAAAACATAATAAAGTAACGATTTGGCTTCGGAGGCATTTCTTGATAGCGATTTAAACGAATCGCTTCATATAAAAATAGTGGTAAAATTATGATGGCAATTTGAATCAACAAATCACGGATAAGCTCCATAACCTCTCATCCCCTATATGTATTTTGATATGATTATATCATTTTATAGGTTTATTTGTTTTAAAATTTTGATTTTTCTTAACATATTTGTTAATTCTTTGTTAACAACTCATAATAATTGTTACAGATTTTCGAAATGATTGTAAACCCTGTACCAAATTTCCTTCGTGCAGTATACAATGAATACGGATTACAAAGAAAATGTAAAAATACTTTTTTAGACGGACAACTATAGCAAAATACAGCATATAATCCATACTATCTATGTTTACAAATAAGTGATCATTACTTTAGTAGGAGGAAGATAAATATGGCGGGTACTACGCTTGTTTTAAAAGAAGAAAATTTGGTTGTTCTAGAAAATGTTGAAAAATCAGTATATGAAGAGTTACAGCATAAAGCAGGAGATGAAGATTGCACATGTGCTGTGAACGAATCAGTTGTTCACCTTGGCAAGGTATCCTCTGTACTCTGGAATGAAGATGAAATAGATTGGGAATACGGATATTAAAAAGTCGCTTATAGCGGCTTTTTTTCTTTTCTCTCTCTTTCTAAATTACATATACAAAGCGCAATCATAGAAAATATGATAAAATGAACTTAATTTTCAAACGGAAGAAAGGGAGATACAATGGAACAATTCATTAACCCTAGAGTGAAGGATATCCAAATTTCTGGAATCCGTCAATTCTCTAACATGATTCAAAACTATGATAATTTGATTTCTTTAACAATCGGACAACCCGATTTCCCTACACCTTCTCTCGTAAAAGAAGCGGCAAAACGGGCTATTACAGAAAACTATACCAGCTATACACATAACGCTGGTTTACTAGAATTACGTAAGGCAGCTTGTAACTTCGTAAAAGATAACTACGATTTACATTACTCACCTGAAAACGAAACCATCGTTACAATTGGTGCTAGCGAAGCAATTGATGTTGCATTCCGAACGATTTTAGAGCCAGGAACAGAAGTAATTTTACCTGCTCCTATTTATCCAGGTTACGAACCTATTATTCGATTATGCGGTGCAACGCCCATTTTTGTAGATGTTCGTGAAACTGGATTCCGTTTAACAGCTGACGCGCTAAAAAATGCTATTACAGAAAAAACAAGATGTATCGTACTACCATATCCTTCTAACCCAACTGGTGTAACTTTATCCACAGAAGAATTAAAAGATATTGTAGATGTTTTAAAAGATAAAAATATTTTCGTCCTTTCAGATGAAATTTATAGCGAGCTTGTGTATGAACAAAAGCATACATCTATCGCTCATTTCCCAGAAATGCGTGAAAAGACAATTGTCATTAACGGTTTATCTAAATCACATTCTATGACTGGCTGGCGTGTTGGACTTTTATTCGCACCAAGCTATTTAGCAGGACACATATTAAAAGTTCATCAATACAATGTAACGTGTGCTACTTCAATCGCTCAATACGCTGCGATTGAAGCATTAACAGCTGCTAAAGACGCACCCAAAATGATGCGCCACCAATATAAAAAACGCCGTGATTACGTATATAATAGACTCACTCAAATGGGATTAGCAGTTGAAAAGCCAACAGGTGCATTTTACTTATTCCCATATGTTGGTCATTTGACATCTTCATCATTTGATTTTGCACTTGATCTTGTCAAAGAAGCTGGACTAGCTGTAGTTCCTGGAACAGCATTCTCTGAATACGGTGAAGGCTACCTTCGCTTGTCCTATGCGTATAGTATCGAAACTTTAAAAGAAGGCTGCGACCGATTAGAAGCCTTTCTAAAGAAAAAAGCTAAGAGTTAAACTCTTAGCTTTTTTCTGCATAATGATCACAAGTTTGACGTTTTAGTAATTTATGAGGAATAATGATACACTTTGCAGTGGATTCTGCATTCTCTACTTTATCAACTAAAGCTTTCGCTGCCTCATATCCTAGCTGATAAATATTCACATCAACTGTCGAAAGTGGAGGGCTCGCAATTTCTGATAATAAAGCATTATTAAAGCTTACAATAGAAACATCCTTCGGTACAACGAATCCTTTTTTAGAAAGAGCACTTAACACACCAAGTCCAATTAAGTCATCCGTTGCCATAATTGCCGTCGGCGGTTGCTGCAGTCCCATTAATTCCTCAACGGCTTGTTGACCACTTTCCCTCGAAAAATCAAAATGTAAAATATATTCTTTTGGTAATACAATGTCTGCTAATTTCAAGGCATCACTCATACCAGCTAAACGATCTCTCGTTACAAGTAAATCTGATCCACCACCAATGAACGCGATTTGCTTATGCCCTAATGAAATTAAATATTCTGCCACTTCTCTTGCAGCTGTATAATTGTCATTATCTACATATGTAATTTCATCTTTTCGATCATATGGTTTTCCTATTAAAACAAACGGGAAATTCTGTTCATGTAAATATTGAATAATCCGATCATTCTCCCTTGAATATAAAAGAATAATGCCACCAATTTGGCGTCCCTGTACCATCTTTACGACACCATTAAAAATTTCTTCTTCCGTTTCACCTGTCGACATGTAAAGCGCATAACCTTCTACGTGTGCAAATGAACTAATCCCTCTTATAACTTCTGGGAAAAATGGATTTTGAAAAGCTTTACTTGCAGAACTTGGCATAACAAGACCAAGTGTTTTCGTCGTTTGGTTCGCAAGATTTCTCGCATTTAAATTGGGATGATACCCTAATTCACTCATCACTTTCCTAACACGGCGCTTTGTCTTTTCACTTATACTTGGATTATCAGCAATTACACGAGAAACTGTTGATGGTGCAACATTCGCTTGCTTCGCCACATCTTTAATTGTAACTGTCATAAAAATCCCCCTCCTCTCATTTCTCTGTCATTTTTCATATATTTTATCTCGCATTCATTGCAAGTCATAAACTTTCATTTCTTATATCTTGCAAAACTAATCCTATTCTCCCTCTTCATGTATTGTAAGGGATATAGCTATTTTTTCCTATACTATAATATACTATTTATTTCACTTCTTTTCACATGTGATGTCAAATCTCTTTTCATCTCCCTATAAAGTTATTTATAGGGAGATGAAAAGAAAAATGGGACATAATGTCCCATTTTTCATCCTTTTGTACCTCCAGCTGTTAAACCGGAAACAAAATATTTTTGTAGTGATAGGAATAAAATTGAAATCGGAATCGCAATTAACACTGAACCCGCTGCAAACGTTGTAAATTCATTACCGAATTTTTTCGCAACCATTTCATATAATCCAACTGCTAAAGTATAATTTTCTGGTGTTCGCAAAATAATACTCGCTAAAATGAAATCTGTAAATGGACCAATGAAAGTAAATAATGCTACAACCGCTACGATTGGCTTTGCAAGTGGCATAATGATTTGCCAGAAAATACGGAAATGCCCTGCTCCATCCATTCGAGCTGATTCATCCAACTCTTTCGGAATCGTATCAAAATACCCTTTCATAAGCCATGTATTCATCGGAATTGCTCCGCCCACATAAATTAAAATTAATGCAAGGTGTGTATCAAGTAATCCTGTTAACTGAGCTAATATATATAGTGCGATTAACGCTGCAAAATTCGGGATCATTTGCAGAATTAAAAATGTTAATAAACCATTCTTTCTTCCAACAAAACGATATCTCGAAAATGCATAAGCAGTAAAACTAATGGCTAGTACAGAGAAAATCATCGTCATTACGCTAACTTTCAAAGTATTTTTATACCAAAGTAAGTAATTACTTGAATCGAGATCAAGTAGCTTGCGATAATGATCTAATGTGGCATTTTTCGGAATAATACTTGATCCAGATAAACTATCACCTGGATTAAACGATGAGCCAATTATCCATAGTAATGGATAGAAAACAATCGCACACATTATGAAGATAACTAAATAACTTAATGAAAGACGTAGCATCTTTTGTCGTTTAATATTCATTTACATCATATCCTCTTCTTGGAATGATTTTGTTCTCTTAAATTGCCATAACGCAACTGTAATAACGATTAACGATAAAATCATTGTAAGAGCTGCTGCTTTGCCGTATTGAGCCGAAGTCATCGTTAACTTATAGATCCATGAAATTAAAATATCCGTTCCACCTGCATTTTGTCCAGACACAGCAGGTCCCCCGTTATTAAATAGATAAATAATACTAAAATTATTAAAGTTAAACGTATATTGCGTAATTAATATTGGCGCTGTTGCATATAACACAAGTGGCAATGTAATTTTGCGGAACTGTTGCCAAGCAGTTGCTCCGTCTACTGTAGCCGCTTCATATAATTCTCCTGGAATCGATTGCAGTATACCTGTTGTCATCGCAAAGACGAACGGGAAACCAAGCCACGTTTGAATCATAATTAAAGCAATCTTTGACCAAAACGGGTCTGTCATCCAAGCAATCTTTTCAATCCCGAATAAAGCTAATACTTGGTTATTAATTGCTCCAAATGTTTCATTAAACATACCAGCAAATACAAGAATAGATACGAATGCTGGAACAGCCCACGGTAAAATAAAGATTGTTCGAATAATTGCCTTACCTTTAATACCAGGCTGATTTACGATAATCGCTAAAAAAATACCAAGTGCAACTTGTAATGTTGTTGCAACGAATGTCCAAATGACAGTCCAAGAAAATACACTTAAAAATGTATCTCTCCACATCGGTAATGTGAAAATATCAATAAAGTTTTTAAAGCCCACCCAATCTACTAATTTAGCTGGAGGAGAATGATATAAATCATAGTTTGTAAATCCAATTAAAATTACGAAGATGATTGGAAATACGACAACAAAGATAAGTAGTAGAAAACCTGGTGAAACCATTAAATAAGGAAAGCCTTGATCTAACAAATTACGGTATTGCTCTTTTACAGAATTTAACGGTGTTCCAATATCACGTTTCTTCCCATTTTGATATGCATCATATAAGTTAAATGCATATATGCCAAGCCCAAAAGCGATAACGATAAGTGCCAAGATCCCTTCTACTAATAGAAAGACGGAATGGTCACGTGGAACTTCTGTACCGAGCGTTACAATGCCCCATAATCCCATATTTAATAAATCAGCAAAGGCTACAATAAATGAACCTGTTAATACTAGAAAAATAAGACCTTTTACAAATTGTTTATTATACATTTGGCCCACGCCTGGAATGATTGATAACATGGTTGCCACTTTCCTATGCTTTGAATCATTTAACCCCTTTGCAGGTTCCATAGATGTTTGCATGTTCCTTCCCCCTTTTTTCTTCCTACATGGAAGGGAGAGAATTCGTGCCCCTCATATTAGAGGCACGAATTTCACCTTATTTTTTCTTACTATGATTTGCCTCAATATTACCTTTAATTTGTTTCACTGCACTATCAAGTGCGGATTTTGGTGCTTCTTTATCTGATACAACTAATTGAAGCGCATCTCCAGCTGGTTTCCAAACTTCTTGCATTTCTGGAATGTTTGGCATTGGAATTCCATTTTCAGATTGTGTCGCAACCGCTTTTGCAGCCTCATTTTCTTTAATGATTGGATCTTCCATTACTGATTTTACTGGTGGAATTTCTTTCGTTTTCTCAAAGCGAATTTTAGCATTTTCTTCATTTGTAACCCACTCAGTAAATTTTGTAGCTAAATCATTTTGTTTAGAGAAGCTTGTTACATGCCATCCTTTTACGCCAACGAACGTTTTCATCGGTTGACCATTTGGTAATTTCGGCATTGGAGCAACACCATAGTCTATTCCAGCCTTTTCCATCGCTTGGAATGCCCATGGACCATTCATAATAGATGCTGCTTTTCCTTCATTAAATAATCCATCTGCAGCTGAACCACCAGATTCACCGATAATACCTTTCGGGAATAACTTTTCTTTATACCATTTTTGAATATATTCAGCACCTTGTACCGCACCGCTATTATTTAATCCAATATCATTTGCATTTGGCTTTCCATCTTTTTCACCAAATACATAACCACCCATACCTGCCATAAATGCATTAGCAAAGTAGAAGTTATCTCCTAGTGCTAAAAATCCGTATTTTCCATCTTTCGTAAAGTCTTTTGAGAAGTTAAACAGTTCATCCATCGTTTCCGGCGCTTTTTGCATCATTTTTTTATTATAAATAAAGATTGGTGTTTCAATCGCTTTTGGTAAACCATATATTTTTCCGTTATATGTTTGTGCTTCTATTGATAAATCTGTAAATTTACTTTTTACTGTATCATCTACTTTCACTTCTGAAAGTAGCCCTTCTGTTACCGCATTACCAATATGATCATGTGGCAATGTTACAACATCTGGCCCTGTGCCAGCTGGACCGTCGAGACGAAGTTTTTCTATTTGTTTCGTCATCTGAACCTCTTCAACTTTTACTTTCACATTATATTTCTTTTCAAAACTTTTCACCGCTGGCTCTAGACCCACACCTTTTTTCTCATCTTCCCAAACAAGAAGATCATAATCTTTTTTCGCTTTACTTTCCTCTTTTTTCCCTGAATCTTTCGGTCCACATGCAGATAACATACCAATAGATAATGCTGAAACCGTTAATAATGATAATGCTTTCTTCATCCCAAAAACCTCCCTAAATTGTCTATGTACCTTAGCAACTGAAAACGTTTGCATTTAATAGTTTAATTGAAGCGCAAACAATATCTCAAGTCTATGAAAACGTTTGCGCTATTTGTCTATCATTATACATTCTTTTATTCATTTTGCAAATATTAATTTAAAAATTATGTCATTATACTCTTTATACATTGACTTTATATTAAATGAATACTACTCTTATAAGCAATATTAAAGCTATAAGAAAGGCAATCGTTTGCAATATAGGCTTTATTATTACACTTAAGGGAATACTATGTATAGAGATATTGAAGGGGGATTTTCTATATGTTTAAAGAAGCCATTTATCATAGGCCGAAAGATAATTATGCATACGCTTACGATGAACAAACAATTCACATCCGAATACGTACTAAGAGAGATGATGTTCAAAGCGCCGATCTTATTTACGGTGATCCTTACGAATGGAAAGATGGGAAATGGATATCAGCAAGTACACCAATGAAAAAAACGGGTTCTACTGCATTATTTGATTATTGGTCCATTGCAATCGAACCAAAATTTAAGCGCTTACGTTATGGGTTTGAATTAAAATCTGAAACAGACACTCTTATTTATACAGAGCGAGGATTCTTTTCTAACATTCCAAATGATGATGTTGGTAACTTTTTTTGTTTTCCATTTATTCATGCAGATGATGTATTCAAAGCACCATCTTGGATTAAAGACACCATTTGGTATCAGATTTTCCCTGAACGATTCGCTAATGGCGATAGTACGCTGAATCCAGAAAACACCCTTCCTTGGGGAAGTGCGAATCCTACTCCAACTAATTTTTTCGGTGGGGATTTTGCTGGTGTTATTCAAAACCTTGATTACCTTGTTAAGCTTGGCATTTCCGGAATATATTTCACACCTATTTTCAAAGCTCATTCAAACCATAAATATGACACAATTGACTATATGGAAATTGATCCACAATTTGGGACGAAAGAAACTTTTAAAGAGCTCGTTGAAGAATGTCATAAGCACGGTATAAAAGTCATGCTCGATGCTGTGTTTAATCATAGTGGATACTTTTTCGAGAAATTTCAAGACGTACTAGAGAATGGTGAGAAGTCCGCATATAAAGAGTGGTTCCACATTCATGATTTCCCGATTATAACCGAACCACTTCCAAATTATGATACTTTCGCCTTTACACCGTATATGCCTAAATTAAATACAGCTCATCCAGATGTAAAAGAGTACTTACTTGAAGTAGGACGTTATTGGGTACGAGAATTCAATATAGATGGCTGGCGCCTTGATGTCGCAAATGAAGTCGATCACAACTTTTGGAGAGAATTCCGAACTGAAATAAAAACATTAAATCCTGAAGTATATATTTTGGGAGAAATTTGGCACGATGCCCTTCCGTGGCTACAAGGTGATCAATTTGATGCTGTCATGAGCTATCCTGTTACAAACGCTCTACTTTCTTACTTTGCTAACGATTCCATTAAAGCAAGTGAATTCATGAAGCAAATTACAGAATCTCTACATTCCTACTCTATGAATGTAAATGAAGCAGCCTTTCATTTATTAGATAGCCATGATACTCCAAGAATTTTAACAACATGCAATGGAGATAAAAATAAGTTGAAATTGCTCTATGTATTCCATCTTTCTTTCATCGGCTCTCCATGTATTTATTACGGAGATGAAATCGGCATGGATGGTGGTATGGACCCCAATTGCCGTAAATGTATGATTTGGGATACTAAAGAACAAGATCATGCATTATTTACACATATACAAACATTGATTTCATTACGAAAACAACATGCAGCTTTTGGAGGACATGGTACTTTTCAATTCATCGAAGCAAATGATGAACATAATTATATTTCTTATACGAAAACATATGAGGATGAAACTATCTTTTTTGTTTTAAACCCTACTAATAGTGAAGTTACAGTTTCACTCCCTCTTCATGTTACTGGTAAGAAAATAATTAACATTTATACAAATGAAGAATTTTCAGCAGAAGCAAGTGTATTACAAGTTACACTTCCTCCATATGGATTCTCCATATTAAAATGGTAATCAAAAAAGCCTTATGCCAAGGTGGCATAAGGCTTTTTCTTATTTCAATTTGAATACCATCGCTTCATACGGACGTAATGTAATGTTATCTATCGATCCGATTTCTACATCGTAATTGTGTATGAATAATTCTGATTCACTATAACTAATATCCTCAGGCATTTCAAATACACTTTCATCCGCAGTAAAGTTTGCAATAACAAGTAGTTTTTCGTCTCCATATGTTCTTACATAAGCAAAAATAGAAGGATTATTCTCTAATATTAAATCATATGATCCATATACAACTATTTCATTATTTTTGCGTAGCTCAATTAATTTCTTATAGTAATAAAAAATTGAACCTTCATCTTGGATTGCTTGTTTCACATTAATCTCTTTATAGTTAGGATTTACAGTAATCCAAGGCTCACCCGTTGTAAATCCAGCGTGATTCTGATCATCCCACTGCATTGGAGTTCTAGCATTATCACGACCCTTTATATAAATAGATTCCATTACTTTTTCTATATTTTCACCATGGTCTATCACTTTTTCTTTATACATATTTAACGTTTCAATATCTCTATATTCATCAATTGATTGGAATCGAACGTTCGTCATTCCGATTTCTTCACCTTGATAAATATATGGCGTCCCCTTCATCATATGAAGAACTGTCGCTAACATTTTTGCAGATTCAATGCGATACATTCCATCGTTACCAAAACGAGATACAACGCGAGGCTGATCATGGTTATTCCAATAAAGGCTATTCCATCCGGTATGCTCTAATGCTTTTTGCCACTTTGTTAAATTCTCTTTTAAAGTAAGAAGTGAGCATGGTTTTACATCCCACTTTCCACCTTCTCCTGAATCTAAATCCATATGTTCAAATTGGAATACCATTTGCAACTCTTTTCGTTCTTCTCCAGTATACAATTTGGCTTCTTCTGTCGTTACACCTGGCATTTCACCAACCGTCATAATATCATAATTCGATAATACTTCCTCATTCATTTCATGCAAATATTTATGAATGTTTGGACCGTTCATAAAATGTTTATGACCTGAAACATAACCATCTTCATCTGTTTCAACTGTTGGTAACCCTTCTTCTTTAGAAATAAAATTGATAACATCCATGCGGAATCCATCAATTCCTTTTTCTAACCAAAACTTCATCATCTCATAAACATCTTGTCTTACCTTTTCATTATCCCAGTTTAAATCCGGTTGTTTTTTAGAAAACAGATGTAAATAATATTCATCCGTCATTTCATCATACTTCCATGCAGATCCACTAAAAGCAGCTCCCCAGTTGTTTGGTTCTTTCCCTTCTTTTCCAGGACGCCATATATAGTAATCTCTATATTTATTATCTTTTGATTTACGTGATTCAATAAACCAATTATGTTCATCAGATGTATGATTAACAACTAAATCCATCATCAATTTCATATTACGTTCATGCATTTCATGTAATAGTTCATCCCAATCTTCCATTGTTCCGAACTCGTTCATAATTTTACAATAATCACTTATATCGTAACCATTATCATCATTTGGAGATTCATAGACTGGTGATAACCAAATCACATCAATCCCTAACTCTTTTAAGTAATCTAGCTTTGAAATAATCCCTTGAAGATCTCCTATACCATCACCATTACTATCCATAAAGCTACGAGGATAAATTTGATATACTACGCTTTCTTTCCACCATTGTTTTTCCATTATGCTACCCCATTTCATTCATCATTCATTTTTCTCTTTTTTAAGGCGCAAACGTTTTCATTAATGAATGATAACAGATTCTATCTCAATTTAAAATAGCGCTTACAATTTTTATTGTTCTTTTTCTAAGAAAACATGCGAAAATCACTAATAATTCTCCAATATATGAAAACGTTTTATTTTTTTATTTATTTTTTGAATCTATTCGTTTATAATGAACTCAAAGAAAACGTTTGCATAATTATTTCTAGGGGGAAATACCATGGCAGAACTTAAATTAGAAAACATTTATAAGATATATGATAATAACGTAACAGCTGTAACTGATTTTAATTTACACATTCAAGATAAAGAATTTATCGTATTTGTCGGTCCTTCTGGATGCGGAAAATCTACAACATTACGAATGGTAGCTGGACTCGAAGATATTTCAAAAGGCGAGTTTTCAATTGATGGTAAACTAATGAATGATGTTCCTCCAAAAGATCGAGATATCGCAATGGTATTCCAAAACTACGCTCTTTATCCACATATGAGTGTATATGATAATATGGCATTTGGATTAAAACTTCGAAAAATACCAAAAGATGAAATCGATCGTCGTGTAAAAGATGCAGCAAAAATTTTAGGACTTGAACAATATTTAGATAGAAAACCGAAAGCATTATCAGGTGGACAGCGCCAACGTGTTGCGTTAGGTAGAGCAATCGTTCGAGATGCAAAAGTTTTCTTAATGGACGAGCCATTATCAAACTTAGATGCTAAACTCCGTGTTGCAATGCGCTCAGAAATTTCTAAGCTACATCATCGCCTTGGAACAACAACAATTTATGTAACACATGACCAAACAGAAGCAATGACTATGGCTTCGCGTCTTGTCGTTATGAAGGATGGAAAGATTCAACAAATTGGAACACCAAAAGAAGTATATGAAACACCAGAAAACATTTTCGTGGGTGGATTTATCGGGTCACCAGCGATGAACTTCTTCCGTGGTAAATTGACTGAAACCGATTTCGTTATAGACAATACTATAAAAATCAAAGTATCTGAAGGAAAAATGAAGATGCTACGTGAACAAGGCTATGTAAATAAAGAAATTGTTTTAGGTATTCGCCCGGAGGACATTCATGATGAACTACTATTTTTAGAAGCTTCACAATCTACTACTTTCACAACAAAAATTGAAGTTGCTGAATTGTTAGGTGCTGAATCTATTTTATATATGAAACTTGGAAATCAAGATTTTGCAGCACGTGTTGATGCAAGACATATATTCTCACCTGGAGACCAAATTAAATTGGCATTTGATTTAAATAAAGCGCATTTCTTTGACAGCCAAACAGAACAACGTATTCGCTAAAAAAATTTCCTTCTATATAACATACAAAAAAACCGTCCACATATATTGAGGGCGGTTTTCATTATTATACTAGGGCTTCTACTGTATGAAATGATTGTCCTTTCGTGCCAATAATACCGAAAATCGGTAAATCACTAAGCACCACTTCTTCTTGCTGTTTCATAAAAGATGACGTTAATTGTTTTATCTCTATCCAAACGTCATTAATACAAAGTACATTGGAATCGTTCTCTTGTTGACGAGAAAAAATAGAATCTATTTTATATAAACCAGCATTTTGAAAAAGCATGTCAATGCGACTGAATGCATTCAAAGTAATGCTAATAACGCGTTGCCAATCTCCTTGCTTTTCCATATCATAGAATACAAAAAGGGCTTCTCCGCCTAGATTCGTAATTTCCTCCACTGTTGCTTGTCCACTTTCTTGATCAATGTCCGTCACAATTACTTTTGCGCCTTGTTTAGCCAACAAAAGAGCTGTATTACGTCCAATACCGATGCCACCGCCAGTTACGATAGCAACTTTTCCTGCAAGCTTCATTTTCATTACCCCTTCTATAAGTCTTACCGTCATTCAGTATACTCCTTTATGAGATTATTCTGCAAGCAAGAAAAATTGCTATTCAATTTGTAAACGTTTACTTTTTATCCTTCTTTTTTCTTACTCTTACGCTGATCAAGAACTAGACCGATAAAAATGAGAATGCCCCAAAAAATTATGCTACCTCCTGTCATCTCAACTTCCCCCTTATTATATAAAGTAAAACTTTAATCAGCCCCAAATGGTGAGATAAAGATATTATTTTTAATTATTATACCATTATCTTAATTTTCAATCTATTATAAATAGAAATGACACATTTTAGCTTTTCCTTACTGTAAATATTCACAATATACTTATAAAATAAAAAAAGACCCTTTTATATATAAAAGGGTCTTTTTTTATTTTATTTTATTATACAAGACTTATTATTTTCGTCTTTGTAATTAAGTCCTGAAAACCGCAATTGTCTTTGCGGAACAACATCATATATACGTTACATATTAATGGAATTCCTAATAGCAATACGTTCGGTAATAACACTACAAAAAATCTTATAATTAATGTTTGCAACGTTAGCTTTTCACTCTTCAATGAAATTAATTTTATTCTCGTTACCTTTTTGCCAAGTGTAACACCGTTCCAAATAAAGGGTAATACAATAAAATATATCGCCATTAATATGAAAACTACTGCGAAATCATATCTAAAATCACCTAAGCTTATATTAAAGCGCTTAAACATAGCACTATAGTTTCCGGTCATAATAGCTACTACTGCACCATACATAACCGAGATTAAAAACATGTCAATTAGGGAAGCACCTATGCGATTCATTACAAGCGCTGGACGATGCATCTTTAACTTCATTTTATGTCGACTCCTTCATATCCTTCTTTACCCGTCTCATCGTACCACTTCTAAAAAACATTGTAAACTAGCGTTTCTCTTACTTTTCTTGTACAATTTGTTACAATAGCATTATAAAGGAGGTTCCCATATTGAAAAAATGGATAATCCTATTCGTCGCCTTCCTATTAACTGGTTGTGCAGGAAACACAAGTCACTTAACTTATACGGTTAACGATGAATACGAACTCATACGTACTTCTGGAAATGCATTTGAACTTTTCCCCTCGCAAGATGCTGTATATGCCACACAATACATCCCTGCAAAAATTACAGACATTGCTTGGGATGATAAATACATTATTGCAAAACAAACTGAGGAAAAATCAGATCCAAATAACCCTGACGCAGCAATTGCAAATAAAAAAAGTGAACATTATTGGATTATTGACGTAAAGCACAATAAACGTTTCGGTCCCTACAATGAAAAGCAATTTAACGAACAAAAAGATGCGTTTAAAATTAAGGTACCTTTTCAAAATGTAGATTCATACATAAAAGAAATAAAAAAACAGTCAGCATAATATTTGAGTGCTGACTGTTTTTCTTACATTATTTTAAAAACACCTTACTCCGAAAGTGAGATATTAAACGTTTGTGACTCTTTTACAACATCTTGTGTTTCTGAATCTCCTGCAAGTAAATCATCAGTTGTAAACTGAATATCCTTTACTTTGTCTTTTCCATCGTCAAGTATCAAACCAATAATACCATCTCTTGTTTCACCAGGCTTATAGTCTTCTCTTGACACATTTTTTGTACCAACTAACGTATCTTCATCATATAAAAAGTTTTGAGTCGCTACTTTAAAATGTTGCTTACCATTAATCATAACATCATTCATAGAGAAAAATTGCATATTTTTATTCCCGCTATTCTCCACTTTATATGTAATCTCAACGTAACGAATTGTATTACTAATCTCTGTTCCACTTAGCGATGCATATAATTCTGCATCTTCTTGGCTTACTTTATCCCCTAATCTACGTTTTACTTCTTCAGGAGTTAGTGCCGTGTATACTTTCAATGTATTTTTTGCTTTTTCACTCATCTGTGATAAAGAGATTACTTTCACATCTTGTACGTGAATTTTCATTGGCGCTACTTCAAATGTTTGATTCACAGAGTGCATCTGCTCTAACTTGAAAGTACCCCATCCTGTTTCTTTCACTTTTTGTCCTACTTTTTTCAGCTCACGCCCACCATATTCTTTCGTTTCAGGAATAGATTCTTTTTTCTTCGGTTCAGCTTTCTTTTCTTCTTGATGGAAGCAACCACTTAACATAAGAAGAAAACTACATAAAACAAAAATACTTTTCCATGCTTTCATCATTTCATTTCTCCTAACACTATCATTCATGAATATAAAATTAGTCCCTTGCCTTGTAAACTATAGAAACAATGAAAAGTCCACAAAATGAACTTGTCAGTCCAGATACTATTATACCTCCAATTTGGAAAATATGAAAATAGGGATCTAGGAACGCATGCACGATAAATATAATAGTTGCCACAACAATTACTGAAATCCAATACTTTCTTTTTTCCGAAACTAAAATAAGGTCTTTACCCATTTCATTTCTATATTTCCATAAAACGTATACTAATAATAGAAAACCAATACATGTACTTCCATGTTGCATATATTTATAAACAGGGATACCGTACCATTCTCTTTGCAATAATGGTATTTTCATAACAAAATAGCCTGTCTTATGAGTGAATGCATCCCAAACAACATGCGTTAACATACCGAATAATGCTGAATAACAAAATATAAAAAGATCCTTCCATGTATGAATCCTCCACCCCTTATCTACTACATATGTATAATACCCAGCAAATGGTTTAGGTAAATGTGTTATAAAAGGCTTTTTTAAAATGTAATGATATATACATGCTAATAAGAAGACAAGTGGTAAATTTAAATATAAGAACCCAAGCCACGTATGCCCAATAACACCATACGGTCTAAAGTGTAAAAAATATTCAAAGTCAGGCGCCATACTACCTAATATAAGAGCCGTTACTGACATATATTTAGAATGCTTTTTCGCAAAAGGAAGAACTGCTGCTGGATGTGTAAATGTAAACGGCATACTTTAACTCCTTCTCACATTTTCAGTAGAATACCATATATCATAACGAGAGAATGGATCTTCATGCAATATTTATTTTCACATTGGAATATGATAGTTTAAATGGTTTAGTTAGCAGGGATGTAACCAAATTTAAAGTATATTTTATTGCAAAGACTTACCTGTAACTTTATTATTTTCACTTCAAGAAATAATGTCCTCCATAAATAACAGCGTACTTTTTATTTACTGAATTACCGAAATATCAAATGTCTTAAATACTTTCTTATCCCTAATCACCGAGTACGTTTATTTCTCTAAATCACTGTCCATAATAATAAACAACGACAATCCCTTTATCCCTAAGATATAGGCTCTTTTCCAAGAGTATCAAACTCGGTGATTAGGAGAGAGTGGTATACATGAATTTGTTCCGAGAATCAAAAATGTTTTAGAGGCTTATTATACAACGAGTGATATAGAAAAGAAAAATCGCCTCCTCAAATCGGTGCTTGAGAAAGTTATTTATTTACGTAAAAAAGAGTGGAAAAAATGAATTTGTAGTAGAATTATACACTAAAATATAAAACCAGTTAAATCAACGATTGCTTAAATAAAAAATTAAAAAGTAATAAAATAAGAATCTAGCTTACGTAAAATAAGTGTCCAAATGGAAGCTTCACCTGTCAGTTACTAGACGATTTGGCCCCTATCGAGGCTAGAATTTCACCAATAAGTAGTGTCCAACTTACCTGGGCACGCAAGAAAAAAAGCTCCTTATTGAAGGAACTTCTTTTACAGAAATGTATGTATCTTATTTAAGCAAGCTTTGATGACTTCCCATGGAGCTTACTCATTTACACGCTCCTATTTCTCAGTCTAGACTTTGAACTTAATTAGTTAGAATAATCCGTAATAAGTCAAGCCAGCAGGGAACTCAATCTTAACCGGATAACCTTTTTCCAACTGGTTATCCGGGGCATATAACTGTAATCATTAAATGGTTTGAGAGACCACACAACTGTTGTCCTGCTTCCTGATTAAAGTCTAGACTAAATCCTACCGATCTATAATCACTAATATTAAATCTTTAGAGTTTAGTAGCAATTTATTAATCAATAACTTGTTGGACATTTGTAGATACTTTATTATTCCGTTCTTTAGAGATCTTATTAAAGAATATCCCGGAAAAAATAATACTTGTCGAGCAGGCAATGAATAAAAATACCGATCCACCATACTCTAAAAGCAAACCACCAATCGAAGGACCAATGAAAAAACCAACTTGGCTCAACCCTCCTGCACCATAATAAACAGCTTTTTGTTCAGATGGTGCTATTCTTCCCATAATAACATCAAAGCACGGAAACAGAATAGCTTCTCCTACTGAGACTACAATCGTTGCAACAATTGTCATCACAAAAGCATTCCAGTCTAAAGCAAAAAGAAAAAAACCTGAAGTAAGGAGAAAAAATCCACAAACAATAGACTTGTTTATATCTACATCTTTAAAAAGTCGCAACTGAATTAGTTGAAAGACTATCACTACAAGAGCATTAAGTGAAACTAAAACACCATAAGCTGGCCGATCTCCACCTGATCCTAATACCACCGCAGGCATAAGTCCTTCGTATGCACCATATGCTATTATAATAAACATCGAACTTAATATCCACAACTGTAAGTTTGTGTCTTTAAGAACTAAGAAAGTCTTAAGAACAGTGGAGTTCTTTTTAGGTTTTTCATTTCTAAAATCATTAAGTCGTAACCAAATAAATGTTGCAAATAAAAACATCAAAAATACCACTGTGCTAAGGATAAAGGTATTACCAAATAGTAGCCCGTATGCAGCCACCCCAATTAACGGCCCCAATACGTTCCCTACATTTTGCAAAAGATAACGTAATCGAAAATATCTTTCAACTTCATCCTCTTCAGCAAGTGCAATCATGGTAGCACGAACTGAATTATCTGAAAAGGCTTTACCTAATCCAAATAAAACTAGCGACAAGGAAAATTGAATTAGATTAACAGATATAGCCATAAAAAGAAAAGACATACTATTGAGAATAATACCCAACCGGAGAGTACGCAAATACCCCCAACGTTCAGCTATTATCCCACAAAAGAAACTCATACTAAATTGTGTAACTGGCCAAATACCCGAGATAAAACCAACTTGTACAACAGAGAGTTTAAAATAATCCATTGCATATATGGTTATTATTGGAATTGAAATGAATATTCCTAATGTACTAAGGCCACTACCACAAATCAAAACCCATATTTTCCTGTTTATTATTTTTTGTTTATGGTCCACAATCTGTTACCTTCCCCCTATAAAAGCATCTATTTAAACATACCTATATAACCGAATATTGGTTAATCAATACTTTTAGATCCTGATTAATTTGTTCAGTTGCTTCAGATACAAAAACAAAACTACCTAGGTTGTTAACATAAGAAAATGATCCTGTAAGTGGTTGTCCGATACCTGGAATTTCCGACCATGTCACTGACGGTAAGGAAGCTTGCGGTAAACATACTTCCTTTATTTTTTGTTCACTTTCTGAGTCATATACTTTTGGATAAACTAACCATCCATAATTTTTTGCATTTTTAAGATTTATTTCGGGAGTAATGTCTAGTTGACACTGTAAATGTGCTTCATCCAAGTTGATTCCAACAGCTGCCTCTATAGATGGAACAACAAGACTTCCCCCAGGCCGTATACCTATCTCTAAAAAAATTCTTTCTCCCTCATTTGTAAGAAAAGCCTCTAAATGAAAGGCACCATCAGGGATCTCCATAGCCTCATGAACTTGTTGAGTGAATGCTTTCCAACGGTCTTGTTCATCCTTATCATCTATTGAAATTGACCCCAGTGGTTCTCCTTTAAGAAAATTTAAACATATCCCTTCGTACTTAGATGCACTACAAAAGATAATCTCATTATTAAAAACAAGGCCATCAATGTGAAAAATTAAACCTTGGATATACTCTTCGAATTCAACTTCATCCATCGCAAATTCACGGAAGCTGTCTGTTTGATCGTCTATACTTATATTATGTTCTTTGAGATACTTATCTAACTCTTGTATTGAATGAAGAACACATATTCCTTTGCTACCAGCATACGAACGCGGTTTTACAACTACTGGAAATAAGTCAGGGTTGTTTAATAGCATTTCCATCTCATAGAGATACGGGGCTCTTACCTGATCTTTAAGTGATTTTTTCATTTCAACTTTATCACGAAACTTCGTTACATCTTTTGTACGTAGTCCTTTAACATTAAGATGTTCACGTATTACTGCTGCAAGATGTACTGCATATTCATCGGTCTGTAGTACACAATCGAAGGGCCCCCACTCTTTACTCTTTTCAATAGCTTCACTAATTTCATTCTCGTTACGCAAATCTTGAATGGGGAAAAAATTTTTAAAATAAGTTGAAACTTTTGGGACTTCTCCGAAAAACTCAGCTACAACCGAATATTCCGCTTCTGGTAGAATATTGTTCTTAATCATTTTTATTAACCGACTTTCAATATCTACATGAGTAGTTACAATTAATATTTTCTTCATAAGCCCTCCGCAAAAAATTATTATTTTGTTAAATTTCTTAAATAGTCCGCAATGGCATATGGAAATCCTATTCTATCGAGAGTAATATCCGGTTCAGGATTAACTTCTGCAATAAAAAGGGATCCACTATCAGAAACCAAGATATCGACTCCAGCAATATCCAAGCCTAGTTCACTTACCGCTTTAACAGCAAGGTTACAAATATCACTTGGTAAATTACTAGGCTCCCAAAAAATAATGTCTCCTCCAATTGTCCCATTACATAGGGGTGTTTCAAAGTCATCGTTATACGCAAATCTTTGATTACACTGAATAACTTGCGAATCCACTATATCAATTCTCCATATGAATCTGTTTGGATTATAAATAAACTCCTGAACTATGACCATACCATCTCTATCTAAGAGATTAATAACCTCATTTGGAATTTTCCCATTAGGAAATGGAAAAATATCTTCTGCACAAGCACCAAGAAACGACTTTGCAATATAAAATTCATGACCACTTTGTTTACAAAAGTCTTCAATTTGATTTTTTGTGTATGCGATTTTAGTTAATGGTATAGGTAAATTCGCTGTAGCTAGTTTTACCGCCATTAATGCTTTATTTCTGGCTATTGAGTATGCTTTTGGATTATTTACAATACGTGTATTTGACAACTGTTCCGCTATTCCTTGAAGAAGTGAAAGTTGTGTTGAATAAGAAGGAAAAATTTCACCCATACGATCTAAATAAACTGTGTCAAATTTCTCCAAATTATAAGATAAACTTCCTGCTTCTAAACCTAAGGTATTCCAGTGAACAAGATGTGGTTCGCACCCAAAATCCTCTAATCTCTCATAAATCTTATTCAACAAGGGATGAATTTCTTCATGAATAATAGCTATCTTCTTAGTCATTAAATTCCCTCACAATACTCCTCCTCTTAACTCCCAAGGAGGGGATTTCATCCAGAATTTCCACTGTTAGTTGCACAGTATTACCAAAAATCCCATGAAAACGTTCACTAAACTCTTTTATAGCTGATTCAGCGTCGTTATGCTTAGACCTAAGTTTAATCAGTAACCTTACGTCATGTAATGATTTTTGTACAAGACGAAATTCTTCAACTCCCGAATCCTCACAAACTAAAGTTGTATCGAAAATTTCAAGGATTCTCCCCGGATCTATTGAACCATTATCAGGGCTAACAATTTTCATATCCTGACGACCAATAATTCTTTCCAATCTTCTTAATCCATATTCCGGATCCCTATGTCTCCAAGTAGCATAGTCATTTTGAGCATAACGAATTCTTGGCATAGCAAAGTTCCATAAATCAGTCCCAATTACAGAAGCCATATCTTCTTCATCTCTATTAACTAGTTCAAGATATACTGTATCTTCAGCTACTAAATAAGAACCATCACGTTCCTCCCAAGCAATAATACCAAGTTCTTCGGAGGAGTATTCGTCTAATATCGGAACACCTAACTTCATAGACAGTTGTCTTCTAGTTTGTGCTGATGAAGTTTCACTATTAGTGGTGAATGCCATAATCCCAATATCTTTTGCATCCGGAAGGAGTTGTGCTACCTCTATAATATGACTAGCTACACCTGTAACAATTTTAGGCTTCAACTTACGAATATGTTCAACTAAATCTCCATAGGCAGCACCTAAACCAACCGTAAAAATAGGATATTTCCCCAGTATACTCGAAAGTAAAAATGGTTCATAATATATTGAGTATATCCAGTCACCAGGATTTAAAGTTTTTTGCATCATATTTTCAAACATTTGAAAACGATGAATAAACCAATGTTTTTGTCGATCAGTATCATTAATCAAGGATAACGGGATACCCGTAGATCCTGAAGTTCGTGATTTGTGATTCACTTTTACCCAAGGATGATTTACTGCATCTTGATAAACAATATGTAAATCACCCTTTTGAATAATAGGTAGTTTTTCAAAATCTTTAAGTGTCTTTAAATCTCCAGGCTCAAAACCAACATTTTTATAAATATGATTATAAAATGGAATTTGCTCATAAGCGAAATCTACCAACGCTTGTAGTCGACCTAAAGTCCATTCATCCAATATTTCACGAGGCAATTTATCAAGGTGATTATATCGGGCACGTTCATCATAAAATAGTTTAAGAATCTCCGTATGTCTCTCAAGGGTTTCACTTGGCCAAACTGGTTGAAAATTCACAAATGATTTCAACTTAGAAGGTGAACCAGCTTTTTTAAAAACGTCAATATAGGTGTGTTTCATTATTTTCACCTCTGATAGATTTTTACATGAAGTTTCCGACTACAGTATAACTTTAATCAGTAGAGGTTTCTTCACCCTCCACTGATTATTAGTTAAACCACGCAGGATTTTATCGGCAGTTTCTCCCCACCTAACTTCCTCACTTTTGCTAGATCCTGGGATGAGAGTATTATTTCCAGCTAATATCGGGATAAAAATTAGATAATTCTATATAACATTTACTGGTTTTTGTGCTAAATAGGATTCTATATTTTCTATAAGTTCATACATATTCTTTTCCCTTGCCTCATAGGAATACCAAGCACTTCCAGGTGTCAAAACAACATTATTTAATCCTATTATAGGGTTATCCTTATAATATGTTAAATCATCAAGACCTGCCCCTCTAATCCTATTCTGTTTTAACACAGAATACAAAGCCTGTTCATCTATTAAGTTACCTCTACACGTATTTATTAATACTGCATCTGGTTTCATTAAGCTCAATAATTTCTCAGTCAATATTATTTCTGTATCTGCATTTCTAGGAATATGAAGTGAGATAATATCACTTTTCTTCATTAATTCTGTTATATCTACTTGCTGAATACCTTTAACATTCCTCTTAGATTTATTAAGACCAATAACCTTCATTTGGAAAGCATTCGCTATTTCTGCAACTGTCTGTCCTATTTGCCCAATACCAATTAATCCAATGGTCTTATCTCTTATTTCAGAACATAGAAAAGGAGGATATATGTGACTTAATCCCTTTCTACAAGTTTCATCAGCTTGTAAAATCTTTCTGTTAACAGCAAATAATAAAGCAAATACATGTTCAGCCACAGCTTGTTTAGAATATTGGGGACAATTGGATACCATGATTTCATTATCCTTAAGAGAGTTAACGTCGATATAATCATAACTAGTTGTAATAGTAATAAGGTACTTTAATCTCGATATTTTCTCAATCATTTCTTTTGTGATAGATGTCCATTCAACAATTGCAATGTCAGTACTAGACAGTCTATTAATTGCTTCCTCTTCATTAGGGAAGTCATAAAACACTTCAAAATCCCCATATTCATTTATTTTATTAATAACCCAGCTCGGAAGATATGTAGGCTTGTCAATATAAGTAATTTTCATAACGATTAGACACCAACTGTTATCATAGATTTGGATCTGGTAGCTGTAAGAAACTCTGCAAGTACATCACATGATGCTTTAAACATTTCAGGGTTTCTCGCTAAAGCAATTCGAATATACCTTTCTCCTATCTCTGGATTATTCCAATAAAAATGATCACCTGGAAGAACCCCTAATCCGAAATTCCTCATCTCCTCTAATAAATCCAAACTATTTACATCATCATTAACTATTTGTAGCCACTCCACACTGATAATAGTGTCCGAGTTATATGGAACAAGAATAGAGTTTTCTAAGACTTTGCGAAGATACTTTCTATTTGTATTAATTATATCCCATAATGTAGATTGGAAACCCTCTTTGCTCATATCCTTCATATACTTAATTAATAAGTTTAAGATAAACGGAGATACATTTAAAAGGATGTCATTATGTAATTCAAGGATATCCTCGTATAAATCTTCGCTAGCCGCAAGAATACTACATTTTAAGTCTTGAGTAGGGAAGGTCTTTCCTGTATCTTCAACCACAAAGTAACTAACACCTAAATCTTCTAACATTTTATATTGATCCCAAAATGAATCTGGGTGATAAAATCTAAATGTACAATCAATTATTAATAATTTATTGTTCTTTTTACAATATTTGATTACGGTTTCAAGTTCTCCTTGCGTTAACATGAATCCTGTAGGATTATTAGGCAAAGTTAAGAATAAAGCATCTGTTGTTATATTATCTAATGTAGTTTCTAGATTAATTGATGAAAAAGCATCCTCTGAAACAGGAGATAATTCAACATTTCTTCTCTTAAGTATAGTTGCTAAATTGTCAAAGCAAGGTTGTAATAAACTGACAGTCATATTCTTTTTTTGTAAATATGTAGCTATTAAATCAGTTGATAGTGATGCCGAATAACATAACATGGTTCTAGGGTGATCTATAGCGGAGTGTTGACCAGCTAGTTTGTAAAATTCGTATTGAAATTCTTTCTCTAAAACTTTTTGTTTAGTAAGTTCTGATTCATAAAAGATAGTAGATAGTTCACTAATAATACTTTTTTGTGTCTCTGATTGTCCCTGATGGGCATGACCATCAGCCAAGTTATAATCTTGGTTTAACCCTATTTCTTCATAACGTGTCAAATTTGTAAATTTCGACATTTCCTCTTCACTCCGATTCTCATTTTTTAGAACACAGTTCACAATACTTACATTTTACTGTTTTGTCTGTTTTACAAACATGTGGTACGTTAAGATTCTCAATGACTTTTAACACATATTCTTTGCATACAAACAAAAAATCACCTAGTTCCCTGCATTCATTAATGTAGTTACTTTTTAATTAGGTGAAATAACTTCTAGAGGACTTCTATATTCGTGCAAATTTTACAGATAATCCCGTTTTTAACTACAAATCGATTATACTAAAAAAACAAATAAACGTCTAGTTTTTTTGTCGAAAATTCAGAATATAAAACTTATTCTGAATTAAAATTCTCATTAAAACCACCTTAAAACAAAGGTTTCGTGCTATTTTCAAAGAAAAATTAGAATATATTTTTTTCGGTTTTTTAGTTATATATATAGGTTCACTCATTAAAAGCAAAATATATATTCTCCAAAAATGAATGTTAAATTCCTCCTCAACAACATTAGACAGGATACTTTAATTTTCCTTTAACAAAAATTATTCTAAACAATTAAAAATATTCACCTTATGTTTTAATATTTAATACCTAAACCTCCCATCCTTAATGTCTTTATAAGCAGAAAAAAGGATAGATGATGAGCGATTATACTGATATAATACACATAAAATATTCAGAAAATAAGAAGGAATTCATGTGCCATTAACAATTGTATTTGCTGCTTTTTTAGAATTAAAATCCGTTATGAATTGAGGTTTATATATTGATTGACGTACCCTTTTTACAAAATGTCACATTAAAAAAAGAAAATATCCCTAGTTTTTCCGCATATCCTTACTGCTTACCCGCTATCCGAACATTACAATCACTAGCTTTCCATCCAAATGTAACATTCATTATTGGAGAAAACGGAACGGGTAAATCAACATTACTTGAAGGAATTGCAATTGCGTTAGGTTTTAATGCAGAAGGTGGAACGAAAAATTTCCGCTTTAGCACAAACGATTCACATTCATCTTTACATGAATACCTTCGAATTTCAAAAAGTTTCAATACACCAAACGACGGTTTCTTTCTTCGCGCTGAATCTTTTTATAACGTTGCTTCTTATATTGATGAAATGGATGCTGATCCAGAAGCACGCGGAAATCCAGTTATTGATTCATATGGTGGTGTCTCACTTCACAAACAATCACACGGTGAATCATTCTTTTCCTTATTTATGAATCGTTTTTCAGGACAAGGTTTATACATTTTAGATGAGCCTGAGGCCGCTCTATCACCAATGAGACAACTTTCCATGCTCATTCGAATGCATGAACTAGCGGAACAAGGTTCACAATTTGTTATTGCGACGCATTCTCCTATTTTAATGGCTTACCCTGAATCTACTATATACTCTTTAACACAAGAGGGGATTCACGAATCCACATTAGAAGAAACCGAGCATTACCAAACAACGAAACTTTTCTTTGAAAATCGTGATCGATTATTTCATCATCTATTTGAGTCATAAAAAAAGAAGCAGCAATAGCTGCTTCTTTTTTATAGTGCTTCTATAAATAAGGCAACCCCGATACCGCCACCGACGCATAAAGAGGCAATTCCTTTTTCTAACCCACGTCTTTTTAATTCGTGAATTAAACTTACCGTAATACGAGCCCCTGTACAACCAATTGGATGCCCAAGTCCTACGCCACTACCGTTTACGTTCACTTTTTCACGGTCTAAACCTAACTCTTTCTCTACAGCTAAATATTGAGCCGCGAAAGCTTCATTAATTTCAAGTAAATCTGCATCTTCTAATGACCAATCCACTTTTTCTAAACCTTTACGAATTGCTGGTGCTGGTCCAATACCCATAATTTTCGGGTCTACTCCAGCTACTGAATATCCAACAATTCTAGCTAACGGTTGTAAGCCTTTTTCTTTCGCTTTTTCTTCGCTCATTAATACTAGAACTGCACTTCCGTCATTCAAGCCAGATGCATTACCTGCAGTTACAGACCCATCTTTACGGAATGCTGGTTTTAACCCTGCTAATTTTTCCGCTGTAATATCTGCACGTGGATGCTCATCCTTCGAAAATACTACTTCTTTTCTACGTTCTTTTATTGTAATAGGAACAATTTGATCGTCAAAGTGTCCAGACTCGATTGCCTTCAGTGCCAATGTATGACTGCGAAGAGCAACTTCATCTTGTTCCTCTCTTGTAATTTCATATTGTTCAACTAAATTTTCCGCTGTTTCACCCATCATAATATGGTGAATCGGATCTTCTAACACTTCCCACACCGTATCACGAATTTCTCCGTGCTGTAGACGTTGTCCCCAGCGGTGCTGTTTCAATGCATAAGGGCTCGAACTCATCGCTTCTACTCCACCTGCAACAACAACATCACTTACACCTAATTGGATTTGCATTGCAGCTGACATAATTGCTTGCATACCTGAAGAACATTGACGTTGGATTGTATATCCCGTAACTGTGTCAGGAAATCCTGCCGCTAATGCAGCTGTTCTCGCTGTATTTGCTTCATCAGTTCTTTGAATACAATGACCTAAAATTACTTCATCAACTTCATGTGGTTCTACCCCGCCTCGTTTTACAGCTTCCTGAAGTACAGGAACAGCTAATTCTACTGGCGTTACATTTTTTAGCGCTCCTCCAAAAGTTCCAATTGGCGAACGAACTGCAGCTGTAATAACAACATTATGCATTTTGTACTTGCCCCTCTCTTATGTACCCTAGTAAGTTTTTAGGTGAAATTCCATAAGATGTATATCTATAACTATCATACTATAAACATACTAAAAAATCAAAATATTTAATATAATAAAAATAGAAGGAATTAACCTTCTATTCTGTCAGTGCATATAAAAACTTTTGCAAAATTTTCTCTGTCGTTTCATTCAATTTTGGCAACTTATCTACTGGAAAATATTGAAGTTTCAACCCTTCATGATCGAGCTTTAATTCCCCGCTCACATGATGTGCCTGATACAGATGAATGACATTGAAAATTTCATCGCCATTCGGATAACGGAAATATACTTCTTTTCCTGATAGAACACCAAGAAATTGCATTATTTTTGCAGTTAACCCCGTTTCCTCAAATAACTCTCTACGTGCCGTTTCTTCTGTCGTTTCACCCAGTTCCATCGCCCCGCCAGGTACACCCCAGTCATATGTATCTGAACGATATTGAAGCAATACTTCTTGTTTATCATTTAATATAATGATTGCTGATCCTACGAGAATAAGCGGTCTTGTACCAACGACTTTTCGTAACTCTTCAATATACCCCATATGTAAATTCCCCTTTCCCTAACCTCCCTTATCATAACAAAATTTCTCTCTTTTTGTTCATGTAATTTTAAAGAAAAAAAGGAAGCTTTCGCCTCCGTTTTTTCATCTTTATTTCTTAAAACTTTCATATTTTACAGCTTCAAAAGCTTCCTCAATTTCATCATTACGATAATGGACATATGTAAAACGACCCAATTCTACTAATCTTGCTATTTCCTGTAACGCTTTATGCTGCTCATATGTTTCTTTCAGCTTAATATGTACATAAAACTTCATTAAAGGATGTTCATATAAAGGTTCTCCCACCTCTACATATACATCTTCAACCCCTTGTACAACTCTTACATAACTCGCAAATTGATAAAGTGCTTCTCTGTCTGAAACGATTTTTAATGTATACATATATTCTCCCCCTTTCCTTTACTATATCAAAAAGACGACCATACCATGTTATAGAACTATGAAATTTTTTCGACTTGTCATCTATATATTCAATAAAGAAGGCGTTTATCCATACATGACATCTTTTCCCCACATATATTATAGGAAGAACTTTTTTCATTTGAGGTGTTCCTTATGGATCCATACGTCAATATATGTATTTGCATTACTCCCGGCGCCGATATTTCTGATGACCGCATCGCAAAAGATTTAGCTGTTGCAGAATCAATTTGGCACCCCATTACATTTCAAATTCAAGAAGTAATTGTATTAAATGAACTTTTCCGTTTTTTTGACCGTGAAATCAGTTATAAAAATTCCATTCAAAGTCAAGAAAAGTTGGCATCCTTTTTCCAAACATGTGTAAATGAAGCTCCTGAATGCGACCTTTATATTTGTTATATTGGCAGTGATTATTTCAAAGAAACAGCAGTAATTGCCTGCGCTTATTCTTTAGCAAAACAACAGCAACTTACTGGCTATATCGTTTTAACAAATTCGGCTGCCCCTATGAAAAATATATATACGCTCGCTCACGAAATCGGTCATATTTTATTTACAAGACGTATTCATGGAAAACTTACTCATGCAGATCCTCATTCTCCAACCGGTTCGGAGCACCACCCTTCTCCAACAAATCTTATGTATCCAATAGTCCCTCGTCCAGAAAACGTTCATATTCATTCCTTATTAACAGCAGAACAAAAAGCGCTCTCTTTACAAAGCTCTTTACTACAAAGAAAAAAACAGTAACCCTCATGTTACTGTTTAAAACAACTTGTTCCAATCAACAAACCAAATCCCGGCTGCTAGAAATAAAAATAGACAACTAAATGTAAATGTAATCCCTCTAAAAATCCCTATATAATATTTCTTTGGAAATAATTTTTGGTATATCCAGAGCAGCCGCTTTCCTATTAAACCGAAAAACAGAATATATCCTGATGTGTAATCTAATATATTAATAAAATAGTCAACATATATCCTTTTTATAAAAGAGTTATTGTTAGGTTAACCTTAGAAAACTACTACTCAATTTACCTATAAATAATACTGTCTCTCTTTTTATTCGTATACTTTCCTTTTTCTAATTTTATATGAATTTTCAAAAGCATATAAATAACAATGAAAAGAATTATTTGTTGTACATACATTCCAATAATACTTGATAAATCTATCATTACGAATACATATTCCAATGCAATTGGAACTAGTAAATACGCCAAAGTAAACCAACCACCAAATTTAATATTTACAATAGCTGCAAATAGAACTACTATTCCAACAAGAATGAAGCTTTCTGTCGCAGTAAATTTAATAAATGTTGTACCATAAAAATTATTTAATAATGCAATACTGAAAATTGATAAAAACCATATCGCACCACTTATATACATAATTAAAAATTCAGTTCTTTTACGCTTAAATGAGGCTGTTCTCATGCCCCATATTAATACACTAATTCCTACAAAAATCATAATTGGATATCCGATTAATTCAATTAAAGAATAAGACAAACGATGGTCGACTTCACTAAAAAATACACTCTTCATCATCGTGAATGCTAATAAATTTATAATGAAATAAAGCAATAATTTATAATTCCCTTTTTTATCAACTTCCATCTCTTTGGCAAGTTGATTTGCATACTCTTTTGGAGCATGACCGAATATATCATTTACACTCTTCCCTCTCTTTTCTCCTTCTATTAAATGAACTTCCGCATCTTCTATAAAGAAAAGAATATCAGCTTCTCTAATGCCCTTTGTTCGTAAATACCCTTGAGTATCATCTAAAAACTTTTGCCCTTCATTCGATAGCACTTTTATCACCCCCTTATTTAACCATTTCTCTTCTATTCGTCTTCATCATAATTTCAAAGAAAATTAAAATAAACAAACTTCCGTATAAACATATAATTTGAAATAACATTGGCATGAGATCTTCAGATGTAAATGTTTTAAACAGTAACATAATAGAAAGTGGAATGATTAAATATAAGTTTTTAAACCATCCTTCAAAATATATATTTATCGCTACTGTGATGATAAAAATCCCACCAGCTACTATATAACTTTGGACTTCGGTGAATGTGAGCATTTTTGTAGGATATATCACATCTAATATCGTAACAGCTCCTAATAAAAACAATGGAGCAATCATAACTAAAGACCACATGGAAAACCATGTTTTTGTAAAGCTTGTGACGAAGGTCATTTTGCGAAGTAGAAAATTAGGACCCATAACAACTAAAATCAATGAAAAACTGTAACCAATACACTGAATAAGTGAAATCTGTAACATTCCATTACTCACTATTAAGATAGAAGCAATAATCCAAAAAGATACGATATTCATTACTGTAAAACCAATTTGCTTCCACGTTTCCTGTCTATCTCTTTCCATCACTTTTACAAGTTCATTTGCATATTCTTTCGGTGAGCTTCCGAAAATATCTTCTACACTCTTCCCCTCACTCTCACCTTCTATTAAATGAAGTTCTGCGTCTTCTAAAAAGTTTTCAATATCATTTTCTTTCACACTCTTTGCCGTCAAAAATAATCTCATATCTAACAAAAACTTTCGTGCTTCACTTGATAACATTATTTTCTCCTTCCCTTCCCTTCAAGTAGACGTTCTACACTACTTTGCATCGCTTCCCAGCGATCCATAAATTCATCAAGTGCTTCCTCGCCTTTTTCTGTTAATGTGTAATATTTTCTCTTTGGACCAGATGGAGATTCCTTCATTACGCTTGTTATTAATCCTTCTTTTTGCATTCGTATTAATAACGGATAAATACTTCCCTCACTCGCCATTGTAAAACCATACTTTGCTAGCTTCTCACTCATTTCATAACCGTATATTTCGCCTTCAGAAATAATAGCAAGTAAGCATCCTTCTAAGATCCCTTTCAGCATTTGACTTGTCGACATAATTCAAATCCTCCTACTATCTTGTTTTACAAGATAGATAAGCGTAAGTATCTTGCTTTACAAAATAGTATAGCAAAGACTATTTTGCAAAACAAGATAGCTAACGATATTTTTTCCAAATGTTTGCAGGATTTTCATTATAACCTCTCTAAATAGAGCACTATGAAAACTTTATTATGAAGGGATGTTTTTCATCATGGTTACAAATCGAGTTGTCTTTTTAACAGGTGCTGCGAGTGGTATTGGATATGAAATGGGAAGTGCTTTTGCAAAAGAAGGTGCAAAAGTTGTGATTACTGATCGTCTTGAAGAACGTGCGAAAGAAGCTGCTGAGCAATTACAAAGTGAAGGTTTTCAAGCTATCGGTTTAAAATGTGACGTTACATCTGAAGAGGAAATTACAGCATCAATTTCTCAAACAGTTAGTCATTTCGGTTCATTAGATATATTAATTAACAACGCAGGAATGCAACACGTTTCACCCATTGAAGACTTTCCAACGGAAAAGTTTGAGCTACTAATTCAAATTATGCAAATTGCTCCGTTTATCGCAATTAAGCATGCCTTTCCGATTATGAAACAACAAAAATATGGTCGTATTATTAATGTCGCTTCTATTAACGGCCTTGTCGGGTTTGCTGGAAAAGCTGCCTACAATAGTGCAAAACATGGCGTAATTGGATTAACAAAAGTTGCCGCTTTAGAAGGTGCTACGCATGGTATTACTGTTAATGCCCTTTGCCCTGGTTATGTCGATACCCCTCTTGTACGTAATCAACTACAAGACTTAGCTACTACACGAAATGTACCACTTGAAAATGTTTTAGAAGATGTTATTTATCCACTCGTCCCACAAAAGCGCTTATTACAAGTACAAGAAATCGCTGATTATGCTATGTTTTTAGCGAGTGAAAAAGCTAAAGGTATTACTGGTCAAGCTGTCGTTATCGATGGTGGCTATACTGCTCAATAAAAAATAAAGTTTGCTCAAGAAGAGCAAACTTTATTTTTTATTGCGAGGATCTTCGTACTTTAGTAATTGCCGCGGGAGCTTCTCAATTGCAACAATTACCCCCTCTAATTTACTTTCAATACGGTGGAGTAAATATAATGTTACAACAATTGGAAACCCTACATTACCTATCATCTTGATCCACTCTTCCATCCTCTTCTCCTCCTTTCATTATATAAGTAAGAGAAAACAATGCATTTAGGCATAAAAAAACAAGCTATTATGTATTAGCCTGTTTTTCAAATAATGATGCAATTTCTCGTTTATAATCCCCGCTTATAATACCTTTCTCAGTAATAATTCCTGTAATTAATTCGTTCGGTGTTACGTCAAATGCAGGGTTATAAACATTCGTTCCAATTGGTGCTACTTGTTTTCCAAAGATTTTCGTAACTTCTGTTTCATCTCTTTCTTCAATAATTATTTCGGCTCCAGTTTCTTTCGTAACATCAAATGTTGACAGTGGCGCAGCAACATAAAATGGGATATCAAAGTGCTTTGCTAAAATAGCTAAATTCATTGTCCCTATTTTATTTGCCGTATCTCCATTTGCGACAATTCGATCCGCCCCTACAATAATTGCATTTATTTCTTTCGTTTGAATAGCATGAGCTGCAGTATTATCTGTAATAAGGGTCACATCAATATTTGCTTGCTTCAATTCCCAGGTCGTTAAGCGACCACCTTGTAAAACTGGTCTCGTTTCACACGCATATGCATGTAAACGCACACCTTTCTCTTTTCCAATATAAAAGGGAGCTAATGCAGTTCCATATCTGGCAGTTGCGATACTTCCAGCGTTACAGATTGTTAAAATATTATCGCCATCTTTAAAACATGTTAACGCATATTCCCCAATATTTCGGCACACCTCTTCATCTTCCTGCTGAATGCGAAGCGCTTCTTCTTCTAATGTTTTTTGTGCTTCTTTTATTGTAGTAATCTCTCGAATAGATTCTCTCATACGATCAATTGCCCAAAATAAATTTACTGCTGTCGGGCGTGACGTTCCTAAATAATTACAATCTCTATTAAACTTCTTTTGAAATTCTTCAATATGTACAATGTTATATTTTTTTGATGCAAGCGCTAAGCCAAATGCAGCTACAATTCCAATTGCAGGCGCTCCTCGTACTTCTAACATTACGATGCTTTTCCAAACCTCTTCAATAGTCGTCAATGTTTTGTATTCTGTGCTATGCGGCAATTTCGTTTGATTTAATACCGCAATTGCATCACCTTTCCAGCTTACAGATCTCGGAACAGTAACAATTGTACTCACGCTTTTACGCCCCCTGAAACTGTCTGTTGAAATAATGTTCGAAACAGTTGAATATCAGCACTTTTAGATTCATATTTTATTAGTTCTTTACCTAAGGATAGCGCTTGTTTCTTAGCTTGAATTCTTGTTTCTTTATTTTCTATTTCATCTAAATCTGCTACATGAGCTAAACCAATTGTTCTACGAATCAGTTCACATCCGGCAAATCCAACTGCATCAGTAAAGATATTTTGCAAAATAATTGGTAACCATTGTTTTTCTTTCGTATATGCTTCTACACCTTCTCCAATCCATAACTTTGTAAAAGTTTCTACAAAATAACTCCACGTCTTTTCTATATGGAAAAATAGTACACTTCTTTTCTCTTCTTCTCTAGATAAAGCATTTAATAATAGATTTGCAATAAATTGACCTATGTCAAATCCAAATGGGCCATATGTCGCAAATTCTGGATCAATCACTTTCGTTTCAGAAGGTGACGAAAAAATACTACCAGTATGTAAATCACCATGAATAAGAGTTTCTTTTCTTGTTAAGAACTTATATTTATATTGTGCTACTTTTAGTTTTAAAGTTTTATCACTCCAAAGTTCATCAACCACGAGCTGTAAATCTGGCTCATAATCATTTGTATCATAATGTCCAAACGGATCTGTAAACACTAAATCCTCTGTAATTTTACAAAGGTCCGGATTTACAAAGGTACCTTCTAGTACCCTCTTCTCTTCTGACTGTAAACCAAAATCTGAAGTGTAAAATAAAACATGTGCTAGAAAACGGCCGATATGCTGGGATAAAAGCGGATATTCTTCTCCGTCTATTAATCCTTTTCTTGTAATTGTTAGTCTTGATAAGTCTTCTATTACCGTTATCGCTAACTCTTCATCATGACTGTACACTACTGGAACATAATCCGGTACATACTGCGCAAAAATTTGTAATGCCTTGCTTTCAATCGTTGCTCTTTTTATAGACAATGGCCAGCTTTCACCAACTACTTTCGCATAAGGCAGTGCTTGTTTTATTATAATCGATTTCTCTCCATCATCTAATTTGAACACGTAATTTAAGTTTCCGTCTCCAATTTCATGACAAACGACATTTGCCTTCGCTTCAAAGTAGCCATGATCTTTCGCATATTGTACAGCTGTTATTTCTGTTAATGAATAATATCCCATCGTCTTCTCCCCCTTTTTAAATTCAGAGGTTTTTCTAACATAGAAAAACCTCTTTCCACTAAGAAAGAGGTTTGAAGTTTATCTTCTCCCCTCTTATCTGCCAGAAAGTTTTACTTTCTGCTGGAATTAGCACCGTGCCTTTTGGCGTAATAAACGCCCCATTTCACAATGGTATTACGGTCGGTTGCTGGGCTTCATCGGGCCAAATCCCTCCACCTGCTCTTGATAAGAGTTGTATAATTTTTTGAATTTTTAACTTTATGTTGAAGACTATACCAAGAATAAAAATCACTTGTCAACATTTTATTTGTATAATTCTGGACGGCGATCCGCAAAAACTGGAATTCCTTTACGTACTTCTTTAATTTTCTCGAATTCAAGCTCTCCAAATAAAATTGATTCCTCTTCATTCGCCTCTACTACAACTTCACCCCAAGGGTCCACAATTAAAGAATGACCCGCAAATACATTATTTGGATCCTTTCCTGCTCTATTACATGCAACAACATAACACTGATTTTCAACTGCTCTTGCTTGCAATAGCAAACGCCAATGTGCTAAACGAACTAATGGCCATTCAGCTACAACAAATAATACTTTTGCCCCTTTAGCAGTATGGACACGCATCCACTCTGGAAAACGAATATCATAACAAATTGTTCCAGCGCATTCAACATCATCCAGCTTAAATTCGCCCGTACCATTACCGGCTATTAAATATTTATGTTCATCCATAAGCTGAAATAAATGTACTTTACTATATTCGTTGACTAGCTGTCCTTCATTATTTACAACATACATCGTATTTGTAACGCCTTGCTCTGTTTGCTTTGCTATAGAACCACCAACAATATGTACATCATATTGCTTCGCCCATTCTATTAACTTTTCTTTCGTTTCCACTCCATCCCTATCTGCAATTTCAGAAAGTCTCGTTAAATCATATCCTGTTGTCCATAGTTCTGGTAAGACGATAACATCTGGCCTTTCCTTCATAGCTTCGCTTATTTTATTTTTAGCATTCTCAATATTTTTTTCTACATCTCCAAAAACAATATCCATTTGAATACATGCGACTTTCATTTTTTCAGCCCCATTCTTATTTTTTTCTTTACAAAATACTGGAAAGATTATATCATTTGTCACTAGAATTGTAACAACTTTCAAAAGAGGTGGAAAGTATGAAATTATTTCAACCTTCTGAGATAGTAACATCATTGCCAACACAATTTTTCGCTTCACTTGTTGCAAAAGTTAACAAAGTCGTTGCAGCTGGTCACGATGTTATTAATCTAGGTCAAGGTAATCCAGATCAACCAACACCGCAGCATATCGTAAAAGCTTTACAAGATGCTGCCGAAAAGACCATTCATCATAAATATCCGCCATTTCGCGGACATGAAAGCTTAAAGGAAGCCGTGACTACATTCTATAAACGTGAATACGGCGTCGAATTAAACCCAAAAACTGAAGTTGCTATTTTGTTTGGTGGGAAGGCTGGACTAGTAGAATTACCAATTTGTTTTACAAATCCTGGTGATACAATTCTCGTTCCGGATCCAGGCTATCCAGATTATTTATCTGGGGTTGCCTTAGCAAAGGCACACTTTGAAACCATGCCGCTTATTGCAGAAAATCATTTTTTACCGGATTATAAAAAAATTGACGACTCTATCGCTGAACGGGCAAAGTTAATGTTTTTAAACTATCCAAATAACCCTACAGGTGCTACTGCATCAAAAGATTTTTTTGATACAACCATTCATTTTGCTAATAAACATAATATATTAGTTGTTCACGATTTCGCTTACGGTGCTATCGGATTTGATGGTCAAAAACCTGTTAGTTTCTTGCAAGCAGATGGTTCGAAAGATATAGGAATTGAAATTTACACGTTATCAAAAACTTTCAATATGGCTGGCTGGCGTATTGCTTTTGCAGTTGGAAATGAAAGTGTCATCGAAACCATTAACCTATTGCAAGATCATATGTATGTTAGTATTTTTGGTGCAATTCAAGATGCTGCTCGCGAAGCACTATTAAGTTCACAGTCTTGTGTAGTAAATCTTGTAAATAGTTACGAATCTCGGAGAAACGCTCTTATTTCAGCTTGTCACTCAATTGGTTGGAATGTAGACATTCCAACCGGATCATTCTTTGCATGGCTTCCTGTACCAGAAGGTTATACATCCGAGCAATTTTCTGATATTTTACTAGAAAAAGCACACGTTGCAGTTGCTCCTGGTGTTGGATTTGGTGAACATGGCGAAGGGTATGTCCGTGTTGGTCTCTTGCATACAGAAGATAGATTACGAGAAGCCATTAATCGAATTGATAAATTAAATTTTTTCAAAAAGTAATTGACAACATGAAAAATATCTGACAAAATTCAGTTATCTTAAAAATTTAAACATTTCTAAATACTTCTTATCAAGAGCAGGTGGAGGGACGAGCCCGACGAAACCCGGCAACCGATCTACAATCGTAGACACGGTGCTAATTCTCGCAGCATTATGCTGACAGATAAGGAGCTGGTTGTAAAAAAACCTCTCCTTAGCTGAGAGGTTTTTTTATTTAACTAGGAGGTTATAACAATGAGCGGAATTATAGCGACGTATTTAATCCATGATGATTCACATAACTTAGAAAAAAAGGCTGAGCAAATTGCACTTGGTTTAACAATTGGCTCTTGGACTCATTTGCCACAATTACTGCAAGAACAATTAAAGCAACATAAAGGCAACGTCATTCATATTGAGGAATTAGCTGAACATGAACATACGAATTCGTATTTACGTAAAAAAGTAAAACGCGGAATTATTAAAATCGAATATCCGTTATTAAACTTCAGTCCAGATTTACCAGCAATTTTAACGACTACATTTGGAAAGCTATCCCTTGATGGCGAAGTAAAATTAATTGACTTAACTTTTTCAGAAGAATTGAAAGAACATTTTCCTGGTCCAAAATTCGGGATAGATGGGATTCGAAACCTTTTACAAGTGCATGATCGTCCCCTTTTAATGAGTATTTTTAAAGGAATGATTGGACGAAATATTGGGTATTTAAAAACGCAATTACGTGATCAAGCAAGTGGTGGTGTAGATATAGTAAAAGATGATGAAATATTATTTGAAAATGCATTAACACCACTTACGAAACGCATTGTATCTGGAAAAGAAGTTTTACAATCCGTATATGAAACATACGGACATAAAACGTTATATGCCGTAAATTTAACAGGACGAACTTTTGATTTAAAAGAAAATGCGAAACGTGCAGTGCAAGCTGGAGCTGATATTCTATTATTTAACGTATTTGCTTACGGACTAGATGTACTGCAATCACTTGCAGAAGATGATGAAATCCCAGTTCCTATTATGGCACACCCTGCTGTAAGTGGTGCTTATTCAGCATCTAAGTTATATGGAATTTCATCTCCATTATTACTCGGAAAGCTACTACGCTATGCTGGGGCTGACTTTTCATTATTCCCATCTCCATACGGAAGTGTTGCGCTAGAAAAAGAGGAAGCTCTTGCTATCTCAAAATATTTAACTGAAGACGATGCATTTTTCAAGAAGAGCTTTTCTGTTCCATCTGCTGGTATTCACCCTGGTTTCGTTCCCTTTATTGTACGAGATTTCGGTAAAGATGTTGTTATTAATGCTGGCGGCGGGATACATGGACATCCAAATGGAGCGCAAGGCGGTGGTAAAGCTTTCCGTACTGCAATTGATGCTACTTTGCAAAATAAACCACTCCATGAAGTAGATGACATAAATTTGCATAGTGCACTACAAATATGGGGAAATCCCTCTCATGAGGTGAAATTATGAGTATTCAAGTATTTTGTGATTTCGATGGCACGATTACAAATAATGATAACATTATGTCCATTATGGAAAAATTCGCACCACCAGAAGCTGAAGAAGTAAAGAATAGAATTTTATCACAAGAGCTATCTATTCAAGAAGGTGTTTCTCAATTATTTCGATTAATACCTACTCATCTGCACGATGAAATTATTCAATTTTTAATAGAAACTGCTGAAATTCGTAATGGTTTTCATGAATTTATACAATTTGTAAATGAAAATAACATTTCTTTTTACGTTATATCAGGTGGAATGGATTTCTTCGTCTATCCACTCTTACAAGGACTCATTCCAAAAGAGCAAATTTACTGTAATGAAACAGATTTTTCAAATGAATACATTACGGTGAATTGGCCTCATCCTTGTGATCATCATTGTCAAAATCATTGCGGATTATGTAAATCATCACTCATCCGTAAATTGAGTGATACGAATGACTTCCATATTGTGATTGGAGATTCAATTACTGATTTACAAGCTGCGAAACAAGCAGATAAAGTATTTGCTCGTGACTTCCTTATTACAAAGTGTGAAGAGAATTATATTGCTTATACACCGTTTGAAACATTCCATGATATTCAAAATGAATTAAAACATTTGTTGGAGGTGAAATCATGAAACAACTTTTTCGTCAATGGTATGACTTAAGCGAGATAAAAAAAGAATTAACAACTCGAAATTGGTTCCCAGCAACAAGTGGTAATATTTCTATAAAAGTTAGTCATGAGCCACTTACTTTTCTCATTACAGCAAGCGGTAAAGATAAAACAAAAACCACTCCAGATGATTTTCTATTAGTAGATCATGTAGGAGTTCCCGTTTTAGAGACTGAATTACGCCCTTCAGCAGAAACAATATTGCATACACATATTTATAACAATACGAATGCCGGGTGCGTACTTCATGTTCATACAACTGATAATAATGTCATCACAAATTTATATAGTGATGCAGTTACCCTTCAAAATCAAGAAATTATTAAAGCTCTCGATATTTGGGAAGAAGGGGCAACAATTCACATTCCTATTATCGAAAACCATGCCCATATCCCAACGCTTGGAGAAAACTTCCGAAAGCATATACAAGGTGATTCGGGAGCGGTATTAATCCGTAACCACGGTATTACCGTATGGGGCCGAGATAGCTTTGATGCAAAGAAGAGATTAGAAGCTTATGAGTTTTTATTCCAATTTCATATAAAACTATTATCAATTCAAGGAGGCGTTTCTAATGGCGCAAATTCGTATTCATGAAGTAAATACTCGTATTGAAAATGAAGTGGAAGTATCTAAATTTCTACAAGAGGAATGCGTTTTATATGAGAAATGGAATATTTCTAAACTTCCTACTCATTTAAATGAAAATTATTCTTTAACAGATGAAAACAAAGCTGAAATATTAGCTGTTTTTTCAAAAGAAATCGCTGATGTTTCAGCACGTCGAGGTTATAAAGCACATGATGTAATTTCACTTTCAAATAGCACACCTAACCTTGACGAATTATTAATTAATTTCCAAAAAGAACATCATCATACAGACGACGAAGTCCGCTTTATCGTCAGTGGTCATGGCATTTTCGCTATTGAAGGCAAAGATGGGAAATTCTTTGATGTTGAACTTGAGCCAGGCGATCTAATATCTGTTCCAGAAAATGCAAGACATTATTTTACCTTGCAAGATGATCGTCAAGTTGTAGCTATTCGTATTTTTGTGACAACTGAAGGCTGGGTTCCAATCTATTAAGGTAGTTAGTTGAATAAAAGGACTTGGATCCCCTTTTCCAAACTTTTATTCACTCTACATATATACATCCTCCTATGGAACAGGCTTATTTCACTTTTGAAATAAGCCTGATTTTTTATTTACTCAAAAGTACCATTTCATCACAAATTTAACGCCTTGATTTTTCAAGTGTATTTTTTGAACATTTATTGAACATTTATTTAAATTTTTCTGAAAATTCTGTTTTGTATGTGATATACTACAATTAACTAAGAAGGAAAATAATATCGCAAACAGAGGGGGATAATCATGAGCTTACTTATCGCACTTATACTTGGAGTTACATGTGGGGCATTTCCTGTTATTTTAGGAGCTATTATGGAAGAGTTAGAAATTGGTGTTTTAGGATTTGTCGCATCTTGTGTAAGCGCTTTATTATTTGGTTTATTCGGCGCTATTCCTGTTTCAATTCTGTGTGCTTTTTATATAATACGCCATGCTCGTACAAAACAATTTGGTCCTAATCACATCGCACAAATTATCCCATTCCCAGTTGAACGATGTCGCCGAGCTTCTAACTTATAATGACTAAATAAATAAAAGTCCTCAAATGAGGACTTTTATTTATTTTCTTCTAGAAATTGAAACAATTCTTGTAGATGTAGGGCATCTTCACCATAGCTAACAGATACATGAAATATACCGTCAATCTCAGCTTGCATATAAAGATCCACTCCATCACGATCATATTTCAATGCCAAATAAAACTCCATTTCTTCTAACATCTTTTTAGAGGTTCGAATTACATAATGCCCCTTCTCATCTCTTCCATATTCAAAGTCTGGTTCAAAATCATATTTTTGTTTAAAAGCTTCTTTTTGTTTTTCATTAATTTGCATACAAGTAGCTCGCTGTACAGTATCAATCATCTCATCAAACTTTTGAAGGTCCACCTCGTTTACCCCCTTATATATTTTTTATATAATACTTGTGTTCCACTATTTTCTTCGCCATCCTTAATTAACTCTTCATACAATTCTTTCGCCAAACTTAAGCCTGGGACTGGTAATTGTAATTTTTCTGCTTCCTCTAAAGCAATCTTCATATCTTTCATAAAATGCTTTACATAAAATCCTGGCTCAAAGTCTCCTTTTAACATTCGAGGAGCTAAATTACTTAATGACCAACTACCTGCTGCCCCTGTTGAAATACTCTCTAACACTTTATCTGGATTCAATCCAGCCTTCTTCGCGTAAGCAACAGCCTCACATACTCCAATCATATTGGAAGCAATCGCAATTTGATTGCACATTTTTGTATGTTGTCCACTCCCAGCTGGTCCTTGTAATTGAATGTTTGTTCCTAACTTTTCAAGTAAAGGTAAGCATCTATCATATATTTCTTTCTCTCCACCTACCATAATTGCGAGTTTTGCTTCTTTCGCACCAACATCTCCTCCTGAGACAGGTGCATCTAACGTATATATATTTTTGCTTTTTGCAACTTCATTAATACGTTTTGCTAAAGTAGGTGTAGATGTCGTAAAGTCAATTGCTATCGTACCTTCTTTTGCATGTTCTATAATTCCTTCTATACCAAAATACACTTCTTCTACATCATGTGGATATCCAACCATTGTCATTACAATATCAACTTGCTTCACTAACTCTTTTGGCGTATCACACCATTGTGCACCATCTTGCACTAAAGAATCTGTTTTTGCTTTCGTTCTATTATATACATATACTTTATGACCATCTTGCATTAAGTGATAAACCATACTTTTTCCCATTACGCCAATACCAATGAAACCTATTGATAAAGTTTTATGTTCCATTTTCTCATCCCCTTTGTTCTAATAAATCATTTACCATCTTTCGGAACTCTTTATTAAAGTCATCATCCATACTATTTTTTACATTTGAAAATAACATAACAAAAATTCCTTTTTCTTTATTAAAATTATTGAAAGTGTTCCAACCAGATAATACACCATGATTATGAAAATAATCTGGATATATATAAAAACTAAATGCATATTTCCGTTCTGCTGAAGGCGAAAACATTGCTTGTATACTTTGTTCAGAAAGAAGTTTTCCATTTATAATTGCTTCGTCTAACTTCTTCATATCTCCAACTGTCGTATACATCTCACCACAACCATATAGCCAATCCATGCCTAACTTCTGCGCTGGTACAAGCTCTTGATTTTTTTTCACATAACCCTTTGTAAAATTTTTATCTCCAGGTACCATATTTCCCATACCGGATTCATGCATATCTGCTTTTACAAATATGTTTTCTTTTATGTAATCTCCTAAAGGTTTTTTCGAGATATGTTCTATTATATAAGCAAGAACCATATAATTATAATCTGTATATCTCCAACCTGTTCCTGCAGGAAATTCTAAATTTTGACGTCCAATCCAATTAACTAACTGTAAACGGGAAGCAGCATTCACATTTCCTTTCGCATGTTCAGGTAAACCAGAGGTATGGGTTAACAAATGATATAGTGTAATATTTTTATTCTCCGGAAATGAAGGAATATATTTATTTACATTATCTTGAATATTCAATTTACCTTGTTCTTGCAACTGTAAAATAGATGTGGCAACAACTGTTTTCGTAATAGAACCAATACGATATTTTGTTTGAGGCGTATTTTCTATTTTATTTTGAACATCAGCATACCCATATCCTTTATTCAATATAACACGCTCTTTATCTGTTACCAAAACTGTTCCATTAAATTGCTTTCCGACTAAATATTGATCTAATTTTTGAGATATGCTAGCATAATCAATTTGTTGCTCTTCTTTTTCTTCTATATTCCCTTGTACTTCTGATTCAATAGTAGGATTCACTTTAGTTGTTAATACAGTGTTTTCCTTTATATTGGGGCTAACAAGAAAATAGTATACTCCGCCGCCAACTATAGCAGACAGTGAAGCCATCACCATTACTTTTTTTATCATATTGATCCTCCATAATTCCTTCACTAAAAATTGTCCCCCTATTCTATTATCAAACAATAAAAAAAAATCGCAACAATTTGTTGCGAAAAATTACATTTTTTCTTTTCTATACACACATACTTGATTCTTCCCATTTTTTTTCGCTTCATATAATGCAATGTCCGCTCGTTGCATTAATTCTTCTCTTGTAGTTCCTTGTTCATATAACGCAACTCCAAAGCTAGCTGTTAGCTTCGAAATTCCAGTGAATTGCTTTGTTTCAATGAAGAATCGTAATGACTCCGCAACTTGAAATGCTTCCTTTTCTACTGTATTTGTCACTAATATAATGAATTCTTCTCCTCCCCATCTTGCAAATACATGTTGTTGCTCCACTTTAGATTTCATAAGCTCTGCAAGTTGTATTAAAGCCAAATCACCAAAATCATGACCATATGTGTCATTAACCGTTTTAAAATTATCTATATCAAATAAAATGATAGCTATTTTCTCATCACTACGTATTACCTTTTCCCACTCTACCTCTAGTATTTGTTGAAACTTTAAACGATTATAAATCTCTGTCAATGAATCTACCATAGCAAGTCTTTCTTGCTCTTGATAGATTTCATCTAATTCTGTAATTTCCGTGCACTTTACAATAAATCTTGATAAATCTTCTGGCAATGGTGTCGCACGTAATAAAAAAGTGGATACTACCCCTTCATAATTTAGCATCTTAATTCTTCTACCACTTGATAAAGTATCGTCTAACCATGTGATATCATGCGTCGTCGAATAGTATCCACTTTCTCTAATAAAATGTTCAGCAAATACTAAATGTTGCTCACGATAGGCAAACAGATTTTCATATCCAAAAAAAGCTAAAAAATTTGTATTACAATCAACAATCTCATCATCTTCTACTATAAATAATAGATCATTTTGAAAATCAAACATCGTTTGAAGCAATTCCTGCTGCAAACCGACTTGCCTTACTAAAGAAAGTTGATACAAACTCTTATTCACTTCCTCTAACACTGCTTGCGGAGTTACAGGAGCTATTACAATATTACGTATTCCTAATGCAAGTACATCTGTGAATTCTTTTGTTATTTGTTGATCCCAAATGACAATGAATGTACTGTGCGGAGTATACATATTCTTTATATATTTTATTTGAGAATAATCTGTTACATACGTAATGATAATGTGTGGTTTCGTTCTTTGAAATAATAGTTCGCCCTCTTCAAAACTATTTGCTATAAACATACATTTTGGATGGATATTTTCTACCGTTTGTTGATGCTTACATCCATTTTCTATATAAAGGACATTTAACTGCAGATCTTGTAACACATTTTGGAAAACCGTATTCTCTAATAAAAAATGTAGTATGTTCATCACTAGTCTTCACTCACTTCATATATCTTGTTCTACTGAATTCCTCACAAACTTTTTTAAAAGACTGTTCTCCAATAAACTTTAATTTGTGAGAGATACATATTAACAAGCTAATTGAGAATGTTATCTTCGCTTTTCACTCTATAAATTCCTTTTTTAGTGTATGATTGTAGGAATTGTATCGTTTGTATGAATGCCCTAGCTTATTTTTAAAACTTGACAATTAAAATAAAGATATTATATTCTTAAATTCGATAACTTACAAAATGTAAGTAGTGTATATTATTTTTTTGAAAATAATTCGATATACAATTTGGAGGATATACAATGACAAACGACAACTTTTTTAACGTTCTATATGAACGCACATCTACACGTGCATTCAACCCAAATAAAGAAATCTCATCTACAGAATTACATGAGATTTTAAAAGCCGCAGCACAAGCACCTTCCGCTTGGAACTTGCAACACTGGAAATTCCTTGTTTTTCAAGGTGAAGATGTACAAAAACGATTACACCCAATAGCTTATAACCAGCAACAAATTCTTGATGCTTCTGCAGTAGTCGCTATTTTAGGTGATTTAGAAGCTTATAAAAATGTTGAGCCAGTATATGGTCCAATTGTAGAACAAGGATTTATGAAAGAAGAAGCAAAAGAACGCTTAGCTAAAAATATTGAATCTGCATATGCTCGTGAACAATTCCCAAGAGATGCTGCCTTTTCAAATGCATCTTTAGCAGCAATGCAACTTATGCTTGCAGCTAAAGCAACTGGTTGGGATACTTGTGCTATTGGTGGCTTCAATCCACAAGCACTGACAGACGAATTTAACGTTTCATCTCGTTACGTTCCAATTATGCTTATTACAATTGGTGAATCAACTTTAAAAGGACACCCTGCACCTCGTATGAGCGTAGAGCAAGTGAGTGAGTGGGCAAAATAATAAAAAACGAAGGTAACTACATTGCCTTCGTTTTTTTATTCCCTGTCATACTTTTGTAATATTACTACAAATCATTCGACATTTATGATAAGGGAAAAGTATATTCTATTCCCTTATCATAAATAAACTTGACGTTTTGTGTCGAATTTTGTTTAGGTGTTGAAATATACCCGTGTATTTTTGTTACAATTGTGATACAATGATAACAAATAGATAACAAGAGAGGGATTTTCATTGAGTTCATACGGAAGCTTTATCGCACTTTTATGTTACATAGTAACTGTACTGCTTCTATATTTTATTGGTGATGCCGCAAACATCTCCATTTTACAATTCCCAAAAGAAGAAGCATTCCAATTAGAATCAGAAAAACATACTGCACGATCCATTGTACCACTACTCCTAGCTCTTCCTGTATATATCATCGTTTTATATAAAAGTAAAAAAGTGTAAAGGCTACCTATTTCATTTATTTCGGTGGTTTTTACATTTTTTTGTTATATTTCCCCTATTTTAAACATCATTCCATACTAAACACCCAGCTAGTCATTTAAAATGAGAAAATCCCCTAGAAAAAATTCCACTCTCTGTCCAGTCACTCACTACCGAACTTACATAGATTATAAGTGTGAAGGGGGTGATGAGGATTATGTTTGGATCATTTGGATGCTGTGATAACTTTAGAGACTGTCATCATCATGAAAGAGAGTGCAGACATCATGAGAAAGAGAAAGAGAGAGAAGTAGTTAGACCACAACAACCAGCTGTATGTAACGTACTTGCTAGCATTTCAGTTGGAACAGAACTTTCTCTTTTAAGCATTAGAGGTAATGGCACTTTCAACAATGTAATTTTTGAAGGTTTCGCTAACGGTGTTGCTCTTTTCTCTGCTTTAGCTCGTAATAACAAAGACGACAAAGATAACAATAAAGACGATAAGAACAATCAAAATCGAAATACTTTTACTGGTATTTTACGTGTATGCCCAACTGATATCGTTGCTATCGCTATCTAATTCCGTTCCTTATCCTCTATAGTAAGAAAATAAGATTTATTTTTCTCATAGAAAAAACCTGAGACCGATTTCAAATCGACTCAGGTTTTTTTATTGGTTATATGCTTTTAACTAGTTCAACAACTTCTTCAGCAGTTGACATCATTAATGCTTTTTCTGCTAATGTTTCCATTTCTGCTTTTGACAACTTGCTTAGTTGTGTTCTTGCAGGAAGAATAGATGTTGCACTCATACTGAACTCATCTAAACCTAATCCTAATAATAATGGGATAGCAAGTGAATCGCCTGCCATCTCACCACACATACCAGCCCATTTGCCTTCTTTATGAGCAGCATCGATAACCATTTTTACAAGACGTAAAATAGATGGGTTATATGGTTGGTATAAGTATGATACTTGTTCGTTCATACGGTCTGCAGCCATTGTGTATTGGATTAAATCATTTGTTCCGATAGAGAAGAAGTCAACTTCTTTCGCGAATTGATCTGCTAATACTGCTGAAGCTGGGATTTCAACCATCATACCAACTTCAATAGAATCAGAAACAGTTGTACCCGCTTCTACAAGTTTCGCTTTCTCTTCTAATAAAATTGCTTTTGCTTGACGGAACTCATCAAGAGTTGCAATCATTGGGAACATAATTTTTAAGTTACCGTATACGCTAGCACGAAGTAATGCACGAAGTTGTGTACGGAACACATCTTGCTCATCAAGACATAAGCGAATTGCACGGTATCCTAAGAATGGGTTCATTTCTTTTGGTAAATGTAAGTATGGAAGCTCTTTATCTCCACCGATGTCAAGTGTACGAACAACGACTGGTTGACCTTCTTTTACACCTTCAAGAACTGCTTTATACGCTTCGAACTGCTCTTCTTCTGTTGGAAGATTGTCACGACCCATGTATAAGAATTCTGTACGGTATAAGCCAACGCCTTCTCCGCCATTATCGATAATACCTTGTACATCATTTGGTGTTCCGATATTTGCAACAAGCTCAACGTGATGTCCATCACTTGTTACAGTAGCTTGGTCTTTTAATTTTGCCCATTCAGTTTTTTGCTCTTCAAATTTCGCTTTCTTTTCTTCAAACGAACGAAGAGTTTCTTCTGATGGGTTTACAATTACTTCTCCATCTAAACCGTCAATGATAACGATATCGCCGTTTTGGATTTTCTCCATAACAACTTTCGTACCAACAACAGCTGGAATTTCCATAGAACGAGCCATAATTGCAGAGTGAGATGTACGTCCACCGATATCAGTAGTGAAACCTTTTGCATACTTACGGTTTAACTGAGCTGTATCAGATGGTGTTAAATCTTCAGCAATAATGATTACCTCTTCAGAAATTGTACCAGGATTTGAGAAGTTAATTCCTAGTAAATGTGCAAGAACGCGTTTTGTTACGTCACGAATGTCCGCAGCACGTTCTTTCATATATTCATTATCCATGTTTTCAAACATAGAAATAAACATTGATGCAACTTCATCCATTGCAAATTCAGCATTTACTTTTTCGCTATTTACTTTATCTTTTACTGGGTTTACTAGTTCTGGATCATTTAACACTAATAAATGTGCTTCAAAGATCGCAGCTTTGTCAGCACCTAGCTCAGCAAATGCGTGGTCCTTAATAGCTTCTAATTCAGTTTTTGCTTTCTCAAGCGCAGCGTCTAAGCGTGCAATTTCTGCAGCTTCGTTTGTAATTGATTTCTTTTCGATGTTAAATTCAGGATTTTCAAGTCTGAAAGCCTTTGCAATAGCAATCCCACTTGATGCAGCGATCCCTTGAATGTTAAGAGTCATTATTCTCCTAATCCTTCGTTTTTCATAGTTTCTTCGATAGCTGCTAGTGCTTGAGCTGCATCATCACCATTTGCAGTGATTTTAATTTCTGCGTTTTGTTGAATGCCTAAAGACATAACGCCCATGATTGATTTTAAGTTAACGTTCTTTCCGTTATACTCTAAGTTAATGTCAGAACCGAATTTGCTTGCAGTGTTTACAAGTAGAGTTGCTGGACGAGCATGAATTCCTGAGTCGCTAGTTACTTTAAAGATTTTTTCCATGATTATTTATCTCCTTTAAATTACAGTTTTTTTTAGTTGTATAGACGTGAGTACTACATCATCTATTGTATATAATAGGCGATGTTCGGTCAACCACATCGCCTATTATAATTATAAACATTTTGCGTCAAATTCCTACTGAATGTCAATAATAGCGGTTTCGCCCTTCTTAACATTTCCATCTTTTTTCAATTCGACTTGTTGCCCTTGTTGTAAGTTTGTAAATACAATTGGTGTAATGATAGATGGTGCATTTTCTTTTACAAATGCAAGATCTACTTTTAATAATGGTTGGCCTTGCTTCACTTTATCACCTTGTGCTACAAGTGCCTCGAATCCTTCACCATTTAATTTTACAGTATCAATACCAAAGTGGATTAAAATTTCTTTTCCGCCTTCAGATTGAATACCAATCGCATGTTTTGTAGGGAATACATTGACAATTTCACCGTTAACTGGAGAAACTACTGTTCCTTCAGTTGGCTCAATTGCAAATCCGTCTCCCATCATTTTTCCTGAGAATACTTGGTCAGGCACTTCTGTAATTGGTAAGATTTTCCCTTCGATTGGTGATACAATTGTTTCATTTTCATCAACTTTTTGAGGAGTTTCTTCCACTTTTACAGGTTCTTCTTTTTCAACATGAGGTGTACGACCTGACATTATATCATGAATTTGTGATTTTAACGTGTCAGATTTCGGTCCGAAAATAGCTTGAATGTTATTTCCAACTTCAAGTACACCAGCTGCTCCAAGTTCTTTTAAGCGGTCTTTGTTTACATTCTTTTGTTCGTTAACTTGAACACGTAAACGAGTAATACAAGCATCTAAAGAAGCAATGTTTTCTTTACCACCAAGTGCTACTAATACTTCACGAGGAAGTTCGCCTGCCTCTGTTTTTCCTGCACCGTCATTCGCATTTGCCTCTTCACGACCAGGTGTTTTTAGATTCCATTTACGGATTGCAAAGCGGAATCCGAAGTAGTAAATAACTGCTAGTACAAGACCAACAATAATTACCCACCACCATGCTGTACGGCCTGGTAATACACCGAATAATAGGAAGTCAATTAAACCACCAGAGAATGTCATACCAATTTTAACACCTAAAATTTGCATTGTCATAAATGATAGACCAGCAAATACAGCGTGAATTCCGAATAATACTGGCGCTACGAATAAGAATGAAAATTCAAGTGGCTCTGTAATACCTGTTAAGAAAGATGTTAATGCTGCAGAACCTAAAATACCTGCTGCTAATTTTTTATTTTCTGGACGTGCTTCATGGTACATTGCTAAAGCTGCTGCTGGAAGACCGAACATCATGAACGGATACTTACCAGTTGTAAATGTACCTGCTGTTAATTCTACACCGTCTTTTAACTGTGCCATAAAGATTTTTTGGTCACCACGGATTAATTCGCCAGCTGCATTTGTATACTGACCGAATTCGAACCAGAACGGTGAATAGAAAATGTGATGTAGTCCAAATGGAATTAATGAACGTTCAATTAAACCGAATATAAATGCTGCGATTGTTCTATTTGCATCAATCATTTGATGTGAGAACGTGTTTAAGCCACCTTGAATGTATGGCCAAACGAAGCACATGATAATACCTACTATTAAAGAGAATGTTGCAGTTGCGATCGGTACGAAACGCTTACCTGCAAAGAAACCTAAGTATGATGGTAATTCAATGTTGAAGTATTTATTATAGCAATATGCCGCTACTATACCGACGATAATACCACCAAATACCCCTGTTTGTAGCGTTGGAATACCTAATACGTTTGCATACGCTGGATCTGCAAATCCAATTTTTACTGGGTCTGCTCCAGAACTTGTTACTTTCACTAGCTTATCTACTTCTAAGAACACACTCATCGTTTTGTTCATAATTAAGTAGCCGACGAATGCTGCTAAACCAGCTACTCCATCTCCACCAGCTAAACCAATTGCTACCCCAACTGCGAATAATAATGCAAGGTTAGCGAAAATAATATCACCAGATTGTTCCATAATTTTTGCAACCATTACGAACCAATCTGCCTTTAAAGCAGGAATAACATTTGTTAACTGTGGATTTTGAAATGCATTACCAAATCCAAGTAAAATACCTGCTGCCGGTAAAATCGCTACTGGAAGCATTAACGCTTTTCCGACTTTTTGAAGAACACCAAAGATCTTCTTAAACATGGAAACCCTTCCTCTCTTATCTATATTGATACCTTCCGACAAACGCCAAAAAGACATGAGGAAAAAAAGATAGAACGATAGCTATACAAAGGGTAGTATATCCCTTTCTCTAGCTTACATTCCTTACTTTTCTCCACTCATGCCTGATCGAATCAGTAACACGTGTCAAAAATAGGTTTACGTATAAGTTCACTATAATTAAGGCAAACGTTTTCGTTACTCACCTTAATGTGTTTGTCGAAATTTGTATAACTTTGCAATAGTTATTATACATAACTATTGTAAGCGATTCAATCATTTTTTTTAACGTTTTCATTTTAGACAAAAATATATGACTTATTACACATGCTCTGCCTTGACTAAGCGTTGCAAGTGCATCGTTAAATAAATACTTTCAGCTTCATATACAGGTAGTTGCAACTCTTTTTGCATGACCTTAACTAGCTTCCAAGCTACGTTATAGCAAACTGGATACTCCGCCTTTAATAAATCGGCAAAACTTTGCGATTCTTCTACTTTTTCTCCCTTTTTCACCCTCTCAATAGCATATTGAAGATGACGAATAAGGCGTAAATAATGAATGCTCTCTTGATCTAATGTAATTTCTAAGTTTGTCTCAATTAAAGATACAAGTTGTGCAATGAGACGGGAGTTTTGATTAACTGAAGATAAATCAGAATTTGTAAGCGAACTGTAAATGTGAAGTGCAATAAAACCAATTTCTCCTTCTGGCAATGTAATTTGCAAACGAGAATTTAAAAGTTCTACAACACCTTCCGCAATTTCATATTCCTCTGGATAGAGCATTTTTGTTTCAACTAAAAAAGGATTATCAATTGTAAGTCCTTGTTTTAACCTTTTAATTGCAAATGAAATATGATCTGTTAACGCAATATGAATATGTTCATTTAGTGGAGATTTCGCTTTTTCTTGAATGTACAGCATAATATCGTTCATCAATCCAATTAATTTTTCACTAACATGCGGCACTAATAATTTATATTGTTCACGATCACGTTCATTTTTTAAGACAAACATTTTTTCGATTTGTTCTTGCTCCAATACATCTTTCGCTTTTTTCCCAAATCCAATTCCTTTACCAATCACTACTACTTCCTCGTGTTCAGGATGGCTAGCAATGATGACATTATTATTTAAAACTTTTTTAATTTCTAGATAATTATTCATATAACACCACCCTCGTACTTAAATAGCCTACTTTTATGTTACAGAATATTCTTCTTTGTCGTCAATGTAAAACATCTGCCATTTAATAAAAATTCATTTTTTAGACATGTTTATATATGATGCGTATAATGTAAGAGCACCTGTACATAGAAAGGAGATAACAGCATGATTAAAATGTTTGTAAGTGATATCGATGGTACAATGATGCAACACGGAGGTCTTATTGATGAACAAGATGTTGCGGCACTACGCAGCCTCGCCGAGCAAAATGTTATTCTTTGCTTCGCTTCCGGAAGACTTGATAATGAAATTGCAGACTTAATGAAAGCTGTAAATACAAATTTTCATCGTATTAGTGTAAATGGTGTTTTTGTATATACACATGAAAATAAACAACTATTATCTGCAACTTTTGATTCCAGCATACTTCCCGATTTGTTAGCTATGACGAATGAAAATCCTTATTTCCGTTATGTAAGTGATGAGCATAATTATTACATTGAAGAGAAAACACCTTTTATTCAAGAACTTGAACAACAAGTAACAATGACTTCTGTTGAAGAACCAAACTTACTACAGAAGATTGATGATACAATTTTCCCAAATAAAATTTCCGTCGGTGGAACAAAGGAGAGCTTACAACTCCTTCAAAAAAAAATTGATGAAAAATTCCACGGGAAAGTTAGCACTTTCATCTCAGCAGAACAATGTTTAGATGTAATGCCACCGAATGTTAGTAAAGGCTCTGCCATTTCTATTTTATTAAATGAGTTTCAAATAAAACCTGAGGAAATTGCTTGTATAGGGGATTCTTACAATGATATTCCTATGTTTTCTTTAACTCCTCACAGTTTTGCTATGTCGCAAGCAGATGATGCAGTAAAAAAACACGCTCACTATGTAGTAAATCACGTCAAAGATGCTGTTAACCACGTAATTGCTCATAATAAAAATACGACTCATTCCTTATAAGGATGAGTCGTATTTTTATTTCTTTACATGTTATCCATTTTCATTTCGACTGTACTTCACAAACTGAAATATACTATTTGTTACGTGCGATATTCGTAATAAATTTATAACGATCTCCACGATAAATACATTTCACGTACTCTAGCGGTATCTCACCTTCTGAATATGACCATTGACGCATTACAAGTACAGGCGCCTTTTTAGGAATATGCAGATGTTCAGCTTCATTTTCCGTCGCAACAGAAGCTTCAATTGACTGAGTAGCGCTAACAAGTTTAAAGCCCAGTTTTTTCTCTAAATGTTCATATAAAGATTGTTGCAATATCTCTTCGTTAATATCTTTTACAAGAGCTGGCGACAAATATGTCGTCTCAAAAGCAATCGGTTCATCATCAGCTAAGCGAATACGCCTCACTTCATAAACCGATTCCCCCTCCTGTATTCTCAACCGGTCTGCTATTTTAGCAGTAGCTGGAACTAGGCGGAAACTAAGTAATTGACTACTTGGGTTCATTCCACGAGAAATCATATCTTCTGTGAAGCCCGTCATTCCTTGCAATTTTTGTTCCACTTTCGGAAGTTGGACAAATGTTCCAATTCCACGCTTCCGATATAAATAGCCTTGTTCCACTAAATTATTAATCGCCTGTCTGATTGTCATACGACTCACTTCGAACTTATCACAAAGTTCATTCTCAGATGGGATTTTATCTCCCGGCTTCCATTCGCCGTCCTCAATTAGCTGTTTCACCCACTCTTGAATCTGATAATAGATCGGAAATGGTGAATACTTGTCGATGTTCATCAGCAATCGCCTCACTGCATAAAGATAGAGCTTCTTGATCTGCGATTACGGTTACATTCGGATGACGTTGTAAAACTGTAGCCGGACACTCTTCACTATATTCACCTTGCAATAATTCTTTAACAGCTTCTGCCTTTTTAGAACCCATAGCAACAAGTAGAACTTGTTTCGCTTTCATAATGCTTCCAATTCCCATTGTAATCGCATGAGTTGGCACATCTTCTTCTTTTTCGAAGAAGCGAAGGTTTGCTTGGCGTGTAGATTCTGTTAATTCAACAATGTTCGTTGGAGAATTAAACGGTGTTCCTGGCTCATTAAATCCGATGTGACCGTTTTCACCGATTCCAAGAATCTGTAGGTCAACTGGGTTAGCAGTTAGAATGCCCTCGTAACGTTTGCACTCTTCCTCTAAATCACTTGCCATCCCGTTTGGTACATAAGTTTGTTTAAATGGAAGATGATCAAACAACTGTTCTTGCATAAAATAGTGATAGCTGTTTTTATCTTCATGTGGTAAATTTACGTACTCATCTAAGTTTACAGTGGTTACACGGCTTGTATCAAGTTTATTTTTTCGCATTTCTGCATAAATACCTAATGGAGAGCTTCCTGTAGCCATTCCTAATGTTGGATTTTCTTTTGTTTTTACAACTTCTTCAATTAATTTATAACCTGCTTCGGCTAGTTCTTCTGGAGTTTTTACAACAAGAATATTCATTTAATTACTTCCCTTCCTTCATATGAATTCCTAAACGAACCGTATCATATACATGTAAATCTTCATTCATCACAACAAAGTCTGCATCTTTTCCTACTGCTAATGCACCTTTATTATTTAATCCAAACTCTTCTGCTTGGTTAACTGATGTCATCAGTACTGCATCTTCGATTGAACAACCCGTAAATTCAATTACATTTCGGAAAGCTTGATCCATTTTTAGAATACTACCAGCTAACGTTCCATCTTCTAATCGAGCACTACCATCTTTTACATGTACTGGCTGTCCGCCAAGCTCATATAATCCATCTTCAAGACCTTTTGCGCGCATTGCGTCAGTAATAACACTTACTTTTTTCGGTCCTTTTAACTTATATGCTAATTTCACCATATCAGGGTGAATATGAATACCATCTGTAATTACTTCAACCATTACATCTGGATTTAATAACACATGACCAACAACTCCTGGTTCACGGTGATGTAATCCACGCATTTGATTGTATAAATGTGTCGCATGTGTAATCTTTCTATTTTTTAGTTGCGCATCAATTGCATCTGTATGCCCCATTGTGCCCACTACACCAGTTTCAGCAAGATATTGTTCAAACTCTAATGCTCCCTCTTCTTCTGGTGCATATGTTACTAATTTAATTAAATTCCCACTTGCTTCTTGCCATTGTTTAAATTGCTCAATATTTGCAGGAACGATATGTTCAAGTGGTTGTGCACCTGCACGTTTCTTTGAAACATAAGGTCCTTCTAAGTGAATATATTCGAAATGCGCTCCTTTTTCTTTTGCTTCTTTCGCAGCAGTTAGCGCTGCTTCAATTGCCTCTGGAGCTTGTGTCATTGTTGTCGGGAAGTAAGTTGTAACCCCTTCTTTTAACATTTCTTTACCTAGAGTTACTAACCCATCGCTATTTGCATCCATCGCATCAATATCGTATCCACCATGAATATGAACATCGATCATACCTGGAATTACAATCTTCCCTGTAGCATCAAAAACAGTTTCATTTTCTTGTGGTACATATTGAGCCATCAAACCAATTTCTTTAATGGTTTCTGCGTAACGGATAAATCCGTTTTCCACTATTTCTTGACCTGTGTAAATTTTGGCATTGATGACAATTTGCGTTTTCATTTTCATCGATCCTTTCCCATGAAATACCTACTTGTTATTATTACCTTATTCGCCTAGTTCCATCTTAATATATGCACGAGTAGTTGTCTATACATTCTAATGAAATTTCCTTTTTATTCAACAAAAAAGGAAATTTCTTACGTCCCTTATAATTATAATATATATTATTCATTTTTCCAAAAAGGGACAGTATCCACCCCTAATATAGAAATCACTTCAACAATGGCATTAACCCGCTAGACTCTAACATAACATGTTCACCATCTGTTTCTATTTCTACTGTACGTTTATTCGTTCTATATACCATTATACAGTGCCTTTTTAAGCGTTTTACTACACTTTGATGAGGATGTCCATACGGATTACTACTCCCGTAAGACAGAATAGCAAACTGCGGTTCCACTTTTTTTATAAACGTTTCACTTGTTGAAGTATACGAGCCGTGATGCCCCACTTTTAAAACATCTGCATGTACATCAAATTGTTTTAATATTTCATGTTCTGTCCGTACATCCGCGTCACCCATTAATAAAAAATCCGCTTTTCCATATCGCACCTTTAAAACAATTGAGGATTCATTATTTTCATCTTTTGATTTCCCATTGTTTAATACTTGTATAGAAACATGTGGATCCAGCGGTATATATTGCCCTTCCTTTACTGAAACGAAAGGTATCCCTCTTTTTTTAATATTATTCCGATATGTATGATAAGTAAGAGAACTATATGTTTTTCCGCTATCTAATATAAGCGATACCGGCATTTGCTCTACAATTGGAATTAGCCCCCCTATATGATCCATATCAGGATGAGTACTGACAATTACATCTAAATGATTAATCCCTTTCTCAATTAATTTCTGAATAATAACCTCTCCTGCTTCATAAGGTCCTCCATCAATTAACATTGTTTGTCCGTTTGGCATTATGATAAGTGTTGCATCACCTTGCCCCACTTTTAAAAAGCTCACTTTCATTTTACTAAGATGTTGCCGATGCATATGTAAAGGAGACGTAGTATGAATAGACATCATATACCTTTTAGCTGATGCGCTATTTAAAGAAAAACATAATAAAACAGAAACTAATAATAGAATAATCCGCATACCTCTCATAACTCGTCTCCTTTTTTCATTTAGTATGGCACTGTAAATAATTGATATACAAAAAAAAGCTTAGCAAAATGCTAAGCTTTTATTTCGATATCTCTTGTAAGGAACCGAAGAATAAATCCGCTTCATTCATTTGTTCATTCTCTTCAGAAAGCGGCGGTAAATCATCTAATGTTTTCAATCCAAATGTGTCCAAAAATTCTTTTGTTGTTCCGTATAAAATAGGACACCCTGGTCCTTCTGCTCTTCCCATTTCTTTTATAAGTAAATGTGAAACCAACGTTTGTAACGCCTTATCGGTTTTAACTCCTCTAATCTCTTCCATTTCAGTCCTTGTGATTGGTTGACGATATGCAACAATCGCTAACGTTTCAAGGGCAGCTTGTGAGAGTGAAGCTGCTGTTGGTGTATCTATTAATTTTTGATAATATGAAGCATGTTCTTTCTTTGTAGCAAAACGATATACTTTTGCATACTGTACAATTTGCAAACCACGGTTTGCACCTTCACATTCTTGTTGCATTTCTTCTAAAATATTAATTACTTCATTCATTTCAATTTCAAGAACTTTCGCTATTTGTTCTGGATAAATCCCTTCATCACCAGAAACAAATAAAAGGCCTTCAATAATTGACTTTTGTTCTTTCCTATCCATTTCACGAGCTCCTTCCTTCTATTTTCCCATAAAAATACACATCAAAAAACCGAATCACAATCAATGCGTTCGGTTCAATATTTCTTCTCTTGTTCCAAACGATACATTAAAACATAGCATGAGATAAAGTGTTTCTATCCCAATTTCATATACTTGCTCTATGCAGATTTATTAGAGCTTGATACGAAAATTTCATCAAAATTATGTTCTTGCTCAATTATGATTTGTTGATTTTTCATAAGTTCCAGAACTGCTAAAAATGTTACAACCATTATTTCACGTTCATCATCAACAAACAAATCATGAAAACTTTGGCGACCACCCTTTATTTTTAACTGCTTTAAAATATCAGTCATTCGCTGTTCAATTGGTATTTCTTGACGAGTAATACGTGTTGTTACAGGTTTTTTTGCCTTTTTACGGCGCATTAATTTTTGAAATGCCGCTAGCATATCATATAACGTAACATCAAGAGGCAAGCTTGTCTCTTCTTCTTGTTGCAACGATGTAAAGTCAATTGGTGGACGTGTATATAGCTGTGCTCTTTCTTGTTCTCTTTCTTTTAACTCAGTAGCAACTTGCTTATATTTCTTATATTCAATTAACCTCTCCATCAATTCTTGACGAGGATCATCTATAAAATCATCACCGTTATCAAGTACATCTTCTTCATGTTTCGGCAACAACATTTTACTTTTAATTTGTAATAACGTTGCGGCCATTACTAAATACTCACTTGCAACATCTAATTGCAGTTCTTTCATCGTATGCACATAAGATAAATATTGCTCTGTAATATCTGCTACAGGAATATTATATATATCAATTTCATAACGATGTATTAAATGTAACAATAGATCTAAAGGCCCTTCAAAAGCCTCTACTTTAAAATTATATTGCACAAAGCATCCCACCACATTTTTTCTATAACAACATAAGTATAGAGCATACTCATGTTCTATCCAACCTTTTTAAGAAATTTAATTAAAAATAGACCGATGCCTATGTCATCATGCCCACCACTTCATATGATAACAGTGTAGTAAGAACAATGTAGGAGGTCAAAAAACTATGGGTCACGTTGATTGTGGTTTTAGCGGTGGGTTCGCATTACTTGTTGTACTGTTTATTTTGCTAATTATTGTAGGAGCAGCTTGCTTCTGCTAATATGAACAATAACGGCTAGGGGGAAATCTCCTAGTCGTTTATTGTTCATATTTCTATGATACACTTATATGTATAACCGTTAGATAGGGGCGAGAAAACATGTATCCTACCGAATACATACAATTTTTAATTCATTTCCAAGGAGATTACGACTATTTTGAATGCCACGAAATACTAGAAGAGTACTGGAAGACAAAACCAAGAGGAAATCGTGATCATTACTTAGTTGGTCTCATTCAAATTGCAGTTTCTTTATACCACCAAAGACGTGCTAACTGGAATGGTTCCACAAAAATGATGAAAAGCGCAATCACAATTTTAGAAAAAAGCGGTGTGTCTTTACAACGTTTAGGAATTAATCAAGTACAACTTCTTTCCTTGCTCAATGAAAGATTGCAATCTATCCATAAAAAAGAACGTTTTGTACCTTTATTTTTACCCTTATCAGATCCATTGTTAGAGAAGCAGTGCATAGAGTTATGCAAAAAACAAAACCTCTCTTGGAAAGACTTGAATGCTATTCCAAGTGAATATATTATACACAAGCACACTTTGCGTGATCGCACAGAGGTCATTACTGAACGAAACGAACAATTACAAAAAAGAAAGCAGAGATAATAAACTACTTATCCCTGCTTTCACGAATGTATATTTTGTTCTAGCCCTTTACATTTTTCGCAAAAATTTGCTGTTTGCTCATTTCCGCAAATTGTAAACTCAAGAAATTTACTCTTTAACTCTTGAACCATCTTCGTTCCAATCCCCACATGACGGTGAGACGGATTTACACTTAAATGCTGAATTTCTAATACTTGATTCTCTTTTTTTACAATCCCCATTATTCCAACAAAATCTTCATTTTCTTTCCACAAATACAATTGCCAATCATCTTTTGCTTCATATTCTTTCATTGTCAATTGTAATGTTTTCAAATCTTTTTCAGTTGGCATAAACGAAAGAAGCCCCATTGCGATTTTTTCATAACTTTTTTTAAAACGAATTAACATAACCCTTATCCCTTCTCACAAAAGTTACAAACTAGTAATCCCCTCAATCACTCTTTTCATATCACATTCATTTTACAATATTTTCAACAGAGTGAGAAGAGTCTAAAACAACTTGATAATCATACAAAGCGAAAAGAAGAAAGTCAAATCTATGTTTCAGCACTATTCCTTTAATAAATAGAGTGAAAAAAAGAAAATTTTATATAGAATGAAAAGAAACATATCATTCAACATCACTTCATTCATAGTTACCCTAAAGCAGCACAATTCTAGCAAAATTAATATAACAAAAAGTATTTGTGGAAACATATAATGTAATGTATTCTATGTAATTTGTTAAAGGTTTGTTCTCACAAGCAATATATTTTAGCAACAATACTACTTGTATGATGCTGTAGAAGAAGTACTCAATCTCATTAAAAATAAAAAAGAGAGCAAAAGCTCTCTTTTCCCTTACCTTATTCTTCCCAAACTTTAACTTCTTTCATTACATCGCCTTGACGCATTTTTAATACTGTTTCAATACCGCTTGTTGCTTTACCAAATACAGTATGAACGCCATCTAAATGTGGCTGTGGCTCATGAACAACAAAGAATTGGCTACCGCCTGTGTTACGGCCAGCGTGAGCCATAGAAAGTGATCCTACAAGGTGTTTATGAGGGTTTCCATCAGTTTCACATGGAATAGAGTAACCTGGACCACCAGCACCTGTACCTGTTGGGTCTCCACCTTGGCTTACGAAGCCAGGAATAACACGGTGGAATGTAACACCGTCATAAAATCCTTGCTCTGCTAATTTTTTAAAGTTTTCTACTGTTTTTGGCGCTTCTTCTGGGAAAAATTCCAATTCGATTTTTTCACCGTTTTCCATTAATATGTATCCTAAAGTTTTCATATGTATATGTCTCCTTTCAACTATCTCAGCATTATATTACCACATTCATGACTAGAAACAAAAAGAATCCGACAATCTAGATACTTCTTTTTTAAAATGTGGAAAAAGCTAGGTGACAAATAAGAAATATATACTATAATAACTTTGTTGCCCGAAAATTTTAGAAAGAGAAAGGGAGCGGTTTTTCGTGAAAACGAAATTATTAGCTCTGCTATTAGCTGTAACGGTATTTATGATGCCAACAGCTTCATTTGCAGACATCATCGAGGGAGAATCAATTGTTACACTAGGAGATAACTTATCCGAACAACAAAAACAAGATCTGTTAAAAGAAATGAAAGCACCGAAAGATGCTACAATTATTACTGTATCTAATGCGGAAGAACATAAATTTCTAGAAGGCATTGTTCCAAAAGCACAAATTGGTACGAGAGCAATTTCTTCTTCTATGATTACATACACAAAACCAGGATCTGGTCTTATTGTGCGATCAAAGAACATTAACTGGGTAACAGATGCAATGTACACTAACGCTTTGATTACAGCAGGTGTAAAAGATGCAGAAATTCAAATTACTGCACCTTTTAAAGTTTCAGGAACTGCAGCTTTAACTGGATTAATGAAAGCATATGAAACTGCGTCCAATAAACCAATTCCGGAAGAAGTTAAAAAAGTAGCGAATGAAGAAATGGTACAAACAGCCCAGCTTGGTGATAAAATTGGTGAAGAAAAAGCAGTTCAACTTGTTGCAAAAATTAAAGAAGAAATTGCAAAAGAACAGCCAAAAACAACAGAAGATTTACGTTCATTAATTAAAAAAATTGCTGATCAACTCGGCATTACATTAACAGATGAACAATTAGATAACCTAGTAGCGTTATTTGATAAAATGAAGAATCTTAATATCGATTGGAATCAAGTTGGTAGTCAATTAAACAAAGCAAAAGAACACGTTTCTGCCTTTTTAGGATCTGAAGAAGGACAAAGTTTTCTAGATAAAGTGAAAGATTTCTTCTCAAGTATCATTGATTTTGTTAAATCTTTATTCAAGTAAAAAAGAAGCCCGCCAGTGACGGGCTTCTTTTTTATACAAGTAACGGTAATTTCATAACAGCCTCTTCAACCGAACGCACTATATGATTTGCTTTCTCCTTTACATATGGATGGGCATGATGAAGAGTAAATGAATGCGGGGTTACTTCAAACATAGAAATATCATTGAAGGAATCTCCAATACAAGCAACTTCATTTGCTTCAATTTGCAAATGGTCCATTAGTCGCTTTAGAGCACTCCCCTTACTCACGCCTCTTGGCATAATATCAACATAGCGTTTACCTGATATAAAAACTTCCGCTTCGCCTTGAAACATATCTCGTAGCTCTTGATCTAACGTCACAATTTTCTCTTCTTCTCCAAAAACAAACAATTTTGCAGGGTGTACAGTCTTACCAAACTCTTCTTCTAACGCTTCAATTTCAGCGATATGCACGCCCATATACGCTTCAAAATTATGGTGATGTTCATTTTTCCTTTTTGTATATCGTTGCTCATTTGCACAAACAATATCCGCTAGTCCTTTTTTATGTATATATCGATATATTTCCTGGGCAACCGTATTTTCAAAACTCGATTCATGAAATAAATTCCCATCTGGAAGTAACATTGTCGCTCCATTTAAGCCAGTTGTGTAATATGGGAATGAAAACCTTTTTACAACTTCATCAATTCTGTGTGTAAAGCGGCCAGAGGCAAAACAAATATTTGTCCCTTTCTCAGCTAACCAACACAGCGCACGTTCATCTTCTTTTTGCATATGATTCACATCGTAAACGAGCGTGTCATCTAAATCACTTACAAATAATTTAATCATGTCCTCTTCCCCTTCCATACACAATATCTACTCTAAGTGTACACAAAAAATGTTTGATTTTTGTTAAAAAACAATAAATTTTTACTAAAAAAAATAAACGGGTGTATAATCCCGTTTATTTTTGTCTTTTTACATTTTGAGGTCTTACAATACTTGGTCGTACTTTTAAACTAGACATCGTTGGGCGGAGTAAAATTTTTGTTAACGCGCCCCAATCAAATGGTAAAAACGGCCATAAATAAGGTGTTTGTAAACTTTTTATAGACGTTAAAAATAAAATTAATATCGTCATACCAATTACAAATCCCATCTCATGGAAGAGACCTGTTAAAATAATAACAAACAATTTCCCAACCTTATTTCCTAATCCTAATTCATAACTCGGTGTTGCATATGCACCAATCATCGAAACCGCTACATACAAAATTACTTCTGGCACAAACAAACCTACATCAATTGCAATTTGACCAATTAATATGGCGGAAATCAACCCTGCTGCAGACGATAATGGGGTTGGAGTATGAATAGCAGCCATCCTTAAAAACTCAAGTCCGACCTCTGCCATTAACACCTGTAATAGGATTGGTAAATGCGTCATCTTAGTCGGTCCAATAAAAGCAAGATTTGCTGGTAAAAGAGTTGGATCAAATACAAACACTAACCAAAATGGTAATAAAAATAACGAGAATATAACACCTAAAAAGCGCACCCAGCGTAAAAATGTACCGACAGCTGGATTTTGTCTAAACTCTTCTGCATGCTGTAAATGGTGAAAATATGTTGTCGGTGTAATCATGGCACTTGGCGATGTGTCAACAAGTACTAACACATGTCCTTCTAGTAGATGATTTGCTGCTACATCTGGCCTTTCTGTATATCGAATAAGCGGGAATGGGTTATAGCTTTGCTTTACAACAAATTCTTCTACTGTTTTATCCGCCATCGTAATTCCATCTACATCAATGTTATTTAATTCTTGTTTTATAATCTTTACTAAATCTGGATTTGCAACATCTTGAACGTATGTAATACAAATATCCGTTTGTGATCTATCTCCTACTCGAACCATTTCATTTCGAAGTCGTGGATCTCGAATTCTCCTACGAATTAACGCTGTATTTACAACGATATTTTCAACAAATCCATCCCTCGCACCGCGTACTACCTTTTCGGTATCTGGTTCTGTCGGTGTTCGCCCTGGATAACTACGAACATCAATCGCGAACGCTTCCGTTTCACCTTCCACAAATATCACAATGAGCCCTGATAATACTTGGAGCATTACCTCATCCATCGTTTTCACTTTGCTTACTTGTTGATGGATTAAGCGATTCTCTAAAAGCTTCACTGTATCTTCTTCTACATCCCTTATCTCATTTGTATCCACCGCTTCTTCTAAAATAGGGATAATATAATTTGTATCACAAAGTCCGTTTACAAATAACACACCGATTTCTTTATTCAAAATTTGAAATTTACGAATGCCAACATCGTATGTAACGCCTAGTCCAACTGTCTGCTTTAAATAATTTTCATTATCACTTATGAAAGTTGATATAGGGATATCCACTTTTTTAGGCTTCGTCATAAAAACCACTCCTTTCCAAAATTAATTGAATCGCTTTTCTAGTAATAGGTGATCCCCTCTCCCATTCATCATTCCCGCACATCTTACCAATGTCACCGACTCCAACGATGACAGGAACATTCAAGTCATCTAAACAATAAATTGTATCTCCGCTAATTCTGCCAATTTCACCATCTGGAAGTCCAAATTTATCAACACCGTATTCGGTTAAATTTCCGTTCCGATCTACACTTACATCTACACGTGCCCATTCCCAATGATGCGTATTAGACGCTACCGCTAAAATACCGAGCACATCAATTTGTTTATGGGTAGCTACATATTTTAAAGCCTTTTCACCAGATCCTTCTCCAATAAATCCACTGTCATCAAACATGACAAATACAGGGTCATATGGCGTTTGCATAATAAGCTCAACAACTTTTTTCCCTGTCAATTTGGTTGGATTACTTTGTGATGCTGAAATACACCTTCCCCCAAATTCCTTTGTTAAAAGCTCAATTGTCCGCTTTGCATATTCATCTCCATCTGTGACCAAAACAACCCTTCGTCTCATTTGATTTATCCTTTCGGTTTACATATAAGTGCTATAAAAAACGAAAACAATATCGCTGCGGAAATGCCCGCAGACGTTAAACTAAACATGCCAATACCAATTCCTAAATATCCATGTTTTTCTGCTGCATGCATTGCTCCGTGCAATAGTGAATGTCCAAAACTTGTAATAGGGACTGTTGCTCCAGCACCTGCAAACTTTATTAGTTTATCGTACAATCCAAATCCATCTAAAATTGCTCCGATGACTACAAAAGTTGCCATTAAATGAGCTGGTGTTAACTTTGCGAAATCTAACAATAGTTGCCCAATTACACAAATAGCTCCACCTACAAGAAATGCATATATAAAATCCACAATTCACTCTCCTTTAACTCTCTCAAATACGACACCATGTGCAATTGTTGGAATCGTTTCTTTCTGTTGCATCATTATCGGGCTTAATAATGCGCCAGTGGCAACGACAAAAATTCGTTGTAAATTCCCTTTTTGCATCTCGTGTAATAAATGGCCATATGTGACAACTGCTGAACAAGCGCAACCACTACCACCTGCAAATACTTCTTCTTGACTTGATTCATAAATCATTAATCCGCAATCATTGTATATATGTCCAAGATCGTAACCTTCCTCAAGTAAAAGTTGTTTTGCAATCGGTGTCCCAACAGCTGATAAATCACCCGTAACAATCAAATCATAGTCATCGGCACTTCTTCTTAAATCTTCAAAATGCTGTTGAATTGTATGAGCTGCTGCTGGAGCCATCGCTGCCCCCATATCCAAAGGATTTGTGATTCCTAAATCTTGCACTTTTCCGATTGTAGCCGCCGTAATTTTAATTGCACTTTTTTCATTGCTAATTAATATAGATCCTGCACCAGTCACAGTTGAATTTGCTGTCCCTGGTTTTTGCCCACCGTACTCTGTTGGATAGCGAAATTGTCTTTCAGCCGTTGCATTATGACTACTTACTGTAGCTAAGACACGATTTGCAAATCCACCGTCTATAAAAGCTGAGCCAACTGCTAAAGTCTCCATAGACGTCGCACAGGCGCTAAACATTCCTAAAAAAGGAATGCCCCACTGACGCGCAACATAATTTGCTGTCACTGTTTGATTTAATAAATCTCCCGCTAAAAAGAAATCAATTTGCGATGTTTTTATATTCCCTTTTTGCACTGCTTGTTGAATTGAGTCTGACATTAATCTTCGTTCGGCGAGCTCCCAATTTTCCTCTCCACAATGCAAGTCATCATATGAAATATCAAAATCTTTTCCAAGAGGGCCCTCAGCTTCTTTCGGACCGACAGCAGTACCCGTTGCATTCACATATATATCGTTTTGAAATACCCACGTTTGTTTTCCGGTCAACCTCATACTAGCCCCTCCTTTAAGACATAAAAATTTTAAAGGTATACCTTATTAACCCAATGATATATGCACCAACAACCCCAAATACAATCACACTTCCTGCCAGTTTAAACATATTTGTCGCAATCCCTAGAACAATCCCTTCACTCTTATGTTCTAAAGCAGCGCTTGCCATAGAATTTGCAAATCCTGTTACCGGTACCGCTGATCCTGCTCCAGCAAATTGACCGATTTTATCATATACACCACACCCCGTTAAAATCGCGGATAATAAAACAAGCGTTGCAACAGTTGGGTTTCCTGCCTCTTGTTCACTGAAGTGAAAATAATGTATATAAAATTTCATCAATACTTCTCCAACTGTACAAATGAGTCCACCTACAAGAAATGCTTTGATACAATTTAGTAAATAGTTTGGCTTTGGATGATACTCCTTCACTTTATTTATGTAATCATCCTTCAACTTCTGACTTGTCATTTATATATTGCCTCCTACTTTACGAAATAAATCCAGTGAAACAACGACCCTATTACTTTCCCAAGTACAAGAGCAACGAGTAAAACAATAATCTTCCCCTCTACCCCTACTCGTTTAGCTAAAATAGGTAGAACATTTAACACCTCTGTTAATGCCGCAGCGAGCATTCCAATGAACGTACCACAAAATAGCCCTAATATAACGAGCCAATATTGCGACGTTTGAAGTGTAATGTTTTTCAAACTGCACCAAGCCCCTGTTAAAGTACCTGCAATGACTGCCCACTCAAAATATTGAATATGCTTTCCACTTCTCGTTAATTGGGCTAAACGGGGGATTATACCAAGTACAGCTAAAAATGCGACATATCCACTACCTACCGCTATCCCTCCAGCTAAACCAATTAAAATAACAAACCCAGACTCAATCATCGGCAAGTTGTTTCATATTATCCTTGTTTTCATTAACGATTACATACTGATCAAGTGACTGTTGGTATTGAAACATCTCAACTTCTAACGGACTCGGCTCTTCATTAATTCGTTTTTGAAATACATGATTAAAGAATAGAACCATCCCTAAACCAAGACCTAAAGAATAAGGAATTTGAAATAAAAGTGGTTGTGCATTGAATTCTCCAGTAATCATGTAATATAACCGTTGATGTACTTGTTGCATACTTACATCTTCATGGAAATAAATGATTGCAAGGGCCGCTCCAATGAACAGTAACAGCCATACAAGCCCGAAAAAAATTGGGTGTGCCTTCTTTTTTTCATATATAATTTCAACAAGAGTTTGTCCGGAACCGAGTAAATTAATTTGTACGTGAGATGCTTTCTGTTGAATAATCTCAATTACTTTCATAACATCAATTACAACATGCGTCTTATCATGCGCTGTTATTTTGTAAACTATCTCATTTTGTAACAACTCAACTACGGAAGAATCTCCGGCAAGTTGAGCAACATCGCCCAGCTTTACTTCATAAGTAGGAGAAACTTTTAAACGATTGCGCATTTTAATATAAATCGTTTGTTCCAACTTTCATTCACCCCTTCACTCTTCCTCGTAGTTGTAGTATGGTTATTGAATTTTTTTCTAATACAATTTTTTCATAAAAAAACATCTGCACCATTTTGGTACAGATGTTTTTTACTTATGCCTTTTTCTTAAATAAGTTTGCAATACTTAATGCAAGCCCTCCCCAAATGACTACTATTCCAATAACCATCATCATAATCGCTGATCCACTCATTATGAAACACCTCGATCTTTCCATTCTTTTTCAAGCTTGGCAGAATCCGAATGAATTTGTGCATCCCATTTTTTCAGGCCAATGATTATTGCAACTATGAGGAATGCTGCTGCTATCGACCAACCATACGTTACAACAAACTCAGTCGGATAATCTCCGTAGTTCTTTTTAATATTTTGGATTGTACCATCAATTAGCATATAGCCTAACATAAGCGGAGTAATAACGAGTAAACTCACTCTCCAAAACGTTCCTAATTTAATATCAGATACAAAGTTTGCATGATTTTGATAAACTGGTAAACGGCGTAAAATGAGCCCTATCGTAACTACTTCCGCAAGTGCAATTGTAATTAATCCGAAATTATTAGCGAAATAGTCGACAACATCTAAGAACATAAGTCCACCACGTGTTGCAAAAACAAGAGAAACTAACACGAGAAGGGTTCCCATAATTCCAATAGTTTTTTCCCGACTTAAACTGAATTTTTCAGATACAGCGGCAAAGCATACTTCCGCGAGTGAAATAAGTGATGTAATTCCAGCAACCGTTAACGATAAGAAAAATAAAACACCAAACAACGGTGACATCGGCAATTCATTAATAATTTTGGGAAATACTACGAACGCAAGCCCAACGCCAGCACTTGCTACTTTATCAACCGGTACTCCCATATTATTTGCCATAAATCCAAGAGCTGCAAAGACCCCAATACCTGCTAATAATTCAAATCCTGAGTTTGCAAATCCAGTAATAAAGGCATTATTTGTTGTATCCGAGTTTTTCGGTAAATAACTAGAATACGTAATCATAATTCCAAATGCTAAAGATAAACTAAAGAATATTTGACCGTAAGCAGCAAGCCATACTTTCCCATCAAAAATACGACTCCAATCTGGTTTAAAGAATGCATCTAGTCCTTGCATAGCACCTTCCATCGTCACTGCACGAACAACGATAATAAGGAACATAACAACTAATAAAGGAATAAATATACGGTTAACAACTTCGATTCCTTTTTTAACTCCTTTAAATGCAACGCCAAGCACAATAATCCAAACGAGAGCTAACGGAATTAATACTTCTGGTACAAGTCCTCCAAATTGTCCTGGCTTATCTGCAACATGTAAGTACTCTTTAAATAAAAATGATTGCGTGTCTTTTCCCCATGCTCCAGTAATTGCAAAGTATGTATACGATATAGACCAAGCAATAATCACTGCATAATATGTTGAAACAATAAATGTTACGCACATTTGCCACCATCCAATAAATTCTGCACGCGGGCTAATACGGAAAAATGTAAGTGGTGCTGAGCCACGATGACGATGACCAAGGGCAAACTCAAACGCTAACAATGAAATACCAGTCGTTAATAATGCAAATAAATACGGTAAAAAGAATGCTCCTCCTCCATTTTCATACGCTGTATAAGGAAAACGCCATATGTTTCCTAATCCAACGGCAGATCCGACCGCTGCGAAAATAAAGCCAGCCCTCGTTCCCCATTGTTGCCTCGTTTCCATGTTTCCTTCCCCCTTTATGACAAGTTCATACTTGGATTATATTTTAAATTGACTAAATTATCAATAAATTCTGTTAATTTTTGCGAAAATTAACATCTCTCTCCTATTAACGGCATAAAAAGATCGAATAGACAATTATTCGTCTATTCGATCTTTCATCTGTTTTAATATTTTCTTTTCAAGTCTTGAAACTTGTACTTGCGAAATGCCTATGCGCTCGGCTACTTCTGACTGTGTTTGATCTTTATAGTAACGCAAGTATACAATTAAGCGCTCTCGTTCATCTAGTTCTCTAATCGCTTCTTTTAAAGCAATTTTATCGAACCATTTCGTTTCAGATTGATCTGCAATTTGATCTAAAATAGTGATTGGATCTCCATCGTTTTCATATACAGTTTCATGTATAGATGAAGGGGCCCGGCTCGCTTCTTGTGCTAGAACAACTTCCTCTGGCGTTAGTTCTAGTGCCTCTGCCACTTCATTAATCGTTGGAGCCCTTCCGAATTCTTTGGAAAGCTCATCTCTCATCTTTCGAATTTTGTTTCCTGTTTCTTTTAAAGACCTACTAACTTTCACTGATCCATCATCGCGTAAGAAACGTTGTATTTCACCAATAATCATTGGAACTGCATATGTTGAAAATTTCACGTCGAAAGATAAATCAAATTTATCTACCGATTTCAAGAGCCCAATACATCCAATTTGAAATAGGTCGTCTGGTTCGTATCCTCGATTAAGAAACCGCTGTACAACCGACCAAACGAGGCGCATATTACTTTGAACGATTGTATCTCTCGCTTGTTGATCTCCATCTTGACTTTTTTGAATTAACGCTTTTAGCTCGTGGTCCTTTAACTGAGGTTTCTTCTTCTCATTTTTGACCTCTATGTCCATAGGCTATTCTCCTTAATTGCATAGAGCGTTACTATTTGATAAGTATTTTGTCAAATGGATTGTTGTCCCGAAAGATTCGTTTGAAATAACTTCTACTTCATCCATAAAATTTTCCATGATAGTAAATCCCATTCCGGAACGCTCTAATTCAGGTTTAGTTGTAAAAAGGGGTTGTCTCGCTTCATCTAAGTTAAAGATTCCAATCCCTTCATCTCGAATCGTGAGTTTCACCATTGCTTCTTCCAAAATTACAGAAATATAAACAATACCTTCTGCATTTCCTTCGTATCCATGAATAATTGCATTTGTAACCGCTTCTGACACAACTGTTTTAATCTCCGTTAATTCTTCCATCGTTGGATCTAGTTGTGCAATGAAAGCCGCCACTGTAACGCGAGCGAATGATTCATTTTGACTTAATGCTGAAAATTGAAGGTTCATTTCATTTCTCATCTATGCCACCCCCAACGTCGCGAGCGCGTGCGCTTCACTTTCTTCTAAGCGAACGATTTTGAATAAGCCCGACATTTCAAATAAACGCTTAACAGGCGGTGAAATTGCACAAACAACCATTTCTCCACCTAATCCCTTTACGTGTTTATATCGGCCTAATATAACACCTAGACCAGAACTATCCATAAACGATAAGTTCTCTAGGCTCAAAACAATATGATGAACACCATGTGTCTCAATCATATCTGTTACTTTCGTTCGCAACTCTTCAGCCGTATGATGATCTAATTCACCCTCTAGTCTCACACATAGGACGTCACGTTTTACTTCTAATTGCATGGAAAGACTCACACGATTTCCTCCTTATGCTCAAACTTTACTTATTCACATACATAAAGATTTTCGTGATATAAAATAAGAATCCTTCCTGCTGACAAAAGAAGAACTATTTCGTCATAAAGTGAAACCTTTCAGCATTATTCACTTACATACGAATAGAAAAGCGGCAAAATATTTGCCGCTATTTTGATGTTGAAAACATCCCAAAACTTCTTTTAAATAACTCCCACCAGCTCGCTGCAGCAACATCTTCTTTTGCTATAATTGTTTGTTTTAATAAAACATCTTTATCTTTTTTTATAACAAGGGTGCCAAGCGCGTCACCTTTTTTAATCGGTGCTTTTACTTTCTTTTCAGCAATTACTTCTTGTTTTACCTTGTCCATATTCTCGCCCTTCTTCATAAGAAGAGAAACATTATCTGACGCAACTAAATCTACTTTTTCTTTTTTCCCTTTTCCTACTTGAACTGTCTTAATTTTTTCGCCGCGCGTATACAATTTCTTTGTCATATATTGTCCAAATGCATAGTCAAGAAGCTTTGTCACTTGGTTGTTCCGTTCTTTTGATGTTGGTGCTCCCATGACAACTGAAATGACACGCATACCATTTTTTTCAGCCGATGCTGTTAAACAATATTTCGCTTCTGTCGTAAAACCTGTTTTTACTCCATCTACGCCAGGATAAAAACGTACTAGTTTATTCGTATTAACGAGCCAAAACTTTTTATCCGTATCTTCACGTAAATAATCTTCGTACTTACCTGTGTATTTACGAATAAGTGGATACTTCATCAATTCTCTCGCCATTATAGCCATATCATTTGCTGTCGAATAATGGTCTTTGGCCGGAAGACCTGTTGGGTTTTGAAAATGTGTATTTTTCAGCCCTAAATCTTTCGCCTTTTTGTTCATCATATTTACAAATCCTTCTTCTGAACCTGCGATGTGCTCGGCTACTGCAACAGATGCGTCATTTCCAGATGCAATTGCAATACCCTTTAACATCTCATTTACAGTCATCTCTTCCCCAGGTTCTAAAAAGATTTGCGATCCACCCATTGAAGCTGCATGTTCGCTTGCTCTAACTTTATCGGTCAGTTTTAGTTTTCCTTTTTCAACTTGTTCCATAATTAAAAGCATTGTCATAATCTTTGTCATACTAGCAGGTGGTAATTTTTCATTTGGGTTTTTATCAAATAAAACTTTACCTGTATCTTGCTCAATTACGATTGCTGACGACGCTTGTTCCGCTAACTTCGGCGTTGTTTCTTCTGTTTTCTCCTGCTTCGTTTTTTCAGATTGCGCAAAACTCACTGAAGTTCCAGAAAGCAATAACATGAAACAAACAAGTATTCCAAAAACTCGCTTCATGACTAACCCTCCATTCTATATCAGACCTATTTTTTCCAATTCTCCTTTTTTTAATACCAATTTTTTCTATTATTTTCAGTTGACAAATACATTCGCCCCCTATATTGTATTAAGTGTATTACGCATAGTAGTACACTTAATACATATGAGGAAGGAGACATTGCTCTTGCATATTCAACTTGACCCAAGAAGCAACACTCCGATATGGGAACAAATTGTTCAAAATATAAAAGAACTCGTATTGAAAAACATGTTGGCTCCAAGTGATAAACTTCCTTCTGTACGCGAACTCGCTTCTTTACTCGTTATAAATCCAAATACAGTGAGTAAAGCGTATCAAGAGTTAGAGCGACAAGGAATTATTGAAACGTTACGAGGAAAAGGAACATTTGTATCCCAATCGATTACCCCAACATTAGACGAAAGGAAAATCGCTATGGTTGAAAAGCAATTTCATCAATTACTATTAGAAGCCTCTTATCTTGGTATTACGAAAGATAAAATTCATGATTGGATAGATTCATACTATAAAGAGATTGGAGGGAATACGAATGTTGAAAGTGACAAGCTTGAAGAAAACAATTGATAATCAAACAATTTTAGACGATGTTTCTTTCACATTACAAAAAGGTAGTATCGTCGGATTACTTGGAAGAAATGGTGCGGGGAAAACAACTTTATTACGAACGATAGTCGGCATTTTAGACCCCGATGAGGGAACTGTTACATATGAGGATATCGACATTCATAAGAATCCTGAAACGAAACAAAAAATCGTATATGTCCCGGATTCTACTAACATACTGAACGGTTATACAGTAAAAGAAATCGTGAAGTTTTATAAAGCAGTTTATACCGCATTTGATGAACCATATTTCTACGAACTACTAGAACGTTTCAACTTACCAAACAAACGAATTCGTAGTTATTCAAAAGGAATGAAGGCACTGCTTGCCATCATTTTAGCTGTTGCTGCACAGGCAGAATATATTATTTTAGATGAACCAACAAACGGACTTGATCCTATCGTTAAAAGACAGATTTTACAGTTTCTCGTTGGAGAAGTTGCAGAAAAAGAGATTACCATTTTCATATCTACCCATCATTTAGATGAAGTTGAACAAATTGCAGATACAATCATCATATTAAAAGGACATACCGTATCTTCTATTACATCACTAGACGATGCAAAATCACAATTTGCTAAAATTCAAGTTGCTTATGAACGATCATTACCTCAAAAACTAGAAAACTTAAGCAATATTAAAATATTAAATCAAACGGGAAAAGTATATACGATTTTAATTGAAGGAAATGTAGCTGTAACGCTTGAGAAGTTTTATAAAGAGCAACCTATACTCATTGAAGAATTAACAATGTCACTTGAAGATATTTTTATCACTACATTTGAGGAGGATTCACATGTTTCATAAAGCTTTATGGATGAGGCAATGGAAGCAAGGAAAATATATAATTCTATTATTCTGGTTAACTAGTTTATATCAACTACCTTATAAATATTATCAAGAAGCGCAAATGCAACTAAAACTATCAAAAATGAAGTTTGGTGACTATGCATATTACTACTCCTACTATTTTCAGACATCTGATGGTGCCGTCTTCTTTCAAGGAGCTACTCTAATTGCACTCGCTTGTCTTTTAATTGGATGGGAACGTAATAATCAATCAACTGATTTTCTATTCTCGATGCCTTTTAAACGAAAGGATATTTTTTTAACAAAATGGTGGCTTGGTGTTTTGAATATTATTATAGTACAAATTGTTTGCTGGATTAGCATGTACGGAATAAAGAACATGTCGTTTCACAATGAGTATCAAACCTTTGCTCCGTTCTATAGTTACTTTCTATATGCTACCGTTGTACTTATCGCTATTTATACATTCACCTTATTTATCGGGACTTTTACTGGACATATATTTTCTCAAAGTATTTTAACTATCATTCTATTATTTTTACCATACGGTTTTGGATGGTTAATTTCCGGATTCATTTATTCACACGCACAATGGTCTGTAGATGCAATCGGAGAAATAGAGCTCCATACTCATGAGTACTTACAACATATAGGTATCATTTCACCATTAGAATATTTTTCTATTACTTATGATTACCACCCGATAGAAACATTTGATGACTATGGCAATAAACTTCCCAGTGTATCACAGGACAATCCTACGGAGCGTATTTCTGTACCTTCTCCTTGGACACTATTAACACCATTTTCTTACATCATTACCTTTTTATCAATAGCAACCTTTCTATATACACGTACACCGAACGAACAAAGTGGAAAAATACTATTGTTTCCTAACTTGCAAAAATGGTTCATAATTTGCACTGTTCTATGCTTCGGACTACTTGGTGGTAGAATATTAGGCGGACGAGATGCACTTCTGTCTTATTATGTTGGATTTTTCCTATTCGCTACCATAAGTTACTTCATTTTTACACGTCTATTAAAATTGAAGTTTGCTTTTGTAGGGAAATAAATATGCATTAAGGTGGTGGATACATGTTTCCAAAAGCATCTTAGATGTGAAACTATAAACACGGAACAATGACATTAAATAGAAGCTGACGAAAAAGGTATATAATGACAAAAGAAATATGTTATGAATTATTTAACTCTTATATGAACTAAATAAAAAAGGCATTGCACAAGAGCAATGCTTTTTTATTATATATCCCGATCTAAATAAAGAGGTTATTTCACATTCTCTCTCCTATCCCCATACACCCTCTCTTCTTTCATCCCAAATCCATCACCATTTTGCACAATTTGCTCTGTCGGTGCAACTATACTTTCAGCAATTTTCCATTCCCCACGCTCTTTTACGAATACTTGTAGAAAATAGTTCATGCCATCTAATTGATATGCATTTTCTTTTTTCACATTATAGTGAATCGCAATGTAGTACACTTGAATGTTTTCTTTCCCTATTTTTGATACGTATTGCGATAGTCTCGGTATATAAAGTGCTGCTTTCTGAAAAGATAGTTGCTTCGCTTTAACAAGCGATGAACTTGTTACATTACGTAATGTGTCCCGATTACGAATATTATCGCTATGGTGGAATAATACTGCGTTTTGCATAGAACGAACCCATAATTTTGAATATAAGACTGTATTATCGTTTTCGATGTACTTCACTTCTTTTCGCACCACTTGGATAGGCGTATCTGCGTACGTGAATGTTTGAAAACAGAAAAAACTACCAAATAAAATGGTAAGTGCAGCAATATATTTCATAATCTTTCCTCCGATCTTTTAATTAAAGTATCGGAGTTTCAAAATATTTTTATTCAAAAGAAAAAGGATAGGAGTGCTTTCGCTTCCTATCCTCATTTATTATAATACGCGGCCAAATAGTTCTAAGACCATTTCTATTTCTTGGTCGCTCCAACCTTTAAATCTCTCTTTATAATATTCTTTACGCACAGCTTCAAGTTTTTCAGTTACTTCTCTTCCGTGCTCTGTAATTTCTAAGTACACGATTCGACGATCTGAATTAGAACGTTTTCTTTCTACTAATCCTTTTCGTACGAGACGATCTGTAACAGCTGTAATATGACTGGAGGTTACGTTTACTTCACTCGCAATTTGCGAAGCCATCTGTGGACTGTTTAAAAATAACGCACGTAATACAGAAAATTCATTATATGGCATATGTTCTGCAAAACGTGTATTAATATCATTTTGTAATAAACGTATCATTTTTCGAAATGATGCAGATAAATCTAAAATCAGCGTTTCTCTTTTTTCGTTCAATAGCCTCGTCCCTTTTTTATCATATTTACACATATTATAATCTATAAATACCTATGTTGTATATGCTTTCTTTCCTCAACATTCTCATTTATGTAACTTTTTTCATATAAATTTCTTTTTTGTTCACACATATACATATAAAAAGGATGGTGATGGAAAATGCAGGGTGGAATGAATCCTTATTTACACAACGTACGCACTGCTAATACTGGTAAAGAAGCTACTATTACTGTACAAGGAGAAGGTGTTGTAAAAGCAAAACCGAATGTTGTTATATTAACACTCGGCATTCGAACAGATGATAAAAATGTAAAACAGGCTCAAGAAGAAAATGCAGTGCAATCCAAACAATTGCTGGATGCACTTAAACAGCTTGGTATTGCCGATAAAGATATAGAGACGATTTCTTATACAATTACTCCTCAATACGAATATGTAAATGATAAAGCATTGCTACAAGGATACCGTGTAGAGCATTTGTATGAAATTACCGTTTTAAATGTACAAAAAGCTGGGGAAGTATATGATATAGCCGTTTCAAATGGCGCAAATGTAGCAAAAGGGTTACGTTTCCGAGTATCTCATCCAAATAAATATTATGAGCAAGCTCTCATTCAAGCTCTGCACCAGGCAGTAGAAAAAGCTCGTGCTATTGCGAGTACATATAATTTAAATATTAATCCTGTTCCCCTCTCATTCGTTGAAGAATCTGCCCAATTACCAAGGGAGGTTACGTCTTATGCTACTTTACATGCGCAAGCAGCTCCACCTATTCAATCGGGAGAATTAGAAATTATTTCAACAATACGGGCAATTTTTACGTATTTATAAATAATTTCATTTATAAGTAAACGTTATCATTTTCCTTGTTGTAAAAACATGATGTTCTGATATAATAAAGGACGGTGAGCTCTTACGAAAGAGATATCACGGGTGGGAGAGGGATATGAAAAAGAAGGTTTAACATGAAAGGAATACTTGAAAGAACATTTAAATTAGGTTTACACGAAACATCACCAAAACAAGAAGTTTTAGCTGGAGTTACGTCATTTTTCACGATCGTATATATTATGATTGTAAATGCGTCAATTTTATCCGATGCTGGCATTCCTCTTGAAGCTGGAATTTTAGCAACTGTTTTCAGTTCATTTGTCGGATGTCTACTCATGGCATTTTGGGCAAATGCACCTGCTATTCTTGTCCCTGGTATGGGTGTAAATGCATTCTTCACGTACACAGCTGTGCATACGCTTGGACTAACTTGGCAAGAAGCATTGGCTGCTGTCTTTATCTCTGGTATTATTTTTGCAATTGCCGCTTTTACACCAATCGCTCGCGTGCTATCAGTATCAATTCCAAAGTCATTAAAGGAAGCGATTACTGTCGGCATCGGATTATTTTTAGCGTTTATCGGATTGCAAAAAGGTGGTTTAGTCGTTTCGAACCCAAATACTGCTGTTGCAATGGGTAAATTAAGTAACCCTGTCGTTCTTGCGACCGTGCTTACTCTTATCGTTGCACTTGTACTATTTATTCGTAACGTACGTGGAAACTTTTTATGGACGATTGCAATAGGAACTGGTATTGCATGGCTATTTGGCCTTGTTGATACAAGTCAAATCGGAAATAGTTCATTCTCATTCGCTAATTACGGCGATGTCTTTGGAGCTATGTCATTTGGCAAACTTTCTTCCTTACCGTTTTGGATTGCAACATTCTCCTTAAGCATGGTGCTTATTTTTGAGAACATGGGACTTCTGCACGGTTTATTAGAAGATGACCGTAAATTCCCACGTGCTTACCAAGCCAATGCAATTTCAGCAATGACATGTGGTCTATTTGGCACAAGCCCTACCGTATCAACAGTAGAGAGTGCCGCAGGTATTACTGCAGGCGGAAAGACAGGTCTGACGTCTATCGTTACGGGGTTGTTATTCTTTGCATCATTGTTTGCACTTCCGTTTGTCAAACTAATTCCTGATAGTGCCATTGCACCAATCTTAATTATTATTGGCGGCCTGATGATTACAAGCATTCAGCAAATTCCTCTGAATGATTTTTCAGAAGGATTTCCAGCGTTCTTAATTATCGTCATGATCCCGCTCACATATAGTATCGCTGATGGCATTGCGTTCGGATTTATTGCTTACCCTATCTTAAAAGTTGCTCTTGGAAAGCGTAAAGAAGTCGCACCATCTATGTATATCATTACATGCTTATTCTTAGCTATGTTTGTATTACATGCTATTGGTTAAGAAAAAACACCGGGGAAATCCTCGGTGTTTTTTACTTAAACCATCCTTTTTTATAAAACCAGGCCATCATTCCGCCGCCAATTAATGCCATTAGAAGAAGACAAATAAAATAACTATATTGTCCACCAAGCTCTGGCATATGCGTAAAGTTCATTCCATATACTCCCGCAATAAATGTTAATGGCATGAAAATAGTCGAGAATACAGTTAATGTTTTCATAATGTTATTCATATGATGTGAGTTTAATGAAAAATAACTATCCCGAATATCCGCCGTTAACTCTCGACTTGCCTCAATCATTTCCGTAAGTTTAAGTAAATGATCATGTATATCTTTAAAATAAATCTCATGATCACTTATACCGTAAAAACGAGTGGAATTCAAAATACGATACAATAAATCACGCATTGGAATAATTGTACGTCTTAACTTAGATAAATCTGCCCTAATATCAAATACTTCTTCTAGCACGGCTCCTGCTGTCTCACCTGTTAAATTATCATCAATCGCATTTAAATGGTCTTCAATGTAATATACAGGTGCGAAATAATCATCTACAATTTGATCAGTGATCGTATGTGCTACATGTAAAGGCCCTTTCTTAATCCGCCTCTTCTCACCAAGTGTTTTCCATACTCTTTCAATTGCATTATTATGAGAAAAATGGAAAGAAACAATATAGCGATCACTAACAAACAAATCAATTTCATGTGGTTCTAGCCCATCTTCTCCAAACGCGTGAAGAACTAAAAAGTTATATCCATCATAAAAATCAACTTTTGGCCTCTGTACATATTCTAGACAGTCTTCAATTGCAAGGGGATGGAACTTAAAATGGTCTTGCAAAATATATGTATACTCTTCTTTCGTTGGCTTATATAAATCTAGCCAATACCATACAATATGGTCTTTCTTTGTTTCTTCTAGAGAAACATCATATAATACTTCATCTGTTTTTGTTACTGCACAAATTCTAATCATAATTTCACCCATTATTATTATAAACAAAAAATAGTAAAAAAAGCCAAGGAGAAATCTCCTCAGCTTTTTTTTATTACTTCGTTACGATACCGTGTACTAAAGTTGGTGCATCTACGTGTTCTTTAGAGATCTTCATGTTCTCATAAATTTTCGCTTTTACATCTTCAACATTTTCGCGGTTTGCGTAAATTGTAACAAGGGATTCACCTTGCTTCACGCCATCGCCTACTTTTTTGCGCAGCATTAGACCAACTGCTAAATCAATTTCAGACTCTTTCGTTGCACGTCCTGCTCCTAAAAGCATTGCTGCTGTTCCGATTTCGTCTGCAACGATTTCTGATACATATCCGTCTTCTTTCGCTTCCACTTCAATTTTAAATTGTGCTTGTGGCAATTTAGAAGGGTCATCAACAACAGATGCGTCGCCGCCTTGCGCTGATAAGAACGTTTTAAATGATTCTAGCGCTTTTCCGTTGTTCATTACTTCAATTAGCTTTTCACGTGCATCTTCTAAAGATGAAGCTTGTCCAGCAAGGTACACCATTTGACTTCCAAGTGTTAAACATAGCTCTTCTAAATCTTTCGGCCCTTTACCTTGTAATGTATCAATTGCTTCTTGTACTTCTAATGCGTTACCGATAGCTTCACCGAGTGGTTGACTCATATCAGAAATAACTGCCATCGTATTACGACCAACGTTATTACCGATGCGTACCATTGCTTCTGCTAAACGTTTTGCATCTTCATCCGTTTTCATAAATGCACCTGCTCCAGTTTTTACATCAAGAACAATTGCATCTGCACCAGCAGCAATTTTTTTACTCATAATCGAACTTGCAATAAGCGGAATTGAGTTTACTGTTGCTGTTACATCACGAAGTGCATATAACTTTTTATCAGCAGGTGTTAAGTTACCACTTTGGCCGATAACAGCGATTTTGTTTTCATTTACAAGACGCATGAATTCATCGTTTTCAATTTCCACATGGAATCCTGGAACTGCTTCTAATTTATCAATTGTACCACCAGTATGTCCTAAACCGCGTCCAGACATTTTCGCTACTGGTACACCTAAAGCAGCTACTAATGGACCTAATACAAGTGTCGTTGTATCACCAACACCACCTGTCGAATGCTTATCTACTTTTACACCTTCAATAGCTGATAAGTCGATTGTATCACCGCTATTTACCATTGCCATCGTTAAATCAGCACGCTCTTGATCGTTCATATCTTGGAAGAAAATTGCCATTGCAAGTGAACTTACTTGATAATCAGGAATATCACCATTTGTATATCCTTCAACAATAAAGTTAATTTCTTCTGTCGTTAATGCATGTCCGTCACGTTTTTTTGCAATTAGGTCCACCATTCTCATTGTGAAGTCACCCCTTCATTTGTTTTACGATTGCTTTTACTAATGCTAAGAAGTTAGCTTTAACACGTTCTGTCGTTTCAATTACTTCATCGTGGTGAAGTGGCTGATCTAAAATACCAGCTGCCATATTTGAAATACAAGAAATACCTAATACTTTCATACCAGCATGACGCGCTACAATTACTTCAGGTACTGTTGACATACCAACTGCATCTCCGCCAAGTGTACGAAGCATACGAATTTCAGCAGGTGTTTCATATACAGGACCTGTCATTCCTACGTATACACCTTCTTGTACTTTAATATTTAAGTCTGCTGCAACTTGTTTCGCCATTTCGCGAAGTTCTACTGTATATGATGTAGACATATCAGGGAAACGTACGCCCATTTCAGAATCATTCGGTCCGATTAATGGATTCGTACCCATGAAGTTAATGTGGTCTGAAATTAACATAAGATCGCCTGGCTCAAATGATGTATTTACACCACCAGCTGCGTTTGTTACAACTACTGTTTCTACACCTAGTTCTTTCATAACACGAACTGGGAATGTTACTTTTTGCATGTCGTATCCTTCATAGAAGTGGAAACGTCCTTGCATTGCTACTACTGTTACACCTTGAAGTGTACCAAATACTAGTTGACCTGCATGGCCTTCTACAGTTGATACTGGGAATTCAGGGATTTCACTGTAAGGTACTGTTACTGCGTTCTCAATTTCGTCTGCTAATACACCTAGTCCTGATCCAAGGATTAGTCCTACTTGTGGTGTCTCTTGAAATTTCTCTTTTAAGTATGAAGCTGATTTTGTAATAAGTTCACGATTCATTTGTTTATCCCCCTATTTCTTTAGCTCGTTTAAGAAGCTTGTTCCGTATTCTGGCATTTTCACACCGAAGTTTTCTGCTACTGTTGCACCAATATCAGCAAATGTTTGACGAAGTGGTAACTCTTGTCCGCCTTCTTTCATGCTTGGGCTATATGCTAATAATGGTACATATTCACGTGTATGGTCAGTACCAGGGTGAATTGGATCATTACCGTGGTCTGCTGTAATTAATAATAGATCATCTTCTTTTAGTTTTGCGAATACTTCTGGAAGACGTGCATCATATTCTTGCAGAGCTTCTCCGTATCCTTGTGGATCACGGCGGTGGCCGAATAATGCATCAAAGTCAACTAAGTTTAAGAAGCTAAGACCTGTAAAGTCCATATTTAATGTATCTACAAGCTTATCCATTCCATCCATGTTAGACTTCGTACGAAGTGATTCAGTTACCCCTTCGCCATCATAAATATCAGAGATTTTACCGATAGCAATTACATCGTAGTCACTATCTTTTAATTCATTCATTACTGTACGACCGAATGGTTTTAATGCATAGTCATGACGGTTTGGTGTACGTGTAAAGTTTCCAGGTTCACCAACGAATGGACGAGCAATAACACGACCTACCATGTATTTCTCATCTAATGTTAATTCACGTGCAATTTTACAAATTTTATATAATTCATCAAGTGGCACTACTTCTTCGTGTGCTGCAATTTGCAATACGCTATCAGCAGAAGTATAAACGATTAAAGAGCCTGTTTCCATTTGCTCTTGACCAAGTTCATCAAGAATCTCAGTTCCAGAAGCTGGCTTATTACCGATAATTTTACGGCCTGTTTTTTCTTCTAATTCATCAAGTAATTCTTTCGGGAATCCTTCTGGGAACACTTGGAATGGTGTATCAATGTAAAGGCCCATGATTTCCCAGTGACCTGTCATTGTATCTTTACCAGTAGATTTCTCTTGCATTTTTGTGTAATATCCAAGTGGTTTCTCTACTTTAGAGATACCTTTCATTTCTCGAATGTTACCAAGACCTAATTTCACCATGTTAGGCATTTGTAACCCATTCATATGTTCAGCAATGTGACCAATTGTGTCAGATCCTAAATCACCAAATTGCTCAGCATCTGGTGCTTCACCGATTCCCACAGAGTCCATTACGACTAGGAATATACGTTTATATTTATTCATAACTGCGACCTCCTATAAGTTCAGTTCTACTTCTTGTAGTATGTTCAAAACGCTATAAAGTGAAACTGTTATCCAAAAGAATTCTCATTGTCAAACAGTACTTCTTTAAATCATTTTCTAACCTATTTCGTTTACTTGAAACGATTCAAAAACATTTCTAGTTTTTTCTAAGTCAGATGTCAGACATCTGATACTGATATCATAACATGTTTACGCTTTCTTTTTAATACATTTTCGTAGAATTTCTCATTTTCTTCACACTTCTATTGTAATCCATTCTGCAACGAAGTGCTAATTTTTTTATGATTTATTTCTTCATATTAAAAATAAAAAGTAGCTCTAAAGAGCTACTTTTTATTTTACTTCTATTGTTTCTTCTTTATGTTCATGCAATTCGCCTTTTCTTACATGTACTTTCACTTTGTAAGCACCGTTCTCTTTGAAAGTATGTTTCGTTTCATACTCTCCTTTATTCCCTTCTTTCGCTGGAATAAATTCGTGTTTTTCAACACCATCTTTCCAAATCTCTAGTTGTACTTCAGCACCAGTTAATGCTTCTTCTTTTTGCTTTAAATGAACTTTCATTGTAGATTCAGCATTTGCCTTTATGTCTCCAGCCATAAGATGGATCATTGTGTCACTTTTATGATCTCCATGTCCTGCACTGTGATCACTATTTTCTTTTTTCGCATCTTCTACTTTCGCATTTCCTACAGCAACTTTCACTTCTGGCATAACGTGCATTTCACGTGCATTTGTATGAGGAATAATATGATATACTCCATCAGTTTCAAATGTTTTCTCGACTGCATAAACACCTTTTCCTTTATGCTTACCATCTAACATCTCGTGTTTCTCGTCGCCATCTTTCCAAATTTCAAACTTTACGTCATCAGCATCCGTTACTCTTTCTTTTCCTTGTGTAACAAGTGCTTGTACTTCTGTTTTTTCACCTGGTTTAATTTCTTTCGGATTTGTTTGGACTGCTACTTTTATAGCTTCAAGTTTCTGTTCTTTTTTCGGTTCTTCTTTGTTTGTATTACAGCCAGCCAACGCTAGCATCGCGATAAATAAAGTTATAATCAGTTTTTTCATCATCATTTCCTCCTTTATACTTTATTTAGTATAGAGGAAATACATTGTAATATTCCAGTCTTCTGCTGAAAACAATATACGAAATGTTTGTGAAGTTTCTGTGAAACGCTCTTCCCCTCTTAATCTATGAAAAAAAGAGCATAGTAACTATGCTCTCGGATGAAACTGTTTATATACATCTTTTAATCTAGTTTTTGAAACGTGCGTATAGATTTGCGTCGTTGAAATATCTGCATGTCCAAGCATTTCTTGTACAGCACGTAAATCTGCTCCATTTTCTAATAAGTGCGTAGCAAACGAGTGACGCAACGTATGAGGTGTAAGCTCTTTTTCAATATTTGCTTCTTTCGCTAATCGTTTTAATATTTTCCAAAATCCTTGTCTTGATAATCGATTACCATGATGGTTTAAAAAGAGTGCATCTACTACTTTTTTCCCCATTAATTCTCTTCTTCCTTTTTCAATATACTTTTGAATCGCTTCCGTTGCTAAACTTCCTAGTGGAATAATTCTTTCTTTATTCCCTTTCCCTATGCAACGAACAAATCCCATCGTTAAATGTACATCTTCTAAATTGAGTGCAATCAATTCTGAAACACGAAGTCCTGTCGCATACAGTAACTCTAGCATCGCCTTATCACGAATCCCAAAAGCACTTGTCATTTTTGGTGTTTGAAGTAACGCCTCTACTTCATCAACTGATAATACTTTTGGTAATTTCCGTTCCCCTTGTGGCGTTTCAATATGTACGGATGGGTCGTGTTCTACCGCTCGTTCACGAAGTAAAAATTGGTGGAACGAACGAATTGATGCGATATGACGCGCCAATGTTTTCGAAGATTTTCCGTTTTCTTTTAAATACTGCAAAAAGTTAACAATGTGTAAACGGGTGACTTCATGAAAAGTTTTCGTCTGTTCCACATTTTGCAAATACTTTACGTAGCTTTTTAAATCCCGTTCATAAGATACTACTGTATTCTTTGCTAATCCTTTTTCGACAACCATATAATGAATAAAATCTTTTAATTGATCTTCCACTCTACACTACTCCCCATTTTCATAGAAAAACATCATTCTATTTACGAAAGCATCCTTTGCCGGTTCTTCATTCCCTGATACTTTTTCTACAGTCTCTTCTTTAGGTTTTTCATAACGATGATAGCTTTCATATTCTTCATTTATCCATAGTATAGCGAAATAAAACAAAATCGTACAACTTGTAAATAATAAAAATACTTTTATTCCATCAAAAGTTAATTTTAAAGCTCGGCGCATTGTAAATTCCTCCAAAATATAAGTTATTACAACATATGCCAAGCTTTCACCAATTTATACCTTATTCAAATAAAAAACCTCTTCCTAGATAAATAGGAAAAGGTTATTTTTCATCCGTTTCATTTTCTTGACAGTTTTTACAAATCCCATGGAATGTTAAACGATGATCTTTCACCTTAAAGCTCCAGTCTCGTTCTACTTTCCTTTCCACTTCACCAAGTAAATCTTCTTGTATTTCTTGTACAGCACCACATTGTGTACAAATCAAATGATGGTGGAAACGCTGCGCACCTTCTTGGCGTAAGTCATAGCGTGAAACACCGTCTCCGAAGTTAATCTTATCGACAACTTTTAACTCAGATAATAGTTCTAAAGTTCGATAGACGGTTGCTAATCCGATCTCTGGCGACTTTTCTTTTACAAGGAGGTAAACATCTTCTGCGCTTAAATGATCTTCTTCATTTTCTAGCAGCACACGAACTGTTGCTTCACGTTGCGGTGTTAATTTGTAGCTCGCTGCATGTAATTGCTTCTTAATTCGTTCAATTCTTTCTTCCATTCGGTACTACTCCCTCCTCGCCACTCTTACACCATTATATCAGAAGAAGGGCTTCTGTCAAAAGAAAAAACAATAAAAACAAATTGATAATTATTCTCAAAAAGTATTTATTTTTTATTAATAGCCTCAACGACTTCTTTCATTAAAACTGGTGATGCGTAAGCCTCCACACTAGAAGCAAGTGCTAACACCACTCCAATTACGAGAAAGAAGCATGTATAACGGATTAATAATGGTAATAGTGGCTCGGTTATTTTTCTAATAAATTGATGCCTAATCATCCGTAAAGAAAAACTTGCAGCAATGGTTGTCATAACGAGAAAGACTGGAATGATAATTAAATTTTGTGGCAAAACAGATACAAATGCTAATAATAGTCCATTCCATCCATGCTGACTTACTAAAAAACCAACTGTAAATCCAACGACAACTCCTTTTACAAATAATAAAATAAAAATAAGTGGTAATCCAATAATTGAAATTCCTAAAATCCAAATAAATCCGATGTATTTTAATTGCGAAAAGTAACTTTCTCGAAACATTTCGCCCGCAATGGCAAATTCTCCTTTAGAGACTTGTCCAAAAAAACGTTGTAAATAAAATGATAAATCTTGTTTTTGATTGATTTGTAAACTATTCACGAGAATGGCTCCGAATATTACTCCCATCAATAATAAAACAGCGTTAAATATATATAATGAAGAGTTTTCCTGTATGTGAGACATTACACGGTCTTGCCAATTTTTTCGCCACATTTTTCTTCCCTCCGTTCACACTCTTATTAAAAATGTATGAAAGAAAGAAAAAAGTATGACGAATTAACATTGAAATTCCGCTCTACTTTGCTAAACTAAAAAGTAGAGAATAGGAGGGATTTCTCTTGAAACCATTATTATTAGATTTTCCAACATTATTTCAAACTGAACGCTTGCAAGTTCGTAAACCATTTCCAGGTGATGGTGCAGAAGTATATGAAGCAATCCAAGCTTCTCTAGAAGACTTAGTACCGTGGATACCAATTAACGCTGAAACAGAAGAGAGTGCTGAAGAAATTGTTCGCGAAGCTCACGGACAGTTTTTACTTCGTGAAACACTTGATTTTCACTTATACGATAAAGTATCTGGTACATTCATCGGAGCAATTACACTAAAGCCTGAAAACTGGGATATTCCAAAGTTTTCACTTCACTTCTGGCTACATAGTGCCTATACAAAACAAGGCTATATGACCGAAGCTGTTAAAGGTGCAATTCAGTTCGCCTTTGATAAACTAGGCGCTAGAAGAATTGAAATTCGTACTGATGCAACAAATATAAATGCATGTAGCTTAGCAGAACGTCTAGAATTCATTCTAGAAGGGACAATGGAAAATGATTTCCTAGCACCAGATGGTAGCTTACGTGATGCACGTGTATATGCAAAAATCAATTAAAAAACACTCGCCTTTGGCGAGTGTTTATTTTTGTAGTTGTAAATATTGTACTGCAAACATCGTCTTCGCATCATGAATACGAAGATCTTTCATAAGAGTAATCGCTTCTTCTAACGATACTTCCATTAATTCCACAAACTCATCTTCATCTAACTCAGCTTTATTTTCTTTTCTTGTCAAACCTGTCGCTTTATATACATATAAAATTTCATCTGCGAATCCTGGAGATGTATAGAAAGAAGTAATGAGCTCCATATTTTCACATACATATCCTGTTTCCTCTTCTAATTCACGAACTGCTGTTACCTCAGGTTTTTCACCAGGTTCTAACTTGCCAGCCGGAATTTCTATAATCGCCTTTTCAAGTGCTTTACGATACTGCTCAACAAGCACAATTTTCCCCTCATCAGTAATAGCAATAATAGCAACTGCACCAGGGTGATTTACAATTTCACGTTTACTCATTGCTCCATTTGGTAATACTACATCATCAACACGAACTTTTATAACTCTACCATCAAAAATTGGCTCAGTTTTTACTGTTCTCTCTGCAAGATTACTCATACTACTTCATCTCCCTGTTCTATTTCCTATTCTTTCCTCATACATTTTACCACATTGAAAGGAGCGTGATAGAAATGAAAGTTTATATTTTACCAAATCGCGTCACTTTAGTCGGAAAAGCATGGCAAATTCGCCATAAGCTAAAGCAATATAGCAAAGAGTATACAACTGTACAAGAGTGGATTACAGCAAATAAAGTGAAACATTAATCATGCTTTTACGGGCAGTTAATGCGAAGCGGAAAGTAAACGTTTGTCAACCTCTTTTCCCTCTCGTACAATAAAGGTAAGGAGGTTGACCTATGAAAAAACGTCAATTAGGAAACTCAGATTTGTTTGTTACAGAAATGGGCCTTGGCTGTATGTCTCTCGGTACATCTGAAACAGAAGCTATGCATATTATCGATGAAGCTATCAATTTAGGAATTAATTTTTTTGATACAGCAGATTTATATGATTACGGATTAAATGAAGAATTTGTTGGAAAAGCCTTGAAGGGAAGAAGAGACCAAATTGTACTTACAACGAAGGTTGGAAATCGTTGGACAGAAGAAAAAAATGGCTGGTCTTGGGATCCTTCTAAAGCTTACATAAAGACTGAAGTAAAGGAAAGTTTACGTAGACTTCAAACTGATTATATTGACCTTTACCAACTTCATGGCGGAACAATTGAAGATCCAATAGATGAAACAATTGAAGCTTTTGAAGAATTGAAAAAGGAAGGTATTATTCGCCATTACGGTATTTCTTCTATACGCCCAAATGTCGTTCGTGAATATGCAAAACGCTCAAACATCGTTAGTGTACTAATGGAATATAACCTTTTAAATCGTCGTCCAGAAGAATGGTTCCCCCTTCTAAATGAACACCAAATTAGCGTCATTGCCCGCGGGCCACTTGCAAAAGGAATTTTAACTGACAATAATGCAAGAAAGATAGAAAGAGTAAAGGAAAAGGATTATCTCTCTTATTCTTACGATGAATTACATGCAACTCTAGCAAGTGTAAAAGAAATGATTGGAGAACGCTCTTTAACAGGAACAGCTATTCAATATTGCTTACATAATAAGACTGTTGCAGCTGTTATACCTGGTGCAAGCTCTCTTCAACAATTACAGGAAAATATACGAGCTAGCCAACAGTTACCTTTAACAAAAGAAGAATATATACAACTTCAAAAGATTGTTAAATATGACACATATGCTTTGCATCGTTAAAAATATCGAATTACCGATAAAACAGAAGACTGCCTCCAGTATTAGGAGACAGTCTTTTTTATAACGTATCATATTTATCAGGATTCGTTCCTACATGTAAATCACGATTCAACGTGTTAATTTGACGTATCTCTTCTTCATTTAGTGCAAAATCAAAAATAGTAAAGTTTTCTTTAATGCGAGATGGTGTAACAGATTTAGGAATCGTCACAATCCCGCTTTGAATATCCCACCTTAATATAACTTGCGCAGGTGTTTTTTCATATTTAGTAGCAATAGCCTGAATAATCGGGTGCTGAAATACTTCTCCGCCTCTCATTAATGGACTCCATGCTTCCATTTGAATCTGCTCACCTTGACAGAAATTACGCAACTCAAATTGCGTCAACATCGGATGAAGTTCCACTTGGTTTACCATCGGCTTCACTTTGCAATTTGGTAATAATAGTTCTAAATGATGTTTATGAAAATTAGAAACACCAATCGCACGCACTTTACCTTCTTCATACAATTTCTCTAAAGCTCGGTACGTATCAACATACTTCCCTCTTACCGGCCAATGTATTAAATATAAATCTACATAGTCCATTTGTAATTTTTTCAAACTCTTTTCAAACGCCTCGAGTGTCTCCTCATATCCTTGATCGTCGTTCCATACTTTTGTTGTAATAAATATATCTTCTCTTGGAATTCCTGATTCACGTATCGCCTCTCCGACACCGCTTTCATTTTCATATACAGTTGCTGTATCAATCGAACGGTATCCAACTTCTAACGCTGTTTTTACTGCTTGCTTTACTTCGTCTCCTTCTTTCGCTTTATATACGCCTAGACCAATCATCGGCATTTTCACGCCATTATGAAGTGTAGTTGTTGGAATATGCACAGTCGTCTCCCTTTCATTGTTACATTTTTTATAAGCCACAATTTTATTTCAACAAGATTCATCCCAAAAGTCAAAACATACGTACAGTTTACATAACACTTTTATATAGCTAAAAAATAGCGTGAACTCATTCATTCACGTTATTTTTTCTCCATTCTTTCGCTTTTTCATCCACATTGCGCACAAACTCATTTTTTCCTTCCGTATATAACGCGCCATCATATGTATACTTTTCGGCTAATTCTTTCTTTAAGGTTGCATATGCCTCTGCTTCTTCACAATGAGCCATCATATAATCACGAAATGCTAAATGCCTTACTATCTCTGGATTTCCTTTTTCAAACACGTGTAAATGATACGAGCGTTTTTCTTCAGTTCCATGAATAAAATATCGGCGTCTTGAAATACCATTTTCCCCTTTTACGATGTAACCAAGCTCTATAAATCGTTCATTCCACCCATCTACTCTTTCGATATTTTCTACTTCCATGATCATATCAATAATAGGTTTAGCTGCCAGTCCGGGAACTGACGTACTTCCAATATGATGAATTTTTACCGTTTCTGGCATCGCTGATTTTAATCTTTTAGCCTCCATTTGAAATTTTTCACTCCAATGGTTTTCATGTGGAACAACGACAATTTTTCTCATTCTAACTCCCCTTTTCTTACAAGCTCGTCAAAAAATGACCAGTGGTATTTCACTGATCATTTTTTTATTATTTAAAGTCTTTCCAAGTAAGGTTACTTTCACTTAGCAGTTCTTCAAATGATTTATTCTTTTCACGTTCTTTTTGTTCTTGGCGCTTTCTTTCCAGTTCAGCTGCCTCTTTTTCCTCTTCCCTCACTTGCAACTCTTTCTTCTTACTCTTTAATTGTTGCATGAGTGAATCATTTAATTGATCGCCTAATGTAAGTGTTTCTTTCTTTGGTTGATTCACTTGTGATTGTCTTTGCATTTGTCTTTGTTTCTTTTTCTTCATGCTACTCACCTTTTACTTTTTTCTCCATTATAGTAGATACACAATGAAATCGACAATAAAAAAGGGTCTTTACTCTATTATTCACTTTTTGTAAATATGTTAATTTTTCGAAAAGACTAAATTTTTATGTAGCTATAATCCTATGAATCTATTAAAATTATGTCGTATGATGTCAGATTATAAAAAAAGGAGAATTATATTATGTGGAAAAAAATTATTCCTGCCGTTGCTGTTTTAAGCACCATTACTTTTTCAAGCGTATTTGCCGCTCCCCCATCTCAGAATCCAGCTGAACAAAACCGCTACATAGACGTACAAATGCTTGGTATTAATGATCTCCATGGACAACTAGATACTGTTAAAAAAATCAATAATAAAGAAGCTGGTGGCGCTGATTACTTAGCTACTTATTTAAAAGAACATAAAAAACAAAACCCTAATACACTTCTTGTACATGCTGGTGATATCGTCGGAGCTAGTCCACCAGTTTCAGCATTATTACAAGATGAACCGACGATTGAATTTTTAAATGATTTAAAATTTGATGTTGGTACAATCGGAAACCATGAATTTGATGAAGGCATTGATGAAATGAAACGCCTCATTTACGGTGGATATCATGAAAAAACAGGGAATTTCAAAGGGGCTAACTTCCCCTATGTAGCTGCTAACTTCTATAACAAATCAACTGGCCGCTTATTTTTACCACCATTTACTGTAAAAATGGTAGATGGTGTTCCTGTTGGATTCATTGGTGTTGTTACAACTGATACACCAAATGTTGTTATGCCTACGATGCTTAAAAATGTACAAATTACTGATGAAGTAGAAGCAATTAATAAATCAACACAACAATTAAAACGCCTCGGCGTTAAATCGATCGTCGTTCTTGCTCATGTCGGTGGAACAACCGATGAGTCTGGGGTAACAAATGGCGATCTTACTCGAATTGCAAATGAAACAGACCCAGAAGTTGATGTTATTTTCGGTGGACATAGTCATACGTATGTAAATGGTACAGTAAATAATAAACTAATTGTCCAAGCAAATTCATACGGAACGGCTTTCTCAGACGTGGATGTAACAATTGATCGTAAAACAAAGGATATTGTAAAGAAAAAAGCTGAAGTTGTTACAACGTATCATGAAGGTGTAGAACCTGATAAACAAGTAAAGAAAAAACTAGATCAATATAAAGAAAAAATCGCACCACTTGTAAATGAAGTGGTCGGAAAATCTACAGCACCTATCGACCGTAAACAAAATGATGCTGGTGAGTCCACTCTTGGAAATTTAGTTGCCGATGCTCAGCGTCAAACGATGCAAACTCAAATCGCCCTCATGAATCCTGGTGGCATTCGTAATGACTTAGATGCTGGTGATATTACGTGGGGTGAGTTATACGGCATTCAACCTTTTGGAAATCAATTGATTAAAGTAGATTTAACAGGTCAAGACATTCGCGATATTTTAAATCAGCAATGGCAAAAAGGAACAACAAGAATGCTTCAAATTTCAGGTATTCAATATACGTGGGATGCAAATAAAACAAACGGTGAAAAAGTTACAAATATACGTTTAACAAACGGAGAAGAATTATCTCCATCTAAAACGTATAGCGTAGTTGCAAATGCCTTCTTAGCTTCTGGCGGTGACGGATTCGTATCATTTAAAAATGGTAAAAATGCAGAAACTGGTCCAAACGACTTTGAAGCGTTAGTCGATTACGTAAAACAATTAAAAGAACCAATTCAGCCAGTTATTGATGGAAGAATTCAAAAAGTAAATTAAGTGTTTCTCTAATAATAAATTTTATTTTTCACGCCATAAAGGATTTGTACTGACCCTCTATTTTATACGTAATATACATCATAAAAAGGATACTCGTTCTTCCAATGAACATAGTATCCTTTTCTTTAGTTATCAAAATGTGATGTTTTGTCAACTTCATATTGCTGTAAAAATTGTTGCAACGCCTCTTCTACAAGTTTAGACTTTTGAATTCCTTTCGATTCTGATATAAGGTCCAATCTTGCTAATATTTCTGTATTAATAGAAAAGGTTCGTCTCTTTTTCTCTGTACTCTTACTCATAATTGGTGCAATTACTTCGCCTCTTTTTCTTAGTAACTCATAAATGCTTTGTAATTGCTCGTAAATTAATAATTGATAATCTGTTTTCTCATATTGAAGGGCGGTCGCTTCTTGGAGTTGTAAGTGACGTGGTTCTTCTCCATCTCCTACAAAAATACGTTTCTTCTGCTCTCCATCATATTCGTATCCAATCAATCTTAATTTCTTCGATAATGTATACGGGCTTATTTCAAGACGTTTTGCTATAATAGCGATGGATTCACGTCTGTTTAAACCATCTATAATTTCTCCAATCGTCACAATTTCCCTCCTCCCGTGTTGAAATGACACTAGTATGGTATGTTACAATGATTTTCTAACAGTATATGCAAAATGAATAGCCTGTGCGATTCATACGATTTCACAAAAGGAGGTTTTCAATATGCTTTTTCGTAGCTACACCCCTCAGTTCTATAACGAAAACAAACAACTCATTCCTAATAGTATCGCTACGATAGAAAGCGTTATGATAAATAATCGAAAACAAACTCTCCTTATGCGTGGACAAAACGTAGAGCAACCTATTTTATTATGCTGTCACGGCGGACCTGGGATGGCACAAATCGGATTTATTCGCCATTTTCAAAAAGAATTAGAGAAGCAATTTATTGTTATTAATTGGGATCAGCGCGGGGCTGGTAAATCCTTTTCAATGAAAGATTTCGGAGCAAATTTCACAATTGAACAATTCGTTTCCGATGCAAAAGAAGTGATTCAATATGTACTTAAAAGGTTCAACAAACAAAAACTATTTCTCGCTGGTCATTCTTGGGGAAGTATTATTGGGCTTAACATAGCACATCAATATCCAAAGTATATCGAGGCTTACATCGGTATTGGGCAAATTGTACATATGAAACAAAATGAAGAATTGCTATATCAACATTTAATTCATTCTGCAAAAAAACATGATCATAAAAAAGCATTAGCTTCCCTTTTAAAATTAGGCAAACCACCATTTTTAGATACGAGACGTCTCATTATTCAAAGAAAGTGGCTTGGCACATTTGGAGGCGCAATCCAAAACGGATCTTCCTTTTCTTTCATACGAAAAGGTTTCTTTTCTCCTGAGTATACGCTATTAGATTGGTTCAAGTTTCTCGCAGGAAATTTAAAATCTGGCGTTTTATGGGAAGAAATGCTGACAATCGATTTCTTTTCTTCTATCTCAAGTTTATCTATCCCAGTTTATTTTTGTTCTGGTCGCTATGATTATCAAACTCCTTATGCACTCGTTCAGGAATATTGCGATATTATTGAAGCGCCTATAAAAAAGATGATTTGGTTCCCAAATTCAGCACATTCTCCTGATTTAGAAGAACCAGAATTATTCGCTAATTCTTTGCAATCAATTAAACAAGAGCTAGCTTTTCAGCATTAGTAACAAAAGGCTCTTTTACATTTCATAGAAAACATTTTATAATAATATGTCGCAAGTATGTATAAACATCGCAAAATGTTTCATATTTACTTGTCTTAACAGAATAAAAATTTAGGGAGATTACATTTATTATGAACGCTGTACTCGTCGCAGTAGCAATTATGCTATTGCTTAGTTTGTTACGTGTCCAGGTCATTGTCGCCATCATTGTTGGAGCTTTAACAGGCGGAATTATCGGCGGACTCGGTATTTCAGAAACGATTAACACTTTTACAACTGGTCTTGGAAACAGTGCTCCAATCGCTTTAAGTTATGCAATGCTTGGTGGTTTCGCTATTTCCCTTTCCAAAACAGGACTTCCAGATGCTATGATTCAAACTGCATTAAAATGGATTGGCAATGAACAAGACACGAAAAAACAAGTTTATTCTAAAATACTTATTTTATTCATTATTTTAACGATGGCTTGTTTCTCACAAAATGTGATTCCTGTTCACATTGCTTTCATCCCCATCTTAATTCCAGCACTTTTAAAAGTATTAAATGAGCTGAAAGTGGATCGCAGACTTGTCACATGTATTATTACATTTGGATTGATTACTCCTTATATGTGGATCCCTGCAGGATTCGGAAAAATTTATCATGACGTATTACAAACCAACGCTGCGCAAAGCGGCCTTACATTTGATGTCACACTTATTCCAAAAGCAATGACTATTCCAGCAATTGGTATGATTATTGGATTATGTGTAGCGGTATTCATTACGTACCGAAAACCTCGTACGTATGAAACAGAACAAATTCATACTACCGAAAATGAAATCGTTCCCTATACAAAACGTAGCATTACTTTCGGGTTATTATCTATCATTGCTACATTAACTGTTCAATTAACAACAGAATCAATGATTTTTGGTGCTTTAGCAGGTATTATCGTCTTATCGGTTAGTGGCAGTCTACCACTTAAAGAAGCAGATGCGATATTAACAAGCGGAATGCGTATGATGTCCTTTATTGGCTTTGTTATGATTGCTGCCGCTGGATTCGGCGCTGTTCTTCGAAAAACAGGACATGTTGAATCTCTGGTGCAAACGAGTGCACATATAATCGGAAATAACAAACCACTCGCTGCATTTCTTATGCTCGTTATTGGACTTCTCGTTACAATGGGAATTGGTTCATCCTTTTCAACCATCCCTATCTTAACAACCATTTTTGTACCTCTTTGCATTCAGCTTGGATTTAGTCCAATGGCCACAATTGCAATTATTGGTACAGCCGGAGCACTAGGTGACGCAGGATCTCCAGCATCGGATAGTACCCTTGGACCAACATCCGGTTTAAATGCTGATGGTCAGCACCATCATATATGGGATACATGTGTACCCACTTTTCTACATTACAATATACCGTTACTTATATTTGGCTTTATTGCCGCAATTACATTATAAAAAGGTGCGTATAAAACGCACCTTTTACTTTTTTATTTTTCCTTTTAATTGTTGAAAAGCTACTTTTCCATTATCTCTGACATAGTTTTCAATTGTCGGTAGTGATGAACCTATCCATTCACACTCTATACTCCCATTCGGTCCAACAATTTTTAATTTATCTGGTATATGTATATTTAGAAATCTCGCTGACCGAATTAACTCAATAGCAATCTGATCACTTGAGGCTACAATTCCATCTACATACGGATTGTTTTGCAATAATGTAATAAATTGTTTATTTGTATACCCTTGTACACATTCTTCTCGATAAGAGATTCCTTCATCCCAAACAGCGTCTAAAAACCCTGCTATATGATCTTCCATTTCTTCACTTTCTTCTCCCTCACCGAAATATGCAAGAAAGTGACACCCTTTCTCTTTTAATAAAGAAACAGCTCTCTGTCCACTTTCATAATAATTTCCATGTGATTGTTGCTCATCGATCACAACAAACGGAAATGGAATTTCTCCTACACTTTTAAAAACTGCTCTTGTCAAAATAACACCTGCAATGTTATTTTGCTTCAGCATATGTATGTATCTATCTTTATTCTCTATATTACAAATAATGATTTGATAACCTTCTTTATATGCTATTTCCTCAATACAATGTAGCAAAGTGATGTTTGATTGGTTACATAAATTATCTACAAGTAATGCAATTATCGTTGAATTCTCTTTAAATAGTGGCTTCGCTGCACTGTTTGGCCTATAACGTAATTCTTCAATTGCTTCCTTTACTTGTTTTACTGTGTCTTCATGAACGTATCCTTTTTCATTAATAACTCGTGAAACGGTTGCGACTGAAACACCTGCCAATTTTGCAACATCACGTATAGTTGCCACATCGTCACCCCTTAATATGGTAATAGATTACAATTTTACGGTAACCTAAATTACACTATCCGTCAAGATTAATAACTCATATTTCTGAAAATTGTTACATCATTTAACTAAATGATACTCCAACTGAATTTCATGTAAAATTGGGATATTATCATATCCAATACGTGGAATTTCTTTCTTTATTTTTCGTGCCTCCTCTACCGCATTCACATATAAATTAGTCATTACAAAATTACGTTTTTGGTAAAATCGTAACGCATTCATATTATCATTTGTTGTAATAAGCCAAACCTGTCTGCACCGCTCTTCTTCTGCAACTTGTAATACACAATCCACAAGTTTCGTCCCTATTCCTTTTCTTTCTTCAAAGCTATCTAGCGATACAATTTCACACATATTTCCGGTCACTTCATACGTTATAATTCCGATTATTCTGTCATCTGAGAGCGCAACAAATCCTGGCAACTCTTCTAACTGATGTCCCTTACCACGTGAAACCATCAATGAACTTCCCCAGTTCTTACACATGAACATTCGGATTGTTTCTTTCATCGCTGGCGTAATTTTTTGTATATGCAGCATTTCCTATTTCTCCCCTTTTATATCATTGTGATACAATATAAGTGTATCACATGTAACGGTATTTGGAGGATGAGGTAAAGTATGAAACGTTTTTTTGCAGCATTGTTTACTATACTAGGTGCAATAACTGCCCTTGGGATTTTCTTTACAAATAAAGTGATGTACTTAAAGAAAAAAACAGAGGAAGAAGTACTCGAAAGAGAAACGAAAAAACATTTTCGTATAGAGGATTTTGATGCTCTTCATAAAGAAGAAATTCATATCCCTTCACAATTCGGATACGACCTTCACGGATATTACATTCCTGCTGGTCATTCCAATAAGTTTATGGTTTTTTGCCACGGTGTAACTGTAAATAAAATAAACTCTGTAAAATATGCAAACTTATTCTTAAAAAGGGGATATAATGTCCTCATTTACGATCATCGTCGTCATGGTAAAACTGGCGGAAAAACAACAAGCTATGGATACTATGAAAAGCATGATTTGAAATCCGTAGTTGACTGGCTAAAAAACCGTTTTGGAACCAATATTACACTTGGTATTCATGGTGAATCTATGGGAGCCGCAACAATTCTTCAATACGCAGGACTTGTAGAAGATGGCGCTGATTTCTATATTGCAGATTGTCCTTTCTCTGATTTTCACGGACAATTACAGCACCGTTTAAAGGTTGAATTCCATTTACCAAAATGGCCTTTATTACCTTTAGCAAACGCATTTTTAAAAGTTCGTGACGGTTATACAATTCGTGAAGTTTCACCAATCGACTGTATAAAAAACATTAACAATCCCGTTCTCTTTATTCATAGTAAAGATGACGACTATATTTTAGCTGATATGACAAAAGCGTTATATGAAGCGAAAGAAAATAATAAGCAACTTTATATTGCAGAACACGGTGCACACGCTTGCTCTTATAACGAAAATAAAGAAGAGTACGAAGCAGCCATCGATCAATTTTTAAACACATATGTGAAAGAAACAAAAAACAGGCTTGCATAAGCCTGTTTTTTTATTGCGCTAAAACGTCTGTAACTTGTTCCATATTTTCAGAAATCCATTGCATTGCATCATCTAACGTTGGAAATTCTGTCGTTTGAAATGTTACTTCATCTTGAAGTAACCAAACATCCTTTACCTCTTGCCCTACACCTGCAATGGACCAATGTAACAAACTATATGGATGATTATCATTCAAAAATGATGCCCACGTGCGCTCATTTGCAATGTTTCGTAATGTATGTAATTGTTTATCCATCTCTCGTCACCTTACTCTAGTCAGTTATGAAAACTATTATAACACTCTCTTCTTTCTCAAACAAAGTGCTCTTTTTTCCCCGCTATTTGTGGGCAGTAAAACTCCCACCTCAAAATTCGGCTGAAACAAAGAAGTTAGGCGGGAGATTAACTGCCCCTAAAAGCCCGATTGGTTCAAATAATAATTAGTGGGGGATGCCTCCCCCACTAATTAAAGTTTCACTTTATATTGCCAAGCACTTCCCTTGATTATATGATGAAATTAAGCGTTTGGGAAGGAGGGATAACGTTGGCAAAAGTACAAATTAAAGTAAATGATAATGGCTCTTTTCGCGTTACAGGGGACGTGGAATTAGTCGACTCACAAGGGAATGTATTCCCAGCAAAACCGGCATTTTCTTTATGCCGTTGTGGTTTATCAAAAAATATGCCTTATTGCGACGCTTCGCATAAAGGTAAATTCGAGTCTGTTGTTAGAGCACCAGAGGCAGAATAATTTTACATGTGACATGCACATTTTTTTGTGCATGTTTTTTCTTTTTAGCAACTCCGTTATATCCCTTCTCCTTACAACATTTCTAATACTTTTATTTCCATTCCAGCCTGCATATATTTTCACACAATTCTTCACATTCGAATATTTTTTACTAGCCTTTTATTTTTTTTGTGCTATAATTTGAGCAAACAGCATCCTTCGGGGTCGGGTGAAATTCCCAACCGGCGGTGATGAAGTGAAAACTTCTAAGTCCGTGACCCGTTTTCAACTCGAAAACGGTGGATCTAGTGAAACTCTAGGGCCGACAGTATAGTCTGGATGGGAGAAGGATATGTTTCTAGTTTTTTATATAGTGAATACACTTTTATTTCAGTATGCATATTTTTAAAGATTCATTTTGATTCTTTATATATGTTTAATTTTCTATACTTATTTTTTATACTGAAATAAAAAGAGACAACTAGCGTTTAAAAATTCGATATTTTGCTAGGTTTTTTCCTTATGCAGAAATATCAATTATCGTTAGGTTTCTTTCCTATGCTTTCGTATTCAAACTATATTTCTAGAAATCACGTCTCCCAAACCCCAAGGATATTAAATCCTTGGGGTTTTTTGATTTTTTTAGGAGAGGTGAAGAAAATGACAGATCAAGAATATATGAGGATTGCCCTGCAGTTAGCAGAAGGAACATCAGGACAAACAAGTCCAAATCCTATGGTTGGTGCTGTTGTTGTAAAAGATGGAAACATCGTTGGTATGGGGGCTCATTTACGGGCTGGTGAAGAACACGCAGAAGTTCATGCCCTTCAAATGGCTGGTCAGAACGCCAAAGACGCTACCGTTTATGTAACACTGGAACCGTGTAGCCACTTTGGAAAAACACCACCTTGTTGTGAATTGCTCATCGAAAAAGGAGTTAAGCGTGTTGTAATTGCTACTCTCGATTGTAATCCGCTCGTTTCTGGTAACGGAAAAAGAAGATTAGAGGAAGCTAGAATTGAAGTAACTACCGGTGTTCTTGAAGCAGAAGCAGTTTTATTAAATCGCTACTTTTTTCACTACATGAAAACGAAACGCCCTTTTGTAACAATCAAAACAGCGATGAGCTTAGATGGAAAAACAGCAACTGTAACTGGTGAAAGTAAGTGGATTACAGGTGAAGAAGCACGTGCTGATGTTCACCAATATCGCCATATACATGATGCAATTCTTGTTGGAGTGAATACAGTTATAGCTGATAATCCTCATTTAACAACAAGAATTCCAAATGGTGGGAAACATCCTATTCGCGTTGTTTTAGATACCCATTTACGAACACCACCATCTTCTCATGTTATAACAGATGGTTTAGCACCGACATGGATTATTGTCGGTAAGGATGTAAAGAAAGAGAAGATATCTTCTTATGAATCTAAAAATATAGCTATATTCCAAATGGAAACGAAGCATATAGAAATCGAGGACCTTCTTTCCTTTCTTGGAGAAAAACAAATTCTTTCTCTATTCGTTGAAGGTGGCCAATCGATTCATGCAAGTTTCTTAAAAACAAACAATTTTAATGAAATTGTAACCTATATAAGCCCGAAATTAATTGGTGGGAAAGATGCTCCTACTTTATTTGGAGGAAATGGTTTTTCAAAATTACAAGATGCGCTTTCCTTGAAAATTCAAGAGATGAAACAAATTGGTGATGATATAAAAATTGTTGCGAATGCCCGAAACGAGGTGACGGAATGTTTACAGGAATTGTAGACGAATTAGGAACGATAGCAAACATGCAACAAAGCGGAGAAGCGATGAAATTAACGATTCATGCAAAGAAAATTTTATCAGATGTTCACTTAGGTGATAGTATCGCGGTGAACGGTATTTGCTTAACTGTAACAAGCTTTACAACTAATTCATTTACAGTTGATGCAATGCCTGAAACGATGCAGTCGACATCACTTCGCATGCTTAAACCGCACTCTAAAGTAAATTTAGAGCGAGCAATGGCTGCAAACGGACGATTCGGTGGACATTTCGTTTCAGGACATATTGATGGCATCGGAACGATTTTAAATAAAAAACAACATTACAATGCCGTCTATTACAAAATAGCAATTTCTGATGAACTGCTGCGCTATTGTTTGCATAAAGGATCCATTGCTGTTGATGGAACGAGTTTAACGATATTTGATATAGACGAATCTTCCATAACGATTTCACTCATCCCGCACACAGTAAGCGAATCTGTCATTGGAGAAAAAAATGCCGGAGATATCGTAAACATTGAGTGTGACATGATTGGTAAATATATCGAACGCTTTATTACTAAACCTACAAAACGAGTAGGTTCAATGACTGAAAGCTTTTTACAAGAAAACGGATTTCTATAAGGGGGAAGCACAATGTTTCATCGTATTGAAGAAGCTCTAGAAGATTTAAAACAAGGTAAAGTCGTTATCGTATGTGATGATGAAAACCGAGAAAATGAAGGCGATTTTATTGCTTTAGCAGAGTACATTACACCAGAAACAATTAATTTTATGATTACACATGGCCGTGGTCTCGTTTGTGTACCGATTACAGCAGGGTACGCAGAACGTCTACAATTAGAACCAATGGTATCTCATAATACAGATTCACATCATACTGCGTTTACAGTGAGCATTGACCATGTTTCTACAACAACAGGGATTAGCGCTCACGAACGTGCAACTACGATACAAGAATTGTTAAACCCCGCATCAAAAGGCGCTGATTTCAATCGACCTGGACATATCTTTCCATTAATTGCGAAAGAAGGCGGTGTCCTGCGTCGTGCAGGTCATACAGAAGCTGCTGTTGATTTAGCGAAGCTATGCGGTGCCGAACCAGCTGGAGTTATTTGCGAGATTATAAATGAGGACGGCACGATGGCACGTGTACCTGATTTAATAGAATGCGCAAAACAATTTGATATAAAAATGATTACAATAGAAGATTTAATTGCTTACCGCCGCCATCATGAAACACTTGTGACGAGAGAGGTGGAAATTACATTACCTACAGATTTCGGTACTTTCCACGCAATTGGCTATTCTAACTCATTAGATACGAAAGAACATATCGCACTTGTAAAAGGTGATATTTCAATAGGTGAACCGGTACTTGTGCGTGTTCATTCTGAATGCTTAACAGGAGATGTATTCGGTTCACATCGCTGCGATTGCGGACCACAACTCCATGCAGCACTTGCTCAAATTGAGCGTGAAGGAAACGGTGTTCTTCTTTATATGAGACAAGAAGGAAGAGGCATTGGGCTTCTTAATAAGCTTCGTGCTTATAAATTACAAGAAGAAGGATTCGATACTGTAGAAGCAAATGAAAAACTCGGCTTCCCTGCTGATCTTCGTGATTACGGTATCGGAGCACAAATATTAAAAGATTTAGGTTTACAAAGTTTACGATTATTAACGAATAACCCAAGAAAAATTGCTGGCTTACAAGGTTACGATTTAGAAGTAGTCGAGCGTGTACCGTTGCAAATGCCAGCAAAAGAAGAGAATAAATCGTATTTACAAACGAAAGTAAACAAATTAGGACACTTACTAAACTTATAATTAAAGGAGAGATTTATTATGGTATTCGAAGGTCATTTAGTTGGTACAGGATTAAAAGTTGGAGTTGTTGTTGGACGTTTTAACGAATTTATTACAAGTAAGTTACTTGGCGGCGCTTTAGACGGATTAAAGCGTCACGGTGTAGAAGAAAATGATATTGATGTTGCTTGGGTTCCTGGTGCATTTGAAATTCCTTTAATCGCTAAAAAGATGGCTAGTAGCGGAAAGTATGATGCTGTTATTACATTAGGTACTGTAATCCGAGGTGCTACAACTCACTACGATTACGTTTGTAATGAAGTAGCAAAAGGTGTTGCGTCTTTATCACTACAAATGGACATCCCAGTTATTTTCGGCGTATTAACGACAGAAACAATTGAACAAGCGATTGAACGCGCAGGTACGAAAGCTGGTAATAAAGGATATGAATCAGCTGTTGCTGCAATTGAAATGGCTCACTTATCAAAACAATGGGCATAAAAAAAGAGGCTTCGGCCTCTTTTTATTTTTTCACCTTTTTTTGTACATCTTTTATTAATTCATTCATCGTTTTTCCTTCTGTTTTTATATGAAGAGCTTGTGCTGTTCTCCATACATTCTCTCTTTTTTTCGCTTCTTCTATAATAGTAATTTCTTTTCTAACTTCCTTTAAATCTTTTCCTTCCGTTTTCAATCCAAAATGTTCAGCTTTCGTTCGAAAGTGTTGTTCGATTCTTTGTTGCATCTCTTTTTGTTCAGGATTTTCAGCAGCCTTAACTGGATCAGAACTTATTGCTTTTATTAAAATTAAACAAGTCATAATCGCTAATATGTATTTGTACATGTAAAATCCTCCAACCCAATATAAATTACATATTTACTATGTACAACTAGGGCTTGGAAAATTCGTCCACAAAAATTCTTTTTTCCGCTCAAAAACCAATAATATCAAGCGTTCACAACTATTTATTACATTTTATTTACAAAAAAAGCAAACCCTTTTACAAGTTTGCTTTTTCAACTATCTTATAATGCACACTCTTCAATCTCAAATCCTAAATCTGCAATCATACCCCAGTCTGCAGTCGGCTCTTGTCCAGCTGTCGTTAAGTAGTCCCCGACAAAAATAGAATTTGCTGCAAATAAACCGATTGGCTGTACAGAACGTAAATTGATTTCACGTCCTCCTGAAATACGAATTTCTTTTGTCGGGTTTACAAAACGCATCATTGCCAGTACTTTTAAACATTCTACTGGCGTTAACTCTTTTTGCCCTTCAAGAGGTGTTCCCTTTACAGCAACAAGGAAATTACAAGGGATAGAATCTGCATCTATACGTTGTAATTCAAATGCAATTTCAGCACGCTCTTCAATTGTTTCTCCCATGCCAAAAATCGCTCCAGAGCATGGAGAAATGCCCGCTTGTTTCGCTTTTTGAACTGTATCAACACGATCATCATACGTATGAGTTGAACAAATACTATCGTAATTATTTTCATGTGTATTTAAGTTGTGGTTATAACGATGCACGCCCGCTTCCGCTAAACGTCCTGCTTGATCTTCATTTAAGAAACCTAAACAACAACAAATCTTCAAGTCTGTCGTTTCACGAATTTCCTTAACTGCTCCAATTACGTGATTTACCTCTTTATCCGTCGGACGACGACCAGACGCTACAATACAATATGTACCTGCTTTACGGCGTATTGCTTCATGTGCCCCTTCTACAATCTTCTCCTGCGTTAACCATGCATATTTATCAATTGGTGCTTCTGAAATAATAGACTGTGAGCAATATCCACAATCTTCAGGACATAATCCAGATTTCGTATTAATAATCATATTCAATTTTACTTTCTTACCAAAGTGATGATGGCGAATAATGTAAGCTGCATTCATAATTTCTAAAACTTCTGTATCATCAGCTTCTAATATCGCTATTGCATCTTCTTTCGTAATCATTTTCTCTTCCACTACGTCGTATGCAAGTTTTTTCCAATCCCTTTTTGTTTGTACTTGTTTCATTTCATCTCTTCCCCTCTTTTGTTATATGCATAAATAAAGCATGATACGTTGCCATTATCCCTTCATTTCCCGTGAAGTCTCTTTCGTATATGCGCAGCATCGCACGAAAGAGTGAGGGACTTTGACAATATGATCCTTCATTGCTATTAGTCGCTCCTACTTTTCGAATAGAATGTAGAAATTCCTTAACTTCTGTAAAACTCTCTATGTAACATGTTTCAGAAACATGCACATCCCCTGTTTCTATCTTGCATATATGAAGCAACTGATCTTTCGAATAAAAACGTTGACCAATCGATGTTTCATTTTTTATATTTCTTTCTTCTTTCGCACGTTGGAACGAAGCATGCAATTCTTGAAATGTTTCATGTCCAAACGTTGAAAAGAGTAATATCCCATCTATAGACAAATGTTGAAATAAATTTCTTAACACTTGTTGTAAATTATTTAACCATTGAAATGTAGCATTTGAAATAATGACATCATATGATTCTTCTAATCGTAATCGCTCAATATCTTCACAGTGAAACGTTACATTTTTTACATTTTGTCTAGTTTGCGCAATTGCAATCATACTTTCAGCAAAATCAACTGCTGTAATATGTGCTTTCGGAAATAACTTTGATAATTGCTCTGTTACATACCCCGTCCCGCACCCCAGTTCTAAAATACGTATTGATGCCGTTTCACTATATCGTTCCTTTAAGATTGAAAGTAATGAATGTGCCATCTTTTTTTGTACATTTGCATATCGATCGTAAGATACGGCTGCCCCATTAAACCGTTTTTGTAGTAACGTTTTGTTGATCATGTCGTATCCCCTCTATAAATTGAATTATCTCATTTGCGCAATATTCAAAATTCGTCACACATAACGCATGCCCTGCATCACTTACTACTTTCAGCTCGCTGCTGCTATTCTCCGTCATACTACGTGCCGCAGACAATGGGCATATTACATCCTGTTCTCCGTGAATAAGTAGTATAGGTACTTTAATTTCTTTTAGTTCTTCTCTCATATCTGTTTCTATTAAATAATCCAAACCTAGTTGTAAAGACTGAATAGAATCACCTTTAAAACGGTTTACAATGTCTTCAAAGTTTTTATTCTCTTTTAGCTCATCTTTCGTAAACATATTTTCATAAAACCGCTTGAGCGTATCTTCTTTCCTTCTCGCCAAATTCCTTTTCAGCCGTTCTACATGCAAAGCATTCCATCCGTTACTGTAGTCGCTCGTATTTGTAAATTTAGCAGTACCACCAATTAATACGATGCCTTTTGCCTGAATCTTTTTATAAGCTTCAACTGCTGCTAACGCTCCTAGTGACCATCCAACTAAAATTACGTTGTCATTATGCGCTACATCTACAATTCGTTCCGCAAATTCACTTCGTTCTTTCACATTACGCCAATCTATGCTTTGAACAGGGTATCCTTTAAAATACGGAAATACTAAATCCCAAATATTCTCTTCCATTCCCCATCCTGGGATAAAAATAATCTTTAGCTCGTTCATACGAAAATCTCCTCTTCTTTCGCAATGTGAATAATTCGGTCAATAGCCCATTTTAAATCATCTATTGTATGTTGCGATGTAACTGCAAAGCGAATTCGAGAGCTATGAACCGGCACAGTTGGCGGACGAATTGCAATAGCCGCAATCCCTGCCTCTTGCAACCTTTTACTAAATCGTAAAGCATGTTCATTTGAACCGACTACAATCGGTACAATATGAGTTGAACTATTCCCAATATCAAAACCAGCATCCCTTAATTTAGTTCTGAAGTATTCTCCGTTTGCTATAAGGTTCTCTCTTCTTTCATTATCTTCTTTTACAATTTCAATTGCTTTTTGCACTGCTCCTAACGTACTTGGTGGTAAAGCTGTAGTAAAAATAAAGCTTCTCATCATATTTTGTAAATACTCTATATAAATTTCATCACCTGTCAAATACGCACCATAACACCCTAAAGCCTTGCTAAACGTCCCCATATGTATATCAATTTTTTGAGCAAGATTTTTTTCTATATGAGATAACCCAGCTCCGCCGATTCCATATATTCCACTCGCATGTGCTTCATCGACTATAATGATTGCCCCGTATTTCTCTTTCAGCTGTACTAAATCTCTCAAATAAGCAGTATCACCATCCATACTAAAAATGGTATCAGTTACGATTAATTTCCGCTTTTCAGGTGACGCTGTTTTCAACAGCTTCTCTAAATGATCCAAATCATTATGACGATACCTTTTATGCTCTGCCCCGCTTAATATGATTCCATCAACAATACTTGCGTGATTTAACTTATCACTAAAAACAATATCGTGCCGAGAGGCTAAAGAAGATATGGCACCTATATTTGCCGTATACCCACTATTTACAATTAAAGCTCTTTCAGTACCTTTCCAGTCACATATGCTTCTCTCAACCTCTTCATATAATGGATGATTTCCTACAACGAGACGAGAGGCAGTCGCTCCAGTTCCACATCTTTTTGTACAGGCAATAGCAGCTTCTTTTAACCTTTCATCTCCAGCTAACCCTAAATAATTATTTGACGCTAAATTTAACATCCTTTTTTTATCTCGAATAAGCCAAGTCTCTTCTGCCTTCTCTGTTACATATAAATTTCGATACTGCCCTTGCTCATGTAATTGTTGTAATTTAGATTGAAGATGCGCCCGCCACGTTTGATTCATTTTGGATAAACTCCTCTAATTTTGAAATCATAATATGTTCTTTTGCAGATTCCAATACTTCTTCTTTCGTAAACTCACCTTCAAAGAATGGTAATAATCCTAAAACTGGTACCCCGCTCAGCTCTTCAATCATCTCTTTATTTTCTTGCACTCTTTCCATTTCACATTCTTTGCAACCTGATAAAATGACACCCGCTACGGTTAAGCCATGCGTCTTTGCGTAAGCAATCGTTAACACTGTATGATTTACTGTTCCTAATGTAGGACGAGCTACTACAATAAGAGGCAACTGTAATTCTTTTGCAAAATCAATTACTAAAGCATCTTCTGTATATGGGACAGCAAGCCCACCTGCTCCTTCTACAAATAAGCTATTAAACTCTTTTAATAGTTCATTATAGCAATCAGTAATTTCTTTTAACTTTACTACTCTTCCAGCTCTTTTCATGGCAAGTCTCGGAGCAAGTGGTTCTTCAATAGAATAAGGGCAAATTTCATTTTCTTGTGTCGGTACACCTGATAGTACTTTTAACCTTGCCGCATCTCCCTCAGGGTTTGATGCAACATGCCCACTTTGTAACGGTTTATATACCCCTACGTTATATCCTAATTCTCTAAATACACCTGCTATAGCACCTGCAACTACTGTTTTTCCAACTTCAGTATCAGTTGCTGTTATGAAAAAACCACTCATTATTCTCCCTCCGTAACATCTGAGATTGCCTTATATAAAATGCGTAACATATCATCAATCTCTTCAAAAGTAGAAGCAAGTGGTGGCATAAATACAATCGTGTTACCTAGCGGTCGTAAAATCATACCCAGCTCTCTTGAGCGTTTACATACTTGAACACCGACTCTTTCTGTCCAGTCAAACGCTTCTTTCGTTTCCTTATTCTTCACAAGCTCAATACCAACCATTAATCCGCACTGACGAATATCACCTACATGTTTATACGCAAAGAGCTTTTCTAATTGCGCTGTCACATAATCCGTTTTACGTGTCACGTCTTCTATTAAATTTGTTTTTTCATATAGTTCTAGATTCGCGATTGCTACGGCACACCCTAACGGATTACCTGTGTAGCTATGTCCATGGAAAAATGTTTTTTGTTCTTCATATTCTCCTAAGAAGGCATTATATATTTCATCTGTTGTTACCGTAACTGCAATTGGTAAATATCCACCTGTTAAACCTTTCCCAGCAGTTAAAATGTCTGGCGTCACATTTTCATGTTCACAAGCAAACATTTTCCCTGTACGCCCAAATCCAGTCGCTACCTCATCTGTAATAAATAATACATTGTACTTAGTACATAAATCGCGCAGTCCTTTTAAATATCCTTTTGGCATTGTAATCATCCCGCCAGCACCTTGCATTAATGGCTCTACAATGATGGCAGCTACTTCTTCATGCTTTTCTTTCAACAATTCTTCCATTTCTTCTAAATGGCTTTTTACAATTTCCTCCTTATTATTTCCGTAAGGAGAACGATATGTATATGGATACGGCATTTTAATCGCATCAAATAAGAGCGAACTATACACTTGGTGAAACAAGTCTATTGCTCCTACCGAAACAGCTCCAATTGTATCACCGTGATATGCTTCTTTTAATGTAACGAATCTTTGTTTCTTTCGTTTCCCTTTATGCTGCCAATATTGGAAAGCCATCTTAATTGCAATTTCAACAGCGGTAGAACCTGAATCAGAATAGAATACCTTCTTCAATCCATCTGGTACAACCTCAATAATTTTTTCTGCTAATAAAATAGATGGAACGTTAGCAAGTCCTAACATAGTAGAATGAGCAATTTTATTTAATTGCTCACGAATTGCTTCATCTAATTCCGGTACTTGATGTCCGTGAACATTTAACCATATAGATGAAACACCATCCCAATATTCATTACCATTTACATCGTATAGCTTTCTTCCCTCTCCACGTTCAATAATGACAGGATCTTCTTCTAAATAATCTTTCATTTGTGTAAATGGGTGCCATACGTAAGCTTTATTTTTCTCCGCTAATTCTTCATATGTATAAGATGATTTTTCAATCGTTCTACTATTTATTGTCACAATTGTCACCCCTAATGTTAACTTGTTTATAAATATAGTTAACATTAAATCCGAATGACTGTCAATTATTTTAAAATCAAATAGTTCTTAAAAAAGAACAACTTATCATACGATAAGTTGTTCTACTTTCCATGCTGTATCTTTCCAATTTCTAAAATAATTTCTTCATCTTTTTTTCCCTCTGTATCAATTCCAAGTTGCTTAGCGTGCTCAATTAATAAATCATGACGCTTCTCAAACCTAGCGGTATTCACTTCTTTCGTAACCTCTTCTTTTGTTTTCCCCTCAGTAGAAACTCCTAGTTTTTCTGCTGCTTTTTCCATTGATTTCTTCTCTTCTATTTCTTTTACTTTCTTCACTTCTGACTGTTGTATTTGCTTTTGTTTCAACTGCTCTGATTCAGCCGCAAAAGCTGTGTAAATTCCAGCACTTCCTCCAATAACTAATAAAGTGGTAAAAAGAATTATTTTTTTCTTCACTCTTTCCTCCCCCTTTCAAATTCATTATAACGTACATTTTTACAGCGTTAAAAACAATTCTCCTTTATTTCCCTAAAAAAATAGTTAATATTTTTATTGACATGTAAGATGAAAATATGATAAAAATTTAACTAACATCATATGAATCGGCGTTGATAGGATTTAGTAGTATTTCGATTTCTGATTTCAGAGAGCTGGTGGTCGGTGCGAACCAGTACAGAGCGAATTATGAATTACCCCCTGGAGCTTCTTTTACGAAACGTGAGGAGTAGTGAAAGACGGTTATAGACCGTTATGTCTAAAGAGTGGTGAAACGACACTGTTTCACAATTTAGGGTGGTACCGCGAATTTTTCGTCCCTGCATATATTGCAGGGGCGTTTTTTATTTTATAAGTGCATATCATATGACCCTTTATTTTGTGACGCATTCATTTCACAAGCTAGGGTGGTACCGCGATTTCTTCGTCCCTGCATAATTATATGCAGGGACGTTTTTTTATCCAATCATTTCCGTATCATATAGAAGGACTAACAATTACCGGTAATTTGCCACAAAATTCTAAATTTTAGAAGGAAATATACAATATTGGCGAATTTTATATAAAAAAGAGCTATTTTACATTACTTAGGAGGGGAAAACAATGGTTTCAAAAATTGAGTCTGTTCTTTTAACAATTTTTATCTTTTTCTGTATTGGTTTTAGTGTTATTCAATTAGAAGTTTCACCACACATCCCAATTTTATTTGGTATCGTTCTTTTATTAGCATTTGGATTCCTGAAGAGAATCTCTTGGTCTACTATGGAGAAAGGGATGATTAGTAGTATTTCAGCTGGTATTCCATCTATATTTATTTTCTTACTTGTAGGCGTATTAATTAGCGTTTGGATCGCAGCTGGAACTATTCCGACTTTAATGGTATACGGCTTCCAGCTTGTATCTCCAAAAATTTTCGTTCCAACTGTTTTTGTTGTTTGTGCAATTGTTGGAACGAGTATCGGTAGTGCTTTTACAACTGCTGCAACTGTAGGACTTGCTTTTATGGGAATGGGTACTGCCCTTGGATACGATCCAGCTCTTATTGCTGGTGCAATTATTTCTGGTGCATTCTTCGGAGATAAAATGTCTCCTTTATCTGATACAACAAACTTAGCGCCTGCTGTAACGGGTGTAGATTTATTTGAACATATTCGTAACATGCTTTGGACAACAGTGCCAGCTTTCATTATTGCTTTTATCGCATTTTTCATTTTAGGAAGCGGATCTGGTGGAAACGTTGATTTCTCAGCATTTATTAACACATTAGAAAAAAATGCAACGATTTCTATCGTTACACTGATTCCTATTTTATTACTGTTCCTATTCGCATTTAAAAAGGTACCCGCAGTTCCAACATTACTTGCAGGAATTGTGGTAGGGATTATTATTCTCTTTATTTTTAAACCTAGCACTTCTTTAGCTGATTTAATAAAAATTATGCAAGACGGTTACGTTTCTAAAACTGGTATCAAAGATATTGATAGCTTATTATCTCGCGGTGGCCTGCAAAGTATGATGATGTCAATTGCTCTTATTTTCCTAGCTCTTTGTATGGGAGGATTATTACAAGGAATGGGTATTATAGCGCAGCTGATGAATATTATCTCTAGCTTCGTAAAAACTAGTACACGCTTAATTATTTCTACTGCTTCAACTGCAATTGGTGTAAACTTCTTACTCGGTGAGCAGTACTTATCCATCGTTTTAACAGGACAAGCATTTGCTAATAAATACGATGAAGTCGGTTTAGAACGTCGTAATTTATCACGAGTATTAGAAGATGCTGGTACAGTAATTAATCCACTCGTACCATGGGGTGTAAGTGGCGTATTCTTAACAAACGTTCTTAGCGTTCCAACATTCGATTACCTGCCATACGCAATCTTCTGTTTAGCATGTCCAGTCGTAACCATTATCGTCGGCTTTACTGGATTCGGTCTTTCATGGAAAAAAGAAAAAGCAGTACCAGTTTCATAATATAACAAAAAGGATTACCAAATCGGTAATCCTTTTTATATTTCTCGACTATCTATTCGCTTTCTTTCTTCTAAATAACATAAGTAATCCCGCTCCAACAAACGCAAGACCCACTCCAATTGTAGAAGCAATACTTGCACCTGTTTTCGGTAAATCACGTTCATCTTTTTCAGCTTCTTTATTTTCACTTACAGTTGTTGTTGTTTCTTTTGTATTTTGATCATCTGTTGTAGTTTGTCCAGATCCAGTATTGTTTCCATCTTGTTTTGGTTCATTACCATTATTACCTTCTTCTGTTGGTGGTGTTGGGTTTTCTCCATTACCTGTTGGCGGTGTTGTTGGATTTTCTCCCCCACCTGTTGGCGGTGTCGTTGGATTTCCTTCACCAGTTTCTTTATCATCATTTTTCTTCGTTATATCAATTGCATATTTAGCAAATTCATTTTCAGATGGTCCAACATATGATATGTTCCCATCTTTCTTTATATACTTTTGTGCATTTGGTGAAGAATCAAATGTTGTATGTAATTTATCTGCAACAATCGGTTTAAACGTCCAATTTTGATCAGCTGCTGGATCAATATTTTTTATTTTTTGCATATACTTCACAATGATTTGACGTGTTTCATCTTGTGATTGGTATACAACCTCCCCTTTACTTACACCTGGGAACGTTTGACTACTTCCACGATAGTTATTTGTAGCGACGATGAACTCTTGATCATCAGCTACTGGCTTACCTTCATATGTCATATTTACAATACGATTCGTATTTGCATTTACAACTTTTCCATCTTTATCGTATTTCGCCGGTTGTGTTACATCAATTTCGTATTTTAAGCCATCTAAAATATCGAAGTTATATGTAGGATAGCCTATATTTACTAATGGCTGTTCTTCTGTTTTCTTTGGATCAATTGTATTAAACTGACCTGCAGACATTTCAAGCCATTCTTTCACTTGTGCCCCATTTACTTTTACAGCATATAACGTATTTGGATACACGTATAAATCTGCAACGTTTTTAATTGCTAACGTTCCAGCTGGAATATCCGTATAATATGTAGCACCGTTTCGGCCACCTGCTTTAAATGGTGCGCCTGCAGATAAAACCGGAATATCTTTAATCTTTTCGTACTCTGGTTTTTTAAGTTCTTGTTCTACATACCATTTTTGCGCATTTGTCACAATTTGTACGGAAGGATCATCTTGTACTAATGAAAAATAACTATTAATTGGTGCTTTCGTTTCACCTACAGGTGTATTTACATAGTCGATTGTCGCTTGATGCTCATCTTTAATTTCATTAACTAATTTTTGATCAGATTCTACTAATGGGGTACCTTTACTATTAGCAATCGGGCGAAGTTGCGGCTTAGATTGATCTTTTTGTACTTCCCATTTTCCGTTTACCTTTTTCAATTGCATATCAATAATACCTAAGTTACTACCAAAAACACCAGGCATTACAACTGGAACACCATTAAATACATCCTTCACTTCAGTATGTGAATGTCCCATTAATACTGCATCTACGCCAGGAACTTGTGTTGCTAAATGATATGATGCATTTTCCATTCCTTCGTTGTATCCACTCTTATCAACACCTGAATGCGCTAGTGCAACGACAATATCTGCATGTTCCTCATTTTTCAGTTTCGGTACTAATTTATTCGCTGTTTTGACAATATCTTTCGCTTTTACTTTTCCTTCTAAATTTGCCTTATCCCAGTTCATAACTTGAGGTGGGACAAATCCTATTACACCAATTTTCACTATTTGTTTTTGGCCTGCTTCATCCACTACTTCTTTCTCTAAAATATGATATGGTTTAAAATAATTTTCATCGTTCGCTTCATTATTATCATGATCATCTTTATAAACATTCGAGTTAATAACCGGGAATTCCGTTTTACTAATTACTTTGTTTAAATAGTCTAAGCCGTAGTTAAATTCATGATTCCCAAGAGAGATGACGTCATACTTCATTAAATTCATTACACGATATAATGGATGTGTATAACTAGGATCCACAGGATTCTTCGGATCTTTTATTTTATTTGCTACATAATCTCCAAGCGGTGTCCCTTGTAATGCATCTCCATCATCAAATAGGACAGAGTTTTTCGCTTCTTCACGTGCTTTATTAACGAGTGTTGCAGTTTGCACGAGACCTACTTTATTATCTGTTTTCGTTTGATAATAATCGTAATTCATTAAGTTAACGTGAATATCTGATGTTTCTAGAATTCGTAAGTTAACTGTACTCTCCCCAGTGTTCTCATCTGCATGAGCTGTTGTTGGCATTACTTGCGGTGCTATAACACCAATCGCAAGAGTTGCTCCAGCTAGCATTTTTTTTGACTTTTTCACAAAAAATCCCCCTTATACAATTACCAGAAATAATGAAATGAATCCCTATCTGTCTCTAACCACATACCTTTTTTCTTCTATTAGAGACACAATTTTCATTTCACCCTGCGCTAACGAGTAGTCTCCTTAAACGCCCGATTGATGAAGACTATTAATTAATAGGAAATAAAGCTCCCACTCATTAAAGTTTCACCTTATCTGACATTATCATATATAAAGTTCTTTCCTATCGTCAATATTTTTTGACAAACTTCAACAAATTTTCTGTAAAGTTATTATAAACTTTTCATAAACATATAATATGCCCTTACATTGCTAATACTGCTGAATATGATACAATTACCAATTACAAGGAGGATGAATTTATGAAAAAAGTCATCTTAACAATTGTTTGTCTCCTCCTTCTGATCATTTCTTATTCTTATTTTGAAAAGAACGACGAGACAAAACAAAATGAATCTGAAGAAAAAACAGAAAAAACATCTGCCCCAAATTGGATTGATAAGCAAACAAACGAATCTTTTTATCATCTTGTATTAGGTGATTCACTCGCTAAAGGATATGGATCGACACAAGGTGGATTTGCTGAATTAGCTTCTAAGCAAATAGAAGCACAAATTCATAAACCAATTACAGTAGAAAACCTTGGGGTAAACGGTCTTACAACAGATCGTCTCGCTAAAAAAGTTCAATCAGAAGATGTAAAGGAAAAAATTAGAGCAGCAAATATAATTACAATTAATATTGGAGGAAATAATTTATTTCGTTTAAATCGTGATGTCGGTGTTATAGATGGTATAAAAATGTTAAATAAAGAAAAAGCCCATTTTGAAGCGGATATAAAAAGTATTGTAAAGACAGTTCGAGATCAAAATCCGGACGCTTTACTCATTCTCTCAGAACTCTATAACCCGTTACAACTCGATGACTCCATCGCAAGTTATGCAGATATGTTTTTAGATGGCTGGAATGAATCTGTTTATTCCATTTCCAAAGCAAATCAACCATCTATCGTTTTACCAATTCGCAAATTAATATCGAATGATAAAAAAGAGTTATTATTTGACCAAGTACACCCAAATGATAACGGCTATGCAATTATTGCCAACACATTTACAAAGCAAGTGTTATCCTACAAATATTAAAGCGACCATGAAACAATTCTATTTTTATAACATGTCTTTTTTGTTACAATGATAGTGGAAGGGGGCCTTTATATGGAATCACGCGAGTGGGAACGTATTGTTGATCATCTTCTTTCGCTAGTGCCTCTTTTTTATCGCAAATTTATGCTTCCTGGAGAATTTTCTTCTCAAAGACATATGCCGCCATCACATACACAAGTATTACTGCTTTTGCATGAAAACGGCACATTAGCAGTTTCCGAAATCGGCAAGCGGCTAGCGATTTCACGGCCTAACATGACACCTCTATTAAACAAACTTATTCAAGAAGAACTAATAGAGCGTCATTATAGCGAAAAAGATCGACGGGTCATTTTAATTTCTCTAACAGCTGAAGGGAAATTATTAGTAAATCAGTATCAGCAATTCATTTTAGACAAACTAAAAGAAAATTTCCAAACATTATCTGAGGAAGAGCGCGAAAAGCTCATTCATTCTCTTCAAACCATTCAAAATTTAATTTTGAAAACAAACGTATAAAGCTGCTTCTAAATAGAAGCAGCTTTATGATTCGTAATAATTACCATAGTATACATTGGAATATGGCCATGTTGTTAAATATGGTTTTTTTTCCTGTGTAGGCTGTTGTGTTGGTAATTGTGGTATTTGTGATAATTGCTGTAATTGTTGTTGCCGATATAATTCGTATTGTCTACTCGTATCATAAACCGGATAATAATTTACATATGGATATACTTGAGGCACGTAATAATAATACATTATCCTCTCCTCCTTTTTCTTAAACATATTCAAAGGAGAAAATGAATGTGACATTGTTTATAATTGTACAAGTGGTTCTCTCACTCGTTTCTTCCTTTTCTTCAAACGTAACTTACGGTTCTTTTCGTATAAATAATGCACAACGAAATATGAAATGAGACCAAACACAACTCCTAAAATCGTCATTCCAATTAATACATACACTTCACTTTGTAATAAGCTCTTTAATATCGTAAAAATGTGACTTGAAAACAAGTCCGATATCGTAAATGGTTCATGATGAATTTTCTGTACATGAAATGGATAAATCATTTTTCCTAGCGCATACGCAAGCGGAAATAAAAATACTGGGAGAAACGATATTTTCCCAATAATATTGCCAATAACTGCCGCAGGAAAAGATCCCTTTGCTAACCTGACGATTGGATAAAATATTACATATACGAGCGATGCCGTATAAATGACTAACATTTCTAAGCCGAATCCTATAGCAAACCCTAACGATACTTTCTTTGCGCCTTCTGGCGATCGAAGCAACTTATAATATTGAAACTTTAATATTCTCCACATCCGCTGGAAAAACGAATATGTTTTCTTAGTTGTTTTCACCCTCATCATCTCTTTAACTATATTTTTATATGTAGTATGTCCTTACACACTCTGAAAAACAAATTTAGTTTTCTCTTTTATTATAAATGATATCGAAATGGTTAACCAAATATACATCCGACATTTTAATATAAAAAAACCTCCCTTTTAGGAAGGCTCTTCTACATTTTTAAATAAACTCACTAATAACGCTTTTTGAGCATGCAATCGATTACCAGCTTGCTCAAAGACGATAGACTGCGGTCCATCTATAATTTCTCCTGTTACTTCTTCTTCACGATGGGCAGGTAAACAGTGTAAGAAACGATATGTTTGCTTCGCATGCTTAACAAGTTCGTTATTGATTTGGTAAGGTTGAAATAAAGTATACTTCTCTTCTTCGCCCTCTTGCCCCATGCTCATCCAAACGTCAGTATAAATGAAATCTGCTTCATTCACCGCTAATTCAGGATCATGCAAAACTTCAATTTCAGCTCCTGTTTCCTTGGCAATTGCTAACGCTTTTTTTACAATCTCTTCATTCGGTTCATACCCTACAGGCGTTGCCACAGTCATATGCATTCCGACTTTTGCACTCGCTAGCAACAATGAATGACATACATTATTTCCGTCACCTACGTAAGCCAATTTTATTCCTTTAAATGTATTTGTTTCTTCGTATATCGTCATAAGGTCTGCCAATGCTTGACAAGGATGATGATCATCCGTTAAACCGTTAATAACAGGAATACTTGATTCTTTTGCAAGCTCTTCTACATCCGCGTGTGAGAATGTACGTATCATGATCCCGTCAATATACTGCGATAATACTTTCGCAGTATCTGAAACGCTTTCTCCTCTTCCCATTTGCATCTCTTTCCCACTTAAAAACATACCATGTCCCCCGAGCTGTACCATTCCTGCTTCAAAAGATACACGAGTACGAGTTGAATGCTTATCAAAAATAAGCCCTAATATTTTGCCTTGTAATAAAGGCTCTTGCTTATTCTTTTTTAAATATATAGCGAACTCAATTAAAGAAATAATTTCTTCTTTCGTTAATTCTTCTAGTGTTAAAAGATCTTTCGTATTTAATTTCGGTACTTGTACAGTTGACATGAAACTTCCCCCTTATATGATTGATACGTTTTTTGTACAAACTACTTTTTTTATTATATATACTGCCTGTTCTAACTCTTCATTCGTGACAATGAGTGGCGGTAATAGTCTTATCACATTAGGACCTGCTTGTAATACGAGAAGTCCTTCGTTTTCTAGTTGTTCTATAAAACTTGCAACTTCATGCTTACACTCAATCCCAATCATAAGCCCCTTACCACGTATATTTTGAATACATTCGACATGCTGTAATTCCTCTTGCAACTTCTCTAATACGTACTCGCCTTTTTCTTGTACTTCTTTTAAAAACGATGGTTTTTCACTTACTTGCAATACTTCTTTCGCTGCAGCCATCGCGATGTAATTCCCGCCAAAAGTTGAACCGTGTGATCCTGCAGTAAACGACGCTCCGAGCTCTTTCCGGCCAATCATCGCTCCGACAGGAATCCCATTCCCAAGCGCCTTTGCAACGGTAACGATATCAGGCTCTATTCCCACTTGTTCATAAGCGAATAGTGTTCCAGTTCTTCCTATCCCCGTTTGTACTTCGTCTATAATAAATAAGGAACCGAACTTATTACATAATGTTTCAATCTCTTTCAAAAAAGATAGATCAGCAGGTATTACTCCTCCCTCTCCTTGAACAACTTCTACCATTACCGCCGCAACTTCTTCATTCATTACTTCCTCTAATGCTTTAATATCGTTAAAAGGGATATGTAAAAAAGATGGAAGTAATGGACCAAATCCTTCTTTTACCTTATCTTGGCCCGTTGCACTCATCGTTCCAAATGTTCTACCGTGAAAAGACTGCTGGCATGTTACGACGAGAGATTTTCCAGTATGCTTACGTGCTAACTTTAAAGCCGCTTCATTTGCCTCTGCCCCACTATTACAGAAAAACACATAATCTAATTCTCTATTTTCTGTTAATAATGACGCAACTTCTTCTTGCAAGCTGTTTGTAAACAGGTTAGATATATGCCATATATCATAAAGTTGCTCTTGTACACCTTTGAGAACAGTAGGGTGACAATGTCCTAAATTACATACGCCAATTCCTGATGTGAAATCTAAATATTCCTTACCGTTATTATCAATAACTTTCGTTCCAGTTCCCTTTACAAACTCAATAGTTCTTCTGCCATACGTTTGAAAAAGATGACTCGTCATGCAATACTCACACCTTTCGTTACCGTCGTTCCAATACACTCTCCCGTAACCTCAGTAAAATCTTTTGTACCATTCACAATACTTATCTTTTGCACTCCCATTTTTAATGATGCTAGTGCCGCCTGTACTTTCGGAATCATCCCACCTGTAATAACACCTGTTTCTATAAAAGTAGCAATTTCAGATTCATCCGTTTCCTTTACCAAATTCCCTTCATGTAATATTCCATCTACATCCGTAATAAAAATAAGCTCTTTTGCCCCTAACGCAGCCGCAATCCCAGCTGCAGCATTGTCCGCATTTATGTTATAAACTTCATTACCATTTACCCCGATTGGAGCAATAACAGGAATATACTCCATATTCATTAATCCTTTTAATAAGGCTGTTTCTACATAACTTACTTCCCCCACATATCCTATCTCTTCACTGACAGGTTGAACTTGAAGTAAATTGCCGTCACATCCTGAACAACCTACCGCAAGTAAATTATGCTTTTGTAAATTCATTACGAGTTTTTTATTCGTACTTCCGCATAGCACCATTTGAACAACATCCATAACTTCTTTTGGTGTTACGCGTAATCCATCTCTTTTTTCTACGTTGATGTTACAATCTTTTAATTTGGCATCAATTTCTGGCCCACCACCATGAACAATCACTACTTTATACTTCTGTTGCAATTTCTTTATACATTCAAAAAACACAGCTTTTAATTGATTCAACATACTACCGCCGCATTTCACTACAATATATTCGCTCATCTTCTCTCTCCTTATGTACGATAACAAGCGTTTATTTTTACATATTCATAGCTTAAGTCACAGCCCCAAGCTGATCCTGTCTCTTCTCCTAAGTGTAAGTACACATTAATGACTATTTCATCTTCTTGTAATCTCTCTTTCATTTCTTCTTCAGAAAATGTTTGAGGCTCACTATTTTTTAATACCAATATAGATTGAAGAGTAATGTCAATTGTATTCGGACTAATAGCTACTTCACTTTGTCCAATACTGCTAATAATTCGTCCCCAGTTTGGGTCTTCACCATGTATTGCTGTTTTCACAAGACTCGAACCGACTATTTGCTTTGCAATTTTTTTTGCCTCTTCATTCGTTTGAGCTCCTAGCACATTTACTTCTATTAACTTCGTAGCGCCTTCACCATCTTGCGCAATTTTTTTTGCTAAATCTTCACATACCTTCTGTAAAGCACATACGAAAGTTTCCCAATCTGTATGTTCCATATTTATCGGCCTTGTTTCTGATAATCCACTTGCCATAACGATGACCATATCATTCGTAGAAGTATCTCCATCTACCGTAATTTGATTAAATGTATGATTCGTAATTTGGGATAATGCCGTTTGCAATACGTCATGCTCTATATGAGCATCTGTCGTAATAAAACTAAGCATCGTTGCCATATTCGGATGAATCATCCCTGAACCTTTTGCAACACCCGCAATCGTCACTTTCTTCCCATCAATAATCATTTCATAGCAAGTTTCTTTCGTTATGAGATCCGTCGTTAAAATTGCTTCAGAAAAAGAATATGCTTCACTTTCTTCCTTCGTCGGTATAAGAGTTGCAACTCCCTTTCGGATTATATCCATCGGCAGCGGAACACCAATTACACCTGTTGAAGCTACTGCAACGTAATTTTCTTTCAATCCAAAATGTTCCGCCCCTAATGTGCGCATCTCGTATGCGTCTTGTAATCCTTTCATTCCAGTACAAGCATTTGCATTTCCACTATTAACGATAATTGCTTGTAACTTCCCTTCTGCCGTTATACTATCCTTCGTTACTTGCAAAGGGGCTGCTTGTATTTGATTCGTTGTATACACAGCGGCACATGATGCTGGTACGTCACAAACGATTGCCCCTAAATCCTTTTTCTCCTTTTTCAGACCATTTGCAGTACCAATTGCCGAAAAGCCTTTCGGCGTTACAATTGAACCATTTTCTAATTTTGTAATAGACGCTACTTTAATCATCATGTCCCCCTTATAGATAAAGCGGCATATGTTGTAAACCTGTTGTCTCTTCTAGTCCCGCTATTATGTTTGCATTTTGAATCGCTTGCCCAGCCGCGCCTTTCATCATATTGTCTATAACAGAAACGACCGTAACTCTTTCTGTTCTTTCATCGTAAGCTATGCCAATATCACAATAATTTGAGCCTCTCACTTCTTTTGGACTTGGAAATTTCCCTTGCGTACAAATTCGGATGAAAGGCGATTGTTCATACGTTTCTTCATACAATTTTTGAAGTTGCTTTATTTCCATCTTTTGTTTTACTTTTGCATAAAGTGTAATCATGATTCCTCGTGATATCGGTATTAAATGTGTGCTAAATGTAATTGGCTGTAATTCACTATTCCATTCTGTAAGCATTTGCTCAATCTCTGGAACGTGCTGATGCTGGTTTACTTTATAGATGTGTAAGTTATCGTATAGCTCAGGAAAATGAGTCATTGTTGTTGGTGTTTTACCTGCTCCTGATACCCCTGATTTCGCGTCAATAATAATCGAATCTTCTTCAATCCTGCTACTACGTACTAACGGTGCTATCGCTAGCAATGTGGCTGTAGCAAAACATCCTGGGTTTGCAATTAAATTTGCCTTTTGAATCTCAGTCCTTTTCCATTCACTTAACCCATACACTGCTTTTCTAAGAATTTCTTCTTTCGCTGCTGGCCTTTTATACCACAGTTCATATGACGAAGGATCTATCATACGAAAGTCTCCAGATAGGTCAATTACTTTTAAACCTTCTGCTAATAACTTGGGAGTTAACTCCGCCGATACTCCTGCTGGGGTTGCTAGAAATACGATTTCTGCTTCTTTTCCTATCGTCTCCACATCAATTTCTTGTAACGTATGAAAAAGGACATTTCGAAGATGCGGATATACATTTGTTATACACTCACCAACTTGTGAAAAAGAATGGAGAGATGCTATCGAAAAATATGGATGTTGTTCTAATAAACGAATTAACTCAATGCCCCCATATCCAGTGGCTCCAATAATTGCGACTTTCATAAGTTCCTCCTCATATCGATTCTTTAAATTAAGTATGATTATAATATTGTATATTTATAGAGTCAATTAAATATTTATAAATTTTTAAATCTAAAAAAACTTAATTTTATTAGAAAAATAATATACTCAACCGAATTTTTATACAAAAATAGTGCATAGTAGTTTTTTTATTTCACTTCAAGTACAATAAAACAATACATACGTACATACAGGCGGGGAAAAATATGAACGAAAAATTAATTGAGAAAATGATTATAAAAAGTTTTCAACAATATCAATGCAGTCCAATATCAAAAGAAGATCAGGAAATGCTAGTGAAACATATTCAAACGGTGACTCATTCAAATATTGAAATTGATTTATACGAGGAAATTGAGGATATTGTTTATGATTATGTAACTGGAAAACAATAAAAAATAGGAGATTTCCATATGGAAATCTCCTATTTTTTACTTAATGATTTACCTGCTACACGTTCAAATAAACCTGGGAATAAAGCATAAAGTTTCGGGCCAATTCCCATCCACTTCGGTAAGTTTACTTCACGTTTTTTCGTGTGCATCGACTTTACGATTTGTTCTGCTACGTATGTTGGTTTTAACATGTAACGTCCCATATTCTTTACATATGTACCAGATTGATCCGCTATTTCAAAAAAGTTTGTATCTATCGGACCTGGATTAATTGCTGTAACATAAATATCTGTATTCGCTAATTCCATGCGTAAACTATTCGTAAATCCTAATACGGCATGTTTCGTTGCTGCATAAGCACTCGATTTCGGAGTTGCAATTTTTCCAGCAAGTGAAGCAATATTAATAATATGCCCTTCATTCTTGTTTACCATATAAGGTAGTACCGCTTTCGTACATGCTACTAATCCAAATACATTTACTTGGAACATATCTTTTACTTCACCCATTGACGCATCTTCAAACGTTTTAAAAATACCAAATCCCGCATTGTTTACTAATATATCAATACGTCCCACTTCTTGTAATACCTTTGAAAAAACAGACTGTACTTCCATCTCTTCACTTACATCTAATACATAATAATAGCAAGGCGTATTATAAGTTTCTTTAATTTTGTCTACTAACGCTTGTAGTTTCTCTTCTGTTCGAGCCATTAATACTGGAGTCGCTCCCTGTGCTGCAACTTGCATTGCAACTTGCTCACCAATCCCACTAGAAGCACCTGTAATGACGATTACTTTATTTTGTAAACGTCCTGTCATTGCTGTCACCTACTTTGCATAATAAATCAATTGTTGCGATGACTCATCAATCATCACTTGTTGATTATATGCTAAATAGTCCAATTGTCCAACCGTTTCTGAAATAGTAAGTGGTAATTGTTCTTTATATAATACCGGAAATAGTTTTACACATACTTCAAATGCTGTCATTGGTTTTTCCTTTAATAACTCAAGTACTTTAAAAGCACGTGTTTCTTGCTTTTGTAATCTCGTTTCAATAAGTTGTTTCACATTTAGAACATCTTCCCCATGCCCTGATAAAATGCGTGAAATATTCATTTCGCTTAAACGCTGTAATGTTTGATTATATTGTAGTAATGGGCGTGCCCGTTCTGTTTGCCCTTCATATGGTGGTTCTAGTATTGGATTCGAAGAAATATGACTAATGAGAGCATCTCCACCAATTAATATTCCATCAGATTCTCTATATAAAGAAATATGAGTAGAAGCATGACCTGGTGTTTCAAGCACTGTAAATCCAGGCAAAGAATTAATACGATCTCCTTCTCTCACAGTATGCGTTAACGATCTATTACAAGAATATTTAAGTGTCCTCGTCGTCAATAACGACTCGTCTTTCAAAAATGCTACTGGCACACCAAACTGTAAGGCCGTCTCTCTAAAAAATTCATGATACCGCTTTAAAAACTCTGGATTTTGTGTGATCCAAGGCTCATTCCAAGGATGTCCAATAATATTCGTCTTCTCAGAAAATATATTTAAAAGTCCACAATGATCTGCATGATGATGCGTAATGACTACTGTTTCAATATCTTCTATCGTATGTCCTAATGTACCTAATTGACTTTCTAACGCATTTCTTGCCTCTTCTGTATTCGTCCCTGTATCAATTAATGTTAATGTCTCCCCCTCAACTAAAAACACATTCACAGTTTCCACTGCAAATGGTACAGGAATCTCCATTCGGTGAATCGCCGTCATGCTTAGCCCCCCTGTCTCTTTCCGGTTCAAAAATGAATACTTCTTCAGTTTACAACTTCTATATATATTTGTCATTATTTTCAGATAAAAAGAGGTGTTTCCTATAAAAAAACGAATGTATGTACATTTATAAGAATTTCTAACCAAAATTAAAGGAGGAACATCATGTCTATTCAAAACATTTCCTTTCTCGGTGCAGGCTCTATTGCTGAAGCTATTATTGGTGGCTTGTTACATGCAAATGTTGTTAAAGGTGAACAAATTACTGTAAGTAATCGTTCTAACGAGACAAGATTACAAGAGCTACATAAAAAATACGGTGTCAAAGGTACTCATAATAAAAAAGAATTACTTACTGATGCAAATATTCTTTTTCTAGCAATGAAACCAAAGGATGTTGCAGAGGCGCTTATCCCTTTTAAAGAATACATAAATAATAACGTGCTTATTATTTCATTACTAGCAGGTGTTTCTACTCACTCAATTAGAAAACTACTTCAAAAAGACGTTCCAATTATTCGTGCAATGCCAAATACATCCGCAGCCATTTTAAAATCAGCTACCGCTATCTCCCCTTCGAAACATGCAACAGCGGAACATATTCGCACTGCAACATCTTTATTTGAAACGATTGGTCTCGTCTCTGTTGTAGAGGAAGAAGATATGCATGCTGTCACTGCATTATCCGGAAGTGGACCTGCTTATATTTATTACGTAGTGGAAGCTATGGAAGAAGCTGCAAAAAAAATTGGTTTAAAAGAAGATGTTGCAAAATCACTTATTCTTCAAACGATGATTGGTGCTGCTGAAATGCTAAAAGCAAGTGACAAACACCCTTCTATTTTGCGAAAGGAAATTACTTCTCCTGGCGGAACTACCGAAGCAGGTATTGAAGTATTACAAGAACATAAATTTCAACAAGCACTTATTTCTTGTATTACACAGGCAACGGAACGATCACATAATCTTGGAAAAACATTAGAACAACTAACAAAAGAAAAATAAAAAAAGGAGCTCAAGTTTATTTGAGCTCCTTTTTCTATAATTACACTTAGTTATTGTTCTTCCCAAAAATCTCTTCTTGCAGGCGACGACCAGTCGGCGTTGCTGCAAGTCCACCTTCAGCTGTTTCACGAAGTGCTACTGGCATCGTTTGTCCGATTCTAAACATTGCCTCAATTACTTCATCACATGGAATTGTACTCGTTACACCAGCTAATGCTAAATCTGCTGAAATCATCGCATTTGCAGCTCCTGCTGCATTACGTTTTACACAAGGTACTTCTACAAGTCCTGCAACAGGATCACATACTAAACCAAGCATATTCTTTAATGAAATCGCCATCGCTGTAGCTGCTTGATCTTGCGTTCCACCAGCCATCTCAACTGCAGCTGCTGCTGCCATTCCACTTGCTGAACCTACTTCAGCTTGGCAACCTCCTGCCGCGCCGGAAATACAAGCATTATTCGCAACAACCATACCGAAAGCTCCTGCTGTAAATAAAAATTCAATCATCTCTTCGCGTGTCGGTTTTAATTTTTCTTGCAGTGCAAACAGTACACCTGGCACTGTTCCAGCAGACCCTGCTGTTGGTGTTGCACAAATAATTCCCATCGCCGCGTTTACTTCATTTGTTGCAACAGCTTTACTCACCGCGTCCAAAATCGTATCTCCAGATAAGCCTTTTCCGCTATTCATATACGCCTGAACTTTTACAGCATCTCCGCCAGTTAAACCAGTTGGTGATTTCACTCCGCGAATACCACGTTCTACTGCTTGCTCCATCACGACTAAGTTCTTTTCCATACCAGCAATTACTTCTTCACGTGAAATACTTCTTGTTTCCATTTCACATTGAATCATAATTTCTGCGATTTTTACATTTTGTTCTTTAGCTTGCGCCACTAGTTCCGCTGCGTTCCGAAACATGGTGTGTCCCCCCTGCAATTATTCCATAATAGTTACTTGACAAATATTTTGTTGCGCGTTTATTTCTTCAATCACTTCATCTGCTAATAATTCATCTGTTTCGATGACCATAAGCGCTCTTCTTCCTTTTTCTTTACGAGAAACACTCATTGTACTAATGTTAATTTCATGTTTCGCAAGGATTGAAGCTACTGCTGCAATAGCACCGAAGCGATCGTTATTTACAATAAGTAGTGCTGGACTTGTGCCTGATAATTGAAGATCGAATCCGTTTAATTCTACAACTTCAATTTTACCGCCACCAATTGAGCAAGCAACAACTTCAATTTCTTCTTCACCTTTATACAAACGAATTTTCGCTGTATTTGGGTGAGGTGCATTGGCATCTTCTTCAATGAATTCCACTTCAATTCCGCGCTCTTTTGCTATTTCTAGCGCCTCTGGAATACGTAAGTCATCTGTTTCAAATCCTAATATTCCACCGATTAGTGCTACATCCGTACCATGCCCTCGATACGTCTTTGCAAATGATCCATATAACGAAATGCTTACTCTTTCTGGTTCATGACGAAACAGCTGGCGAGCAACTTGCCCCATTCTTGCCGCGCCTGCTGTATGTGAACTTGATGGTCCAATCATAACTGGACCGATAATATCAAATACTGAGCGATACTTCATCATAACTCCCCCTAAACCTCTATGCAAAAATTTATTCTACTATTCTATTAACCTGCTACATCTGTCGCTTTTCCAGTTGTACCACGAATTTGTTCTGCTGTATGAATTGGATAATTTTTAAATAAAAGTAATCCAATATAACCTGAAATAATACCAGTTATAATAATACATAAGAATCTTAGCATTATTTTCATTAAAAAATGATATAAGATAATCCACAATAAAGTCTGGTAGCAATCCAAAGTTTAACACAGAAGCCATTGCAAGGATAGCATAAACAAGCGATATCTTTCCTATTATAATTCTCATGTTACTCTCTCATGGTTTAGTCAACTTCACTTGTTACGATAATAACTAAAAAGCATGTGACTTATCATAAATTATAATCTGCCCTCATTATAGCTTGTTTTTTATAAAACGCTTACTTTTGTTGAATTTTAAAAGTTCTGAATAAAAGTCCATTCCTGCTATTTGTATCACTTGTATGTCATCTGACTTATATAACAGTTTTTCTAAATAATCATTATTTCGTATTTTTATCGTATATATTCAAACCATTCTAATTTTCTGTATCATCCAAGTATAAGTATAAAATAATAACAGTTTTATTTTTAAATTTTTTTAGACATAAAAAAATGGTAACCCATCGTTACCATTTTTTACAAAATTATTATTTTTCTACTGGGAATGATTTCAAATCTGTCGCTATTTCTGTATTAGCAAACAACTCTCTTGCCTCTTTCAATAATTCCTTATATGTATCTCCTTGATAGCGAGAACTAATGTGAGTTAAGATTAATCGCTTCGCATTTGCCTGAAGTGCAATGCTCGCAGCTTGCTTAGATGTGGAATGAAAATAATCATGCGCTTGTTGCTCATCTTCTGCTGCGAAAGTCGCTTCATGGACAAGTACATCTGCATCTTGCGCAAGCTCCCTACTCGCTTCGCAATATCGCGTATCACCTAAGATAGTAATAATTCTTCCTTTTTGAGGTGGGCCGATAAACTCATTTCCATTTAATATCGTGCCATCCTCTAATTCAACTACTTCTCCATCCTTTAAACGTTTAAAGATTGGACCTGGTTTCACACCCATCTCAAGCAACTTATTAACTAAAAGAGCACCTTGTATATCTTTCTCTACAATACGATATCCAAAACATTCTATACCGTGTGACAATCTTTTCGTTTCTACATAAAATTCATTATCTTCAAATACGGTACCTTCTTCTGTTATCTCCACAACTTCAAGTGGATATTTCACATGTGTCGTACTTACCGATAATGCCACTTCAATAAATTGTTTAATTCCTTTCGGTCCATACACCGTTAAAGGCGTAGTTCCTCCTTGAAATGAACGGCTACCTAATAAACCAGGCAATCCAAAAATATGATCGCCATGTAAATGCGTAATAAATATTTTTTCAATGCGGCGCGGACGTACAGATGTATGTAATATTTGATGTTGCGTGGCCTCGCCACAATCAAATAACCAAGTTTGTCCTCGTTCTTCTAACAATTGTAAAGCAATTGCTGAAACGTTCCTTCCTTTTGAAGGAACACCTGCACCAGTTCCTAAAAATACAAATTCCACTTTCTTTCCTCCAGCTCTAAATATACTCTATCTCTCATCTTACGGAATGTTATTTCAAATGGCAAATTGAATTTACATAACCAATCATCTAGACAACTATATAGCACGAACGTTATACTCAAAAAATTTAGCGATCGTTCGTGTTTTGTGTTAAAATGATTATACTACATTTTAAGGGAGCGTTTTATTATGAAAGAAGTATTTCGTTTACAAACTGATTTTTCATCTTCATTTGATCGCTGGGTAAGTTCTTTCGTGTCTGATCACCCAGCACAATTAGAATGGACAACTTTAAAGGAATTAATCCATGAATATACAACATCACATACAAATGATACGTTACCAGCATATATTTCTTCAGCTTTAACATATTACGCCCAACGCGTTTCAACTACAAACAGTTCAGAGATTGTTATTTTTGAAAACCCTACAATCTCGTAATCTATAATAAAAAAGCACTGGTTACAGTGCTTTTTTATTTATACTTATTTAGCAAATGATTATATTCCGTCCAAAAGTCTGTATACATACTTTGATCAAACTCATCTAAAATTATCTTTTCATTTGATTTATTGAATAATTCTTTTGCTTGTAGTGCAAAAGAAAGAATTTGTTTTCTATATTCATTTTCATTTACTTCTATATGAAGCCCTTCATAGTATATAGCCTTTTGATCAGTAGAAATAACTTTGACAAAATCCTTTAAAACCACATTTTCACCTATATGGTTTATAGTCCAATGAATTGAAATTGGGCATCCTAACATGAGCATAGTGCCACATCCATGCAAAATAAGCCCCTCTTCATTTTCAATATCACAAATATATTCTTTATCTAAAGTTCGTAACAGAGCTAAAGCTGATTCACTTATTCCCCATTCCTCATCCATACCTGTTTGTGTAATAATCGTTCCATCCACATTTAAATAAATTTCCCCGTGAGAACATAAATCTTCCTGCTCATTAAACAACCACTTTTGATTCTCAATATTTATAATAAAATTTTGTGGTACCATTACAAATTCCCCTTTTATAAAAATATTTATTTTCCACATTATTTATAATTAATATCATGTATTTCATCCCATATATCTATTATAAATCCATTTAATATTTTAAAAACACAGATAAAAAAGATATTGACACTACGATTTTACAGTGCTAACATTCAACATGTAATTGAATATGGTCTCTGTTAGGTGAGGCTCCTGTATAGAGAAACGCTGCTGCCCAAAAATGTCGAGAGACGCCAATGGGTCAACAGGAAAGGTCGGAATGAAGGCCTTTTTTAACGTAGCTGGTTTCAGTACCTATGCTATACAGTGCTAAAACTCAACGAGGGAGAGGTGCATGTATTTTGTCATACACAAAAACTGTTTTTATTTATGTCTACTAGCAGTCTTTGTTGTGGACTCTTTTAACTGCGAATTCAGACCTTTACTCGTTTTGAGTAAAGGTCTTTTTACGTCTATATGCACCTTACTATGAAACAAACATAGCATATTCAGAAACTACTAAATTGTACGGAGGTGAGGAACAGTTGGCAATTGATGATTCGGCCCAGATACCCATACGTTTTACATTCATATTTCATCATGTAGGTAGGAAAGAAACTGTTCCTCACCATTTCAAATAGTTAGTTAGGTAACAGATTGTTTCCTCCTTCATGACAGAGGAGGAACTACCGATGTTTAATTTACAAAGACAAGAAACAAAGCATGCTTATGAGCAAGATAGCATGAAAACAAATAACGAATTATTAGTGGAGGTTGCAACACAAGATGTAATCTCTGCGTTAAAACTTCTAGAAACAACACAAGATGGATTATCTAAACAAGAAGTGGCTCGTAGACTTTCTTTATACGGTCCGAACGAAATAGCTCATAATAAAATGGCGCCGTGGTACATTCAATTTCTGCTGGCATTTAAAAATCCATTTATTTTCGTTTTATTAGCTCTTGGAGCACTCTCCTTTTTCACAGATGACATACAAGGAACAATTGTCGTATCTGCAATGGTACTACTTAGTGCAACGATTCGGTTTTCCCAAGAATTTCGTTCTCAAAAAGCTGCCGATAAGTTAAAGGCTATGGTTCGAACAACTGCGAGCGTATTTAGAATAAATGGATTTGTACATGAAACAAAAAATGTAACGAATTTAAATCGAAATTACACAACAGAAATTCCAATTGAAGAGCTTGTACCTGGCGATATTATTTCCCTTTCAGCTGGTGATATCGTTCCAGCTGATGTGCGTGTTGTATCCGCTAAAGATTTATTTGTTAATCAATCTTCTTTGACAGGGGAAGCACTTCCTATAGAAAAATACGAACACTGCTACCATACAGAAAATAAGCATATCTTACCGAAAAACATGAAAAAAAATTACAATCCACTCGATATGGAAAACCTTTGCTTCATGGGAACAAATATTGTAAGTGGTAGCGCAAAAGCTGTTGTCATCTCAACAAGTACCGATACGTATTTCGGCTCTTTAGCAAATAAGGTAATCGGAAAGCGTGTAGAAACAAGCTTTGATAAAGGTGTAAACAAAGTAAGCTGGCTCTTAATTACATTCATGCTTATTATGGCGCCTATCGTCCTTCTCATTAACGGATTCACAAAGGGAGATTGGCAAGAAGCTTTCTTCTTCGCTATTGCCGTTGCTGTTGGTCTTACACCTGAAATGTTACCAATGATTGTAACTGCTAATTTAGCTAAAGGTGCCGTTAACATGTCTAAACAAAAAGTAATTGTAAAACAGCTAAATTCTATTCAAAACTTAGGTGCTATGAACATTCTTTGTACAGATAAAACCGGAACTTTAACAGAAGATAAAGTTGTCCTTGTTCGTCACTTAGATTCTAGTGGAAATAAATGCAATCGTGTCTTGCAATTTGCCTATTTAAATAGTTTCTATCAAACTGGATTGAAAAACTTAATAGATAAAGCTGTTATTAAGCATACAGAGGAAAACAATACATTTGACCCATCAGCTTTTCAAAAGCTAGATGAAATTCCATTCGATTTCGCCCGCCGGCGTATGTCAGTCATCGTAAAAGATATTTCAGGTGAACATACAATGGTTTGTAAAGGTGCCGTAGAAGAAATTTTATCAATTTGCAACTACACTGAAGTGGATAAAAAAATCGTTACACTCACTGAGGAAATACGCTCAAATGTCAAAAAACTAAGCGAGACATTGAATAGTGAAGGTATGCGGGTTATTGCTGTGGCTTATAAAAAAGATAGAAACATAAATGATAAAGAGTACGCAGTAAAAGACGAAACTGATATGATTCTCGCTGGATATATCGGCTTTTTAGATCCACCGAAACCATCTGCAGCAGCTGCAATTCAAGCATTACAAAAGCATGGTGTACAAGTAAAAATTTTAACTGGCGATAACGAAATTGTTACACGAAAAGTTTGTAAAGAAGTTGGATTAGATATCGGCGAACCAATCCTCGGTTACGAGATTGATTCTTTACCAGATAAAGCATTAGCAAAACTTGCTGAAGAAACGACTGTATTTGCGAAGCTTAATCCAATGCAAAAATCTCGCATTATACACGCATTACAAGGAAACAGACACACTGTAGGTTACATGGGAGACGGCATTAACGATGCTGTAGCATTACGTGAAGCTGATGTCGGAATATCTGTTGATACTGCTACTGATATTGCGAAAGAAGCTTCTGATATTATTCTACTCGAAAAAAGTTTAACTATATTAGAAGCCGGGATTGTAGAAGGACGTACTACATTCGGAAATATTTTAAAATATATTAAGATGACAGCTAGCTCTAACTTCGGTAATGTGTTTAGCGTGTTAGTAGCAAGTGCTTTCATTCCTTTTTTACCGATGCTTGCCATTCATCTTTTAATTCAAAACTTACTTTATGATATTTCACAACTTTCTATTCCATGGGACAAAATGGATAAAGAGTTTCTAGAAAAACCCCGAAAATGGGATACTGCAAACTTACGAAACTTCATTATTTGTATCGGCCCAATTAGTTCCATATTTGATATTATCACATACGTAGTCATGTGGAATGTATTTGGCGCAAATACACCGAGCGAGCAATCATTATTCCAGTCCGGTTGGTTTGTGGTTGGATTGTTAACTCAAACTTTAATTGTTCACATGATACGAACACAGAAGATTCCATTTATTCAAAGCACTGCATCAACACCCGTCGTTTTATTAACCGCTCTTATTATGGCAATCGGGATTTATATTCCATTCTCACCACTTGGTGCAGCCGTTGGTTTACAAGCATTGCCACTTAGCTACTTCCCTTGGTTAGTAGGAATACTATTAGGCTACGCTTTTTTAACACAATTCCTGAAAAAGCTTTATATTAAAAAGTTTCATAGCTGGTTGTAAAAATAAGAATGAGTGGGTATTCCCCGCTCATTCTAAAAGACATAACACATATTTATATATGGAGGTGACCATGATGGTATGGTACGACATTATATTCAGATTAGTTATAGCAATTATTGTAGGAGCTTGCATCGGAATGGAAAGACAATGGAGACATCGAATGGCTGGGTTACGGACAAATGCTCTCGTATCACTTGGTGCCTGTATATTTGTTTTATTATCCGTCATGCTTGATCATGATGCTAGCCCCTCACGCATTGCTGCTCAAGTCGTTAGTGGCATTGGTTTTTTAGGGGGTGGCGTTATTATCCGCGATGGTTTTAGTATTAGAGGGCTAAATACGGCAGCTACTTTATGGTGTGCAGCTGCTGTCGGTACTCTTACAGGCGCCGGTTTCCTCGTTGCAGCTATATTAGGTGCAGCCGGCGTGTTACTAGCAAATATACTTCTTCGCCCAATTGCTCTTTTTATGAATAAAAAATCAAAAGAAGAATCACCTGAACAAACGAACTACTTACTTTCCCTTACTTGTTCAGAAGAAACTGAAGCACATATTCGTTTTTTACTTATGCATATGGTAAGTACAGAAGGGCTCAGTTTAAAAGAGTTGTATAGTGAAGATGTAGATTCTAATCAAAAAGTTTGTATACAGGCTATATTACATTGCAAGACAAATGCAGCTATCTTAATTGAAAAAATAGTAAGTAGAATGCTATTAGAATCTGGCGTTACTGGAGCTGGATGGAAGACTTCTTTAGATTTAGAAGCGAGTTAAATAGGAAAGGTGTCATGATTTTTACTACTTCATGACACCTTCTACATAAATTTATTTTCTAACTTTTGTTGAAACGACTTCTCTTGCTTACGTAGTAGTTGACTACCTCGTTGTAAAAGCAGTGTTCCATACTTATCATTAATTTGATCAATGACAGCAAGTAGCGGTTCTTTTTTTGCATCCTCTTCAAATGAAAACAAATCTAATTGTTTCACCGATTCTGTCTTCCACTCTATTTCAGTAGCTGTAACACCTAGTAAACGAACGGAATCACCATCCCAATGTTGCTTCCATAAACGGGATGCTGCTTGAAAAATATCGCGTTCTTCCCAAATCGCATTTTTCAATTGCTTACTCCGTGTTACTGTTCGTCTATCATGGTATTTAATCATAATTTGAATATTATAGCTGACAAGGGTTCGCTTTTGTAACCTTTTACTCACTGACTTTGATAAACGTTCTAACATATCAAGTAATTCTTTCTCTTCATCCATATCCTTTGAAAAAGTCATCGAGTTACCGACACTTTTATGCTGTCCCATTTGACTCGGATCCACTTCCCTATCATCCATACCTTTTGCACGCCTTTGCAAATCAACACCGTGCTTGCCAATTTTAGCGCGAATGATATGCTCGTCTCCCTTTGCCAACTGTTCAATTGTCTGTATATGAATATCATTTAATTTTTCAGCTGTTTTCTCACCAATTCCATGCATTGCTCCAACTGGACGTGGCCAAATCAGTTCTGGAATATCGCGTTTTCGAAGCACGGTAATACCAAGTGGTTTTTTCATATCTGAAGCGGTCTTTGCTAGGAAAAGATTTGGAGCGATTCCAATACTACACGGAAGCTGCAACTCTGTTAATAGTGCTTGTTGAATCATCTTTGCTATTTCAAGAGGAGAACCAAGTGCGTAGCAATCTGTAATATCTAAATATCCTTCATCTATTGAGACTGGTTGTATCTTTTCTGTAAAACGGGAAAGGACTTGAAACATTTGAAATGAAGCTTCGCGATATAATGTGAAATTAGGACGCCTTACAACTAATTGCGGGCATAACCTTTTCGCTTCCCAAAGGGGCATCGTCGTACGTATTCCGTATTCTCTCGCCTCATAACTACATGTTATGATAATTCCTTTTCTCTCTTTTTCATTTCCAGCAACCGCTAATGGCTTTCCTTGTAATGATGGATCATGAGCAATTTCAACAGATGCGAAAAAGCAATTCATATCTACATGTAAAATTACACGACCATTTTTCGGATACATTTCTCGCATAGTACTCACTCCCTAATCAGAACGTTCGTTCTTTTATTATATCAAATTTTGCACAATAGTTATAATAATTACTTGTTCTTTTTTATAATCCATATAAAGAGGATACACATGTGAAAGAGGCTGATTATGGTGAAATTAACTATATGTTCCTTGTAGTTATATTAATCATCATAATTATTTACTCCTTCCAATTTTCAACATGAATACGTTTGGATTTTTCTCTCGTCTAATATTATATACTGCTATGATTTTTCTTGTATTGGCTTATACGCCTTGTAAAAACAATCGAATCAAAATAAAAAGCGTGTAAATCACAATTGATTTACACGCTTTTTCTATTCTATTACTTCGCTACTTCTTCAATAATTGCAACAACTAATTCTGCTGTTTTTGCTAACTCTTCAACAGGAATCTTCTCGTTTGTTGTATGAATTTCTTCATAACCAACTGCCAAGTTAACTGTTGGGATACCGTGTCCTGCAATTACATTTGCATCACTTCCGCCACCACTTTGGTGAAGAGAAGGTGTACGACCAATTTTTTCAGCTGCACGTTTTGCAACTTCTACAACGTGATCGCCATCAGCAAATTTAAATCCTGGGTACATAACGTTTACTTCAACGTCTGCATGACCACCCATTTCTTTTGCAGTTGTTTCAAATGCTTCTTTCATTTTCGCAACTTGTGCTTCCATTTTCTCATTGATTAAAGAACGAGCTTCTGCAAAGATTTGTACATGATCGCAAACGATATTCGTTTGTGTACCACCTTCAAAACGTCCAATGTTTGCAGTCGTTTCAGAGTCAATGCGACCAAGTGGCATCTTCGCAATTGCTTTCGCTGCGATAGTAATTGCAGATACACCTTTCTCCGGTGCTACACCAGCGTGAGCTGTTTTCCCGCGAATAATTGCGTTCACTTTCGCTTGTGTTGGAGCTGCAACAACGATTTCACCAACTTTTCCATCGCTATCTAATGCGTAGCCATACTTCGCTGTAATACGCTCACGATCTAAAGCTTTTGCACCAACAAGACCTGATTCTTCTCCGACTGTAATAATAAATTCAATTTTACCGTGAGAGATATTTTTCTCTTTTAAAACACGGATTGCTTCGAACATTGATGCTAATCCAGCTTTATCATCCGCGCCCAAAATTGTTGTACCATCTGATACGATATATCCATCTTTAATAGAAGGCTTAATTCCATTACCAGGAACTACTGTATCCATATGAGAAGTAAAGTAGATTGTATCAACACCATCTTTTGTTGCTGGTAAAGTACAAATTAAGTTACCTGCACCATGACCAGTTACAGCCATTGTGTCATCTTCAAATACTTCTACACCTAAATCTGTAAATTTCTTCGTTAATACTTTGCAGATTTCTGCTTCAAATTTCGTTTCAGAATCTACTTGTACTAATTCCATAAATTCATTTACTAAACGTTCTTGATTAATCATAAGACTGCGCCTCCTGCACTACCATTATGTATGTAACACTATTAATTATAACAGAATTTCGCAAAAGTTTCGAAATACAAGACAAAAAACAGATGGTTTACATGTCTAGATAACCATCTGCTTTCTATTACTCATTTAACAATACCCAGCGCATATGATCCTCCCACACGCCATTTACCATTAACATCTTCCTAGACACGCCTTCATATTGAAAGCCTATCTTCGTCACTACTTGTATAGATGCTAAATTACGAGGCATAATCGGAGCTTCTATACGATGTAACTGAAATCCCTCAAAAGCAACTTGAATTGCTTTTCTAAGCGCTTCTGTCGTATACCCTTTGTTTAACTCTGCTTTATCTAATTTATAACCGAGTACACAAGATTGATAAATGCCACGAACGATTAAATTAAATGAAATACACCCAATTATTTTCGTATCATCACCCTTTTTAAAAATCCATAGTCTGATGATTTTCCCTTCTTCGAACTCTTTGCTATCCTTTTGCAACTTTTTCTTTTGATAATCTAGCGTAAAAAAATCATCCGGTCTATACTCTTCCCAAGCTTTTAAAAACTCACGATTTCTGTCGTAATATTGAAGAACTGTTTCAGCATACGACTCATCAATTTCCTTTAAATATAAACGATCTGTTTCGTATATTTTCATCATCGTATCTCCATTCTTCAGCTTGCCCAACTAAAAATTAACAATATACCCTTTTACTATATTCTCTACACACACTCAAATTTCCTGTTATATTTTGCAACCCCTTCCCGAATTTTGTCCTTACTCTCCCCTTGTCCATAATTTCATTTCTCGTTACAATGAAATTGTACTGATTTGCAAGGAGGTATAACGATGCATAAAAAAGCTCAAAAAATTATGGTTTATGTGATGCTAATTTCTATGCTTATAACAACATTACTTGCTGGCGCGAGTATGTTTTGGTAAAAAGGGCGATGTGTTCGTCCTTTTTTTACTTTTTACACATGACAAAATAAACCATCTCGACATCGAGATGGTTTATTTTATATAAAACACAATCGCTACAATACTAAAGGAAAATGACATTACAAGTGCTATTACAAAACTTGTATATTGTTTCTGCTGAAATGCCCCAATAACAAAAGTGAGATTAAGTAATGCCATACATACAATCGCTACAAGATAAGAACATATATTAAAAGTTGCCAATATGAATGTAATAACAAATAGAAATCCCATAAAAAACTGCATATACGAAAGTTTTGGATTCAAGTACATATAAGCAACCCCTTTATCTAATTTTATCTTTCTATACTTTCATTAACGCATGGTTATGTACACATGTCAAGACAACTTATTACAATAGAAAAAGCCAACCTTTTCGTTGGCTTCTTCATATGCAACGGCTCCTTTTTCTTTTGCCAATTGCTGAAATGATTTTTTCGATTTCACAATCCATACTTTCGTTCCAATTGGAATACGATCAAACAAATATTCCACATCGTTTTTCTTCATTCTTATACATCCTTGTGAAATATACTTTCCAATTGAACTCGGTTGGTTTGTTCCATGTATTCCATATTTACTTCCATCAGTTCCTCTTGCATTAAATCCAATCCACCTGGATCCAAGTGGATTTTTTGGCGATCCACCTGGAATATCCTTCGCAATGTAATACGGATCCTTCGCTTTCATTACAACATCAAAAGTTCCTTCTGGAGTTAATTCATTCGTTTTCCCTGTCGCTACTGGAAAAACCTTTTGAATCTTTCCATCGTCAATGTAAGCTAATTTATTCGTTGCTTTATTTACAATAATAAAAGGATCTCCGGCACGTGGATTATCCCCAAGAGGCCAAATCGGTGATAAAGAAAGACATAATATGATAGAGAGAAGATACGGCATAAATAATTCCTACCTTCTATATAAGTTCTTTTATATTATCCTTTCCCTTAAAGCGACTTTTAATGAGTAAATATTGTTCCATTTCATACACAAGTTGAACAAGTTTCGCACGTATCTCAAATTCTTCGCGTGTAGCTGGCAATGGCATGTCTCTAAATAATTCCCTCATTTCTTGAAGCTGCCTTAAGGAAATAACGCCTGTACTCTCAGGGCTAATAGCATTACCAATGTTTTCAACAACATCTGCAATCATGTCAGCTTGTTCATACGTCCACGATAAAGAAGCTGCTAATGGTATCATTCGCTCTAAAATTTCAAATTGTTGCATACGCATATTAAAATAACGATAGTAATAATCATCTTCTCGCATAAATGCATTCTCAAGTTTTTTAAACGATAAATCTCTTGCTTCATTTAACATATTCTCGGTTTCAATGAGTTCTGCTCCACTCCAACTACTTTCTCGATTTCGTAAATACACAACCATTTCAAACAAAATCGTTTTAAAATTACTCTCTATTTTATCCTGATACTCTTTTAGCTTATTTTCACTACTCGGCATATACATATTTACTAATAACGCCACGCTAATTCCTATTGTTAATATAGCAATTTCATTTCCAACTATAAGCCATGTAATTTGCTTCAATGAATATAGATGCATAACAATAACTGAACTCGTGACAATACCTTCTTGAATTTTAAGCATTACTGCAGTCGGAATAAATGTAAGTAACAATATGCTAATTGCAAGTGGTGTATAGCCGATCGTTTCAAAAATACAAAACGCGAATACCATTGATAATACACACGCTAGAAAACGATGTAACGACACTTGAAGCGATTTGCGCTTCGTATTTTGTACACATAAAATAACTAAAATACCTGCTGAACTATAAAATTCTAATCCTAATAACTGAGCAATAAAAACTGCCGCGCCTGTCCCTATTGCTGTTTTTACTGTACGGTATCCAATTTTGAACATATCATTGCTCCTATATGTATAAACGTATTTACAGCTAGTATAAAAAAAGGATGACACAATGTCATCCTTTTCTACTTATTATTCACATAACCTTTTCATATTACAATATTTTTTGTAAAAATTGTTGCGCACGTTCACTTTTCGGCGCTGCAAAAAATTCTTCTGGCGCACTATCTTCTACAAGCTTTCCTCCGTCCAAGAAAAGAACACGATCTGCCACTTCTTTTGCAAAGCCCATTTCATGTGTAACAATAGCCATCGTCATTCCTGTCGTAACTAACGATTTCATAACTTCTAACACTTCTTTCACCATCTCTGGATCTAGCGCCGATGTCGGTTCATCAAATAACATAACTTCCGGTTCCATCGCTAACGCTCTTGCAATTGCTACACGTTGCTTTTGTCCTCCCGACAAACGATTCGGATACGTATTTTTTTTATCTACTAATCCAACCTTTTCTAAAAGTTTCTCAGCTTTCTTTTCAGCTTCTTGCTTCGTTACCCCTTTTACATTGATAGGGGCATACGTAATATTTTCTAATACAGTCATATGAGGAAATAAGTGAAAATGCTGAAATACCATACCGACATTTTCACGAACATGCATAACATTCGTTTTCGGATTCGTTACTTCTTCCGTTCCAATCCAAATGTGACCATCCGTTGGTGCTTCTAACATATTCATACAACGTAAAAATGTTGATTTTCCTGATCCAGAAGGTCCTATAATTGCAACTACTTCCCCTTTTTCAATCGTTGTTGTAATTCCTTTTAATACTTCGTTTTTACCAAATGATTTATGAAGGTTTTCAATTTTAATCACTTTTCTTCATTCTCCCTTCAATTGCCTTCCCGACTAATGTAAGAATAATGACTAACATATAATAAATCAGTCCAACAAAAAGTAATGGTTCAAGATATTTAAATGTCTCACCGCCTACAATGTAAGCACGACGCATTAAATCAGTCGCGCCTATTACTGTTACTACAGCTGATTCTTTCGTAAGTGTCGCAAATTCGTTCACAAGCGCTGGTAATATATTTTTTAATGCTTGAGGGAAAATAATATTTCTCATCATTTTTCCGTATGGTATCCCTAAAGCCATTGCTGCTTCTGTTTGTCCTTTATCAACTGCTTGAATACCAGCACGAATTACTTCTGACATGTATGCACCTGAATTCAAGCTAAATGCAAGTACAGCTGCTAAGAATGCTGGTATTTCATAACCAATTATTTGCGGGACACCGAAATAAATAATCATTAATTGCAATACAAGTGGTGTACCACGAAAAATTGATGTATAAAAATCTGCTGCTATATTTAATGCTCGTATTCTAGCAATTTTACAAAGTGCTAATAACGTTCCTAAAATAAATCCTGCTAAAGCTGATACCGCTACAATTTTCAAAGTAACTTCTAAACCTTTTAGTATATATGGTATCGAAGGCGTAATCGCCGAAAAATCTAAGTTCATTCTTTTCATTCCCCTCACAGAAAAGTGAAAGGCAGCTTATTTTCCGCTGCCAAACCATTTCTTCACTAATTTATCCATTTCTCCATTTTCTTGCATTTTTTTAATTACTTTATTAAATTCAGCTGTTTTATCACTGTTTTTCGGAAGGGCAATTGCTGCTCCAACTTCTTCTGGCGCTTCTTTAATTTCAATTCCTTGTAAATCTTTCATTTTCTCTAAATAATTTTTAGCAACTGTGTCTTCTATAATTGCAGCGTCAAAACGACCAGCTTTAATTTCTTGTACGATTTCTGGTATACGGTCACGTCCCTCAACTTGGAAATCTACTTGTTTTTTAAATTCTGCCGCTTTCTCTTCTTGAATAGATCCTGTTTGTACCCCTACTTTTTTCCCTTTTAAATCCTCTACAGATTTAATGTTAGAATCCTTTTTAGAAACAACCATATTTTTCGCAACAAAATAAATATCTGTAAAATCAACATTATTTTTACGCTCTGCAGTTGGCGTCATGCCTGCCATTACGAAATCAACTTTTCCTGAACTAAGAGATGCTAATAAACCACCAAAATCCATATCTTTCACTTTCACTTCATACCCAAGTTCTTTTCCGATATATTTAGCAACATCAACATCAAAACCAATAATTTCATCACTTTTTGAAGCTTCCACGTATTCATATGGTTTATAATCTGCTGAAGTCCCCATTACGAGTACTTTCTTATTTCCTTTTGTTTCTTTCGATTCCCCATTACTACAAGCGCTGAATATACTTACAATTAAAATAAGTGCAAACGATATTGATACTAACTTCTTCATCTTTCTTCCCCCTAATAATGTATATTTAAAAGTTTAATAGAATATTTATTCGATGTTTGTATTGTATCAGCACTTTTATTTTTATGCAATATATAAAATAAAAATAAATAATAAAACAATATAAATGCTATTTGTTATGTATAAAACAATGCATAAAATAACATAACTATGCATATCTCTGAAATTTTAATAATAAATAAAAAAGGCGGCACATCCACTTGATTGTGGACGTGCCGCCTTTTCTCTTATTTTTTATAGTTCTTCACAATTCTCTTCAAAATATGATTGTAGTTTCGCAATAACTTGCATCGGTTCATGACCTTCAATTTCATGACGCTCTACCATCGTTACAATTTTTCCATCTTTTAATAAAGCAAATGATGGAGAAGAAGGTGGGTACCCTTCGAAATATTCACGCGCTCTTGCTGTCGCTTCTTTATCTTGACCTGCAAACACCGTTACAAGGTGGTTAGGACGTTTATCATAATGTACGGAATGCGCAGCAGCAGGACGAGCAATACCACCTGCACAACCACATACAGAGTTTACCATTACAAGTGTTGTTCCATTTCTTTTAAACGCTTCTTCTACCGCTTCTGGCGTCGTCAATTCTGTATATCCAGCAGAGACAATCTCTTCACGCGCTTGGCGGACAACATCATTCATAAAAAAGTTAAAATTAATCACTCTTTTCCCTCCTCTAAAACTACCTATTTGTATCTTACCAGTTAATGTTTATGAAATACAAGTAAGTTTACTTGTATTTAAGTATAGAAAAGGTGTTAGAGCAATTGCTCTAACACCTTTTCTTTAATGACCACGATGTTTTTGCTTTGCTTTTTGTACTTTAATTAAACGTCTTCTTTCTTTTTCAGCTTCTCGCTTCTCCTTAGACTGCACTTTCTTTTCTTGTTTATGCAATTCATAAGATAAACTAATCGCCTCTTGCGCCTTAGTAAAACGTTTAACATTTGTTTCTTTTGCTGCTTGTCGTATGATACGCTTTATGTTTTTAGGACGCTGTTTTTCTTTAACTTCTACACCACATTTTGCAAAATGCTGAAAATGCTCTAAAAGTGAACTATTCACAAACATAAGCACTTCTTCATCTGACGGTTCCGCTCCAAAAATATACCTTGCTCCATACAATTTCCCTTGTTCTTTACATGTAATGATTCCAACAAAAAATTGGCCATCGTGATATACTGTCAACTCCATTGACAGCCCCTCCTTTAAAAAATTAGAAATACGGGACATCCCGGAGGGGAAGGTTACTGACATGAAATCATGCGTCTGGACTACCAACCAGAGCTGTGTTTTTGTATTTATTTCACTTTTATTATATCTTTTTTTCCATAATCTTCATATATTCAACAATCATTTTTTTATGCGATCCTACAATATAGTCAGGTAGTTCTGTTACTGAAAAGAATTTAAGCTGAACAGCTTCTTCTTTATTCATAACAAAATCCCCTTCGTATTCATCCGTATAATAGGCGGTTGTTACAGATTGAAATTCATCACCATTTGCTAATTTTGTAAAGTAGTTCGCTCCAGAAAATACATTGATTAGTCGCAAGTTCTTCACTTTTATTCCTGTCTCTTCATATACTTCACGATAAGCTGTTTCTTCTGGTGATTCACTAAGCTCCATTAGCCCGCCAGGTAGCCCCCATTTTCCGTACGGCTCTGTCCGCTGCTGCAATAAAACATAACCATTTTCATCTATAACGAGTACAACAGCACCAACTAAAATTAAAGGGCGATGACCAACTATTTTTCGTAATTCTTCTACATATCCCACCGTATCGCCTCCTTTTTCGTTGTCCACACTATTGTATCATATGTACGAAACGACAAAATGCGTATATTTTTCATTTTTTTAACAAAATATTTATTTTATGTGATTCATCTACTGTAGCTAACATAATGGATTCGACTTCTGTACTCTCCTCTAGAAATTCTCTCGCCCACGCTTCTGTTTTTCCTAATAATGCAAGAACATCTTTCTGAATCCTCCCATCCTTTACTAATACAAAAGAAACTGGAGATTTTCTTCCCGCCACTTTAAGATCAAGCCGCGAAACTGCTTCATATTCTGGATACCGAAATATAGAAACGACACCGTTCGCTTCCCATAATGCTAATTTAATCGTTTGAATATCGCTCACATTTCGCATACGAAGTTCCGAAAACAAATATTCCATGGTAATTCTCGCCTTTTTCAAATTGCTAAAATCAATGGAACCATTATGTATAAGAATGATAGGTGCTGGCTCTAAAAAGCGTCTCCATCTATCCCATTTCAGCATTAAAACTGAGCTTATAATATGAAGTACAACGAGTATGAACGTTGTAATCATCGAGCCCAGTAACCCTACTTTTTCATCAGACAATGCGTTAGAAACATTCCCACCAAGCAATAACACTAATACAACATCTAAAAAACGAAGTTGTGCGATAGACCTTTGCCCCATTGCTTTCGCAACTAATATTAAAAATATGTATGCTATAATAGCCCGAATAACCCATTCACTATTAGAAAGATGCCGTGCTCCTTCAAAAATATGCATATGCATCACTTTGCACTCCTTACCCGTCTCAAACTGCTATCCTGTTTTAGTTTGCAACGTTTATGAGCATATATGTAAAAAAAGCTGGTTCGTTTAAAAACGAACCAGCTTTTTTTACTTAACTGAAAACATATATTTTTTATAAGTTTTCCGTACCGATAGTATGAGCCCCATCATAATCATATTCGAGAATAAGGAACTTCCCCCATACGATAAGAAAGGTAATGCAATACCTTTTACAGGCATTAACCCAACGATCATACCGATGTTTTGGAATATTTGAACTGTTAATATACCGATAGATCCAGCGCATAATAATGTACCAAATAAATTATCAGCGGAATAACCAATAATAATTGTTCGATATAGTAGCAACAGGAACAAGAAGACAACTAACGCTGCTACGATAAATCCACCTTCTTCGGCAATTGTAGCGAAAATAAAGTCAGTATGCTTCTCTGGGATATAGACGCTTCCTCCCCCAAACCCTTTACCTTCCATTCCTCCACTACCTACAGCTAAAATCGATTGTTGCGTTTGATAACCTTGATCTGCATTTTCAAATGGATTTAACCAACCTACAATACGCGACTGTTGGTGAGGTTTTAGTAAAGTAACTAAATTATTATAGAAAAAATCTTGATACTTAAAGAAAATAAATATTAAAGCAGATAATATGGTCAACGGAATAACTGTACATAATGCTATCAATTTCTTTTGAATACCTGACATAAATAAAATACATGCAATAGCAGCAGCATATAAGAACACCATACCTGTATCCGGTTGACTATATACAACCGCCATAGGTGGAAGTGACACTAGCATAATTTTACCTACTAGCTTTAAATCTGTTTGGAATGTCCTTGCCATATACTGTGCATTATGTTTTACTGCTATACTCGCTACTACAAGTAGCAATGCAATTTTGAAAAACTCAGACGGCTGAATTTGTCCAAATACCGGGAAAACAAACCATCTTTTTGCACCTAACTTTTCAGGTGTAAAACCTGATGGTGGTAATACTTTCAAAAGAATAAGTGAAGCAAACCCGGCAATATAAAGCGGCCAAGATAATTTTTGTAACTGATCTAAATCAATGCTTGCAACAAGAAGTAACAATACAACCCCAATTATGTAGTTAACACCTTGTTTCATAGCAAAGTTTGCAGCTCCATACTGTCCCGTTTGCTGACTGCTATATATAGCAGCTATACTCGTCACACATAGTGCACACAAAATTAAAATTAATTTTACATCTAAACTTTTTAGAAACTCGGTACTTCTTTTCATGACATCCTCCTGAAACATTGTTACGGCAAAAATAAAAAACCAGGAGTCAACATTCTTCATGTTTTGACGACTGATTACACATTATCTATAAAACACTTATATAGAATAACTCTCTTTTTCATACAATACAATATATTATACTACAGTTTCATCAGTAAGATTTGCCAAAAAAATTATTCTTTTCTTATTTTATATCCATATACCATATATCAGCAATGTATTTTCGTAAATTCCTAATACATAATCATTTATTGTAAGATTACTGGGAAAGGTATTTATACATATAGTAGGATGTAGATGAAGAAATAAGATAATAAAAAGCTCGCATAAGCGAGCTTTTTATTAATATACAGATGTATTATTTTCTGACATGTTTTCTAAAATTTCTTTAACACGCCCTAAGAACTTACCACAAATTAAACCATCAAGTACGCGGTGATCAAGTGATAAACATAAGTTAACCATGTCACGAGCACCGAACATACCGTTATCCATAATTACTGGGCGTTTTACAATTGATTCAACTTGTAAAATAGCCGCTTGTGGGTAATTAATAATACCCATAGATTGAACAGAACCGAATGATCCTGTGTTATTAATTGTAAATGTTCCACCTTGCATTTCGTCTGCTTTTAACGATTTCGTGCGTACTTTTCCTGCAAGTTCTGTAATTTCACGAGCGATACCTTTAATTGTTTTCTCGTCCGCTTGCTTAATTACTGGTACAAATAGTTCTTCCTCTGTTGCAACAGCGATAGAAAGGTTAATATCTTTCTTCTGAACAATTTTATCGCCAGCCCACATTGAATTAATTTGAGGATACTCTTTTAACGCTTGTGCCACTGCTTTTACGAAGAAAGCAAAGAACGTTAAGTTAAAGCCTTCACGCTTCTTAAAGTCACCTTTAATTGAGTTACGGTATGACACAAGGTTTGTCACATCTACTTCAATCATCATCCAAGCATGTGGTGCTTCGTGTTTACTACGTAACATGTTTGCTGCGATTGCTTTACGCACACCTGTGACTGGAATTTCGATATCTCCAGGCATTGTAGGTACAGAAACTGGTTTCGCAGCTTCTCCTTTTTGCGCTACTGGTGCTGCTTTTGGTGCTTCTGGGCGAGCTTCTACTACCGCCGCTACAGCTTCATCTTTCTTCGCCGCACCTGCTTGCGGAATATTTCCAGATTCCACTAGCTTTAAAATATCTTTACGAGTGATACGGCCGTTTGCTCCCGTACCCTCTACTAGATCTAAATCAACGTTATGCTCACCCGCAAGTTTTAACACAGCTGGTGAAAAACGTGGTTTTCCATCAGTTGGTTGTTTTACTTTCGGTGCTTTTTCAGGCGTAATTGCTGCTGCCTTTGGTTCTTCTTTCGTTTTTTCCTCAACAGCTGTTGCTGCTACTTCGTCTGCGCCTTCTACTTGAATCACACAAACTACTTCACCTACAGCTAACGTATCACCTTCACCAGCGATTAACTCTTTCACAATACCAGTGAAAGAAGATGGTACTTCAGCATTTACTTTATCAGTCATTACTTCTGCAAGCGGATCATACTTGTTTACGTGATCGCCAACATTAACGAGCCATTTACTAATTGTGCCCTCTGTAACGCTCTCCCCGAGCTGAGGCATTGTAATATTTTCTACAGCCATGTATAGTCCCCCCGATTAAAATTCCGCAAGTTCACGCATTGCTTTTTCAACTTTATCTGGATTTACCATAAAGAATTTTTCCATTGTTGGTGCATATGGCATTGCTGGAACGTCTGGACCTGCAAGACGTGCGATTGGCGCATCTAAATCAAATAGACAGTTTTCAGCAATAATTGCTGCCACTTCACTCATAATGCTTCCTTCTTTATTGTCTTCTGTTACAAGAAGAACTTTACCTGTTTTAGAAGCTGCTTCAATGATTGCTTCTTTATCTAATGGATATACAGTACGTAAATCAAGAATGTGTGCAGAGATGCCATCTTGTGCTAACTTTTCAGCTGCTTGAAGAGCAAAATGAACACATAATCCGTACGTGATAACTGTAATATCATCACCTTCACGTTTTACATCTGCTTTTCCGATTGGTAATACGTAGTCATCCTCCGGCACTTCACCTTTAATTAAACGATATGCACGTTTATGTTCGAAGAATAATACTGGATCTTCATCACGAATGGCTGCTTTTAATAAGCCTTTTGCATCATATGGTGTAGAAGGGATAACGATTTTTAAACCTGGTTGGTTTGCAAACATCGCTTCTACAGATTGTGAATGATACAATGCACCGTGAACACCCCCACCAAATGGTGCACGGATTGTAACTGGACAAGTCCAATCATTATTAGAACGATAACGAATTTTTGCTGCCTCAGAAACAATTTGGTTTACTGCTGGCATGATGAAATCAGCAAACTGCATTTCAGCGATTGGACGCATACCATACATTGCTGCACCAATTGCTACCCCAGCAATTGCAGATTCTGCAAGCGGTGCATCAAGCGCACGATCTTCACCAAATTGATCATACAAACCGTGTGTCGCTTTAAACACGCCACCTTTTTTACCAACATCTTCTCCTAAAACGAATACTTTCTCATCGCGTTCCATTTCTTCGCGCATTGCTAATGTAATAGCATCAATATAAGACATTACAGCCATGAAACGTTCCCCCCTATTCTGCGTATACGTGCTTCAATGCATCTTCAGGTGCTGCATACGGAGCATTTTCTGCATATTCTGTTGCTTCATTTACGATATGCATAATTTCGTCTAACATTTGTTTTTCCGATTCCTCAGTTAACACACCAGCTTCTTTTAAATAAGCCGCGAATGTTATAATTGAATCTTTTTTCTTTGCTTCTTCTACTTCTTCTTTATCACGATAAACACGATCATCATCGTCACTAGAATGTGCTGTTAAACGATATGATACTGTTTCAATTAAAGTTGGGCCTTCACCACGACGACCGCGATCTGCTGCTTCTTTTACAGCTTTATATACTGCAAGCGGATCGTTTCCGTCTATTGTATATCCAGGCATACCATAACCAATTGCACGATCTGATACGTTTTTACATGCTAATTGTTTTTCAACCGGAATAGAGATTGCATATTTGTTATTTTCACACATAAAAATAACAGGTAGTTTGTGTACACCAGCAAAGTTTGCCCCTTCATGGAAGTCACCTTGGTTTGAAGAACCTTCTCCAAATGTAACGAACGTTACTAAATCTTTCTTCTCCATTTTTCCAGCTAGTGCAATACCAACTGCATGTGGTACTTGCGTTGTTACTGGAGATGAACCTGTAACAATACGATTTTTCTTTTGACCGAAGTGACCAGGCATTTGACGACCACCAGAGTTTGGATCTCCAGCTTTCGCGAAAGCAGACAACATAAGCTCTTTAGCTGTCATACCAAATGCTAGTACAACACCCATATCACGATAGTATGGTAATGCATAATCTTTCTCTCTATCAAGAGCGAACGCCGCTCCAACTTGTGCAGCCTCTTGTCCTTGACAAGAAATTACGAATGGAATTTTACCAGCGCGGTTTAATAACCACATACGTTCGTCGATTTTACGTGCAAGTAACATCGTACGGAACATTTCTAATACTTGCTCATCACTTAAGCCAAGCTCTTCATGGCGCTTTTCTTTTACTTCTGCCATTTTTCATAACCTCCTAAATCCACATTTTTATGCGTGTAACGCTCTTCCATCTACAGCAAGTGCTGCTTCACCAATCGCCTCAGATAATGATGGATGCGGATGAATTGTATGTGCTACTTCCCAAGGTGTTGCATCAAGTACTCTTGCAAGACCAGCTTCAGAAATCATATCTGTTACATGCGGTCCAATCATATGAACACCAAGAATGTCATTTGTCTCTTCATCAACTACAAGTTTTACGAAACCATCTGATTCTCCGTATACAAGTGCTTTTCCGATTGCGCGGAATGAGAACTTACCTACTTTTAACTTATAGCCTTTTTCTTTCGCTTCTTGTTCTGTTAAACCGACAGAAGCAACTTCTGGACTGCTATATACGCATTTTGATACCATAGAGTAATCAATTGGTGTAACTTCTTTCCCTGCAATATGTTCTACTGCAGCAATTCCTTCATGAGAAGCAACGTGAGCAAGTTGCAGGCCACCGATTACATCTCCAATTGCATAAATATGCGATTCTTTCGTTTGATAAAACTCATTTGTTTGAATGTATCCTTTTTCCACAACGATATCTGTGTTCTCTAAGCCAATATTTTGCGTATTCGCTTGTCTTCCTACAGATACAAGCATTTTTTCTGCTTTAAATTCTTTATTTTCACCGTTGTGTTCAGCTTGGATTGTTACTCCATTATCTTTTACCAATGTTTCTGGTAATACTTTTGCACCAGTTACCACTTTAATACCTTTTTTCTTGAATAGACGTTGCATTTCTTTTGAAACGTCTTGATCTTCTAGTGGTAATATCGTTTTTGCATACTCTAATACTGTAACTTCTACACCGAAGTCAGCAAGCATAGATGCCCACTCAATACCGATTACACCGCCACCAACGATAATAATCGAACTAGGAAGCGTTTCCATTTTTAGGGCATGATCCGAAGACATTACGTATTCTCCATCTAATTCTAAACCTGGTAATGAATTTGGACGAGAACCTGTTGCAACAAGTACATTTTTTGGAATTAACATTTCATTCTCTTCTCCACTTGCAAGTTCAACTGAAATTGTCCCTGGCATAGGAGAGAAAATAGACGGGCCAAGAATACGACCAATACCTTCAAACACATCAATTTTACCTTGTTTCATTAAATGTTGAACGCCTTTATGAAGCTGCGTTACAATCTTCTCTTTACGCTCTTGTACTTTTGCAAAGTTTAGTTCTACATTGCTTGCAATAACTCCGAACTCTTCGCTTTTTTTAGCAGTTGCATATACTTCCGCACTACGTAAAAGAGCTTTACTAGGAATACATCCTTTGTGTAAACAAGTACCACCAAGATTTTCTTTTTCGACTAGTGCTGTTTTTAACCCTAATTGTGATGCACGAATTGCAGCAACATATCCACCAGTACCGCCGCCAACGATGACTAAATCATATTCTTTTGCCATTATCTCAACCCCTAGCTACCGTTTCTTTTTCACGTACAACGTATTCTTTTGGAGCTTCTTCTTCACGTAATACACGAAGTGCTCCTTCTGCTAACGCTTCTAACTCATCTTCGCCTGGATGTACGATAACATCTGCAATCCAGTCCACTCGCTCTTTTATTTCATCGACAAGAATTTTACTGTATGCCAGTCCACCAGTTAATACGATTGCATCGATTTTCCCGTGAAGTACAGCGCTAGCTCCGCCAATCTCTTTTGCAACTTGATATGCCATTGCTTTATAAATAAGAGTTGCTTCAGGATCACCTTTTTCAACCATTTGCTCTACTTTAATCGCATCATTTGTACCGATTAAACTTACAAGTCCACCTTGTCCGACAAGTTTTTTAATCATTTCATCACGGTAATACTCACCAGAGAAACACATTTCTACTAGTTGCCCTACTGGTACTGTACCAGCGCGCTCTGGACTAAATGGTCCTTCTCCGTTTAAACCGTTATTCACATCGATTACTCTTCCTTTTTTATGAGCACCAACTGTAATACCGCCACCCATATGTGTAACTAATAAATTTAAATCCTCGTATTTGTGATTTAACTGTTCAGCTACTTTACGAGCAACTGCTTTTTGATTTAATGCATGGAAGATACTTTTGCGTTCCATACCAGCAATGCCACTTATACGAGCAACCGGCTCCATCTCATCTACAACGACAGGATCTACAATGAATGCAGGAATGTTTAATCCAGAAGCAATTTCATATGCTAAAATGCCTCCAAGGTTTGAAGCGTGATGACCGCTAAAGCCATTTTTCAAATCTTCTAACATCGCATCGTTTACTGTATACGTACCGCCTTCGATTGGACGAAGTAATCCACCACGCCCACAAACAGCGTTTAATTTTGAAATGTTAATACCATGAGAATGTAGAACTTCTAAAATCGTTTCTTTTCGAAACTCATATTGGTCGATAATTCTCTTATATTTTCCAATCTGTTCTACGTCATGACGAATCGTTTCTTCTAGAACGGGTCTTTCATTATCAAAAACACCAATTTTTGTGGATGTACTACCTGGGTTAATAACAAGAATTCGATTTACAGACAATGTTGCTACCTCCACTAATAAATTCAAAAGGAAGTGGAAACCTCATAAGAGGTAACCACACCTTTTGTAAAAGTTATATATGAATGATTAGCGACGGCTAATAATATCGTGACCGTTGCGTAAGTAAGTGCTACGAGAATTCTTCAAGCTTGCAATGCGCTCTTCAGCTAGACGATCTGCCGCTACATAAGTTGCTATGCCATCGCGTTTTGAAATTTCGATTACTTTTGCAATCGTGTCATAAATAGACTCAACACGTTTTAGTGCACGTTCTCTATTGTATCCATATAATTCGTCTGCTACGTTAATTACGCCACCTGCATTAATTACATAATCTGGTGCGTATACAATACCCATTTCATGAATGATGTCACCGTGACGATCTTCTTTTAATTGGTTATTTGCAGAACCTGCGATTACTTTTGCTTTAAGTTGTGGAATAGTTTCATCATTAACTGTTGCGCCTAATGCACATGGTGCGTAAATATCGCATTCCACACCGTAAATTTCATTTGGTTCAACTGCTGATGCACCGAATTCTTCTACAGCACGTTGTACAGCTTCTTTATTAATATCTGTAACGATTAATTTTGCTCCTTCAGCGTGTAAATGTTTGCATAGATGATATGCTACGTTACCAACGCCTTGAACAGCAATTACTTTTCCTTCTAAATTGTCAGTACCGAAAGCTTCTTTTGCAGCTGCTTTCATACCACGATAAACACCGTATGCAGTTACTGGAGATGGGTTACCAGAAGAACCGAATGATGGTGAGATACCTGTTACAAAGTCAGTTTCTTCGTGGATAATATCCATATCATCTACTGTTGTACCAACATCTTCAGCTGTAATGTATCGTCCGTTTAGTCCTTGGATATAACGTCCTAGTGCACGGAACATTGCTTCGCTCTTATCTTTACGAGGATCACCAATAATTACTGTTTTCGCACCACCTAAGTTTAAACCAGCTGCTGCGTTTTTGTATGTCATCCCTTTTGCAAGACGCAATGCATCTTCAATCGCCGCTTCTTCAGAATCATATGTCCACATTCTTGTTCCACCAAGAGCCGGTCCAAGTGTTGTATCATGAATTGCAATAATTGCTTTTAAACCAGATTCTTTATCTTGACAAAATACCACTTGCTCATAATCATATTTTTCTAAGTATTCGAAGATTTCTAATGTCATTGTCGTTTCCCCCTAATGTTTTACCCTTTTTGGTTTATTTTGAAGCAGTCGCAACTGCCAATGCTAATGAATATACTTTTGTTTCTGCTGAATCAGCACGAGATGTTAAAACAATCGGTGCTTTTGCGCCAGCAATCATTGCTCCTACTTTTGCATCCGCAAAGTATACGAGTGATTTATATAGCACATTTCCAGCTTCAATCGTTGGGACGAGTAAAATATCTGCCTTACCTGCTACATCACTTACTATGCCTTTATGCTCTGCTGCAATTTGTGATACTGCATTATCTAAAGCAAGTGGTCCATCAACGATACAATCTTTAATTTGTCCGCGGCGATTCATTTGTGTTAACATCGCTGCATCAATTGTCGCCTGCATCGCTGGATTCACAACTTCTACTGCTGCAATTGGTGCCACTTTTGGCAAGTCGATTCCTATTGCCCGGGCAACTTCTACAGTATTTTGTATAATAGCAGCTTTTTGTGTTACATCAGGTGCGATGTTCATCGCTGCATCTGTAACGAAAATAAGACGATCATAATTTGGAACTTCAAATGCTGCTACATGTGAAAGTACGCTACCTTTACGTAGGCCCCACTCTTTGTTTAACACAGCCTTCAAAATATTCGCTGTTGGGATGTTACCCTTCATAAGCACGTCTGCCTCACCATTTCTCACAGATTTAACAGAAAGTTCTGCAGCCTCTGCATTAGACATTGCTGCAATCACTTCAACATGTTCTGAAGTTTGTAAACCATGTTCTTGTAGCATCCCCATTATTTTTTCTTGATTTCCATATAGACGAAATTGAGCTAGCTGTAATTTAATTGCTTTCGCTACAGCTTCAATTACTTCATGATCTTCAGCTACTGCTACAGCTACAGTTTTTTTAGGCTGTCCCGCTGCTTGATCAATTAAGTATTCTAACTTCATATTTTGTAATCAACCCTTTCCGTCGTCCCTCGTCTATTTATAAAGCAAATACCGTGCCAACTTTTAAAAGTGGTCTTACCAATAATGAAAACGCATTCAAAATGCAGTAAAATCAATACTTTGGAAAATAACAAAAGATTCTGTCTTATTTTGTCGCTTTTTGTATACCATGCAATAAATTGCACGGTACGCAATTTATTGCATGCTATTTTTTGCATGGTCATACTTTTCTAGCTTATAATATAAATTTCGAACGGAAATTCCTAACGCTTTTGCAGTTTGTGTTTTATTCCCATCAAATCTCTCCAAATATTCATGAATAATATTCCCTTCAAACTCTGTTACTAAATGTTCAAGTGGCTTTTCTTCTAATTCAGGTAATAAATGAGATTGCTTTGACTCCACCTGCTCTTCATTATGTAATGGTGGTAAATGTTGTACATCAATATAGATCTCGTTATAATTCATAAAAATAATCGCTCGTCCTAAAATATTTTCAAGTTCTCTCACATTTCCTGGCCATTCGTATGATTGTAAATATAAAATAGCTGAATCAGTGAGCCCTTCTACATTACGACCATAATCTTGATTAATTTTTTGAATCAACCTGTCCGCAATTTTCGGTATATCTCCTTTACGTTGACGAAGAGATGGAATTTGAATTGGAATTTTATTTAATCGATAATATAAATCCTCCCTAAACTTCCCTTCTAGAATAGCCTTTTCTAAATTCACATGTGTCGCTGCAATTACTCGAACATTAATGGGTATCGCTTTCGTCCCACCAACTTTTACAATTTCTTTTTCCTGCAATACACGAAGGAGTTTCGCTTGTGTATTTGCAGATAACTCCCCTATTTCATCTAAAAAAATACTACCGTTATTCGCTTCCTCAAAGAACCCACGTTTCCCGCCTCTTTTCGCTCCAGAAAACGCCCCTTCCTCATAACCAAATAATTCACTTTCTAACAACGTCTCCGAAATAGCCGCACAGTTTACACGGACGAATTTATTGTATTTTCGATTACTTCCATTATGGATTGCATGTGCAAACAATTCTTTACCAGTCCCAGATTCACCGCGTAACAGTACCGTTGCTGGTGTATTCGCTCCTAGCTTCGCCTGTTCGATAGCTGCCGTTGTTTCATCTGAATTTCCGACAATATCATCAAATGAATATTTTGCTTCTAATGTGCGAATAATTTGCCTTGCTCTATTCAATTCATTTGTTAACTTTTGAATTTCCGACACGTCACGGATAACGCCAACGCTTCCTTTCAATATTCCATCCACAATAACTGGCGCTACGTTTACAATTACATCGCGCTTTTTTTGCCCAATCTTCATATGTATTCCGCGCACCGCACGACGCGTTCGAAGTACTTTCATATGCATACTTTCGCCTTCTACAATATCAGTTGTAGCAGGCTTCCCAATAATATCTTCTTCTGTTAGACCCGTTAATTTCGTATATGCCGGGTTAATGACTAAACCTCTTCCTTTTTCATCCACAACCGAAATCGCTTCTTCAGATGAGTTGATAATTGCCTCTAATAGTGTTTGAATTTCTTTTAAGTCTGTAACTTCTTCCGCTAAATCTACAACTTCTGTTATATCTTTAAAAATTGCAAATGCCCCTTGTACCTCTCCGCCTTCTTTTAATATCGGTATACGCGTTGTAATAATTTTCTTTCCATTCTCTAATGTTAGTTCATAATTTACTTCTATTTGTTTCGTACGTATAATGCGAAGTAATTTACTAGTGGGAATGACTTCTAAAATATATTTTCCTATCGCCTCTTCTTTTTTATATCCGATAATACGCTCCGCACTTTTATTAAAAAGACGAACTTGTCCCTCTCGATCAATTACGATCATGCCGTCATGCGTAGAATTTAAAATTAATTCTCCTTGTTGCGTTTGTTCCTCTAACCGCCCAATTAACCCTTCCTTCTCATGCGCTAATCCTGTAACAATTTTTGCAATATCACCTGGTATAAGAAGAGTGTCTTTTTTCTTTTTTTTCAATAAAACTTTATGTACATCATCTTCACCTGTCATATCAAATATTACATCGATATGCATAGAAAGAAATGGAGTTACACTTTCTCCAATTGCAATTCCATATTCCTTAGCAATTTGTAATCCTTTTGCCAACGGATTTATATCAATAATCCCTATAATTTGAAATATATTCGAACTATGTAACAGATTCAGCAGTGCGCTCCCGCCTTCACCTGCACCAACAATTAATACTTTTTGTTTCATATATTACACTTCCTCTCGAAGTAACTCTGCAAATTTTTTCACACCCTTATCTTACTCGTTCAGCACCCTCTTGACAAACCCCCTTTCCGTATAACATCATTAAAATATACGAAATAATCTGAAAAGGAGAGTTATGTATGCAGCGTTACGTTGCTCTACTATTAGCACTCATCCCTATTTCATTAGCTGTGTTTGGTATAAAGTTAATGAGAGATACTGTATTCGGGATTCTATTTCCACCAATCTCTATACTGTGGTTACAATTTTTAATCGGTGCTCTCTGCTTCGGGCTCGGGTTTTATATCTTCGGTGGCTTCGTCTTGCACCGAGACCGTAAACGAAATAAAGTACAGGCTCGCTTTAGAAGATAGGAAGGCCCCACTATTTATAAATAAAAAAATGAGACCGTTACACGCGGTCTCATTTTTTTATTGGCAACAACGTTCTTGCCGTTTCAGGGTAATCAGTAATAATCGCCGATATATTCATATCAAAATATTTACGCATAAGCGTTTCTTCATTAATTGTATAAGGGCGAACCTCTACACCACTTTCCATCGTTAGTTCAGCAATAGCATCTTGAAGGTAACGATAATTCGGATGTACTGCTGTAGCCCCCATTTTTTTCGCGTATGCCCACGGACTATGCAAACCTTCGCGATATAAAATTGCTGTTTGAATATCAGGAGCCATCATATGACACCGTTTCATGCTGTAGTGATTAAACGAAGAAAATATAACACGATCCTCTAAACTAAATTTCCGTACAAGCGTTATAACTTCTTCCTCTAAACCTCTGTATGGAATTTTATTATTTTTAAGTTCAATATTAAGTAGCAAACTCGTTTGTTCAAGCCATTCTAATACCTCTTCTAAAAGTGGTATTTTACAAAACCCTACTTTATCACCAAATTTATAACTTGCATCTAACTTGCATAAATCCTCATATACATAATTCCGAACCGCACCTTTTCCATTTGTTGTTCGGTCCACCGTTTCATCATGAATGACGACAACTTTTCCATCTTTCGTTAATTGAACATCAAGTTCAATTCCATCCGCTCTAAAAGACTCAGCCGCTTCAAATGAAATCATTGTATTTTCTGGGTACGTTCCAGCCGCACCACGATGTGCAAATATAAGAGTCATCCTCACTCCCCCAATCTTATGCTATACTATACGAAAAAGGAGGTACTTCTATGAGACCATTACAAATTTCTCCAGATACTGCAGTCCGCTTATCAAAAGCACTAGGTGTTCCACTTGAACAACTCATGCATATGCCGCAGCACATTTTAATTCAAAAGCTAGTTGAATTAGAAAAACAAAATAAAGACGAAGAGTAATACAGTCCTGTTTTGCAGGGCTTTTTATATTTTCTATTATATCACGGATGACTTCCTTGCTAAAATCCCTTACCGGATATACTATGATCCCATTTAATCTTTTCTTCAAACATTTAAATGAAGCCCCCTCTTTTAACAAAAGAGGGGGCTTCTCATTACTCGTTTTAGTTACTCAAATTATGCGTTTTTCTTTTCTTTGTTAAAAATCATAAACACTTTATACAATCCTAAAGAAGCTGGAATATTCATAAATGCAAATGCTTCATACGTATAATGAGGAGCTGTTTCCCATAGTAACAAGAAAGTAAATACCCCTAATGCACTAATCATCGCAATTCGTATAACTTCCGATTCATTTTCATCTTTCTTTTTATAAAGAATAACAGCCGCCAAAACAGCTATATAAACAAATAATTTGATAATATACGAATATATAGTAACGATTTTATACTTCGTTGTACTATAATTCGATACGTAATTAGTTACCATGTCATTCTTCTGTTCAAACCATTGCCCAATACGGTACATGGAGAACTGACTTGATACCCATTCTCTAGTTATTTTTTCATTCAAATGTTGCACATAACCCATTACACCAAGTTCACTGAAACGTTGCACTATAACTTCTTGATTGTGCTCATTCAAATCTTTCGTATTCTTTATGTTTTCATCATCAATATAATCTGCATCTGCCTGATTCCACACACCATACGTATCTTTGTTCAGGCCCATTTTCACCCAATGAGTGAATGGAATTTTTTCAATTTCATTATCGGTACTGAGATTTAGCTTTGTCGTTATACCTTTAAAACTTACAATAAGGATTAAACAAAATAAAACACTACTTAACACCTTTACAGAGTATTCCTTACGAAACTTAAAAATATTTTCAATTAAAATCGCTAACGCTACGGTTAATGCTGTCGGTCTTATAATATAAGTACAAGCTGCGAAAACCCCTAATAAAATCCATAAAATAATCTTCATTCTTTTTGTTTCCGCCGTTTTCAAGCACAAATATGTATACATTGTTGCTGAAATAAAAAATATTACCAATGTATGAGTATAGAAAACTGGTGCCTGCCAATATATAAAAATATTTAGCACAGATAACACAATCGATATGTGAGCAACTTTAAAGTTTGTAATTTTCCTTACAATCAATACATTTAAAATAATACTGCCTGTTATACAAGCTATTGGTAATATTTTTATCGCTAAATCTACGCTCCCTATCAATTTAGCAAAATATCCTCCTATTAATACAACATGTGTATTATATGGATAAAATAAAAGCTGTCCCATTTCTAAAAATTGATTATCTCCATTAAACACAGAGACAATTCCTTGTTTAAGGATAGCATAATCCCCAACAACAGGGTTAAATGCTATGGAAGTAATAATTATTTCCATCGTCAAAATGATTATGATACCTAAAGCAATCATAATATTTGTATACGTTCTTTTCATTTTATTAATAACCAATTTATAATACATAAAGAAGAGCACAAATAAAAGCAACGTCAACGCTATAACAGCAGCGACTTTTTTGGGAGTATACTCCTCAGTCGGATAAGGAAATTCACCACTCATCAAAATTGTTTTTGGGATAAAAAATTTACTTACTATCATTGAAAATATAGATAAAAACACCGTCATGACAATGATTGGGTACGCTCGATTTACTATTTTTTTTAAAGTCATTCATCCATTCTCCTATATCTCTAACTTTTCCAAATCAATGATACGTTATAGAGATTATGATGTCAAATCCACTTATTTTCTGTACATATCCGTATTTTCACTGCATTTTTCTATATAAATATGTATTCCTTCAAAATCCTTAAATCGAGGTAAATAAAAAACTCATTGATTTTAAATTTACTATCGAGTATAAATTGCAAGAATTATTAAGCTTTACTATAACTTAAATCCCTTACTGTTCCTACTCTCAGCTTATCCGCAACCATTGCGATAAATTCAGAATTCGTAGGTTTGCTTTTGACATGGATACTGTATAACCATCGCTATATCAAGGCATTGTATATTTCATAACTATCATTAAATGATTCTATTTATTGGTGCCCATCCTCAAATTGATAGGTCAACTTAATAAGAGTTCATCATTTTCTTCTATTTAGATGCTTTGCATCGCAATGAAGTAAAAAGTTTTCTACATTCATTTGAAAGTTATTCATACAACAAAAAACCTCCTAGCTATTGGAATCAAAATTTCAATCCAATAAATAGAAGGTTTTTAAATTAACCGCCAATTACCTATGTACTTTATTGCCTACATACGTAATTCGTTGGTTATTAAATTTTATTATGAAATACGCTTAACACCTTGATACTACAGCGTTTACGAAGCCTTATGTTCAAGTCTCAGCTTATCCGCAACCATTGCGATAAACTCAGAGTTCGTAGGTTTTGCTTTTGACATGGATACTGTATAACCGAATAAGGACGAAATAGAATCAATATTCCCACGGCTCCAAGCTACTTCAATCGCGTGACGAATTGCTCGCTCCACACGGCTTGCTGTGGTATTATATTTCTTTGCGATATCTGGATACAATACTTTCGTAATCGATCCTAATAATTCGATATCGTTGTATACCATGGAGATTGCTTCTCGTAAATACATATATCCTTTAATATGAGCGGGTACACCAATTTCATGAATGATACTCGTAATACTCGCATCTAAATTTTTCGGTTTTCCATCTACTGTTGTTGCTGATCGGAATGATGGTAGTGGACGTTTAATCATAGCATTTGCTTTACCACTCACTTGACGAATATGACTCGTTAAATTCTCCATATCAAATGGTTTTAATATGAAATATGAGGCACCTAAGTCAACTGCTTTTTTCGTCACATCTTCTTGCCCGAATGCTGTCAACATAATTACGCTAGGCTGTTTTAACCTTTCAATATGTCGCATTTTTTCCAATACAGCTAAACCATCTAAGTGTGGCATAATAATGTCTAAAACGAGTACATCAGGTTGCTTATCTGTTAATAAGTTTAAACACTCTTGACCATTATAAGCAGTACCGATTACTTCCATATCATCTTGAGCAGCTACATAGCTCTCTAACATTGATACTAGTTCTTTATTATCATCCACAAGACATACTTTAATTTTCTCCACAGCTTTTCCTCCCTTACCGAATCGATTCTCCGACATGTGTATCCTTCTAGGCTACATGAATTGTTCGACAATTGTGTGAAAATTCCCTTTTAAAGTTTCTTACTTTCCGATAAAATCACAAAAAAATATGTTTATCGTTCATTTATTCCCTTTCGCAACACATTCCATCATAGAAATACAACGAAACGTTCAACCCTTTTCTTTTATTTTACAACAAAAAACACCTCTTGCGGAGCTTTTACAAAATTTCAACGAATTTTTCAACAGAAAAAGCGAGCTAATATGTATTAGCTCGCTTTTTTCTCTTGATCATAAATATTAATTCCAGCTTGATGTAACATCCATTCAATATGAACACCATATCCGGATGTTGGATCATTTACAAATACATGTGTAACAGCACCAATTACTTTTCCATTTTGTACAATTGGACTTCCACTCATTCCTTGTACGATACCGCCCGTTTTCGCTAATAGACGTTTATCTGTTACCTTTATTACCATACCCTTTGTAGCTGGGAATTTTTGCTGCACTGTACTAACAACTTCAATATCAAACGCTTCTACTTTATCTTGATCAATAACTGTTAATATTTTTGCCGGTCCTTCTTTTACTTGATGAGATAATGCGATAGGCATTGCTTTATCCATTATACCGTTTTTCATATTCGTATTTAATTTTCCAAAAATACCATATGGACTATTAATTGTAATATTGCCAATCACTTCACGATCTGGTGAAAATCTTGCTAATTTCTCGCCTGGATTCCCATGACTGCCTCTTTCAATTGATGTAACTGTCGAGCGCATAATTTGTCCATCTTCGACTTGAATCGGCTTTTTCGTATCATTATCAGAAATAACATGACCAAGTGCCCCATATTTCATAGAATCTGGATGAACAAATGTCATCGTTCCAATTCCAGCTGCCGAATCGCGGATATACAAGCCAATTCGATAAGACGATTCACCATTGTCTTTTTGTGGCGTTAGCTTCGTGCGAATATATTTTCCATCTCTTAACAATACAAGATTAAGCGGTTCACCTGTTTCTCCACTATTATGAATAAACGGTGCTACATCACTCATTCTTTCAATGGTTTTACCATTAATTTCAGTAATCATATCTCCAATTTGTACACCTGCTGTTTCACCAGGAGATATTTTACCTTTTTCAGTTTGAATTAAATGATGGCCTACAACAAGTACACCTTTTGTATTTAATTTCACACCAATTGATTGTCCACCTGGAATCACTTTAAAATCTTTTAACACTTTCACATTTACTTTTTTCACTGGAAAGCCCGCAAGCTGAAATACCATATCAGCTTCACCATTTTGATGAGAATTTACCATAAGTCCTTGTTTTTGTTCATTCGAACTCACTGTAAATACATGACGATTTGTGGATGAAGCTTTGAAAACTGGTAATGATGATATTTCTGATTGTTGTCCTTCAAAAACAACAAGTTGTTTCGGTGATGAAATAAACGTTCGAAGCGGTTTAAAACATCCAATAAAAACTAAAGAAACAAGGAGACAAAGACCTATTATTTTTCGAAATTTTTCTAATTTCAACTTGTTCACTCTCCTCGCTCCTACCCCACATTCAGCCTCTTGGCTTCACTTTTTAATCTCTCCTTGCAATGCTTTATTTATAACCGGAAGAATTAAGAAATCGTCATTTGAGAAAAAAAGCTATCCATTACTGGATAGCCTCTGCTGTCTGTTTAAAATGATGCGCTTGCGTAAGTAATTCTTTCGCATGCTCCGTCGTTAAATCTGTGATTTCCACACCAGAAATCATTCGAGCTATTTCTGTTACTTTATCCTCCATAGTTAAAACAGTAACTGATGTAATTGTCCGATCATTCGCTACTTGTTTTCGAATAAATAAATGCGAATCTGCCATTGAAGCTACTTGAGGTAAGTGCGTAATACAAAGTACTTGCGAGTTTACTGATACTCGATAAATTTTTTCAGCAATAGCCTGTGCGACCCGGCCACTTACACCCGTATCCACTTCATCAAAAATAACAGATGCAACCCCTTGATGCTTAGAAAAAATGCTTTTTAAAGCTAAAATGATACGAGATAACTCTCCGCCAGAAGCAACCTTTGAAAGTGGTTTTAGCGGCTCTCCTGGGTTGGTCGAAATATAAAATTCCACATGATCGTAACCATCTGCCGTAAGTCTTACCGGTGCACCTTCCACAAGGGGCTCTTCTGCATTTCCTTCTCTCTTCATAATTCTCACTTCAAATTTCGTTTTTTCCATATATAATTCTTTTAATTCCTGATGAATTGCATTTGTAAGGTGTTCTGCAAGCTCATGACGCATATTACTTAACAACGTTGCTTCTTTCAGAATAACACTTTCTAATTCCTTCAACTGTTTCTTCGTCGTTTCAATATGAACGTCTTTATTTTCAATTGTAAATATTTCTTGTTCAATTTTATCTGCATACGCTAAAATCTCTTCTACAGTATTTCCATATTTTCTCTTTAGCATACGAATTTCATTCAAACGTGTTTCGATTTCATCTAAACGATTTGGATCATATTCCATCATATCGAGCTTTTCTCTCAGTTGATATGCAACCTCTTCTAATAAGTAATAGCTATTTGCAATTGAATCATGATTCTCTTGATACATTTCATCTAAATGTGTAATACTTTCCATTTGTCCCATTGCGCTTCTTACATTATCTAATCCTTGTCCGTCAGCACTCAATGAACGATATGCATCACCTAATGCTTTATAAATCTTTTCAAAATTAGAAATTTGCAATCGTTCCTCAGTTAATTCATTTTCTTCATCCATCTTTAAATCAGCTTTGCGAATTTCTTCATGCTGAAATTGAATTAAATCTAAGCGATGCGCCATCTGTTGTTCATTTTCACTTAACGATTTCAATTGTTTTTTTAATTTTTCATAGTCAGCGTATACGTTTTGATATATGTCTAGTTGTTTAACGATTCGATCCCCATCAAAGTGATCAAGCATAAACAGATGTCGTTCTTCATTCATTAAATCTTGCGTTTCATGCTGTCCATGAATATCAACAAGTGTTTTCCCAATTTCTTTTAATATGCTAAGTGTAACAAGCTTCCCATTTACACGACATACACTCTTCCCGTTCGCAGCAATATCACGCTTTAAAATAATCATGCCATCTTCTATTTCTATATCTAACTCTTCTGCCTTTTCAATACATGGATGCTTATCATCTTCAACATAAAACAGCCCTTCAATCTCAGCCTTTTCTGTTCCATATCGAACAAATTCTGCTGACCCACGGCCACCTACAAGTAAACTAATCGCATCAATAATAATCGATTTTCCGGCCCCTGTTTCACCGCTTAAAACCGTTAAACCTTTTTGAAAAGAAATATTTAATGCTTCAATAATAGCAAAGTTTCTAATCGATAATTCCGATAACAATGCCCCATTCACCTCGTTATAAAATAATCCCTTACTAAAGGATTTTCTCATTTCTTCATTCAAATAATCATGCTATATATTTGTATGTATATACTCTTCTAACCCGCTTCATTGTACCAAACATTTGTTTTACGGGTCAATCCATCTATTTTCTAACTTTATGCAAACAAAATATTATATTACAATTGAAAAATCATATTTTTGACCAATAAAAATATCTTGTTCACTTCCCACTTTACGATGGAAAGCAAACAAGATTTTTTGTTACAACATATTTAAGAAACGATCAGAGACAACACCTGTATCGTCAGGTGTACGGCAAATAATTAAGCAAGTATCATCACCACAGATGGTTCCGATGATCTCATCCCACTCTAAATGATCAATAAGTGCTCCAAGTGAATGAGCGTTACCAGGCAATGTTTTTAGCACAAGCATATGTCCTGCCGTGTCTAATTTTACAAATGAATCCACTAGATTTCGTTTTAATTTTTGTAACGGGTTAAATCGTTGATCTGCTGGCAAGCTATATTTATAGCGCCCATCATGTAATGGCACCTTCACTAAGTGCAGTTCTTTAATATCGCGCGATACTGTTGCTTGCGTTACATTAAATCCCTCATTACGTAAAATATCAACTAATTCATCTTGTGTTTCAATTTCTTTGTTTGCAATAATTTCCCTGATTTTAATATGGCGCTGACCTTTATTCATACATTTGCACCTCACACTATCTCTTACCATAGTTTAAACATTGGTATACTTCACTTATTTATGTTAACTTATAATTCGTTTCTTGTACACAATTGTTTTTACAATCATTATACAATTACAGCAAAAAGAGGAACAACATATGTTATTCCCCTTTCCCTTTTTGTTTTAGAACGTCATGTGCTTCTGTAACAACTTGCTCTATAGAAATCGGAGAATGATTTTCGCCATTCTCACGTTCACCATGCCATTTCAGATGAATTAAAAATTCAATATTACCATCCCCACCCGTAATTGGTGAGAATGTTAAACCTTCCACATCATAGCCCTCTTTTAAAGCAAAATCGACAATCATTTCTACAACAGCTTCATGTACTTTTCTATCACGAACGATACCTTTTTTCCCAACTTGCTCTCTTCCAGCTTCAAACTGCGGTTTAATTAACGCTGCTACATCTCCGTTAGGCATAAGCATTGTTTTTAAAACTGGCAGTATAAGCTTTAATGATATAAATGAAACATCAATACTTGCAAATTGAGGTAAACCACGTTCTAAGTCTGCTGGTGTCACGTAACGGAAGTTTGTTCGTTCCATTACAACAACACGCTCATCCTGACGTAATTTCCACGCTAGTTGATTGTATCCTACATCTAATGCATAAGATAATTTCGCTCCATTTTGAAGCGCGCAATCTGTAAAGCCACCAGTTGATGAACCAATATCTATCATAACTTTATCTTGTAAATCAAGATGAAATGTCTCTAATGCCTTTTCAAGTTTATAACCACCACGACTTACATACGGCATAACTTGTCCCTTCACCGTAATCTCAGTATCTTGCAAGATTTTCTCTCCTGGCTTATCAAGTCTCATCTCATTTGCATATACGAGTCCGGCCATAATGGCGCGCTTTGCTTTCTCACGCGTTTCTATAAGTCCTCGCTCTACTAATAGTACATCTACTCTTTCTTTTTTTACGCTCATTTGTTACGCCCTTTTTTGTTTTGATGGAATCATTGTATGAATACGGTCTACAACAGCATCTGTCGTTAAACCAATTTCTTCTAATAATTTTGTTACACTTCCGTGCTCTATGAAGCGGTCTGGAATACCCATTCGTTCAACTAATGCACTATGGTAACCATTTTCAGATGCAAATTCAACTACTCCTGTTCCAAAACCACCGATTAAACAAGCTTCTTCAATCGTTAAAATCGGTATATTCTTCCCTAGAAGATCATGTAAATATGCTTCATCCATTGGTTTAATAAAGCGAGCATTCACTACTTTCACTGAAACCCCAGCTTTTTCAAGACGCTCAGCTGCTTCCATTGCCATTGGTATTGTCGTACCAAACGTTAAAATAGCTGCTTGTGTACCCTCTTTTAACGTCTCCCACGTACCGATTGGAATCGCCTTTAATTCTTCATCCATATGAACGCCAAGTCCATTACCACGAGCATAACGCAATGCGATTGGTCCATCTTCATATTGCATCGCCGTATAAACTAAATGTTGCCCTTCATTTTCATCTTTCGGCATCATAAGCACCATATTCGGCAAGTGACGTAAGAATGAGATATCAAATACGCCTTGATGCGTTTCACCATCTGCTCCTACTAATCCCGAGCGATCTATTCCGATGAAAACATTTAAATTTTGGCGGCATATATCATGAACAACTTGGTCATATGCTCTTTGTAAAAATGTCGAATAAATTGCTAAGAATGGCTTCATTCCTTGCGTTGCCATACCTGCTGCCATTGTTGTAGCGTGCTGTTCTGCAATACCTACATCAATCATACGATCTGGGAATTCTTTTTGGAATTTCTCAAGTTTTGATCCAACAGGCATTGCAGGTGTAATTGCTACGATACGCTCATCCGCTCTCGCTAGCTTAAGTACTGTTTCACTAACGACAGCACTCCATGCTGGTGCAACTTCTTTTGGCTTAACGAAGTCACCTGATTCAATTTTATAAGGTCCTGTTCCATGCCAAGTTCCAATAACGTCACTCTCAGCCGGTTTATAACCTTTTCCTTTTTTCGTAATAACGTGAACAAGTACTGGGCCTTTTGTTTTCTTTGCATATTGCAACGTTTCGAATAACTTTTCATAATCATGCCCATCGACTGGACCTAAATATGTAAAGCCTAACTCTTCGAAAAAGACACCAGATACTAGTAAATATTTAAGACTATCTTTTATTTTCTCTGCTGTCGCAGCCACTTTCCCGCCAACTGCTGGGATTTTCTTTAATATATACTCTAACTCATCTTTTACCCAGTGATATTTTCCTGCGGTACGTAAACGACCGAGTACATTATGAAGCGCACCAACGTTTGGTGCAATTGACATTTCATTATCATTCAAAATAACAATCATGTCTGTTTTTTCATGTCCAATATGGTTCAATGCCTCTAAGGCCATTCCACCTGTTAAAGCACCATCTCCAATAATTGGTATAACATATTCTTTCGTTTTCTTTAAATCACGTGCCAGAGCCATTCCCATTGCAGCCGATAACGAAGTCGAGCTATGACCAGTTTCCCATACATCATGCTCACTCTCGCAACGTTTCGGGAAACCACATAGACCTTGATATTGCCTTAATGTACCAAACTCTTTCGCGCGTCCAGTTAAAATTTTATGTACATAGGATTGATGTCCTACATCCCATAAAAATTTATCTTGCGGGCTATCAAATAATTTGTGCAGAGCAATTGTGAGTTCTACTACACCTAAATTAGGTGCAATATGTCCACCTGTTTGAGAGAGCTCTTCAATTAAAAACTTACGAATATCCTCACTCAATCCCTCTAGTTCACTGATAGACATATCTTTCAAAAAACTAGGGTTTTGAATTTGCGTTAGATCCACATGGATCACTCACTTTCATTTCATAATCTGTCAACATGTCAAATATTATAAAAAACATTTACACAAAACAAGAAATTCTCTTTTCTATTTTTCGTCTTGTCCCGCTATTAACCAGTCTATTGCGCCTTAATCCTATTATAAACCATATTTCTTTAGGCGATGAAAAAAATAGCCGCTAACACGAAGTGATAACGGCAATGTAATCTACATATATTTTTGCCAATAACAAGAAAAGAAAAACCTTTTCCTACATTTATATCATAAAATGATGAATGACTCAACAAATGAAAACGCTGTTATATTAGTTATTACGTTTTGCAATCAAATCGCAAATAGATAGTAAATATTCATCTTGTAATTGCAAGGAGCTAATTGCACCTTTTGCTTCTGCAATTGTTTCTTCTAAAATATCCTTTGCTCTATCTACAGTAAACAACGTCGTATATGTGCTCTTTTCATTAGAAAGATCGCTACCAATCGGTTTTCCAATCTCTTCTTCGGTGCCTTCGACATCTAAAATATCGTCTCGAATTTGGAAAGCTAGACCGATATATTTAGCAAACGTAAGCAACTTTTCTTCTTGCTCTTCTGTCGCATCAGAAAGTATCGCACCCGCAAGTACAGCAAATTCAAGCAGTTTTCCGGTCTTATGTTTATGGATGTACTCCAATTCATCAATCGTAAGGCGTTTCCCTTCAGCTTCCATATCTGCCACTTGTCCGCCAACCATTCCTTCTGGTCCTGCTGCTTTTGCAAGTTCAAGTACAAGTCTTACTTTTTTTTCTGCAGAAATTTCTTTTTGCTCATATGCCATAATAACTTGAAAAGCATACGTCAATAAGCCATCTCCTGCTAAAACTGCCATCGCTTCACCAAATACTTTGTGATTTGTGGGCTTTCCTCTTCTTAAATCATCATCATCCATACAAGGTAAATCGTCATGAACTAACGAATATGTATGAATCATTTCAAGAGCACAAGCTGCACCTACTCCAAGATTTCTTTCTTTCCCAAACGCTTGTAATGTTGCAAACAAAAGTAACGGGCGGAGACGTTTTCCACCCGCTTCTAAAGAATATGCCATCGCTTCACGAAGTACATTTGGACATTGTAATTCATTTGCATAGCTTACAAGTTTCTCTTCTACGAAAGTTTTACTTTCCTTCAAAAAAGTATCAAAAGCAATCGTCACTATGCTTCATCTCCTAAAGCAGTAAACGGTTCAAGCTCCCCATCTTCCCCAAGAATAACTGCCATTTGTTCTTGTACATTCTTCAACTTCTCATCACAAAGCTTAGATAATTCCATACCCTCTTTAAAATAAGAAATCGCTTCTTCTAAAGGTACGTCACCTTGTTCTAGCTTAGAAACAAGATGCTCAAGTTGCGAAATTGCCTCTTCAAAGCTTAATTTATTTTCCATTATTCAATTCACGCTCCTCTATGCCTGATACGCTACAATCTAGTATTCCATCTTGTAATTGAACTGAAACAGCATCTCCAAGGCTTACATCTTTCACACTTTTTAACACTTGCTTCTCTTCATCATATACAAGCCCGTACCCTCTCATCATTACTTTAAGCGGACTTAACGCTTCAAGTTTTTGAGCAGCTCTTACAAAGGCAAATTCTTTCGTTTGAAGTAACGTTTGCATTTCACGTTGTAATTGCTTTTGCAAAGTTTCAACAGCTACCTTCGTTTGAATAATTTTTTGAGATGGGTGGTGCTTCTCTAAATAAAATGAAAGTTGCTTTAACTGATTCACCTTTTTATCAATATAGCGCTCTTTCGCTAAAACAAGCTGTTCTAGCGCTCTATCTAATTGCTCTTCCTTTTGCTCATATACTTGTCTTGGATAACGGAACGCATACGATTTTTGCAACACTTGTAGTTTTTCTTCTTTTTTATGTACTAACTCTTTCATTGCTCTTTGCAATCTCAGAGTTCTTTGTAATACCTTTTCTTGTAACTCTATAATATTAGGTGCTGCTAGCTCAGCTGCTGCAGTCGGTGTTGGTGCGCGTAAATCTGCAACAAAATCTGCGATTGTAAAGTCCGTTTCATGGCCTACTGCCGAAATAATAGGAATTTCACTCTTAAAGATTGCTCTTGCAACCATTTCCTCATTGAAAGCCCATAATTCCTCAATAGAACCTCCACCACGACCAACGATTAGTACATCTATCTCTCCTATTTCATTCGCTGTACGAATCGCTTGTACAATCGAGGGAGCCGCTGACTCCCCTTGTACAAGTACCGGAAATACAATAACATTCCCAATTGGATAACGACGTTTAATCGTTGTTATAATATCACGAATCGCTGCTCCTGTTGGCGACGTAATCACACCTATTGTTTTAGCGTAAGGAGGAATTGCTTTTTTATAAACTTGAGAAAAAAGTCCTTCTTCTTCTAAGCGAACTTTTAACTGTTCGTACGCTAAATGTAAATTTCCGACTCCGTCAGGCTGCATGTCTTGAATATAAATTTGATAAGAACCACTCGCCTCGTAAACAGAGATTTTCCCTTTCACGAGTACCTTCATCCCATTTTCAGGTTTGAATTTAATATTACGATTATGACCCGCAAACATAACCGCTGCGATTCTTGCATTTTCATCTTTCAATGTAAAATACATGTGGCCACGGCTATGATTTTTAAAGTTGGAAATTTCACCTTTTAACCAAACAGACTGCAAATGCGGATCATATTCTATTTTTGTTTTTATATAGCGTGTTAACGCTGTAACGGTTAAATATTGCTTCTCCATTTCTCTCTCCTCATAGCCGACTCAAATTATTTACAAACGACACCTGCACGTTTGGCAGATTCAACAGTATTATGAAGAAGCATTGTGATTGTCATTGGACCAACACCCTTTGGCACAGGTGTAATGTAACCCGCAACATCTAACACGTTGTCAAAGTCAACATCACCACAAAGTTTTCCTGTTTCTAAACGGTTAACACCAACGTCAATTACAACCGCTCCTTCTTTAATATAATCCGCTGTTATCATTTTAGGTCGTCCAACAGCTACGATTAAAATATCAGCTAACTTCGATAACTCTTTCATATTTTGCGTCTTAGAATGACAATATGTGACAGTTGCATTTTCATTTAAAAACAATTGCCCCACTGGTTTACCGACAATATTACTTCTTCCAATTACTACTACATGTTTTCCAGAAATATCAAGATTTGTTTCTTTTACTAATTCTACAATACCATGCGGTGTACATGGAAGGAATGTATCTTGTCCCGTCATCATACGTCCCACGCTGATTGGGTGAAATCCGTCTACATCCTTTTCTGGTGAAATTCTTTCAATGATAGCTTTTTCTTCAATATGTTTTGGTAAAGGTAATTGCACCAATATGCCATTAATACGGTCATCGCCATTTAAGCGATCGATTTCAGCAAGCAAGCGTTCCTCAGTAATTGTTTCAGGAAGTTCAATTAGCTCTGAGTAAATCCCTACTTGTTCACAGCCTTTTTCTTTTCCTTTCACATAAGAACGAGATGCTGGATCTTCTCCAACTAAAATAACTGCTAACCCTGGTACAATACCTTGCTCTTTCAACTTCACAACTTCTTCTGTTAATTGTGCTCGTTTTTTCTCCGCAACTTCATTTCCTTTGATGATTACTGCTACCATTTTAAGATTCCCCCTTAAAGAATTTACAGTGTATCTTTTATATTAGATAAAACGCCGTTAATAAAACGACGAGATTCCTCATCCCCAAATGTTTTAGCAATTTCAATTGCTTCGTTAATTGTTACGTTGTGTGGAATTTCTTCCATGTATTTCATTTCATACACAGCTACACGTAAAATACTGCGATCAACAATGCTAATACGCTCAAGCTTCCACTTTTTTAAGTTTTGACGAATCGCTTCATCGATTGCTTCTTTATTTTCTACAAAACCTACTACAAGTGACTCTAGAAACTCATTTGTTTCTTCGCCTTCATCTAGCGTGTTTTCCACTGCTACTATCGGTTCTAATTCACCTGTAATATCCATTTGGTATAATGCTTGCATTGCTCTTTCTCTAGCCGTCCTACGTTTCATTGTAACTCTCCTTTATGCTTCAAGTCTTTCCTTATACTTTGTTATATTATTATAATTTATAAGCCGTCAATTCACTTACTCTTACAGTTTTCATTGATTTTCCAACCTTATAATACAATGATAATAACACAATTTATCGTTTCACACACGGGTTACAAGGCTGAAAAATAATAAAAAGATTAACTTCAAGTTCCATATCTTATCACAATGTACGTTTTTTGGAAAAACAACACATTTTCTTGTTTATTTCTTATTTTTTGAAATAGTATAATAATTAGAGGGTTGTAATTTGTGAAGAAATGAAACGATAAAAAAGATGCCTATGTTACTAGGCACCTTTTCATTCTTACACTGGTTCGATTTCTGTTTTTTGTGTTTCGAATGTTACGCCAACGATGTGAACATTCACTTCTTTTGGCTCAAGTCCTGTCATCGTAAAGAGTGCTTGGCGAATATTGTCTTGAATCTTTTGTGCAACAACTGGAATTGCTACACCAAAATACATTACAACATAAAGGTCAACGATAATATCTTCGTTTGCTAATTCAACCTTTACACCTTTACCATGATTTTTCTTACCTAACTTCTCAACAACATCTGTAGCAAAATTACCGCGCATTGCCGCTACACCTTCTACTTCAGCAGCTGCAATACCTGCAATTACTTCAATTACTTCTGGTGCAATTTCTACTTTACCAAGAGTTGTATCTTGACCCATATCTAACATATGTTCAGCCATGAAAAAAAACCTCCTTTAATGTATCACTGCGTCACAAGTTCATGCTCTTCCAAAAATTTCGTATTAAACTCACCTTTTACAAAATCAGGATGATCTAGCAATTGCAAATGGAACGGGATTGTTGTATGTACGCCTTCAATGACAAATTCACTAAGTGCGCGCTTCATTTTTGCAATTGCCTCTTCACGTGTTTTTCCGTGAACAATTAATTTAGCAACCATCGAATCATAGAAAGGTGGGATTGAATATCCCGGATATACAGCTGAATCGACGCGAATACCAAATCCTCCTGGTGGTAAGTACATTTCTACTTTACCTGGAGATGGCATAAATTTTTTGGCAGGGTTTTCCGCATTAATTCGACATTCAATTGCCCAACCATTAAATTGTACTTCTTCTTGCTGTAACGATAACTTTTCTCCTGAAGCAACAAGAATTTGTTCTTTAATTAAGTCCATTCCCGTTACCATTTCAGTAACCGGATGCTCAACCTGAATTCTCGTATTCATCTCCATGAAATAAAAGGTTTTCGTTTTATATTCATAAATAAACTCAACCGTACCAGCACCTGTATAATCAACCGCTACCGCCGCTTTAACTGCCGCTTCACCCATCTGCTTGCGAATATCTTCATCAAGTGCAGGTGATGGACTTTCTTCTAATAGTTTTTGCAAACGGCGCTGAATTGTACAATCACGCTCTCCTAAATGAATGGCATTTCCGTGTGTATCTGCCATTATTTGAATCTCAACATGGCGGAAATCTTCAACGTACTTTTCTAAGTATACACCAGGGTTCCCAAAAGCGGTACTAGCTTCTTGCTGTGTAATTTGAATTCCTTTTATAAGCTCTTCTTCATGGCGTGCAACACGAATACCTTTTCCGCCACCACCTGCAGTCGCTTTAATAATAACTGGATATCCAATTTGATTAGCAAGCTCGATCGCTTCTTCGGTATTTTTAATAATCCCTTGTGAACCTGGTACAATCGGAACCCCTGCTTCTTTCATTGTATCACGAGCAACGTCTTTTGTGCCCATCTTTGAAATAGCTTCTGGACTTGGACCGATAAAAATCAAGTTACATTCACGGCATAACTCTGCGAAATCTGCATTCTCTGCTAAAAATCCGTATCCCGGATGAATAGCATCGCAGCCTGTTAACTTCGCAACGCTAATAATGTTCGTCAAATTTAAATAGCTTTCTTTCGAAATCGTTGGTCCTACACAATACGCCTCGTCTGCAATCTGTACGTGAAGTGACTCTTTATCTGCTTCTGAATAAATTGCAACTGTTTCAATATCCATTTCTTTACAAGCACGAATAATTCGTACAGCAATTTCCCCACGATTGGCTATTAATACTTTTTTTATCATCACAAAGACTCCCTTATTACGCTTTTACAAGAAATAGCGGTTGTCCATACTCAACAAGCTGTCCGTTATTAACAAGAATTTCAACAATTTCGCCCTCTACATCAGCATCAATTTCGTTAAATAACTTCATAGCCTCGACAATACATACGATAGAATCTTTCGATACTCTATCCCCAACACTTACATATGGAGGTGTATCAGGTGAAGAAGAAGAATAGAATGTACCTACCATTGGTGAGGTGATCTTATGTAGGTTTTCATCTTGAACAGTTTTCTTCTCTTCTTGTTTTGGCGCTTCTGCTTGCGCTGCTGCTACTGTCGTTTCAACTTCAACAGGCGCTACTGGTTGCATAGCTTGTTTTGCTGCAGGTACTTGCACAGCAACAACTTCATTACCACGCTTTTTCATTTTGATTGTTGTACCGTCTTTTTTGTATTCAAATTCATCAATATTAGAGCTATCAATTAATTTAATTAATTCACGAACTTCTTGAATTTTAAACATGTAAAATCCACTCCCATACTCTTGTTTGTCCCGTTTTTACAGATTCTCGTCACGAAAACTAGATTGACTGTAAAAATACGATGTATTCTATTAGAAAATATATTTCATTAACTAATAGAAATATTTACTATTTCCATCTTACGATAAATTTTTTAAACATTCCAATTTATATTTCTTTATAATAAATCGAAACTCCTGTAAAAATATTATTCCAATAAAAATTTAATACCTAGTAATAATACCAAGTTTCACATGAAATTGGCAAGACCACTTCTTAAAAAACATTCACTACTTTAGCAAAACGTTACACAGCAAACATGCCATTCCCTCTCCACTCTTCACTACACCTATAGTCAATAACATATTTTTACCAAATATTATTTTTTTGTTTACACGCCGTTCATCATTCCTTCATATAAGAATAGTATGTTCAAAGTGTAGAAAATATATTGTGTCGAGGTGTGGAAATATGATATGGCTCATTCTCTTTTTACCTGCTGTAATCGTTTGGGCATGTGTTCTTTGCATCCACGTCAAATCCGGAAAAAGTAATCATCAGTACCATGAACCATTAATCTTTTACTCGCAACGTGTTTCTCCATTCCGAGTTGAACATAGTAAAAATAACTACAAAGACGAAATAGAAAAAAGCTATCGAAAATGATAGCTTTTTTCTATTCACACGTTTACTTACATACTCTATTTTACTATTTGCATACCCTTTGCTTAGTAAAAGATAATAATCCGCAGGGAAATCCCTGCGGATTAAAGTTTCACTTATTTCGCTGGTGGATCAAATTTCACACCTACATCTTTTGATCCGCCTTCACTTCTTACAAGTTGAATAATTTTATTTGCTTCTTTCTGTGAATGTTTTGCCGCTTTAACCGTTACTCTAATGTCAGTACCATCAGCTCTTACAAGAGCATCTGGATATCCTCCTTGAGATTTAATTACTGTCTCAAGTAATTCTTGCTTCGTTTCCATTGTCGTAATGGCATCAAAATTTTCTTTTGCTTTATTCTTTTCTGTTGCTGAAGCTTTTGTTGAACTCATCACTTCTTGTAATTTTGCTTTTTGTTCACTACGCTGATCTTCCATTTGCATACGTAAAGCTGTGAAATTCTCATCACTTGATTGAACTGATACATTGCCCTCTTTTTTACTTGTTTCTTTTTTTGCATTTTCTTTTTTGTCTGTTTCTTTATTTGTTGTTTCCTTGCTTGTATTTTCTTTTTTCGGAGTTTCTTTAGGCGCTTCGTTTGTTACTGCTTTATCAGTACCTTGTTTTTCTTGTCCAATCTTTTCACCTGTTGCCGGCGATGCTGTATTCATTTTGTCAGGAGTTGTCACGTAATACACAGATAGTACAACAACTAAACTTAACATCGTTAATAACCAAACTGTTTGTTTTTTTAACACTTTATTTCCTCCCTATCAATTTTTCGGTGAAACTGAAACGCGATGGGCCGGTACATCTAGCAGCCTTATCACAGCTTCTTTTACCATTGCTTTAACTTGTATATTATCCACTCCCTTTGCTACGACAAGAACACCACGTACTTTCGGCTTCTCTGTTCGTAAAACAACAGGAGTTTCTTTATCCCCTTCACGTATAATGACAGTCTTTTCATCAAGAGACTCGTCCTCTACTTCTCTCTTACCGCCTGTTTTATCTGTTTCACCTGTTGTTTGTGAGCGTTTCACTGTATTTTTTTCTAAAATTTTTTCTTCAGATGAATCTAAATTCACTTTAATCGTTACGTCTTTTACTCCTGCTATTTCTTCTAAAGCAGTTTTTAATTCTTGTTCATACGCTTTTTCATATTTTTCTACATTTGACATACTATCATTACTTTTTTGTCCGAAAGTTGGTACGTCTTTTTCTTGATTTTGAGTTTTTTGTTCTTTAAATACAGGTACTTCTTCTTTTTTACTTGAAAAGAGACTACTAGAAAACATAAGCAAAATTCCAAGTATGAGTAGGACAAGTAAAAACTTAGGTGTTACCTTTTTACCCTTCTCGTTGCTTTCTTTTTGATCCCCATTCAATAAGTTTCGAAAAAATGAGAACTTCGAATTTTTATCTTTATTGTCCATTTACTCTACCTGTCCTCCCTTCCATTTGAACTTGGATTTGTTTACCCTCTAGTTGCCATCTGCTTGAAAAGAAATCTTTCATTTCTACATTCGTTTCTTCCACTTTTTTTGGAGGCTCTTTCGTGTTAATTTCAATTGGCTTTACTGTTTCGATTGCATCATTTTTACTACGTTCTTTTTCTTTCAACGTCACAACAACAGATTGAATATCTTTCGCTGACTTTACTTCTTCTGTATTTTCTGCTGCGACTATTTGTATTTCAGAGACAGTCATACCATACTTTTTCTCAAACTCTTTTCCTACTTCTTTTTTCATTTTGGTAGCCATCTCTTCTAAACTATATGCACGTGTTAGAGCTTGTATTTCTTTTTTCTTCGAATCTATTGAATTTTTTACAGATCCTTCTGCTACGTACTTTTCTTCATTAAAATTTGCAATTACTTCATTTACATCTGTCTGCAATAGTTTAAAAAGGGGCGTTAAAATTAATACGACTAACAAAAGACTTACAACGAATTTAACGTATTTTTGCAAATTCGAATTTGGAAGAATAAGATGAAGCATTGTTGCTAAGAGCAAAAAAACGATAATATTTCTGATCCACTCTGTAACAAATTGCATACTCTTCACCTCCTACCGCATCATAAGTGTAATATTCCCCGCAGCAATAATAATTGTAATACTTAAAAAGAACATAAATGATACGATAGCTAAGCAAGCAAATACGTAAATGATGCTTCGTCCAATAATGTCTAAACATTGAATAATTGCTCCGCCGCCAACCGGTTGCAATACTGCTGCTGCGAATTTATAAATAAATGCAATACAGAAAATTTGAATCGCTGGAAAAGCAACAATTAAGCATAAAATGACGAGCCCAATAATTCCGACTGTGTTTTTCAATAATCCTGATGCGCTAATAACAGTATCTGCCGCTTCTGTAAACATCCTTCCAACTACTGGAATGAAGTTTCCTGTTACAAATTTAGCAGTTTTCACAGCTATTCCATCAGCAACAGCTGTTGCTGTCCCTTGTACAGACAATACTCCTAAAAAAATTGTTAAAAAGACACCGATAATCCCTACGCTAACGTTTTGCAGAAGCTTGGATAATTTCGTCACTTTATATTGATCACTCATTGTACTTACAATACTTAATATCGTTGCCAGTAATAAAAGTGGTAGAACGATATAATTCATAAGAAGCCCACTCGTATTCATTAAGAAAATGATAACCGGATGAAAAAATGATACAGATACAACCCCGCCCCCAGTTGCTATAAGCGCCAGCAAAATTGGCAATAACGCTAATATGAAATCTACCATTGTTTGTATCGTTTCTCTTGCATATGTCATAACGACATAAAAACTATTTAAAGCAAAAATAATAAGTACCATATACACAACAGCATCAGCAATTTTACTTACGCTACTTTTTGAAAAAGCGGATTGCAGTGATTGCAACAATGCACTAAAGATTGTGAGCATAATAAGTGTGCCAAGCAGTTTTCCATTAGCAGCAAGCTCATGAAATAAATATTTTAATAACCCTATCATCCACTCTTTTAGAGAGAATTCTTTTTCTCCCTTTACAAACTCCATAAAGCTACCTTTTTGACTCTCTGGCAAATAGCCACCATATTTTGTAACAAGCCCGTCCCAAAATTGCTTCACATCTTCAATTCCGAGCTTATCCAATTGTTGATCAACGACGTTTGTTTCTACAGGAGAAGCTTGTACAACAACCGGTAAAGAAAAGAAAAGGAAGCAAGCAAATAGCAGCTTAGCTCCAAACCTCCTCAACATTCACTCCCCCTTATCCCGTCGGTAAAAATCCGAGAATAGTTTCAATTACAACCGTCAAAATAGGAATCGCCATAACGAGAATTAAGATTTTCCCAGCAAGTTCAATTTTCGAAGCGATGGCACCTTGACCAGCATCTTTTGTAATTTGGGCTCCAAACTCAGCAATATAAGCAATTCCAATAATCTTTAGTAACGTTTCCACGTAGACGTTACTAACTTTCGCTTCACTTGCTACTCTCTCAATCATTTGTAAAATAGAATGAATTTGATCGATTAAAATAAGAAACATCACGCTACCTACGAACACAATAAATAAAGATGTAATACTAGATTTATGCTGATTCAAAACAGCAGCTAAAAACGTAGCAACGAGGCCTAATCCGACAATTTGTATAATTTCGATTCGAACCGCCTCCTTTACTGGAAGAGAAAGACACTTTTAATCTTGTCAAATAGCGTGTTAATTAAAAATGCAACATGAAATAAAATGACGACAAAACCGACAAGGATAACCCAATTTGCAATATCCTCCCGCTTTAATTCTTTTAGTACAGTATGAATGAAAGCTAAAACAATGCCGATTCCGGCGATTTGAAATATTAATCCAACATCAATGGACATCGCCTTTCTCCCCCCTATAGCAGTAAAATTACAATAAGTAGCCCTGCTAGTACCCCTAAGCTCTTAATCATTTTTTCGTATTGCAGTTGTAGTGCTTTCGCTTCTCCTTCTTCTCTCTCCAAATGTGTAATACATAAGCGAATATGTTTTTGTTGTGATTCACGATCATGTTGCCCGAGCGTTTCACCAAATTGCTGCAGTATTTCATACTCAGTTTGTTGAAATGCGGTTAACTTCCAGTTCTCTTTCAAACTATCTATCCACGCTTCTCTTACTGTTTGTTCCCCGCTTTGTAGTCTTCTGGCGAAACTTTGAAATATCCAATTTAATGGCTTTGGCATTTGTTTAACTAATCGCTCGGCAGCCTCAGATAAAGGTGTGTGTCCATACATAATTTCTGCTTCTAATGATTGAAGTGCTGATTTTAATAATCTAAGTTGCCTCGGCCTCTCACTATATCTTTTAGCGTATGAAAACCCGAAAAAGGTGCTGACCGCAACGATTAACACTGCACCGAATATTTTCACCATACGCCCTCAGCCTTTCTACTTGATAGCACTGGTTTTCCATATTTATCTTTCACCTGCATAACCGTTCCTGGACCCCTTGCTTTTGACAACTCCACAAACCTATCAAATATACCAAGCTCTAGCACTGCCTTTAGCGATGGACGTCTCACAACATCCTCATAGGAAAATCCGTGTGCACTTATAAAAAGCTGAACACCTGCATGCACTGCCTCCATAATTGCTTCACTATCTTCTTTACGGCCAATTTCATCTACGATCAAAATATCAGGACTCATAGAACGAATCATCATCATCATTCCTTCTGCCTTTGGACACGCGTCTAACACATCGACTCGGGTACCAAAATCATATTGCGGGATCCCTTTCACACAGCCAGCAATTTCTGACCGTTCATCAACGATCCCCACTTTACAAGAAGGAATTTCCGAGGCACTTACTCCTTGACTCATGCAACGAGCTACATCTCTTAAAAGTGTCGTTTTTCCCGTTTGCGGAGGGCCAATTACCATCGTGTTTAACCATCTTTTTTCATACAAATATGGCAAAAGCGGTTCAGCAATCCCTATTTTTTGACGAGCAATACGAATATTAAAGGAAGAGACATCACGAATCATTTTCACTGCGCTTTTTTCTGTAATGACTTTTCCCGCTAATCCGATTCTATGCCCCCCGCGAAGTGTCACATACCCACGTTTTAATTCCTCTTCCATCGTATAAATTGAGAATTGACTTAACTTATTCAGTAAGTAAATAGCATCCTCTGCAGTAGTGATATAGTCATAAAAAAACACCTTTCCGTGTGCAATACACTCTAGCGGTCTTCCAATTCGAACACGAATTTCCTCTAAAGCATCGTATTGCTTACATTCTTCAATTAAATACTTCATCGTTTTTGGTAAAACTTCTAATACCTCTTTCATCGGCTTCTCCCCACTATACTCGACTTACTATTTCAGTAATGCGATAAAAATACAGCAAATTCCAAGCGCTAGAAAAAAGAGCTTCAAGAAAGAAATTTCACTTGCTACACTCGCTATCCCAATTGTCATTGTTAAAATTAATACGGTAGGTCCAACAAACGCTAACATACCATTTATAAACAACGCTTTCTTCGCATCATTCACATAAAGCATAAGCAAAGCAGCAAATATCTCCGCACTACCTGAAAATAATCGAAGTGCTCCCATAACAAGCACGGATGTTTCCATTGCCGCTAGCCACTGTTTCATTCTTCCACCTTCTCCCGTAACAGTTACTAACTTCGTATTCTTAAAAAGAATATATTTGTACAACCATATGCAGAGGTTGTCTATTTCAGAAGTAAAAACATAATTTTTCTCTAAAGCCCGAATTAGAATCTGAATATCCATATTACTTTATGGTATATTATGGTACATTTAGTTTAAAAGGGGTATAAACCATGCAGCACGTTACTTTATTACCACTCGATTTACGCTATACAAATGTGATTTTCGAGCTATCAAGTGATCCACATATAAAAAATGCATTAGGGATAACGGTAGAAAACATCGAAGACACAAAAGCATTTCTTCTTTTCGCAATAGAAGAAGAACATCAAAAGAAATCCTTATCGAGAATGATTGTGAATGAAGAGAATGAAATAATTGGCCTCACCACACTTAAACATATTAATGATGAGAAGAAGCAATCTCACATTGGTAGTTGGCTCGGCTATCCGTACTGGGGAAAAGGCTATAACGAGGCTGCTAAAAAAGAAATCTTTAAAATCGCCTTTTTAGACTTACAACTTTCCTACGTATTTGCTGGTGCTAAAACGAATAATACCCGCTCGTTAAAAGCACAAGAAAAACTACCTTATATTTCATTGCATGTGGAAAACAAGTTTCCAGACGAACACGCTGCACTAGAGAAAGAAGTAAAGTCAACTTGCTCTTTGCATGTCGTGTCACGTGAAAATTTTTTAAACTGGTTGAGATTACAGAATGAGGGGGAAAAATATGAAGAAATTGAAAATTAGTTTAACCGTTGTAGTAGAATTAGCTCTTATTTATCTTTTTTCCTTATTGGTCGGTTGGTCATTTATAGAGACATTTTTCCTTGGTAGTTTAGGGATATTTGCAATTATGTGGTTAATTATTATGAGTAACCATAGAAATAACATTACAGATCACGCAATAAGTAAAACATTAACTGGTGTTGAGACTGGGGAAATAAAACCATTTCAAATTGTTTTGACTCCATCTATTATGGGTACTCTTTCACTTGTTTTAGTCAGTTTTATTATAACAGCTATTTACTATATACCCTATTTCCTATAAAAAAAGCACTCGTGAATTATCACGAGTGCTTTTCTACTATGCACGAGAAACGTATTTACCTTCACCAGTGTTGATGATAAGCATTTCGCCTTCGTTAATGAAGATTGGTACTTGTACAACAAGACCAGTTTCTAATGTAGCTGGTTTTGTTACGTTAGAAGCAGTATCACCTTTAATACCAGGCTCTGTTTCTGTAACTTGTAATTCAACTGTGTTTGGAAGTTCAACACCAAGTACTTCGCCTTGGTAAGTCATGATTGCTACTTCCATGTTTTCTTTTAGGAATTTAAGCTCGCGCTCGATTTGTTTTTCACCAAGCTCGATTTGCTCATAAGTTCCGTTATCCATAAATACGTGAGCCTCACCACTTGCGTATAAATATTGCATACGACGGTTTTCGATGTGTGCTTTTTCTACTTTCTCACCTGCACGGAATGTTTTCTCCTGAACAGATCCTGTGCGAATGTTACGTAGTTTAGAACGAACGAATGCAGCACCTTTACCTGGCTTTACGTGTTGGAAATCAAGTACTTGCCAAAGGGCATTGTCCACTGAAATTGTTAAACCTGTACGAAAATCGTTTACTGAAATCATGTAAAAAAATCCTCCTGTGTATTACAAAATAATAAGTTCTTTTGGTGATTTCGTAATTACTTCATTACCTTCACTTGTCACAATGATATCATCTTCAATACGTACGCCGCCAATACCTGGAATATAAATACCTGGTTCTACTGTTACAGCCATACCGGGTTCAAGTACTGTATCAGAACGGAACGCTAAACCTGGTGCTTCATGGATTTCAAGACCTATTCCATGACCAGTAGAGTGTCCAAAGTATTCACCATATCCTTTTTCCGTTATGTAATCACGCGTTAGCGCATCAGCCTCGCGACCTGTTAAACCAGCTTTAATACCGTTCACACCACGTAGTTGTGCTTCTAAAACGATATTATAAATTTCTTTTAATTTATCAGATGGTTCACCGACTGCAATCGTACGAGTAATATCAGAGCAATATCCTTTGTAATAAGCGCCGAAGTCTAATGTAACGAAATCTCCTGTTTCTATCACTTTTTCAGATGCCACGCCGTGCGGTAATGCCGAACGAAGACCTGAAGCAACGATAATATCAAACGAAGAAGATGTTGCTCCTTGTTTTCTCATGAAAAATTCAAGTTCATTTGACACTTCAATTTCAGATACTCCCGGGCGAATGAATGATAGAATATGCTCAAAGGCAGCATCTGCAATCTGTGCAGCTTCCTTTAATATCTTAATCTCTGAATCAGTCTTTATCAAGCGTAACTTTTCTACAAGTCCAGAAGTTGGGATAAATTCAGCATCAATCGCTTCCTTATGCGCTGAATAAGAACTATATGTAAGAGTATCTTGCTCAAAACCAAGCTTTTGAATTCCAAGCTCTTTCACTTGCTTTGCCACTTCATCAATGATTAATCCTGCGTGCTGTACAATCTCATATCCAACCGCTTGTTTACTTGCCTGCTCGACGTAACGGAAATCTGTAATAAATTGCGCACGATCTTTTGAAATAAGAACTACACCTGCTGTTCCTGTGAAGTTAGCCATATATCTACGACTATGTTCATTTGTTAACAAAATACCGTCAATGCCAGCCTCACCAAATGCACTTCGTAATCTTTCAATTTTCTCCATTACTTTATGCCTCCCTCAATTTCTCCATTAATGCAAATAACGCTAACTTATAGCCATAAAAACCAAATCCAACAATTTGTCCTGCACAAACAGCTGCCGTCACAGATTCGTGACGGAACGATTCACGCTGATGAATGTTAGAAATATGTACTTCAATAACAGGAATCGAAATGCTCGCAATGGCATCACGAATCGCATAGCTATAATGCGTAAATGCTCCCGGGTTTAAAATGATCCCTTCATATATATCTTCCGCTTCATGAATAATGTCGATAATGGCACCTTCATGATTCGATTGGAAACATTCTAACTCCACTCCCATTGTTTCCGCTTCTTGCTTCATATCTGCTTCAAGTGTCGCTAGCGTGCCCTTTCCATATACATTTACCTCACGAACACCGAGGCGATTTAGGTTAGGACCGTTTACGAGGAGTAACTTTTTCATATTCTTAAAACTCCTTAATATTAAATATCTATACAATATTTTAACATAGGAGTTACTTATTTGAATAGTTCGTCTTCTCTCGCCCTTCTTGCTCTACTTTATTGCTATTTACTGCGTAAGAAACAGAATATGCTATAAACACACCATACAATATAAAAATACATATTGTCGTTACAATTGTCTCTTTTGGTAAATGGAGCGCACTTTTAATAACAGGAGCCATTAAACCCATCCCCAAAAACAGTAATGCCCACCAAAATAATCCATAAATAATTCCCGCAATAATCCCTTCAAACTTCGCAAAAAATGCTTTATACAAAAAGGCAATCAAAATTGAAAGAAGTCCCATACAAACTATTCCTGACACATTCCCCCATACACCTTCCTTCCAACTTCCAAACGCAAATGGTAAAAGGAAATAATTCGGTCCCGCCTCCGTGAATGAAAATATATGAAGGAAATACCATATCCCGCCCCAAAAGATTCCACCAAACAAACCGATTTGTACAAAATTCCTTGTTCCTAATTGTTCTTGACTCACATCGACACCTCCGCTCAATAGTATGCCCGAAACTATTTTGAAGCATGTTTAAATCCTGCGAAATTTGTCTATAAAAAGAATAAGAAATGTCCGACTCTCATAACATTTTCCCTTGTCATCTACTTGTATTTGCCGATAAAATAAAGGAAACTCGGTGATTGTCTTATTTCAAAACGACAGAACCCAGTATGACAATTGCCTCTTTTTCTACATAAGAGAGAAACAAATACAGGTTGGTGTTAACATGGCAGAAGAGTCAAAACAAATATATGGCGGGCAAGCGGTCATAGAAGGAGTTATGTTTGGCGGTAGAGAATATACTGTTACAGCGGTTCGTCGTAAAGATAAATCGATTGAATTTTATCGATTACCACGCGTTCGTAATAAAGTATTATCTATCCTAAAAAAAATTCCATTTTTACGAGGTATTGCCGCTATTGTGGATGCAAGTGCGAATGGAGCAAAGCATTTAAACTTCGCTTCAGAACGATTTGACGTCCACCCAGAAGATGATGAACAAATTGCAAATAAAAAAGAAGAACAATCAAAATTAACGATGGTATTAGGAGTTGCAGCTGTTGGCGTTTTATCTTTCATATTCGGTAAAGTCATCTTCACAGCAGTTCCTGCACTATTAGCTGAATTAACGAGACCGATTTTCCCATCTCATACTGGGCAAATCATTGTCGAAAGTGTCATTAAGCTCATGCTATTATTGAGCTATATATACTTTATTTCTTTAACCCCACTTATTAAGCGGGTATTTCAGTATCACGGTGCAGAGCATAAGGTAATCAATGCTTATGAGAATAACCTTCCTCTGACTGTAGAAAACGTTCAAAAGCAAACTCGCCTCCATTATAGATGCGGCAGTAGCTTTATTATATTTACAGTCATTATTGGAATGTTCGTTTATTTCCTAGTCCCTACAGATCCTCTTTGGGCACGAGTTATAAACCGAATTTTATTAATTCCAGTTGTACTTGGTATTTCTTTTGAAGTATTGCAATTTACAAATCGATTAAGAGATATTCCCGTATTACGCGTACTTGGATATCCTGGGTTATGGCTACAACTATTAACAACGAAAGAACCAACAGATGACCAAGTGGAAGTAGCAATTGCATCGTTTGAAGAATTATTACGTTTAGAGAACAAACAATAATTATTTAAAAATGGTGTTCAACTCCTTTCCTCATCGTTAATATACTAATTTTAATATACGTTTTTAGGAGGTGTCCCTTATGAACGGTCGTTCGTTTACTTTCGCTATATTTGTGCTTATTATTGGATTGGCAATATTCGGCCTTGTTTCATCTGTTATTACAAATCCCATGGGTGTATTAAGAAATATCGGGTACATGTTACTTGTTGTCGGTATCTTTTACTTGCTATACAAGATGTTTACAAATTCCAGTGGTTCCGCAAATTCGCAAAGCTCATATAAGCGTGCGGCAAAACAATCGAACCGCAAACATGGGAAACAAAATGTAGCACCCCTAGGCAATTCTTTCTTTAAGTCAAATACTTCTAATGACAAAAGTAAAAAAGGAAATTCTTCCACTTTGAAACGAAAAAGAAAACAGTCTCATTTAACTGTCATTGAAGGCAAAAAAAGTAAAAAGAAAGACCGTGCTTCCTTTTAGGAAATACGGTCTTTTTTTATACTTTGAAGCACTTCTTTTAAACTTTTCTCTCTCATACTTTCAATTCGAAGATGATGATTTTTAAATGGTAAATTCCGTGTCACATCATTAGGTACAACAACGCACGTTAATCCCGCTGCAACTGCTGCTCTCAATCCATTTAATGAATCTTCAAATACAACAGCTTCAGATGGCTTAATTCCTAATTCTTCTATTGCAACTCGATAAAGAGCTGGATCTGGTTTTACCTTCTCAACATCTTCTCTCGTTTTAATTACTTCAAAATATTCTCGAATCTGAAGCTCTTCTAAAAAATGAATAACCCATTCTCTAGACGAACTAGAAGCTAGTGCGATTTTTAATCCCATTTCTTTCGCTTCTTCTAAATATTCTTTTACCCCGTCACGAGCTTCTGGTATTTTCATTTTCTCTTTATGTAAAGTTGCCACTTTTTCTTTTAATACACTTTTGTTAAACTTCTCTTTTAATTGATCATTTAAATATGCATAAAGTACCTCATCTGTTGTTCCAATGCATTTCGCAAATTCCTCTAAAGGTAGTTCCCCGCCGTATTCACGAACAGCATCTCTGAAAGAGTGAAACCATATCGTTTCTGTGTCCACAATTAATCCATCAAAATCAAAAATAATTGCTTTCATAATTCTCCCATCCTTTTCGAATTGAAATAAAAAAGGAAACGCCATCCGTTCCCCTTAATTACTTTTCTCTTCATTTGCTTTTTGAACACCACGAAGTGTTTCCACTCGAACCTCATCTTGTTCAAAGTATTGTACTAAATCACCGATACGGTCAATTGATTCCCAACTTAAATGATGTTCAATTCCTTCTACATCATTATAAATTTTGCTTTCATCCACACCGATAATGCGCATAAACTGTTCTAACAATTCATGTCGATATACGAGACGTTCCCCGATTTTTTTACCTTTTGATGTTAATACAAGCCCTCTATATTTTTCATAAATTAGATATTCGTCTTTGTCTAATTTTTGTACCATTTTTGTTACAGAGGATGGATGTACACTAAGCGCTTCAGCAATATCAGATACACGGGCATAACCCTTTTCATCAATCAACAAATAAATTTGTTCAATATAATCTTCCATACTAGGGGTAGGCATCGGTTTCCTCCATCCAATTTCATTTTGCTTATTCCGTACGAAGCAATCAATAAAATGATACACCAGAAAGAATAACGTGACAAGGTGGAAACGAGCCTAAATCTGCAAAAGTGAAAAGAACCTGTATTCACATACAAGTTCCTTTCATGTAAAATATTGAATTTCTGCGTCAGGAAAAAAGTGATGAATATATCCTCGAATCGTTTCCTCCAATACTTCTGCATCATCTTTTTTATATACATATTTCCCAATTCCATATCGTCCCCATTTATACTTTCGCTTCTCTTCATCCATTTCAAGCTTCGTATTTGGGTAACGCTCTTGAATAACCTTTTTCGCTGGTTTCGTAAAACGATGCTGAATTAATTCAAACGTTAAATTTGGTATCGTCATATCTTTCAGCGCATTGTACAGTCGCTCAAATAGTTCACGATATCCTTCTTCCCATCCTTCATGCATATAAAGTGGCGCGACTATAAAACCAAGTGGATAACCTGCACCTGCTACTTTACGTGCCGCCTCAATTCGCTCCTCAAATGGCGATGTCCCTGGTTCAAAATTTTTAATTACATATCGTGAATTTATACTAAACCTGAAACGAGTTTTCCCATTATGCTTTGCATCTAATAAATGATCAACGTGCGAATATTTCGTGACGAAACGTAAGCGCCCATATTCACTTTCTCCAATGAATTCAATCGCCCGCTTTAATGCATGTGTTAAATGATCAATCCCAACAATGTCTGATGTACACGCTGCTTCAAATCTTGTTATTTCAGGTGCCCTTTCATCCATATATTGCTTTGCCTTCTCAAATATTTCATCAAGATTGACATACACACGAACGTAAGGCTTACTCCCAAGTGTTGTTTGCAAATAGCAATAATGACAATGTCCCATACACCCTGTTGCGAGCGGAATTGCATATTCAGCTGACGGTTTTGACGTATCAAACTTTAGCGTCTTCCTTACTCCAACGACAAGCGTCGCTTTTGCATTACGATACTTTTGCAAATCATTTTCTCCTGGCAAATTTCTAATTTGATTATGTGATGTCGTTTCACGAATTTCTAATCCCATCTTCGTAAACTTCTCATAAAGCTCTTTTCCAAGCGGATATTCAAGTGCCTTTGGTTCAAAGTAAACGAGTTTTGGCATAAATGGTTTCATGTGCTTCCCTCCCTCTCGTTAGTATGGGAAACGTTGAAAAATTAACACGCATTAAAGTTTTCCACTTCAGTAACTTGCGTTGCAAGTTACTGAATGTTATAATTTGGATAACAGCTACCTTGCAACGCAAGTTACCTGAGTAAAAGGTGGTGAAATCATGCACAGCCAAATGTTAAAAGGTGTACTAGAAGGTTGCATCCTATACATCATTTCACAAGAAGAAGTGTACGGATATGAACTGAGCACAAAATTAAATAAACACGGATTTACATTCGTAAGCGAAGGAAGCATATATCCGTTATTGTTACGTATGCAAAAAGAAAAATTGATTGAAGGAACATTAAAAGCCTCCTCACTCGGTCCAAAACGAAAATATTATCACGTAACCGATAAAGGATTAGAGCAGCTTGAAGAATTTAAACAAAGCTGGGGAATGGTTTCAACTACGGTAAATAACTTATTACAGAGGGAGTGATAGGGATGAATGCACAAGACATGATTGAATTGAATAATAAAAAACGTGAGCTTCTAACTTCCGAAAACGAGGCTGCTTATGGTGATATGTTAGTATATCTTCGAATATCAAACGTACCCGAGCAACAAGTAGAAGAACTATTACTAGAAATATTAGACCATCTCATCGAAGCACAAACAGAAAATAAAAATGCTTATGACATTTTTGGTGATGACTTACAATCTTATTGTGATGAACTCATATCGGCTTTGCCGGTTCAAACAATGTTAGAAAAAACTTCTTTAATCGGCTTTGTTATTAGCTTACTTCTCGCTATACAGTTTGGAATGGACACCATTGCTTCTCTTTTCATTTTCTTTTTTGAAAAGAACACCGAAATAATAAGTCCACCTTTTAGTATCCTTGGAACTACTTCGTCTGTTTCAATAATTATACTAGGTATACTATTTATTTTATATTTATTAAAGCGGTACTCCTTTGATCAGAAAATGAATTGGAAAAGAAGAATTCTATTTGGATTCGCATTTGCTATCCCGTTTTGTTCCGCTATATTCTTAAATATTTATTTTAAAAAACAACCTTATCTCATTTATCATCTAACCTTTTGGCAAAATGCCTTAATCGCTATCTTATTTTTTATTTTATATAAATTACTATATAAAAAATCAAATTTTTAACAGCCCTTCAAAAGGCTGTTTTTTCTTCTGTCTAATTTTACAAATTGAAAAATTTCATAAAGAAAATAAGAAAAATGCAAAATAATTAAAGTTAATTGTTGACGTGATGCTTTTATTATCGGTATCATAAATCTTCGTGAGCAATTATTTTTCGTTATACGATTTTTTTATTATTACTGAATTTTTGAGAGGAGAAATTAGATGTCAGTTAAGAAGAAAACGCAAGTACGCACCGGCAAAATGGTACGTGAACTAATGTTAGCAGACGAAGATGTAAATGCTTCGCTAATTATGGTATATAGTGAAAACGGTGTAAACGCAGAAATTAAAATCGAGGGCTTAACGCCGAAATGTAACGAAGAATTATTTTTGAGCGGAAACGTGGATTGGAACAAGAGTGTTATTTATAAAATTGTTGATTTCACTGGAAACGCTGAAGTTGGTAAAGTTACATTAACAGCGATGAACAAAAACAATGTTTCTCTAGAAATTGAACGCGTTATGTGGAGTAAAGAAAATAAAGAAGCTGCTGAGCAAGAAGAAACTGTTGTAGAAGCTACTCCGAAAAAAGAAGTAGTTGTAGAAGCGCCAAAAGCAGTTACACCTGCTCCAAAACCTGTTACGCGAGTAGAAACACCTGCAGCACCTAAACCTACTCCGGTACCAACACCGAAGCCAGTAAGTGTAGAAGCTGCTATGGAATTATCTACTCCAGCACCTGTGAAAAAAGCAGTACCAACTCCAGTTACAAAGCAAGAGTCTGCACCGGTTGCGCCTGCAAAACCGAAGCAATCTGCTTTGACTGAAACAAATACAAAACTACAAGAAAATTATGTGAAACTCGTGAAAAAGACAATTGAAGTTTGTCAAGATTACGAGCTTGGCATCGACATAGATGATTCTATTGAAAGCTTAAAAGAAGAACTACAAAGCCAAGGTATTAGCGTTACATTTGACAAAGAAATTATGGACGTTGTAAGTCGCCTTCGTTCTTTACAAGATAAAGGAATCAAAGTAGAAAAAGTACTTAATTTACTATAAAAAAATAAGAGGTGGCAATTGCCATCTCTTATTTTTTATAATTCCACTCATTACTTTCATACTTTTCTTTCGCTAACGTTTGAACTTCATGTAACTGTTCTTCTGTTAATTCATATGGAACAAGTTCTACATCCAATCCTTTTTCAAAGCCAACTTCAAACGCTTTAATTAACTGTTCTATCGTAAATGTACGGTCTGTTAATTCATTAATTGCTACTGCTTTAGAAGAGAACATACTCTTCATACGTTCCTTCACACGTTCATTTGGGAATAAAAATAGATCATATAGTTCATCTAAATCAATTTCTAATGGAATCGATCCATGCTGTAAAATAACACCTTTTTGACGTGTTTGAGCACTACCAGCAATTTTTCTTCCTTCCACTACAATTTCATACCAAGATGGTGCATCAAAACATACACCTGAACGTGGATTTTTCAAATTTTCACGATCTGCTTCTGTTTTTGGAACTGCATAATATGCTTCTAACCCTAATGCCTTAAAACCATCTAATAAGCCTTGCGAAATAACACGATATGCTTCTGTAACTGTTTTCGGCATATTCGGATGATCTTCAGACACAATAACACTATACGTTAACTCTTTGTCATGTAGTACACCCCTGCCGCCTGTTTGACGACGAACGAATCCATATTTTTTTTCGTTAACTACATCCATATTAATATCTTTCTCAACACGTTGAAAATATCCAACTGTTAATGTTGGTACTTCCCATTCATAAAAACGAATTGTTGGTGGCATTTTCTTTTCACTTTGCCAATTTAACAAACATTCATCTAACGCCATATTAAATGCCGGTGAACATTGACCAGAGTTAATATAACACCATTTTTCTTTTCCCATCCTGCACCTCATATAACCAATTATTTTTCACATTCTCTAGTCTACCAAATTCGACAAAATTTGTGAAAGAATACGAAATTTCTTCTTATATGCAAATGAATCTGTTGCATAAATACATATGGGCATTATAATATTGAAAGTAGGATAAGAAAAAAGGGAGCGATAGAATCGTGTCAACAACTTGGATTATTTTATTAGCCGTAATCGTAGCATTTATCGGCTACACTGTATGGATGTACTTCTATCAGAAAAAATTAATTAAAACTCTTACAGAAGAAGAATTTCGCGCTGGCTACCGTAAAGCACAGCTTATCGATATTCGTGAAGCAGACGAATATAACGCAGGGCATATTTTAGGTGCACGTAACATTCCGTTATCACAAATTCGCCTTCGCCATAAAGAACTTCGTCAAGATCAACCTGTTTACTTATATTGCCAAAGCGGATTCCGTACAGGTCGTGCAGCGCAATACTTAAAAAAACAAGGCTACAAAGATTTCTACCAATTACAAGGTGGATTTAAATCTTGGACAGGCAAAATTAAAAAGAAATAATAACATACAAAAAACTAGCTGAATAAATCAGCTAGTTTTTTCATTTCATCTTATTCGCAATGTATAATAAATTCTGCTTGATTACCTTTTCATCGTTCTCTTCTACATTCCGATACAGCAGCTGATATTCAATTCCTTTCTCTTTCCATATAAGCGTAGCAAATTCGTCACCACGTTCATAATCATCTTTATTTTTAAAATAAGCAGACGTTCCATTATTCAGTTTCATTTGTTCTTGAAATCGCCTCTCTTCCATAAGATCCGGAAAACTATAAGGAAAGTTCGCGACATTTAACTCAATATACTCATTTCTACCTGGCTCCTTCTGTTTATATTTAATCGTTAAGACAGCGTTCTTTTTCCCAAGCGTTCTTACTTCACCCTTCACATCACTTGTAATGTCGTACGGTAAAAACGTTGGAACTTTAAACTTCACCGGAAAATATTTTGGAAGTTCCTTTAGCGGAATAGGATCCGTAACACGATCCATAGCTCCTCCTGTTGTTCCCACAAAGTGTTTTTCTTCTTGCATCGTTTGCTGAAACGAACACGAACTAAGTACAAAACTAGAAAACACGAAACAAATGATTCTTTTTTTCAATTTGTTTCCGCCCTTTCATACCGCTCTCTTAACGAACGAAGCGTTGATATGCTCTTCATATTCGCTTTGTCATCAAACTCCACCTTTGAAAACTTTCCACGTTATTCTCACACATTTTGACAACACTTTTTGCAAACAAAAAAGACCCCTATCATTCTTACGCCCAAGTGAAAAGGTTACGCGAATAAAAAGAAGTCTTATTAATACCATAGTTTGTGAAAAGCTTTTCAGGTCAAGATTTTTTCTTTCTTATTATTTTCCCTTTATAATAAGGGAAAGAGGTGATACATATGGCCAATATAAAACAAATTGCTAAAACTGCTGGTGTATCGATATCAACTGTTTCTCGTGTTCTGAATAATCACCCTTACGTAAAAGAAGAAAAGCGTAAGCGTGTTCTAGACGCTGTTGAAGAATTAAACTACGCAAAAAATATAAATGCTGTCCATTTAATAAGAGGGAAAACATATACTATTGGCGTTATGCTTCCTTTCATTAACCTCCCCTACTTCAGTACCATTATTGAAGGAATCGGTAACGAAGCATTATTAGCTGGATATCACATTAATTTATGCCAAACAAATTACGATAGCCTTGAAGAAATTCGTGTTCTTGAAATGATGAAAATGAAACAATTTGATGGGATGATTATTTGCTCCCGAACGAGCTCTTGGGAACAAATCGAACCTTTCGCAAAATTTGCCCCTATTATTTCATGTGAAAAAATGAAGCACCCCCTCATTTCATCCATCTACGTAGATCATTATGAAGGTTTCCGTCTCGGTACTGCCTATTTACTAAGTAAAGGCCATGAAAAAATCGGAATTTGTTTAGCAAGAAAAACAAGTGTAAATTCCATGGAGCGCGAAAAAGCGTTCGCCGATACCCTTCGTAACGAAGGGAAAACGTTGCATCCTGAATGGATTTTCCACCAATGCTATACAATGCAGGACGGAGCACAAATACTCCATCGTATTTTAAATATGAAAAATCGTCCAACTGCTATTTTTACAGCGAACGATCAAGTTGCAGCTGGTTTATTAACAGAGGCTCGAAAACATGGTATTCGAGTACCTGAAGACCTTGCTATCCTTGGATTTGATAATCATGAAATTTCAAAGGCATTAGAAATTTCCACAATTGAACATCCCGGTCTCGCAATGGGCTCACATGCTTTTTCTTTATTCTATAAGCAGATCCAAAGCGAGCAAATTGGCGGCAGTGCAAAAGAACTTTCATTCCATTTAATTGAGCGAGAGACTGTCTAAAAAGAGCGTTACCTATAACGCTCTTTTTCAGCTCTTCACCTATTGACATTATATTTTTTATCTCATATAATGAACCTAACGAACGGTAGGTAGGGGATGAAAATGACAGCAAACCGAATTAAAGCTGTAGCACTTTCTCATTTCGCACGCTACGGCTATGAAGGAACTTCATTGGCAAATATTGCTCAAGAAGTTGGGATTAAAAAACCATCGATTTACGCACACTTTAAAGGAAAAGAAGAGCTATATTTCATATGCTTAGAATCTGCTCTTCAAAAAGATTTGCAGAGCTTCACAGGCGATATCGAAAGCTTTTCCAATTCGTCTACTGAAGAATTGCTTTTAAAATTATTAAAAGGCTATGCAAAACGCTTTGGTGAAAGTGAAGAATCAATGTTTTGGTTACGAACTTCTTATTTTCCGCCTGATGCATTTCGCGAACAAATTATTAATAAAGCCAATGTACACATTGAAAACGTTGGAAAACTTTTATTCCCTGTATTTAAAAGAGCAAGCGAACAAGATGAGCTGCATAACATTGAAGTAAAAGACGCCTTAGAGGCTTTTCTATGCTTACTCGACGGTCTTATGGTTGAACTACTATACGCAGGTTTAAATCGTTTTGAGACACGTTTAGAAGCTTCTTGGAAAGTATTTTGGCGCGGACTTTCAAACTGACGGATTGCTCCTTTGCAATGCGTCGTTTTTAAGCCCTTTACCTAACGACTGGTAGGAAGGAGAAATGACATATGGCATGGATTTATGTAATCATCGCTGGTATTATTGAAATCTTTTGGGTGATTGGACTAAAAAAAGCAGAGGCACCACTTGAATGGGCTGGTGTCGCTCTATTAATTACAATTAGTTTCGTCTTATTATTTAGAGCTTATAAAGATTTACCTGTCGGCACTGTATACGCAGTCTTTACAGGAATCGGAGCTGGTGGAATCGTTCTTACAGAGATTTTCATCTTCGGAGAACCTTTCTCTATCGTAAAAGTCTTATTAATCGGTTTAATCTTCTTCGGAGTAATTGGTTTAAAACGAGTAACAGAAGAAAAAGAAGCGAAGGAGGCCGCATAAAATGGCTTGGGTATTTTTAATTCTAGCTGGTATTTGTGAAATTATTGGTGTACTCTTTATGAAAGTAGCCACTGAAAAGAAAGGCTGGGCACCAAAAGTTATTTTAATCGCTAACTTCGGCGTAAGCTTCTTCTTCTTATCTCTTGCGATGAACACATTACCGATGGGAACTGCTTACGCAATTTGGACTGGAATCGGAACTGCTGGAAGTGCACTTCTAGGCATTCTCATTTTCCGAGAATCAGCGGATTGGCGTCGTCTTGCTTTCTTAAGCTGCATTTTATGCGGCGCTGTTGGCTTAAAACTATTAAGCTAACGTGAGGTGAATGTCATGTGGAAAGAAAAAGGAAAGAAAATATTAGCATGGATCACACTTGGTATCGTCATTCTATTACAAATAAGTTTTCATATAATAGAATGGTTGTTTCATAAAGTAGTATCCATTCTTACCTTCCTTCCTAGCATGGCACTTGAAATTGCATCTATTGCTTGGTCAATTATTGCCTCCATTGCAATCGTCATTATATGGAGTATCGCCAAGCTATGGAATAAGTTATTTAAAAAGGACAGTACTTCTGAAAAAGAGTAACTGTCCTTTTTTGTATTCATTCAGATTTTCTATAAAAGTTAGATGCAATAAGACAAAGAAGACCAACTATGACAATACTTATACCAATTCCTTTATGCAAATTAGGAAACGGTGATGGTATGTCTGAATAAAAATTTGCTAATATGAGACCGATTGAAACGAAAAGTACCCCTATTCTATATAACCATTTTCTTTTGTTCATCATTCTCCCCTCCTAAAATTTTTCATACACTCCTTTCTTTTGGACATACTACCTAAAAAAGGAGTGAATAATATGCAAAATTCTATACATAAGCAAATCCTATTTTTATTTTTCCTATTTCTTATTCTCATCATCGTTTTCAGCTTTATATTACATACTCCGACAGATGTACCAAATAGCGTTTCTTTTTATAAACTACTGCTCTCGTATTGTCGTTATTGAAGAAGGTGCCTTTTTTAAGGCACCTTTTAAAATTCTCTTTTTTCATATATTTTTACTGAAACGAAGATAGATGCTATGAACATGCATATTGAACCAATGAATAACAAGCTGTTATATAGCTGAATTTGTTCTAAGTTGATTTGAAACAAAGCTTCTAAAACAATTATCGGTGCCATGAATATTACTATCGCAATAAAAATAGTTTTCTTATACCCTAGCCAAAAGGATAGCGGTAAAACCAAACTTAAATACACTAAAATAAAGCTAATACTAGCAACTATTGTCGTTTCAATAAATTCAAATAAGTTAACCCCGCTCTTCATTCCCATCGTGAAACAACCGACCGTTACACTTATAAAAAGAATAATAATTGCTACTATATATTTCGCATACACAATTTGTTTTCTCAATATTGGTAAACTATTTACTATAACTTCACTCTCATTTTTACTATCTGCTTCAAACGTTTTTACTGTTGCCCCAATTGTAATAATTACTGACATAATGATGAATAAATTTTCCGTATCTGTTAAGGCCATATAAAAGAAAACAGGATACAGTATGTACCAAATTAAAAATTTCCATTGAATAATGAAATCTTTTAAAATTAGTTGCTTGATCATGTATTACCCCTCCTAATATGAAAATGCTCCTTCTATAACTCTGCCTCCTGAAACATTTTCATTGAGAGAAACATTGATATGACTATACTTACTAACACTCCAATACTAAGAACACCCATTGCTAGTGTAGCCTCTTGAGAGTGAAGTACTTTTAACATAATTGTTTTATCACCAAAAATATTGCACATAAGACCAATCATACCCATTAAAGGAAAAAGCATAATCAAATTCAAGACAGTAATAACTTTATATCCCCCAATGTAATTAGTCGGTATCGTTACTGCACAATAAATCAAAGTTGCTACTATTGCTGAAAATATTGCATACCCAGGCATAACTATATCTCTGTTCAATAAAATATTTCCTAATATTACGACTATAAAAGTTACACTCAAACCAGCCATAATAAATAATGTGCTTGAAATATATTTAGCTATAATTATCTCTTTTCTCGTTATAGGCAAACTCACTAACACTTTTTCTGCTTTACTTTTCTCGTCATAATAAAAAGAAATATATATAATCGTACTACATGTTATAAATACTCCTATTGCAATCCCCATTGGTTCGACGGAATCCTTAAAAATAGATAAAATGGGTATTAAAAAATAGAAAGGAAACATCTTCTTCTGTAAAAAAAACTCCTTCAAAATCAACTGTTGCATATGAATTCTCCTCTCTATAAATCACGCGTTTCATAAATTTTAATTGTAAGAAACATAGAAGCGATATAGGCACTAGCTAGTGTGATTAATCCAACTATAAATATGCCAAAATGTAATGGATTCATAATCCAATCAATGAATGATGCCGTAGCACTTTCTCCGTCACCAATAAACATTCCAACAATAACACCTATTCCAGCGGCTCCACCTGTAAATATTCCACGTACTACTTTTGATTTTGTCCCATAATAACTCGGGAATAATGCTGTAATATAAACTAAAGAATATACAGCACCTCTGACTACTACATACCAAGGAATTTCAATATACAAATTGGGATGATAAGCTCCAATATCACCAATGACAGCGATACCTCTTATAAGAAAAACAACTAGCGTAGTAGAAATCATGCCACCTACAATAAATATTACACCCGAAATATATCTAGCAATAATGATATCCTTTCGTCCAACAGGTAAACTATTTATAATAACATCACTTTTATTTTTTTCATCCATCGCTATTAGTATCATAGAAGATGATATCGTTATGAGTAAGCAACTCATTGGAAATAACAATTCACCATCTGGATCTAATCCAAAGAAAACAAGAGGCATAATAAAATACACTAACCACATAACCCGAAAAAAGAACAAATCTTTATAGATTAGCTGACGCATAGGCACCTCTCCCTTTCGCAGTGTAAACGATAATGTCATCTAATGTAGGCTTTTCTAGTACAACCTCATTTCCAAACCAATCGATAATTCCTTGTTTATCCTTCGCTAAACCTTCGAAACCGAATTTATTTTTTCGTAATCCAACAAATAGTTCTTTTCCTTCTCGATCTAATAAATCATTGCTTCCCTTAACGATTACGTAGTTCTCCATTAATTCATCTTTTTCACCAGTAAATATAATTTCTCCATCGTTGATAAACGTAATATAATCTGCAATACGTTCTAAATCCGTTGTAATGTGGGTTGAGAATAATACAGATACTTCATCTTCCATTACAATTTCTTGCAACATATCAAGTAATTCACTTCGGACAACTGGATCTAATCCTGCTGTCGGCTCATCCATAATGATAAACTCTGCATGATGTGAAAGTGCGATGGCAATCGCAAACTTCATTTTCATCCCTTTAGATAGCTCTTTAATTTTTTTATACTTTGGAACTTGCAATCTGTGCATATACGATTGGTATTGATTTTCGTCCCACTTTTTATATAACGGTGCAACAATACGTTTCATTTGTTCACACGTTAAATCTTCGTAATAATGATTTTCATCATATACAAAACCAATATTTTGTTTTATGTCCTTTTCAGCTTTCTTATTGTCTTTGCCAAAAATTTTTATATCGCCGCTATCTTTTCTAATTAAATTCATAATCATTTTGATCGTTGTACTTTTCCCAGCACCATTTGGTCCGACAAACCCCATAATATATCCTCGTGGTAATGCAAAACTTATATTTTTCACTGCAAAATCTTCATAACTTTTACAAACGTTTTTTAACTCTAACATCTCTCTCATTCCCCCTTATATAAAAACGCAATCATCTGCTGCAATTCTTCAAGTGAAAGCTGCAACACTTTACTTTCTTTTACGATTTCTTCAGCCTTACTTTCCAATAGACGTAGCCGCTGTTCTTTTAATAGTTCATTATTTTTACGTGAAACATAAGTCCCCTTCCCAGCAACAGTTTCTATATATCCTTCTTTTTCAAGCTCCTCGTACGCACGCTTCGTTGTAATTACACTAATTTGCAATTCCTTCGCTAAGCTACGAATAGACGGTAATTGGTCTCCACCCTTTAAACCACCATTTAAAATAAGCTGGCTTAATTGTTTTCTTATTTGCACATAAATAGGGTCTTGGGAAGAATTCGAAATAATAATATTCATGTTTTCCTCCAGTGTGTGTATATACTGTATATACCTTATATATACAGTATATACACAGCATCCTATTTTTGGCAAGAAAAAAAGACCAACATTTTCCTGTTGGTCTTTCGTATATGTATCACTTTTCAAAGCGATCTAACATCTCGTCTCTCATTCCGAAACTTACTACTGCAATTCCTATATACATAAACAGAAGGAATGCCGGATGAACCGTGTTGTACCAGCTGCTGTCAACGATTAAGTAAATCGTTAATGCCACAACAAGAACAAACGCTAAGATAAACATATAAAAGTGTCTTGTACTACCCATGATAAACTCCTCTCTTCTCACTTCACCATTCAACAGTTTATTTTATCGAATAATTCGATATGACTCAAGGTTAACTTTCTGTTATGTAATCAAGTTCCACCTTTACAATGTCCTCACATGCTATTGAAATGATTGTTCCTTGTTTATCAATCGCCGTCACTTCTCTATTATCCATTACACGATTTGCTACTCTTTCTAACACTTTCCCTTGGTCTCGATAGCAAAATTCTTTTACATCTTTAATTGTTTCTCCATTTTCTAAATGGTATACCATTCTATAACATCGATATCCCACACTTTCACCCCCGTCTTGCTCGTTTTTTCACATATACATAAAAATGAGTAATTTTTGCCTCATCACATCTTCTTAATTTCAATAAAATTCTAACAAAAATAAATACTTTTATCAAACCGACTTTTTCAACAAAACTACCTATAAAACTACACCTTTACACCATTAGGAAACAAAAAATATAATTTTTTAACATTTTCTTCACTATTTCTGCACAAATTCTCCATACAAAAAAAGAACCCGCCGCAGCGAGTTCTCCTTTTGTTATTCTAATCAAACTTGTACAGGAGCTGGCTTTGCATAACGTAAAACTGGTTTACGTGCAGCCATCGTTTCGTCTAAACGTTTAATGACTGTCGTATGCGGTGCTTCTTGTACAACTTCTGGATTTTCTTCTACTTCTTTAGCGATTTGAATCATCTTATCAATGAAACCATCTAATGTTTCTTTTGATTCTGTTTCTGTCGGCTCAATCATAATACATTCTTCCACATTTAATGGGAAGTAAATTGTTGGTGGATGGTAACCGAAATCAAGCAGACGTTTTGCAATATCTAATGTACGTACGCCAAGTTTCTTTTGACGACGACCTGATAATACAAATTCATGCTTACAATGTCTATCGAATGGAAGATCGTAGAATGGCGCTAATCTTCTCATCATATAGTTCGCATTTAATACAGCATACTCAGTTACTGCACGCAAGCCATCTGGACCCATAGAGCGAATATACGTGTATGCACGAACGTTAATTCCGAAGTTACCATAGAATGGCTTCACACGACCAATTGCTTCTGGACGGTCGTAGTTGAAGTGATAACCATTTTCCGTTTTTTCTAAAATCGGTTTTGGTAAGTACGGAATTAAATCAGCTTTCACACCTACTGGACCAGAACCTGGGCCACCACCGCCATGAGGACCTGTAAATGTTTTATGAAGGTTTAAATGCACAACGTCAAATCCCATATCTCCTGGGCGTGCTTGGCTTAATACCGCATTTAAGTTTGCACCATCATAGTATAACTTACCGCCTGCATTATGGACGATTTCTGCCATTTCTAAAATATTTTCTTCGAATAGACCTAATGTATTAGGATTTGTTAACATAAGTGCTGCTGTTTCTTCGTTTACAACACGTTTTAAGTCTTCTAAGTCAACAAGGCCATTTTCATTTGATTTTACTGTAATTGTTTCAAAACCAGCTACAGTTGCAGATGCCGGGTTCGTTCCGTGAGCAGAGTCAGGTACAATTACTTTCGTACGGTTAAAGTCACCATTCGCTTCATGGTATGCACGAATTAACATTAAACCTGTCCATTCTCCGTGTGCACCAGCTGCTGGTTGTAAAGTAACAGTATCCATACCTGTAATTTCAATTAAATGCTCTTGTAAGTCATACATTAATTCCATTGCACCTTGTACTGTCTTTTCATCTTGCAGTGGATGAATATTTGCAAATCCTGCGAAACGAGCTACACTCTCATTAATTTTCGGATTATATTTCATCGTACAAGATCCAAGTGGATAGAATCCAGAATCAACACCGTGGTTACGGTTTGAAAGTGCTGTATAGTGGCGCATAATATCAAGTTCAGATACTTCTGGTAGCTCTGCATCTTCTACTCGAATATAATCGCTCTCAAACACATCTTCTAGTTTCACTTCTTCTACATCTAATTTGGGTAAGCTATATCCTATGCGTCCTTCTTTACTCACTTCAAAGATAAGTGCTTGGTCTTGGTTCTTCATTGGATAGCCCCCATTTCGTTTACAAGTGTGTCAATTTCCTCTTTTGTACGAAGCTCAGTTACTGCTACAAGCATATGGTTTTCATGCTCTTTATAATCACGGCCTAGATCGTAACCACCGATAATATTCTTTTGTAATAATGCATCGTTTACTTCTTTCACTGGACGTTTGCAATCTACAACAAACTCATTGAAGAATGGCCCAGCAAATGTTACTGTGAAGCCTTTCGCCTCAAATTGACGTTTTGCATACTGTGCTTTAGAAATGTTTTGACGTGCCATTTCTTTCACACCTTGTTTGCCAAGTGCCGTCATTGCAACAGAAGCTGCTAATGCATTTAACGCTTGGTTTGAACAAATATTAGACGTCGCTTTATCACGGCGAATATGCTGTTCACGTGCTTGTAACGTTAATACAAATCCACGTTTACCATCTGAATCTACAGTTTGTCCAACAAGACGTCCTGGAATTTTACGCATAAATGCTTTCGTTGTTGCAAAGTAACCACAGTGCGGTCCACCAAACTGCGTTGGAATACCGAATGGTTGTGCATCACCGATTACAATATCAGCACCAAATTTCCCTGGTGGTGTTAATGCGCCTAATGATAATGGATTTGAAGAAACGATAAATAATGATTTTTGTTGATGAACGATTTTTTCAATATCAGCTAATTTTTCAACTTGTCCGAAGAAGTTTGGATATTGAACGATTACACAAGCAACTGTATCATCTACTTCACTTTGTAATACGTCTAAATCTGTTACACCATCTTTATGATTAATTTCAACAACTTCAAGATTTTGACCTTTTGCATACGTTTCAAGTACTGCTCTTGATTCTGGATGAACCGCGCTAGATACAAGAATTTTCTTTTTGCGAGTATGGCCAGCTGCTAACATTGCCGCTTCAGCTAAAGCTGTACCCCCGTCATACATAGAAGAGTTTGCTACATCCATTCCTGTTAATTCACAAATCATTGTTTGGAATTCAAAGATTGCTTGTAATTCCCCTTGTGAAATTTCCGGTTGGTATGGTGTGTAAGCTGTATAAAATTCTGAGCGAGAAATAACATGATCTACAATTACTGGAGCATAATGATCGTATACGCCTGCTCCTAAGAAAGAAGCGTATTCTTTTAAGTTAGCATTTTTACTAGCCATTTGAGATAGCTCTTTTAAAAGCTCTGGCTCTGATTTTGCTTCTTTAATTTTTAAATCCCCTTTAAAACGAACACTCTCTGGAATATCAGAGAATAATTCATCGATCGTTTGAACGCCGATCGTTTGTAACATTTCTTTTTTGTCTTCTTCTGTCATTGGAAGATAACGATGCAACATGAAATCTACCCCTCTCCCCGTTACTTTGAACGTTTGTAAAATGGTGTTGGAACAACTACTGCTTTGACGCGTTTATTACGAATTTCAATTTCTACTTCTGTATCAACTGCTGCGTATTTTACATCAATTAGTGCTAAACCAATGCTTTTCTTTAACGTTGGAGATTGTGTACCACTCGTTACTTCCCCAATTTTTTCTTCACCAATAAATACAGGGTAATGCGTACGAGGAATTCCACGTTCGATTACTTCAATGCCGACTAATTTACGAGGCGCACCGTTTTCTTTTTGCTCTTTTAACGTTGCTTTTCCAAAGAAGTCTGCTTCTTTATTTGTTTTTACCGCAAAGCCAATTCCAGCCTCAATCGGTGTAATATCTTTTGATAATTCTTGTCCATAAAGTGGTAATGTTGCTTCGAATCGAAGTGTATCACGAGCACCTAAACCACATGCTTTTAAGCCCTCTTCTGCTCCAACTTCAAGAAGTTTCTCCCAAAGTTTTGCAGCATCTTCACTCTTACAGTAAATTTCGAATCCATCTTCACCTGTATAACCTGTACGAGATACAAGTGCTGGAATTCCATCTACAAGAATATCGTTTTTAAATTTAAAGAACTTAATTTCTTTCAAATCTTCTGACACAACTTTTTGTAAAATGCCTTCTGCTTTTGGTCCTTGAATTGCAAGCTGTGCAACTTCACTAGAAACATTGACTACTGTCGCATCGCCAATTACATGACTTGCTAACCATTCGTAATCTTTCTCGATATTTGATGCATTGATTACTAATAAATAGTCTTCTTCACCACGTTTGTAGATTAATAAATCATCTACTGTACCACCATTTTCGTAGCACATAGCTGTATATTGTGCGCCCCCTACCTTTAAGGTAGATACGTCATTTGTAACAACACGTTGTAAAAATGCTAAACTATCTACACCTTTTACTTCAACTTCTCCCATATGAGACACATCGAACAAACCTGCAGCTGTACGTACAGCTTCGTGTTCTTCTTTAATGCTTGAAAATTGAACTGGTAATTCCCAACCACCGAAGTCGATTGTTTTCCCACCATACTTCGCGTATACATCAAATAACGGTGTACGTTGTAATGTAATCATGCTCTCTCCCCCTTATGCTTTGACAAATCAATAAAAGTTGCTTCCTTTTTCTAAACATTTTCATTCTGAAAAGATAGGATATACGGAATCTCATTATATTTTTTTATGAAAGCGTAAATAAAAAATCACTTTCTTGGATAAAATACGAAAGATTCCACACATTTCACACCATTATCCTAACATCATTCGCTATATTTCATCAATATTCTAGCATAAAAAATAATTTAGAATTTTTTATTTTAAAACACAATAAATACAGCTTTTGAGATTTAATACTTTATTATTGTCTATCATATAGCCTTTAATAACGATAATTATGCCTTCTTTTGAGGCAAATCATCATACATTAAAAAATAATTACTTTAGTTTATAAAAGGTGGGAGAGTCGTAATGAATGTCGATATTTCCGTAGATCGGACGTGGCAAAACAATTTTTTAAATAGAATTGATGAAGATGGTCCTTGGACAAACTGGGATTTATATCACTTAGCTTATGAAACAGAAAAATCGTTACTTGTTCCTACTTTTGATGGACTACAAGCACCGAAACATTTATCCCATTTCACGCCGCTTCCGCATCAATTAGAAGTCGCTCAAAATGTGATTGAACAAATGAATGGTAAAGCGATTCTAGCAGATGAAGTAGGTCTTGGAAAAACAATCGAAGCTGGACTTATTTTGAAAGAATACATGGTCCGCGGGCTTGTGAAAAAGGTACTTATACTTGTCCCAGCCTCTCTCGTATCACAATGGGCATACGAGCTGAATACAAAGTTTTTCATTCCCGCTGTAGCACAAAAGAAAAGCTACTCGTGGGAACAAGCTGACGTAATCGTATCATCAATTGATACTGCGAAACGTTCACCACATCGCGATATCGTGTTGAACTTAGAATATGACCTTATTATTATCGATGAAGCACATAAACTGAAAAATAATAAAACAAAAAACTATGAATTTGCACAACGATTAAAAAAGAAGTTTTGTTTATTACTAACCGCTACTCCTGTTCAAAATAAGATTGATGAAATTTTTAACCTTGTTTCTTTATTAAAGCCAGGACATTTAGGCAATCAATCCAACTTTGAAGAATATTACGCTTCCAAAAATCGTTCAGCCGAATCAGATGAAGACTTAAAAGCTCTCATTAACAAAGTAATGGTGCGAAATAGACGACATAATACCGGTATCGATTGGCCGAAGAGACATGTACGTACAATTTTTGTTGAGTTTAATGAACAAGAACAAGCTCTATATAATGATATCGAAAATTGGCGAGGGCAAGACGCCTTCACATCTGCTTTCTCATCGTTAACTTTAAAACGGGAAGCGTGCAGTAGTCGTGAGGCTGTTTACTATTCATTGAAAAAGCATGTAGAAAAAAGACAGAAAGAAAATGAACATTATATAAAAGATCCACATATCGATGTGCTAATGGACAAAATTAATCATATTCCTTTCAACTCGAAAGCAACTAAAGCTCTAGAGCTTATAAAAGAAATTGACGATAAAGTCGTCATTTTCACGGAATACCGAGCATCACAGATGTACTTACAATGGTTTTTACAACAACACGGTATTTCTTCTGTCCCATTCCGCGGCGGATTTAAACGCGGGAAGAAAGATTGGATGAAGGAACTTTTCCAAAATCGTGCCCAAGTGTTAATTGCAACGGAAGCTGGCGGAGAAGGCATTAACTTACAGTTTTGTAGCCATATGATCAATTATGATTTGCCATGGAATCCAATGCGTCTTGAGCAAAGAATCGGACGTATTCACCGTCTCGGTCAAAAGAATGATGTTCATATTTATAACTTAGCTACAAAGCATACTGTTGAAGAACATATTCTGAAACTGTTATATGAAAAAATCAACTTATTCGAGCGTGTTATCGGTGAACTCGATGAAATTTTAACGAGAATTAATATGAAAAACATCGACGCGCACATTCAAGAAATTTTCGCGCAATCAAAAAGCGAAGGTGAAATTAGAATTAAGATGGAAAACTTAACATCTATAATCGACTTTGCGAAACGAAATGAAGCTGAGGTGCAAGGCTATGCAGCAACATGAAATTCATAATTACTTATACAATTTCTTTGAGGCGAATAACTGTGAAATTTTAGAACGTTCTCCTCATTTATTAGATGTACAGTTAACAATTGAGATGGATAAATTATTAATGAATCGCCCTTTTTATTGGCACTATCTTGAGAAAACAGGAGGCGTACCGAATCCGATGCGCCTTACTCTTATTACAAATCCAGAAAATGAAGAAAATGATGGTGAGCTTATTCACTACGGTTCACCACGTCTACATCAAATTTTCCAAACGACAAAAGAATTAGGCTCTTACATACGTTTATATGAGGATGTAAGACATAATGGGGCAACACATACACCGCTCCACCCTTGGCTCGGTATTAATATAAAAGTTTCCTATCAATGTGATCGAAAAAAAGACATCCTTCACTCGATTGGCATTCATCTCATTTCTGGAACAATGATGGCAAACTTTCATGAAACATTAACAAACATTAAACTTACACCAAAAATACCTGATTTTTGTTTTACGCTCTCGCCCATCATTAAACCTCAAAGTGGTTTACAACGCATAGAAGACGCTTTAAAAAATATAATTGCAGAAGATGACCATACGTGGGCAAAAGAAGCAAGAGTGCGTTGGAATCATGATCTAGACCTTTTAAACCGTTTTTATGAAGAAAGTGACGAACTTCCTGAGAGCTATGAAATTGAAAAACAAGCTCTGCAAGAACAGTATGAACCACGTATTACAGTGCAAATTATTAACGGTGGCCTTTTTTATGTTACCGCGAATCATTTTCTATCTTGAAGAAGCTCCTTCTGCTTTAGAAGGAGCCTCTTTTGAGCTATTTTCTACCCTACTCGCTATCGCCACTACGCTCTTGCTGCTTTTTCTGTGCCATACGTTTCTGCTGTGCACGATCCTTTGCGCTCACATGATTTGCATCAGTTGGAAGATTTTCTTTCGAACGTCCAATTCCATTGCTCATCTTTCCCACTCCTTTTTGCGTTTTTCAAAATACATGTTTATTTTCAGCTAGAGTTACAATCCTTATACAAAAAATAAGAGCAGCCATTGGCTACTCTTACTCGCTCACATATTTTTGAAACATATCATGGATGCCTTTATTTACTAGGTTCGAGATCTGCTCGTCAGATTTATTCGGATAACGATCACGCAATCTGATAGATGCCTTCACCATTAAATTTTCTAATACAGAACGGCCACCTTCTCCATAAATAATTTCAGCATATTTAACAAGCCTTCCATCCTCTACTGTTGCTGGATTATGATTGAAGAAAAATTTACTCATTGTCTCCACCTCTCTCTTTTGATAACGTTTACATTTATATAGATTATTTATGTTATTTATTTCACAATATTGTATGCATGTATATTTAATTAGTTTCATTATAAAGCAACATATCGATAGTAAATATGTGATTTTCCGTCCATTTTGTGAACAAATTAAAAATGAAAGCGTTTCCTTTATTATATACTAAAAAAACTTACTACGCTAGGGGCAATTTTTTTCAATCTACTAATCCCTCAAAAATTGATATATTTTTTCTTTTCCCATTAAACCTTATACAATTTTCAGAAATTATATTATAAAATATATGTATGACTTAAGGAGGCTTTGTATGAATCAAAATAAAAAAGCTATATTAGATCTTGTCTTTTATCTCGTAATCCCATTCCTCATTTGGAAATTTGCAAAACCTTATATCGATCCTTATTACGCGATGTTACTTTCCTCTGTTCCGGGGATTATTTATACACTGTATACCTTTAAAAAAGAAAAACAGTTTAACGTGACAGGGTTCTTTATTTTAATTACACTCATTTCTAATACAACGGTAGATCTATTATCTGGGTCAGCTGAACGAATGTTGTGGAATGATGCATATTATCACATCGTACTCGGTATTATCGTCATCTGTACAATTTTCATAAAAAAACCACTCATGTTATATTTCGCTGCGGATATTGCAGCGCTGCAAGGACATGACCGCGATAAAAGTCGTGAACTGTATCGTGATAGTCGTATCTATCCAGCACTACAATACTTAACGTTATTTTTCGGCCTACAATTCATATTAAAAAGCTTCTTAAAAATTTATTTCATCTCTGTTTTTGGTGTAGATGGCTACGGTGAAATGAGAGCGATTATGACCGCTGTCGGCTGGGGCATTTCTATTTGTATTGGAATAGGGTTCGTATGGGTGAACAATAAAATACATGCCGTTACGGAAGAACAAGAATCCGTGCAGTAAATAAAAATCCCCTGGTGTATTACGACACTAGGGGATCTTTATTTTGCTAGACATATGACTAAAATTTAACTTGATTTTTTTCTTTTACTTTTTACATTTCGATAAAACAAAGCAGCACTCAGCGGCATAACACCAAACCACTTATTCATAAATGGCTCTTTTTCAGCACGGCGTTGTTCTTTCTTTTGTTTTCGATCTTCTTTTGGAGCATCCATATACGACACAAACTGCTGCGTCACAAAGCGAACATAATCATTAGTAGACATATTATCATCACCTCTACTTCATTAGTATGTCCACTTTTTTATACATTAATCTTTTCCTTTAATTCATTCATAATTTGCTTTACAGACTTATTTGTCGTATCGATATGAATATGAGCCTCTTCATAATAAGCTCGGCGTAATTCAAATTTCGTTACAAATGCATCTATATCTTTCTTTTGAAATAGTGGACGTGTCGTATCTTCACGAAGCCTCTCTGCAATTACATGCGGATCACAATATAAATACACGACAGTTCCGTTCTCTTTCATCCACTTGCGATTTTCCGCTCGTTCAATAATTCCCCCACCAGTTGTAATAATGACATTATGGACTGGTAGCGAACGTAACATTTCGCTTTCATATTCCCGAAAAGCCGTTTCGCCTTCTTCGGCAAAAATATCACGAATTGCCTTCTCTTGCTTCTCTTCGATTTTTTGATCAGTATCTACAACATCCATTTGAAGTTCTTGACTTAATGCTTTTCCAATTGTTGTTTTCCCTGCTCCCATATAGCCGGTTATGTATATAGATTTCATTTTCTGTCCTCTCAATCGTCATTTATTAATTGTTATTATAACGAAAGATGCTACTTTGTTTAATAAAAAAACGTTTTGTTCTTATACTATGAAGAACAAAACGTAACACTCGCTTTTACTTATAAGTACCTCTTCTCACCCACTGCGTTGCAATCCATTTCTCGCCTTTCGTTACAGGTGCCCCTCCATGTAACGTAAGCTCATTTAGTGATTGATCTTGATAAAAATACTCAAAGTATACTGCCATTCCCTTTCTAGGATGTACAGAAAGATTTAATTTCGGGAAGTACGTTTCCCCGCCTTCTTCTACATCATTTAAGTACATTACAAGCGTACTAATACGATTGTTAGCAGCTGATCTACTATGTTCCGCAAAATAATCATAGTGTGCTTTATATTGTTGATCCACTTCATAATTTAAAATGTGCAATCCTTCACCATGCGACGCAGGAACATTCATGATAGATGAAATTCGTTTTTCAATCTTTGAAGTAAGTTCATTGTCTTCCAAAAATGCACCGCTACTTGTTCGAATATCATTTACATCACGTGATGAACCAACTTTAGAACGCTTCATTTTATTTTTAGACATTTCAATTAATTCACCACACTCTTCATCACTTAGTACATTTGCTAATACGACAATAAGAGGTTCTTCGAATTTTGAAATAATGTGTATTTCTCTATCTTCTGTCATAATCGTATTTCCTTTATGATCAAAAATAGTTTGTTCCTTATTTTCACCTATTTGATTGTTGTTTGTCATTTCCCTATTCTCCCTAAAAATAATGATTGGATAGCATGAATATATCACATTCTTTCTACCTTTCTCTTTTTTGAGAAAATTTAAACTTTTAATCATTATATTTATCCATTTCTTCTAAAAAATCAATTCAATTTACAATAGAAATCCCTGGTTTTTCTTCGTATTTTTTACATATTATCCTTCTATCCAATCGACTATTTTTCCATCCTTTTTTCTATACCGAAAGCTCACCGTATAGAAAGCTTCCTGTTTGAGTGTACACTGCAACGCAACGAGAATTAAATCATTTTCAAAGATATAATTTCCACTCACTTCTCCCTTTTCATACTGAAAGAAAAATGCACCTTCTTTTTCTTTTTGCTGTAAGTCTTTTTTTATATCTGTAATAGATCGGTTAAGTAGTTCATCCAGTAAAAACTTTTGTTCTATTTCTATATAAAAATTTTTATCTGTAAACAACATATTTGTTTCGTATATAAAAAAAGAAGTTAATAAAATAAGAAAGATGAGTGTTCCAGGCATTGTAAACCCATTTTGCCCTCTCATACATTCATTTCCATTTCACTATATCGCATAACTACACCTTCATATATTTTTTCGCTAGTATCTTTCACATTTATAATGAGTACATGAGGTGTTAGTTTGTAAGAAACCGTTCCAATATTTTGTAAAACAACTTCCCTCCCGCGCCTATTTACCTTTCTTATAAGACGACTATTCTCTTTTTCATACGATACTTCACTCCCATTACGCGATCGAAATCGTAAAATACTTTCTCCATTTTCAAATGCTAGCTGTTCTCCAGATGATACTTCACGAAACTCCAATTGCATTTGACCTAAAAATACATCCCACTCCCAATCATTTAATCCTTTTGTCTGTTTATTTTCCATTTCAATGAAATGTAGGCGGGGAAAGAGCAAAAAAAATATTGATAATAGAAACAGACATACAATCATTTCTATTAATGAAAAACCAAATTCTAATTTATTTTTTCTCCTACATAAAAGCATTGTTCCATCACTCTGTCTTTCACATCTCTCCACATGGTACAAACTTCATTGCCTCCCCAATATGTGTAATACACAATTCCATTTATATTCTTTTCTATTATTCGCTTTTCTTCATTTCCATACATATATATAATTGCTTCCTTTTTTAATAATCCAGATGCCTTATAACGAATTTGTATATTTTTTCTTTCTTGCATAACTAATACTGTTTGCGGTAGTAGTAACGATACAGCCATCATTAAAATACTTAACGATACAATCATTTCAGCCATTATGGATCCTTTTTGACATTTCACGATACGTAAATCTCCCTCTTCCAAGCTGAAATACAATTTCATATTTATAATTTCGATATGAAATTATAATCGTACCACCTCTATTAATATTCCCACTTGGATTATATGTCATCGGATTTGGAAACGTATGCAAATCAATTTGTATATCTTCTTCATACTCTCTCTTGACGATATAATACTTTGTACCTGACTCTTTTATAGCATACATATTTCTATCTTTATGCCAACGTAATGTATAGTGCTTTTGACGATTTATCGCTAATTGCTGCATATACAAAATATCATTTGAAAACTGTCTCAAAAATTGTTCAACTTTTTGTCGCTCGTATAAGGAATGAACACTAAAATACGTAACTATACTTAATACAGAAATAGCAAATAAAACGAGTAACATTTCTAAAAAAGTAAACCCCTGTTGTTTCACAATGCCCTAATTGATACTGCGCCATCATCTGAAATATGAATAGATTCGCCATTCGGGCACTTATCAGTTGTAATATACTTTTCATCTGTCAGTTCTTTTAACGATGGAATTTTATTATGTTGTAATTGATATACTTGTATTTGTGCTTCTATAGATTTCACGTAAGCTGCACACCCTTTTCCTTGGACCGATGAACGCTGTGTAACTACATTTGGAATAATTAATAGTAATAATATAGTTATGACAACCATTACTAATAGCATCTCTAACAGAGTAAATCCTTCCTCATTCTGCATACAAATGCCCCCTAAATAGAATTCATCATTTGAAACATTGGCATAATCATCGCTAAATACATAAGGACAACGATTCCTCCAATACATATAAATAAAATAGGCTGAATGATAACTAACATATGTTTAATTTTCCGTTCCATCTTTTCCATAATAAGATCGCTATAGTCACCTAATTCAATCGCTAAATTGCCGTTTGCTTGTCCATGCGTAATAACATAAGAAAGTTCTTTCTCGTAATACCCACTTTTAGCAATGATAGATTGTAACCGTTCTCCTCCAATTAATTGTCTTTCAATCCGGCTCGCTTCATATTGAAAGAACGGATGATATCTTTGCTCCATCATTATTGTTAAAGCTTCGCATACTGATAGTCCACCATTTAATAAACCACTCAACTGAGTAGCAAAATAATGTGAATGCTTTAAAATAAGAAATGTTTTGATGAGGGGCATACGAAGCATGATTTTTACCTGGCTAATATGTGGAAGTTTCCTAAAATACAACATATACAAACTACATCCAATAATAACAGTTAAAATAGCGGTTAAAATAATGTAAGGTAGCAGTTTTATTGCACTTAAAATTTGTTCTGTAAGTAGTGGTGTATTAGAACCGAACGAACTATAAACCATTTCAACCTGAGGTAATAAAATGAGGTTGAAAATAAAAAGCATGATTAGTAGAAAAAACATTAAAAACATAGGATACTGCATGATTTTCATCATATCTCTCCTATACTTATCTTTCTTATAAAGAAGTGCACTTCCTTGTTGCAAAGCAAAAGAAATATCACCATGTTGCTCGGCATAAAATAAATAACTTAACATGTCCTGATGAAACTTTAACTGATGAAAAGAATCGTGTAGACTTTTCCCATCTTTTAACCCCTCAATCATGTGCTGCAATTGTACTTTCTTTTCTACAGGTAATTGAAACTGTAAAAATTCTAATGCTTGTAAAAGAGAGTAGCCTTTTTCTAGTAATTCTCCTAAACGTTTCAACAATACTACTTGATCACTTAAACTCCAAGTTTTCTTAAACATAAACATCATCTTCTAAAAAACCTAAAGCATATCCTTTTCTTATTGACGATTCTAAAGTCTCATGTTTGTAAGTAACACATTCTCCATCTGCTTCTTTAAGCGCTTGTTTTAACTCATATCCATATAGCAGCTCATAAATGCTTGCTTGCCTTACTTGCCTCATTGATTTACATAAAGTTGAGCACTTTCCTCTGCAAAACGGACACTTCAATTCGACAAGTCGCTGTGCAGCTACAGCCAATAAAGACTGTTCAATCTCTTGCCTCGTTATACCATAATCCATGAAACGAATGATTGCTCCTTTCGCATCATTCGTATGCAGCGTTGTCATGACTAAATGTCCTGTCAAACTTGCTCTTATAGCTATTTTTGCTGTTTCTTCATCACGGATTTCACCGACTAAAATAATATCTGGATCATGACGTAAAATAGCCTTTAATCCTGTTTCATATGTGAGACCCGCTTTTTCATTTATTTGAATTTGTAATACATCGTCACTTCTTTTTTCAACCGGATCTTCAAGTGTAATGATGCGACGTGTTTTCTTTTTTCTAATTACCTCTAATAATGCATACATTGTCGTTGTCTTCCCAGAACCAGTCGGTCCAGTAAACACGAGTAGCCCCTGTGAATAGCGTAAAAACGAGAGTAGTTTTGCTGCCGTACTTGGAAATAACGAAAGATGTGATAAGGGCTGAACAGATGCTTGTAAATGAAGGCGAATAACGAGACTTTCTTGATATACTGTTGGAAGTGTTGAAAGGCGTAAATACACTTCTTGTCCATCAATTTGCAAATACAACGAACCATTCTGTGGCTTCCGTTTCTCTCCTATGTCCATAGATGCTAAAAATTTAAAATGTGAGACAAGTTTTTCTCCAAACTCCTTTTCAATACAATGTCTCGTCATTAAATCTTTTCCTACACGTAGTTGCACCGCTACATCCTTCTGCCGGGGCACAATATGTAAATCTGACGCTTGTACCCTACACGCTTCTTTTAAAATTGTATTCGCAAAAATTTCAATCCCATTCATCACTTTTCCCTCCTCACTATGTATATAGCATGAAAACATGCACAATAAAAATTTGGAATTTTGTATTTTCACTAGAACGAAAAGGAAAAATATGTTTGTGAAATTATGAACAATTTCTGAATTATTGTCTGAAATTACCTATACTCATGTTTATCTGTATTATAATGTTATTATCTTGGATAAAGTGATAAAGGTGGAGATCCTCATGGAACAAGCTTTAAAAATTACAGGTGTTTTAGCTGACCCAACTCGTTATTACATTTATAAATATATTTCGCAAAAACATAGTTACGTAACTGTACAAGAAATTGCAGATGAATTCGATATTCATCCAAACGTAGCGCGTTTACATTTATCTAAATTAGAAGATGTTCATATGCTTAAATCGGAAACGAAGAAAACTGGAAAAGGCGGAAGACCAAGCAGATTATATGTCTTATCTGAAGATGTTATTCAATTGCAATTTCCATTCCGTGATTATCAATTGTTAGCAAGAATAGCATTTAATTCTTTACTTAGCCTTGGCGCTGCTGGTGAAAAAGCGCTATACGAAACAGGAAAACAATTCGGGGCCGAATTAATGCAACAACATATGCAACGTTTAAATGTGAGTGAAGATGCTTTAACAGTAGAGCAAAAAGTTCAAATTGCAAAAGAAGCTTTCTCAACAGCCGGCTTATCACCTGCATTTGAATTAAGTGCAGATGGAACAAAAATTTTCTATGATGTACACAATTGTCCATTTAAAGAAGTTGCTGTTCATCATCCAACTGAAATTTGTAACATGCACGGAGATATGATGAAAGGCATTTTTGAAATCCTATTCCCTAACATGGAATTAACTCGACATGATAGTCTATTAGATGGATGTAAATCTTGTAATTATAAACTAACAATTTAATTTATCATATAAAAAGAAGCCAATAATAATTGGCTTCTTTTTATATGAACGAATATTTACAATAGTAAGAAAAATAAACTATAATGAAAAGAGGTTTTACTTTTTCTAGAAAAGGAGGGAAATAGCATGGATCGCATGTTTCGCGTTCTCGGCTTTTGGACTGGAATTTTCTCGGTTATGTTTTACGTAGGAGATATGCAACAGGCTGCACTACTATTTTTAGGACAAACAGGTTTCTTCGTACTTTTAAGCTATTTAAAATTAACAGAGCGTATGTATATATACGTATTTGGGGCATATTTAACTGTTTTCTTCATAGGATTTACATACTACACGACATTTTTACTTGTCCCTGGGGCTGGACATTAAAAGATGGCATTTTGCCATCTTTTTTTTAATCCCGCAATTTCCTAGTTGACTTATAGGTTTTATTACCTTATATTCTATATAACAGATTGGAATTAGGGGGAATCAACATGAATACACTGCTTGTCGGAATTAACGTTGCAGTCATGCTCATCTTAGTTGGCGTATTATATTATATGCAACGTAAGCATGTATCTTTTAATAAACGTGTATTTACCGCTTTAGGAGTCGGAATTTTATTCGGTCTTATATTACAATTCATTTATGAGCCAACTTCTAAAGTAATTATTGAATCAAATACTTGGTTTGGCTTAATTGGTAACGGTTATGTGAAATTACTTCAAATGATCGTTATGCCACTTATTTTAGTATCTATTATTTCAGCATTTACAAAATTACAGTTAACGAAAAACCTTGGTAAAATTAGTGGTCTTATTATCGGAATTTTAATTCTTACTACAGGAATCGCTGCAGCTGTCGGTATCGCTGCAAGTGCAGGATTTGATGTATCTGCAACAGGCTTGCAACAAGGTGATGCAGAATCTGCTCGTCTGAAACTAGTTGAAGAAAGATTTACTTCTATTGAAAAGACAACAATTCCAGATAAATTATTAGAGCTATTGCCTACAAATCCGTTTCTTGATTTAACAGGCGCTCGTCCAACATCAACAATTTCTGTCGTAATATTTGCAGCCTTTATCGGCATTGCCTTTATAGGTGTAAAACGAAAATATCCAGAACAAGCAGAGCTATTTAAGAAAATGCTTGATGCTGTATATGCAATCGTAATGCGTATGGTAACATTAATTTTACGCCTTACTCCATACGGCGTATTAGCTCTTATGGCAAAAACAGTTGCTGGTAGCGATATAAATGCTATTTTAAAGCTTGGTAACTTCGTATTAGCCTCTTATGTAGCACTTATCGTAATGTTTATCATTCACTTATTATTAATTGCATTGTCTGGTTTAAATCCAATTCAATATTTGAAAAAAGTGTTCCCTGTACTAACTTTTGCATTCACATCTCGCTCTAGTGCTGGTGCGATGCCATTAAATATTGAAGCTCAAAAAGAAAAGCTTGGTATCTCCGAAGGAATTGCAAACTTCGCAGCTTCATTTGGGGTATCTATCGGACAAAACGGTTGCGCAGGTATTTATCCAGCAATGCTTGCAATGATGGTCGCTCCAACTGTAGGAATTGATCCATTACAACCACAATTTATTTTAACTTTAATCGCTGTTGTTGCTATTAGCTCATTCGGTGTTGCCGGAGTTGGTGGCGGTGCAACATTCGCAGCTTTAATCGTACTATCTACAATGAACTTACCAATCGGTATTGTTGCTCTAGTTATCTCGGTTGAGCCATTAATCGATATGGGTCGTACAGCTCTTAACGTAAGTGGTTCTATGACAGCAGGTCTTATTTCAAGTAAATGGCTTGGTGAATTAGATCAAGATACGTACAATCAAGATGATACAAAAACTGGTGAAATTGCTTCATAATGAAAAAAAGACGCTAACATACAATTGTTAGCGTCTTTTTTATTCCGTTCCCTCTTTATAGATCTTATCTTGAGAATTATCACTCCAAGTATTCTTCTAATTGCTCTTTTAACTCTTCCTCAATCTCATAACAAGATTCATCAGCGAGTTCTCCTACTTTCTTACTACCCAAAATGTTTGATTGAATTGGCATTCCTAAAAAGATTCTTTAACATCCTTAAATCGGAATATTGTGAAATTTAATCATCTCTTTTTCTTCATCTAATATAGCTATAGCAACTGTTGAATAATAACCCACCTCAAAGGGATTCTCTTTTTCTCTTGCAAATCCCATATCTAATTCCATGTTTTTTTCTATGTATAAATGCGAATACTCTTTATACAATTTAAGTGCCATTCGCTCTATTTCCTTCTCCATACATTGAATGTTCTCTTTTAACTCCAACGTAAACTCCTGTTCTTTATATTTCATTTTCGCCTCCTTAAACATAGAAAAAGAGAATACAATAATATATTCTCTTTCCTCAAATATATTTCATTATCTCACAGCCCGTCCTTTTCACAAATAACCATTTTGTTCGCACCATTTATGAAATTGTCCTACGTCTACTCCAACTAACACGATATCCTTTAGCTCTACATCAATAATTTGTTCTCCAATTACAATAGCAAACTGCGATGCTAATTTTGTCTCGTTTTTCTTTACAATTCCAATTCGGTTCCGATGCGGTCCATCTTTTATATATGCTTTTTGTCCTACAATATCAAAGTTCAAGATTCTCACCTCTTTTACTGCGCTCAAATTGGAAATACGATCTCCACCTCGGAAAATTTCCTTTCATTGCACTATTTCTCTATATATATGACGAAACAATAAAAGAGTCCTTCCTTCTTTACAATTATTTTTTCTTTGTTTCATTTTTGTGATTGAAACGTAAAGTTTATAATAAAATACACTTGGAAGCGCTTTCTATGTAATTTTTTATGTTATAATATAAAAGTAGAACTTCGTAAAGAGGGTTAAAAAAATGAATACAAAAATGATTAAAAAAGTAATTGAAGCATTAAAAGTATATGGCTTTCAGGATGTATCATTCTGTGACAAAACGAGGCAATTTTTATTTCATAACGAAACCGATATTATGAGCGGCTATGCAGAAATAACATATAGTAGTCAATTTGAAAAATTCAACGTACAAATTCATCCAATTGAAACACATCACCAAGCAGAGTTACAAGAGGTTGAAAGACATATACAAGCTTGTATAAGAAAAGTGGAATATTTAAACGCACTTCTTACCGGGCAGACAAAACTAGATGATAAAATTATTATTATGTAAAAAAAGAACGTGATTGAATCACGTTCTTTTTTCATTATATGTTCATCTTTTCCTTTAGTTGTAATCCTGTAACAGATTCTAATACATCCATCGATTCTCCAAATGTCATATCAAAAATTGTATTGTTCTCTATGTACGGAAACTGTCTGAAACGCTTTTCTAACACCTTTACAGCATCTGATGTAAAGTTTGCACTATCAATGCCAAATTCTGTTTCAAGAAGAACGATCCAATCTAACACATGAAAACCTAATCCATTGACGAATGCAATAAGTTTTTCTTCTGGGTTTGAAGATAAGAATACTTGGCGTTCCATCTCACTAAAAAGTTCTTCTCCTAAGATTTCAGCTAACTCATCATCATGTTCACGTTCAACAAGTTCTTCGTAGCCGTAATCATCCACAAGCTCTTCTACTTCTTCACTATCCTGACAAAGCAATTGACTAAGAAGTGCCTCTTTCTTAAATTCACTATTTTGTACGACTTCTAAAAAGCTCGTTTCCCATCCATTTTCTAATTTCATATTATGTACTCCTTTATATACGTTTCTTATCATCACTGTACCCAAAAGATCACTTTTATAACCTTTTAGGTAGTTACTATTATTTCACATGATTCATAACATAAGATGCAAACTCAGCTACATCTCCTTCAAAAATATTTATTTCTGGCAAGTGATAGAACGTTGTTTGGAGCGGGTTTCCTGCATGATATACATATATCGTTTTCTCTAGTGCAATCGCCATTCCAAACTCTGTATGGCTCCCGTTTCCGCCATCTAATATAAGTAAAAACACATCCGCTTCTTTTACAGCATTTTTTTCTGCCTGACCAATTTCTCTTAATTGTTCTTGATTCACTGCTCTTTCGTTTTTGGTCCAATCATATGTATGGTGCCATCCTGCATGTTTCAGTTCATTTGCTACGGAACATACAAGATGTTTATTTTGGAAACCTGAGGCGATATAAAAATTCATTTATATACACTCCTTCATTATGTATGGGGAAACTCCTTTTTAGCGTTAATTGTTATAGCTATAATAAAGAACAACTTCAAAAAAAATCCCCATCTTTAAAACTTATTTGCGTTTAAATGATGGGATGCTTCATGGTCTTCTTTTATTTTTTGTTTTTTATAACTTTCATCAGCTAACATTTCTAGTTCAGCTGTTATCTCTGATTTTTCAAGCTCTCTTTCTTGCGAAAATTTCCTTGAAATATAAACAATAACACTACCAACGTACAACACAAAGCATATAATAAGTGCAGTATTTTCATAGAGACTTAGCTCCAACACAGTCACTCCTAATCCATTCGTATTTTCACGCTTCATTAATTGGAATTTCCCTATTAACCCATTTGTTATCCCACTATTTGAGGGCAGTAAAACCCCCTCCTCAAATTCCAGTGAAAGCAAAGAAGTTAGATGGAGGATGCCCCCAACTGATTAAAGTTTCACTTTATTGTAACATAAAAATATCAATTCTTGGAATCTTTCACCCTACTAAAAGAGGCATGATTGTTTCATCATGCCTCTGAAATATTTTGAATGATTGTTTTAATTGCTTCTTTTCCATTATATTTTTTTAGTGCTGTTTTATACTTCTCATTATTTTGATTCAATTCTTCGACATACTTTATAAGAGATTTTACAGTTACATCTTCTTCATATAATACGGAGGCATACCCTTGCCTTTCAAAGGACTCTGCATTTAATATTTGATCTCCACGGCTTGCAAATTTCGATAATGGAATTAAAACCATCGGCTTTTGTAATGTTAAAAATTCAAAAATTGCGTTGGAGCCCGCGCGTGAAATAACAAAATCTGTTACCGCTAATATATCTGGCAGTTCTCCATGTACATATTCAAATTGTCTATATCCTTCTTTATTTTGTAAACTTTCATCAAGGTTACCTTTTCCGCAAAGGTGAACAATTTGATACTTTTTAAGAAGTTCTGGTAATGCTTCTCGAGCCGTATCATTAATTTTTTTCGCGCCCAAGCTACCTCCCATAATCGTAATAACTGGCTTTTTACGTGAAAAACCTAAAAATGCTAAACCTGTTTCACGATTTCCCTTCAGCACTTCTTCACGTACAGGAGATCCCGTATATATTACTTTTTCTCTCGGTAAATGTTTCGCCGCTTCTTCAAATGTAACAAATATTTTCGAAGCAAAACGAAGCGCAATTTTATTTGCTAGTCCTGGCGTCATATCAGATTCATGTAATAAAACTGGTACTCTATTTAGCCATCCTCCAATTACGACTGGTACGGATACGAAACCGCCTTTTGAAAAAATCACATCTGGTTTTAGTTTTCGAATTCTTACATACGCATCCATAACCCCCTTCATTACAAGAAAAGGATCTTTTATATTTTTTAAATCAAAATAACGACGTAGCTTTCCACTCGAAATACTATAGTAGGGAATGCCTTCCTTTTCTATAATCGTTTTCTCAATACCTTGGTGAGAACCAATATAAGAGATATCCCAGTTGTCTTCCTGTAAATATGGGATAATGGCTAAATTAGGTGTTACATGTCCTGCCGAACCGCCACCTGTAAAGACTATTTTCTTCATACGTCTCCCCCTTCTAGACTATAATACACTAAAATATCTTGCCTCAGGGTGAGAAAATACCATAGCCGTTACGGACGCTTCTGGCTCCATCATGAATCCTTCTGTTAATGAAATACCTATTTCCTCTGGATGAATTAAGCGAAATAGCTTTTCTTGATCTGAAAGTTCTGGACACGCCGGATAACCAAATGACACGCGTATTCCTCTATATTTCGTACGGAAACGTTCTTCCATCGTCAGTTCAGGTGAGTCTGGAATGCCCCAGCGGTCACGAATGAGCATATGTGTTTTTTCAGCAAGTCCTTCTGCTAATTCAAGCGCTAACGATTGAATGGCATGACTACGTAAGTAATCACCTTTCGCCTTCCACTCTTCAGCAATGTCCCGAACTCCTTCCCCAACCGTAACAGATAAGAAAGCAACATAGTCCATCTCATCTCCAATTGGGCGCAAATAATCGCCTAAAGTACGATAGGGAGCCTTTCCTTGTCTAGGGAATGTGAAACGCTCTATAACACGCGTATGATCTTCTGGATCATATATTACAATGTTTTGTCCGTCGCTTTGCGCTGGGAAAAATTGATACACTGCTTTCGGCTTTAACCAAGATTGTCCTTCCTGCAATAATTCATCTATTAAATCATTTAATTCATGTGCTCTCTTATCTCCCTCTTTCAAAAGCTTCTTCACATTTCCTTTTAATCCAAGGTGATGCCCAAGTAGCATTTGTCTATTTAAAAATGGAGCGAGATGAAGAGCCGGAATATCACGTAATACAATTCGTTTTGTTGAATCAGGCACCATAACCTCAGCCTTCGGTAATGGCTCAATTACTGCTGGAATTTCTACTTTCTTCTCCTCTTTTTTTACGATATGAAGATGACGTTCTTTTTTATCCTGTTTCATCTTCTCACGCTCTTCTTCTTTTTGAAGCTTATTAATAATATCGAGCCCCGTCATCGCATCACTCGCATAACAAACGAGCCCTTTATATGATGGTGAAATCCGATTATCTGTAAACTTTCTCGTTAACGCTGCACCACCTACAACAATGGGAACATCAATATTTGCTGCTTTTAAATCTTCAGCAGTCGTTACCATTTGTTGCGCTGATTTTACTAATAAACCTGAAAGGCCTATAATGTCCGGCTTCTTTTCTTGTACTTCTTGAACAATTCGATCCGAACGTACATTAATTCCTAAATTAATAATCTCATATCCGTTATTCGCTAAAATAATTTCAACGAGATTTTTCCCAATATCATGCACATCACCTTTTACAGTTGCTAATAATACTTTCCCTTTTTTTGCACTATCGCTAGATTCCATATGTGGCTCTAAATAACTTACAGCAGCTTTCATACTTTCGGCACTTTGCAATACTTCAGCAACAATAAGTTCATTATTATTAAATAGTCGTCCTACCTCATCCATCCCTGTCATAAGCGGACCGTTAATAATATCAAGAGGTTTTCTTCCTTCTTCAAGTGCAAGACTTAAATCCTCGTGTAATCCTTGTTTCGTACCTTCTACAATATAATTTGCTAGTCGTTCATCTAGCGTTAACGTTTCTTGCACAACGACATCTTTCTTTTTAGCGACTCGGTAAAAGTTTGTAAATTCTTCTAACGTCTCTTTCGTCGTTTCAAACAGTAATGCATCTGCAAGGTGTTTTTCTTCCTCTGGAATCGACGCATAGCGTTCTAATTTTTCCGTATTAACAATCGCGTAATCTAATCCAGCCTTCGTAGCATGATATAAAAAGACGGAATTCAATACTTCACGTCCAGCCGGTGGTAAACCAAATGATATGTTACTTACACCTAAAATCGTTAAACACTCTGGTAACGCTTCTTTAATAAGGCGAATGCCCTCTATAGTCGCTGCCGCTGAACCAATATATTCTTCATCACCTGTCCCTACTGGAAACACAAGTGCATCAAAAATAATATCTGACGGGCGTATCCCATATTTCGTCGTTAATAATTCGTAACTTCTTTTTGCAATTTCTAATTTTCTTTCAGCACTTACTGCCATACCATCTTCATCGATTGTACCAACTACAATTGCAGCACCATACTTACGAAGAAGCGGTGTTACCTTTTCAAAACGCTCTTCTCCATCTTCTAAATTAATAGAGTTGATAACAGCTTTTCCTTGAATATAAGTAAGTGCTCTTGCCATAACATTTTCATCCGTTGAATCAATCATAATCGGTACTTTTAACACTTTCGTAACTTCTGTCAAAAATTTCTCCATATCTTCTATTTCATCACGATCAGGATCTGCCATACAAATATCAATAATATGAGCATTTTTCTTCACTTGCGCTCTTGCCACTTCAGCAGCCTCTTCAAATTTCCCTTCTGCTACTAATCGTTTAAATTTACGTGATCCAATAACATTCGTTCTTTCACCTACAAATAACGGTCTCATAGACTCATCATATTGCAGTGCCTCTAATCCACTAATTCCATGTCCTTCTCTCTCATGATGGTCACGAGGCTTAAGAGATGCTAGTGCTTCTTTCATTGCTTTTATATGTTCTGGTGTCGTGCCACAACAACCACCGATAATATTAACCCATCCTTCTTCAGCAAATCGCTTCACCTTTTCAGCGAGAGAAGATGGAGACTCATGGTAATGTCCATCTTCATCAGGAAGACCTGCATTTGGATAACAAGAAATGTAACACTCCGATAAATCAGATAGTGAACGAATATGGTCCCTCATAAACTCCGGACCAGTCGCACAATTTAACCCAACAGATAATGGTTTCATATGTTCTACTGATAAATAAAAAGCTTCAATTGTTTGCCCAGCCAGAGTCGTTCCCATTGGCTCAATCGTTCCTGAAATCATAATAGGAACCGTTTTTTTCAGTTCTTCAAAAGCAGCTTGAATTCCAATATAAGCTGCTTTCACGTTACGCATATCTTGACTCGTCTCAACGAGTAATACATCAACTTCTCCTTTTAATAATCCTCGTGCCTGCCTTGTATAAGCCTCAATCAATTCTTCAAAAGTCACACCACCAGTAACACTAATTGCTTTCGTTGTTGGTCCCATCGCTCCCGCAACATATACTTCCTTACCGCTTTCTTTAACAGCTTGCTTCGCCAAAAGTGCTGCCTTTTCATTTAGTTCTTCATCTAAATGAGACAGCTCATAATCACTTAGTACAATATTCGTTGCCCCAAATGTATTTGTTTCAATAATATCCGCTCCAGCTTCAATATAAGCTTTATGAATCTTTAAAATAACGTCTGGTCTTGTTTCTACTAAATATTCATTACAGCCCTCGTACTCTTCTCCTCCGAAATCTTCAGCAGTTAAATCCTCTTGCTGAATCATTGTTCCCATTGCACCATCTAATATTAAAATGCTATTTTGTAATTTTTCTTCTATACACTTCATCAATTAATACCTTCTTTCACTTCTTGCTTTTCTCTTACATATTTAACAAGATGTTCTGTAATTTCATATTTTAAAAATGGTGTAATAAGATAAATACCATTAAAATATTTCATCGCTGCGTCGATCAATTCTTGCGAAATGCGAATCCCTTCCTCAATTGCCGCCTCTTTCGTTTCGTGTCCATCCATTCTCTCTCTTATTTCTTCTGGAAGAGTAATACCCGGTACCTCAAAATGAAGAAAATCTGCATTCCGCTTACTTACTAACGGCATAATTCCAATAAAAATAGGTTGTTCCAAATGCTTTGTCGCTTCATACACTTCTTCAATTAACGCGATATCGTAAATTGGCTGAGTTAAAAAATATTCCGCTCCAGCATCTATTTTTCGTTCCATTCGCTTAACCGCTGCTTTTAAGTGCCTCACGTGAGGATTAAATGCGCCGCCTACAGAAAACCTTGTCGCCGGTCCAATTGATTTCCCTAAAATTGAACGTCCATCGTTCATTTCTTTAATCATTTTAATGAGCTCAATAGAGGACAAATCGTATACAGAAGTTGCACCAGGAAAATCACCAACGCGCGCTGGATCACCAGTTAAAGCTAACACTTCTTCCATCCCTAACGCCGATAAACCTAACAAATGAGATTGTAGTCCAATGACGTTATGATCCCTACACGTTAAATGTGTCAATACCGGGATATCATGCTTCGTTAATAACGCACCCATTGCCATATTAGAAATACGAGGCGATGCTAATGAATTATCTGCTAGAGTAATAGCATCTGCTCCCGCTCTTTTTAAAGCTCTTGCTCCTTCAAAAAACCGCTGTGTATCTAACGTTTTCGGTGGATCTAATTCCACTACAACTGTCGTTTGTTTTTTCGCTTTCTCTGCTAGAGTGACGTGAGCCTTCGAACGTTTCTCATGCGTATGAACAACTTTCGGCCTTTGAATGGTGTCTTTTTCTATTACAGGTGTAACATTCGCAACAGCGTGCTTCATACTTTGAATATGTTCTGGAGTCGTACCACAACAACCACCTAATAACCGAATACCTTGCTCAATAAATCTCGGCGTCATCGCCTCAAAATAAGCTGGGCTTCCCTCATATACGTAACGTCCCTCCACATAATTCGGGAGACCTGCATTTGGGTATGCTGATAAATAGCCATTTTGCGGAATCGATATCATTTTGAAAGCCTCCGTCATATGAAGCGGCCCTAGTTGACAATTTAATCCAACAACATTTGCACCGTAATCTATAAGTTGCTTTAATATTTCATTGACATCATTTCCATTTTGAGTCGTACCTGCTTCATGTAACGCTAATTGAGCAACAATTGGAATGTTCGTTTGCTTACGCAATACTTTAACAGCATGAAGTAATTCAAATTCATCGTAAAAAGTTTCTAATAGTAATCCATCAACCTGTTCTTCTAGTAAAGCCCCTGCCTGTTCAAGTAGCATAAACTCCCTTTCCATATCAGTCGTTGTAACGGCTCCGATATGTTTCATACCACCAATTGTTCCTAAAATTGCATTTTTATCTGTCACAGATGCTTTCGCCAGTTTTACTGCCGCTCTATTAATTTCTGTAACTTGATTTTCTAAGCCGTACATACGTAATTTCGCCTCATTTGCTCCATACGTATTCGTTTGAATTACATCTGCTCCAGCAGCTACATATTGTTTATGAATCGATATAATTAAGTCTGGATCAGATACATTCAATTCTTCAAAGCTACTTTGCAAGCCATGTGAATGCAATAACGTCCCAACCGCACCATCACCTATTACAATTCCTTTTGATAATAAATCTAGTAATTTCACGAATCTCCCTCATTTCTATCAATATAAAAACCCCCTCTTCACTTTGAAGAGGGGGACATAATCGTTCCTCCTCTTATTATGCAAAACATTCGTTTTGCAGGTATTAGCACCGTTTCAAACATTTCGTTTGAAGGTTGCCGGGTTTCACAGGGCCTTTCCCTCCACCGCTCTCAATAAGAGTTGTCTTTATTATTTTATTTATGTAGCTAAAAGGAAATGCGTTCCCCTTTTAACAATGTTTGTTAATTTTTTAATAAATTTAGCATGCACAAAAGTAAAAGTCAATGACACTTGCGGAAAAATAAAAATTTTTCAAAATAAAGTTGCAATTCAATTATCTTTTGTTGTAAAGTTAAAAACATAATAAAAATTTCATACGAACATTCTTATCTAGAGAGGTAGAGGGACTGGCCCTGTGACGCCTCAGCAACCATTAACATTTTGTTAATAAGGTGCTAATTCCAGCAAATTGTGAAAGATTTGACAGATGAGAAGAAGACTCTATTCAAACCGAAAGCCTTCTTCTTAGAAGGCTTTTTTTTATTTTATATTCACTTAATGTTTCAATTTAAAAAGGAGGAATTTTCACATGTCAACAATCGAAACAAAACTAGCACAAATCGGCAATCGCAGTGAAACTACAACTGGAACGGTTAATCCACCAGTTTATTTCTCAACCGCTTATCGTCATGAAGGAATTGGTAAATCTACTGGCTTTGACTATTCACGAACTGGCAATCCAACTCGAGGTCTTTTAGAACAGGCAATCGCAGACTTAGAATATGGCGAACAAGGTTATGCCTGTAGTTCAGGGATGGCGGCTGTTCTCCTCGTCCTTTCTCTATTCCGCTCTGGAGACGAACTTATTGTATCTGAAGATTTATACGGTGGAACGTATCGATTATTTTCTGAACATGAAAAAAAGTGGAATGTTCGATGTAGATACGTAAATACACAGTCTATTAAACAAATTGAGCAAGCTATCACAACTGAAACGAAGGCTATTTTCATAGAAACTCCAACTAATCCATTAATGCAAGTTACTGATATTGCTGCTGTCGCAACTGTAGCGAAAAGGCACGGACTACTTCTTATTGTAGACAACACATTCTACACACCTTATATACAGCAACCATTAACAGAAGGTGCTGACATTGTACTTCACAGCGCAACGAAATATTTAGGGGGACATAACGATGTACTAAGCGGACTTGTCGTTGCAAAAGGAAAGGAACTTTGTGAAGAAATCGCTCATTATCATAATGCATCAGGTGCAGTTTTAAGCCCATTTGACTCATGGTTATTAATTCGCGGTATGAAAACGTTAGCGCTTCGCATGAGACAGCATGAAGAAAATGCGAAAGCAGTTGTTGCATATTTAAATGATGAAGACGGGGTGACAGATGTATTTTATCCTGGAAGAGGCGGCATGATTTCATTTCGCCTTAAAGATGAAGCTTGGATTAATCCATTCTTACAATCTTTATCCTTAATTACATTTGCCGAAAGTCTTGGTGGTGTAGAAAGTTTAATGACTTATCCAGCAACGCAAACACATGCTGATATTCCTGAAGAAATTAGAACAGCAAACGGTGTATGTAATCGTCTTCTTCGATTCTCCGTTGGCATTGAAAATAGTAACGATTTAATTCAAGACTTAAAGCAAGCCATTAAACTTGTAAAAGAAGGTGTAAGAATATGAGTTATTCTATAGATACACTCTTACTACACAACCAATATAAACATGACTCGCAAACAGGAGCTGTGAACGTTCCTATCTATAACACATCAACTTTTCACCAGTTTGATGTAGATACGTTCGGAAAATATGACTATAGCAGGTCAGGAAATCCAACTCGTGAAGCTCTTGAAGATATCATTGCTTTATTAGAAGGTGGAACAAAGGGATTCGCCTTTGCATCAGGCATTGCAGCGATTTCCACTGCATTCCTCCTTCTTTCACAAGGTGATCACGTACTCATTTCAGAAGATGTATACGGAGGAACTTACCGAGTGATAACTGAGGTACTCTCCCGTTACGGTGTTTCACATACATTTGTTGATATGACCAATTTAGAAGAAATAAAACAAAGCATTAAACCAAATACAAAGCTCTTTTATGTAGAAACACCTTCTAATCCACTTTTAAAGGTAACAGATATTCGCGAGGTTTCTAAACTTGCAAAATCTATTGGGGCTCTTACTTTTGTTGATAATACATTTTTGACACCACTATTCCAAAAACCACTTGAACTTGGAGCTGATGTTGTTCTTCATAGTGCCACAAAATTTATTGCTGGGCATAGTGATGTTACTGCCGGATTAGCAGTAGTAAAAGATGCAGAACTCGCTCAAAAGCTTGGATTTTTACAAAATGCATTCGGTGCTATTTTAGGACCTCAAGATTGTTCTCTCGTACTTCGCGGTCTAAAAACATTACATGTACGCCTCGAGCATTCAGCTAAAAATGCCAATAAAATTGCACATTATTTACAAGAGCACACTAAAGTACAAAATGTCTATTATCCGGGATTACAAACACATCTCGGATTTGATATTCAACAATCTCAAGCAACATCAGCTGGAGCAGTCTTATCATTTACTTTGCAGTCAGAAGATGCACTCCGCCAATTTTTATCAAAAGTAAAATTACCTGTTTTTGCAGTTAGTTTAGGAGCTGTAGAGTCAATTCTTTCTTATCCAGCAAAAATGTCACATGCAGCACTGTCGCAAGAAGCTCGTGATGAAAGAGGAATCTCTAATTCATTACTTCGGTTATCAGTCGGTCTTGAAAATGTTAACGATTTAATATCCGATTTTGAAAATGCCCTTTCTTATGTAGAAGAACCTGTAAATGCATAGAGAAAAAAGAAGATATGAGAATAGGTTTTCATATCTTCTTTTTATGCGATTTAGTTATAGTCATTTGAAATTTTTCTTATAGTCCATAAAAAATAAAAGTATATCATCTATTTCTAAATAATTGATTAATTGATATATTAAAAAATAAAAAAGGGGTAAAAATAATGGATACTTGTGCAGATATTTTAATCGTTATCGATTTACAAAATGGCGTATGTTATGGCGGAGAGCATTTATTTGATTTACAGAACTTACTAACAAAAGTAAATAAAAGAATTTCTTCATACAGAAAATTAAATAAACCAATCCTTTTTGTTCAACATTGTGATGATGATTTAGTACCCGAGAAAGAACTTTGGGCTATTCATACCGATCTTGATGTTCAAGAACAAGATTTTTTTGTAAGAAAAACACATGCTAATTCATTTTATAAAACAAACTTAAAAGAAATTTTAGATCAATTATCTGTAAATCGCATTGAATTTTGCGGTGCCCAAACAGAGTACTGTATGGATGCTACGATTAAGTTTGCCCACGGACTGGGATACGAAAACTTTATGATACAGAAAACAACCTCTACGTTGAATAATCCTTTTATGTCCGCAAAAGAGACAATTGATTTTTACGAGAACATATGGAATCACAGATTTTTAACGTTGCTAAAAGATGAATTTTAGAATAAATGACTAATGACTTGATTATCCTAAGATTTATCAGCCGTAATCAAATATTTCATTATCACCATAAAGAAGCGAATTACATTCAGCTTCTTTTCTTTTAACCTGTTTTATATTCTATATATATCATTATAATTCCTTTGTCATATTATTTTAAAAATTTCGTATATTCATTTGAAAGAATAAGAAAATCATGATAAAATTGTGTTACAAATATATCTATATCTTTCAATTTTTAAAACGCATCGAAATTTTCACCCAAAAATGTCATTTTACAAAAACGTGCTAATTTACCTATTTTATTTACATCATGGTCTCTTTTCTTACAATTTCTTTACTTTAGGACTTTTTTTCTGCAACAACTATTTTCTTTTCTTTAAATTTTTGGTATGTATAGTATGGTATAATAGCTCACACGGAGGTGGAAAAGAACATGTTAGAAACCTTTCAAAAAGAATTAGAACTATATGAAAGTAATGCAGAATTATTAAAAGTGCTGGCTCATCCTGTTCGTTTATGTATCGTAAAAGGATTAATTGAGCGCGGTCCAAGCAACGTTTCTACAATGTACACTGGCTTAAACATGCCACAATCTACAATTTCACAGCATTTAGCAAAATTAAAAAGCGCTAAAATCGTTTCTAGTGAAAGAAAAGGATTGGAAATTTATTACAAAGTAGAGAACGAAACAATAATTCAACTCGTTCGCGTATTATTAGGTTAGGGACTAATAATCGAAGAAAAAGAACGTATTCTATATTTTTTATCTCATATCTTTAATATAAATATATATCATGAGAGGAAATATATAATACTACATAAGTCGTATTAAAAAACAAGACACAGTATATACTGTGTCTTGTTTTTTATATTGTTACATACCGCTCCAAATGTAAATGTTGCATATCTTTTGTATGTATAACAACATCAAACGCACTCCCTACTCCTCCATTCAAAATCATAGAACGAACTGCTCGATTTTGTTTTTGTGTTTCAGAAAAAGGATTCATATCTTGATGGCTCGTAAGCTGTTCTAATATCCCTGCAGCTAACAAGAACTCAGATTGTTTCTTATGCCATACTGCACTCATTCCTTGCATACTAAACATCTCCTTTAGCTCGTCCCAATGAATATGAGTAGTAAGATCCATTTCACCTGGATGCGCTAGTGGGTTACGTATTAGCTTATGCTGATAATAACCTCGCAAACTTCCTTCACGGTGTGCTGGATGCATCCATTCTTCTTTTGTGTATCCGTAATCAACTGTAATACATATACCTTTTTGAAACCATTTCGCGATTTCTTTTATATACTCCTCCATCACAATTGGTACTTCAAAACGTTGCCCTTCAGCAATATGAATATTATATTTCAATAAATATCGACCAATTCTTTTATCTAACGGCCTACATACTTCTGAAAGGTTTCCTTCCTCTGTATATGTAATACGCACTTCATACAACATACCATTTCTTTTCTCAATTATTTCAACAGGAAATGCATCAAACAACTCATTCGAAAAGAGAATTCCCTCGAAAGAATCTCCCATTTCACTATAGGAGGTATAGTACGATACATTAGAAAATGAGCCAAGCTGCTCCTGCTGTAATTTCCTATGAAAAGGGCTCACTTCAATCATTGAATAGTTTAAATCAATAAAGGTTTTTGGAGATAATTGCTTCCATTCTTGTAAAACATCATAGGCAAACTTTCCAGTTCCCCCACCAACCTCACAAATATTCGAAGCAACTTCACCATTTTCAACAAGACGAATAAAAAGTTTAGCAAAAGTTTTTGCAAAAACAGAGGATACATTGCTACTTGTAAAAAAATCCCCTTGTCTTCCAATCTTTTCACGTTCTTTCATATAATATCCATGACCTTCTGTATACAATACAAGGTTCATATACGTACTATATGAAATTGAATAATCCTTTTCTTTCCCCATCCATTCTCTTAAAATGAGCTCCATTCCCATAATGACTCCTTATTGTAAAAACGGATTATTTTCTTTTTCAAAACCAATGCTTGTTTCTGGACCATGTCCACATAACACCGCTGTCTCATCTGGTAATACAAATAATTTCTCTTCAATACTTCCAATTAATTCAGCAAAACTTCCACCAGGCAAATCTGTTCTTCCAATGCTCATTTGGAACAATACATCTCCTGAGAATACAGCATTTGCCTCTTTACTATAATAAGAAATACTTCCTGGAGAATGTCCTGGCGTCTCAAAAATTTCAAAATTAAATGATCCAATTGTTAATGTACCTTCTGCATCAATAATATGATCCGCTGGTTTTGCTGTAATACTGCGGTTCATCATAAAAATTTGAGAGCCGTTTACAGTTGCATCTCCTAACCAATCTGCTTCTTCTTTATGTACGTATACAGGAATATGAAAAGCGTCTCTTACCGCATCAACAGCACCGATATGATCAAAGTGAGCATGCGTTAATAAAACAGCCAATGGTTTTAATTGTTCTTCTTGTAAATATGTAACGAGCTTTTCACCTTCGTGCCCAGGGTCAAAGATAATGCACTCTTTTTGATCGTTCATTAAAATATAAGCATTTGTTTGTAATGGGCCTAACGGCATTTGTATCCATTTCATATGAAAATCTCCTCCAGTTATTAAACTTACTTTTAATGATACAACATTTCTTTCTCTTAGGAAAAGAAAGGATGCTATCTCGACAATCATTTTTAAAACATGTACAATATAAAAGAGTAAATATTCCAAAAACTCATAATAAGAAATGGGTAGACAGAGGAGGATATTGCATGGGCCTTGTTATTATTTTTACACTTGTCACTCTGTTAGCTGTATTTGCTACGCTTAGAACACTTCGTGAAAAAAACTTTTTCGCGAGCGGCTTTGCAATTGCAACTGTACTCGTTTTCGGATGGTTTACGATCATGACTGTTCTATATAACGGGTATCCACCAGCAGCTTAATTCGTTTACACTTTATTCTTCATCGAGATTTCACACAAAAAGAGGAAGGGTTCCCCCTTCCTCTTTTCATATTTCAAAACTTATATCATCTTCGCTTCGTATTTGTGCTTTTTTACAAGCCAAGCTCCTCCGATAACACCTGCATCATTACCAAGTGTTGCAATAGCTAACTTCGTGCTCTTTACAGCACGTGAGAAAGCGTATTGCTCGAAATAGCGTTGAATTGGTTCTAATAGCGCATCTCCAGCTTTAGACACGCCTCCACCAATAACAATTTTCTCTGGGTTCAACGTACTAGATAGGTTCGCTACAGCTAACCCTAAATAAGAAGCTACCTTTTCTACTACTTCGCCTGCTAATTCATCACCTTGTCCAAGTGCTTCAAAGACATCTTTTGATGTAATACGTCCTTCTTCAGCTAACATAGAACGCAACATGCTTTCTTTATTAGTCTCTTGTATTTTTTGCATAGCAACACGTACAATACCTGTCGCAGATGCTACTGTTTCTAAGCAACCAGACTTCCCGCAATTACATGGGAAAGCATTTTCTGTAACTACTGTAATATGTCCAATCTCACCAGCAGCACCACTCACGCCGTGTACAATCTCACCATTGGCGATTACACCACCACCAACGCCCGTACCAAGTGTCATGCAGATTAAATCTTTTGCACCTTCACCAGCACCTTTCCACATTTCACCAAGCGCTGCTAAGTTTGCATCATTATCAATAACAACAGGTAATCCTGTTTCTACTTCTAATAAATCTTTTAGCGGATAGTTTTTCCACCCTAAATTAACCGCTTCATAAATCATTCCAGATGCCACATGTACAGGGCCAGGAGCTCCCATACCAATACCAATTAACTTGCTCTTCAATTCGCCTAATTCTTCTAGCTTTTTATCAATTGCTTTCGCAACATCAAGTGTAATATGTTTTCCTTGCTCACCTGTATTTGTAGGGATTTCCCACTTATGTAAAATTTCGCCGTATACATTAATAAATGCTAATTTAATCGTTGTACCACCAAGGTCAACACCAACTAACCATTTCTCTTCCATGTTGCTTACCTACCTTTATCTAATTCTTATTTAGCTCTTTTTGAATTTCTTGCTTCAATAAAAATAAAGCTGTTTGATAGTCTTGTGGATCGATTAGCTGTGATTGATTTAATTCACGCAATTCATCTCGCATTAATTGTAAATCTGCAATTCGATCTCCCGTATAAATAATCGTACCAAATTTCTTTAGCAATTGCTGAATATCATAAATAGATACCATTTCATCACCCTCTATGCTCACTTACTATAAAAATTATAATAAGAAAACGTTCACATATTTTATTATAATCAAGAAGAAAAAGTCTCGTCAATTTTTATTTGTCTATACAAGCTCATTTATAAGCATTGTTCCTTTTTCTGTAATAATTTTTTCTATATTTTTATCAAATGGCTCTACCGGAATGTGTTTTACCATTTGAAAATCATATGCTAATGATAGCGTTTTCCCTTTATAATGCACGAGATAACGATCATAATAGCCCCCGCCGTATCCAATCCGTTCTCCTCGCTCTGTATAAGCTACGCCTGGCACAATTTGAAGATCAATGTCATCCGCACTGACTTCTTCCGTAAGTCCCGGAATCGGTTCACGTAAATTCATATACACCGTTTCTAATTGATCAAAATCACTAATTTTCCGGAAGGACATCGTTCTTGTTCCTTTATTACACTTAGGAACTACAACTTTCTTTCCTTCTTCCCAAGCTTTTTCGATAATAGGATATGTATTCACTTCATTTTCCATTGAAAGAGTAATTCCAATTGTTTTAGCTTCAACCCACTCTTTTTGCGCATACAACGAAAATGCAATCTGTTCTGATAAAGTTGTATACTGTTCTTCTGATAAAGAATTCATGTGTTCTATTATTTGTTTACGCAAACGCACTTTCTCTTCTTTCACACATTCTCCTCCTTACAGTGACACTTTACTCTATGATGATAGTGTATCACTTTTAACATAGGAATCGAATAAAAAAAGAAACAGTAGGAAAATATTCCTACTGCTTACTTTGTTTCACGGTGTAACGTAGACTTCTTGTCACGCTTGCAATACTTTTTAAGCTCGATACGCTCAGCGTTGTTACGTTTATTTTTCTTTGAGATATAGTTACGATCTCCGCATTCTGTACATGCTAGAGTAATATTCACACGCATTCTTATTTCCCTCCAGTACTAATAACTTAAATCAGACTATACTATAATACCACTTTTAAAATAAAAATTCTACACCTTTTGATATTGTCTAATTTTTTCTATAATATTTTTCATGTTTTCCCTTGCTATTACTGGGTTTCTAGCATGTGAATACACTAAAAATTTTGGTTGTTTTGTGTCAGAAACGATATAAGACCACTCTTTTTCAGTATATTTGAACTGTACTCCTTCAAATATGCCTTCTCCCTTCCTTTCAATATCATCCAATAATTTCCTCATAATTTTCCCTTTTTCATTCCATGAACATACCACTTCATCATAAAGTAAATAGAGCGGAGGTGATTGCTCTACTATGCTGAGAAACGTTTTTCCTTGCAATGCTATTAGCTCAAATAATTTTCCAATTCGATATAAAATATCTCGCTTCCACCTTACTTGAAACGACTTCCTTTCATCCTGCGTATAAAACAGAAGATAACATTCTCCTAATTTCAAAGACATTGGGTAAATATTTCCTGTAGATTCGAGTAAGAAATCTGGAATATCTACCTCTTCTAAATCTGTACCCTGGTAAATATTACTATGTTTATCGTATAACTCGAAATGATTTCCTTGCTCAGAAAACATAAGAGCCATATTCGCTTTACTTGATTTCATCAAAGCTTTCACATGATCTTTTTGTTCACTTGCATAAATCCATGTAACTGTACAACCAAGTCTTTGTAGAAAGAGCATAAGTAAATGTTGCAACGTATCATTTCTCTTATTAATAAGAAGATGAAACTTCTGCATCTGTATTTTCTCGATATCAATATGCCCCAATATAACTTCTATATACTCATTCATAGAAACATGAACCAGCTTATTTCGCCCCATCTCTTTCTCATGCACGTAATAAAACAATTCGGACATATATACTTGTTCTATCTCTTTTTGCTGCTTATACGTTAACGGCATGCCAGCTTGACCATACAACTTTATAACAATCTCATTCTCATTCTCATTCTCCACTTGAATGAAAACCCCACCTGCACATTGCAAATGATGAACACTATATTGAAAAAGTGACTCGTTCATTTCTTTGCATTCCATCGTATGAATCCCTATACCATGAATAGCATGTAAAAATAAATTTTTATAAGAGGTTGTTTCTATATTTTCTTGACTTCCAATTAATATACTTTCTCCTTTTGTAAAAAGAGAGCCATACGCCATCGCAATCTTCACGATAAACGGGGGAGTAATTTCAACATTCCCTCTTCCTACAATGCGGCTTTTTTGTAACCACCCTGCACTCATTTCACTCTCTTGAATACCAGCCGCTCCTACTATCGAATGACTATCAATCGCCTTATAAGGCCATAGTTTTCCTTTTTGCTTAATTATCGTACTTCTCCCGATATGACAGTGATCCGCTACAATGCTTTTTTGAAACAGTGTAACGTCATCTTCAACTATTGTACGCTCTCCTATTGTCGTTTCTAATAGTTCACAATACTTTCCAATATGGGCATTTGCAAAAACAATACTTTTTTGAAGATGAGAATAATTTGAAATGATACTATTTTTTCCAATAATAGAATATGGCTCAATTACAGCTCCTGTACCAATCTTTGCTCCTTCTCCAATGAAAGAGGGGCCATGAATTTTTGTCCCTTTCCCAATCGTCACCCCTTCTCCCATCCATACCATCGGTAATACTTCCGTATAAGGAATAGGTACTTGTAACTTTTTCGTTAACAAATCAAATTGTGCTTGTCGATATTGATTAAATGTGCCGATATCTAACCAATAACCTTCTGACAAATATGCGAATAACACATTTTTGTTTGCCAATAAAGGAAACACATCATGACTGAAATCAAAAAATTGTCTAGGCGGTATGTAAGAAAAGATTTCTGGCTCCATAATATATATGCCTGTATTCACAACATTAGATACTACCTCATTCCAACCCGGCTTTTCTATATATCGTGTAACCTCCTGGTCTTTATTCATTACAACCAATCCAAATGAGAGTGGATTTTCTACTTCTTTCACAAACATTGTTACCATTCTTTTCTTTTGTTCATGAAACCTAATTCCTTCTGATAATTGAAAGTCAGTTAATGCATCCCCGCTTATTACAACAAATGTTTCATCTAAAAATTGTTCTGCTTGTTTAATACTCCCTGCTGTACCAAGTGGAGGAGAGTCTTCAAAATAATACAAGTTAACTCCCCATTTACTACCATCACCAAAATATCGCTTAATCGTAGTACTCATATATTGAACAGTAATTGCAATTTCACGAATACCATGCTGGCGTAATAACTCAATATTGTATTCTAAAACTGGTTTTTCTAATAATGGTAACATCGGCTTTGGAGTATTACATGTTAATGGTCTAAGGCGTCTTCCTTTTCCTCCAGCTAAAATAACCCCCTTCATATACTTCAGCCTCCACTTATATAATGTTCAGTAGCTCCATATACCATATGTATATTCTCTATCCCACATGAACTAGCAGCATAAACTTGATTAGTTAAACGAATCCTCATTTAAAAGACCCTATAATTAAATTTCCCACCTATAAAAACGTACGTTTCAAACGACAAGAAAGCGCTTACTATTAATTGATAAATAATACTTATTAACGAACAACATATATACTAATTTTCCCATTACATTATGATACATCTTATCATCATAAACTAAAGGAAACAACGAGCTTTTTTTGTCATGTTTTGACTAAAAAAAGCAGGTGATTTCTCATCACCTACTTTTATTCCTACTCATTCAATAAATAATGCTTTCCTTTTACTAAATAAAATACATTTTCAGCAATATTTGTAATATGGTCTGCTACACGCTCAATATATCTCGCCACAAATGATAATTGTGTAATTTGCGTAATTGCTTCTGGTTGTTCCGGAACTGAAGATATAAACTCACGAATTGCTTTTCCATATATTTCATCAACGGAATCATCCATTTCAGCAATTTGTTTCGCGAAAGTTAAATTTTCTTGTTCATATGCTTCTAACGCTAAATGCAACATCTTATTTGCAACCGCAAACATTTCATCCAGGTTGTGCAAACTAACAGCCACTTCTTTTTCCCCAAGACGAATTGTAGCCTTTGCAATATTAACAGCATGATCTGCAATACGCTCTAAATCTGTCGCTGTTTTAATTGAAATAAAGATTCTTCTTAAGTCACTTGCTACAGGTTGCTGCTTCGTAATGAGCATAAGCGCAAGATCGTTTATTTCCTCTTCTAAATTATCCATACGGTAATCACCATCAATGACCTCTAACGCTTTCTCTACATCCCTTGTATGCAGACCTTCCATAGCAATCAATAAAGCCGCATTTGCTAATTCGCCAAGCTCAATCACCTTTTGCTGTAACACTTTTAAATCACCTTGAAACTGTTCTCTTACCATTTTTTCTTCCCCCTCAATATTATGTGCCATTATATACAAAGTGAAACTTTAATCACCCCTCATCAATCGGGCTTTTACAGGCCGCCCGCCCACCTAACTTCTTTACTTTTGCTGAATTTTGAGGTGGGGTCTTACTGCCCGCAAATAGCGGGATAAATCTCCTACATAACCTCTTACGCTTGTAATAAACCTTAAGATAAAGAGAAGGTATTACTTCCCTATTAAAGTGAGATAAAAATAAGAAATGCCCTCTGTTAAGAGGGCATTTTCTCTTAGCTTTGCAACGATATCAACCAAAGCGACCTGTAATATAATCTTCTGTACGCTTATCTGAAGGCGTCGTAAATAATTTGTTTGTATCTGTATACTCCACAACTTCCCCGCTTAAGAAGAAAGCGGTTTTGTCTGAAATACGCGCTGCTTGTTGCATATTATGCGTTACGATAACAATACTAAAGTCTTTCTTTAACTCTTGAATTAATTCTTCTACTTTTAATGTTGAAATTGGATCTAGTGCCGATGTTGGCTCATCCATTAAAATAACGTCTGGCTCAATAGCTAAGCAACGTGCGATGCATAGACGCTGTTGCTGTCCACCAGATAAACCGTATGCATTATCGTGCAAACGATCTTTTAACTCATCCCAAATCGCTGCTCCGCGTAAACTTTTCTCAACAATTTCATCTAATGTCTTTTTGTCACGGATACCATGGATTTTTGGACCGTATGCTACATTCTCATAAATAGATTTTGGAAATGGATTTGGCTTTTGGAACACCATTCCTACGTGCGTTCTTAATTCTTCAACTGGATATGATTTATCAAATATATTGCGTTCTCTATATTCAATTACACCTGTAGTTCGAACGATCGGTACTAACTCTACCATGCGATTTAACGTTTTTAAGTACGTTGATTTACCACAGCCACTTGGACCGATAATTGCTGTAACTTCATTCTCATGAATACTTAAATTAATATCTTTTAAAGCATGGTCTTCCCCATACCATAAATTTAAGTTTTTCGTATCAAATACTACTTTCTTTGGCGCAGTCTCGATTTTCTCTTCGTTTTTCACCTGTACATTTACTACTGTTGCTACCATTTGAATTCCCCTTTCATCCACTTCCAACTTATTTTCGATTTCGTAACCATAAAACAAATATATTGATAAATAGCAACAAACCTAACAAAACAATCATCCCAGCTGCTGCTACATACTGAAATTCTTCTTGTGGCCTACTCATCCAATTAAAAATTTGAATTGGTAAAACTGTAAATCTATCAAACATACTAAATGGAACATAATTTGCAAACGCAAGTGCCCCAATAACTAATAGTGGTGCTGCTTCTCCAATTGCTCTTGATATCGCTAACGTACAGCCCGTTATAATCCCCGGGAAAGCATATGGCAATACAATTTGATACATCGTTTGCCACTTCGTAGCACCTAATCCGTAAGAACCCTCTAATAATGCACTTGGTACTGATCGGATTGCTTCTTGACTCGCCACAACAACTGTTGGTAAGACGAGTAAACTCATCGTCAGTGCTGCTGCAACTATACTCTCTCCTAAATGAAGAGCATATACAAAAATAGTTAAACCAAGCAATCCAAATACAACGGATGGTACTCCTGCTAACGTTTGATTATTAATCTCTATTATTTTTTTAAATAGAGATTCCTTCGCATATTGCTCTAAATAAAGTGCTGTTCCAACTCCAAATATAAAAGAAACAGGTATAACAATACTCATAAATAATATTGTCCCTGACAAAGCTGCAGCAATACCAGCTTCTTTCGGATTACGTGAAGCGAAATTTGTAAAGAAATCTATTGAAAGATAACTTATACCTTTTTCAACAATTTGAAACAGTAACAAAAACAAAATTACGATTGAAAATAAAATTGCTATATAAAATAACAATTTGTAAATTCGATCTTTTAAAAAGCGTGATGCCATATTTTTTTGTATTTTTTTATGATTCAACATTCGCATATTATGTCATCCTCCTAAAACGGCGCATAATTGACTGCGAAATGATGTTCATAATAAAGGTAAACAAAAATAATGTTGCGCCTACAGCATACATGCTGTAATACGTAATCGTTCCATGCGGAGCATCACCTAAACTTACTTGCACAATATAGGCTGTTAACGTTTGAATAGAATGTGTCGGATCAAGCGATACATTTGGTGTGGATCCTGCCGCAATTACAACAATCATCGTTTCACCAATTGCACGCGAAGCCGCTAATATAATTGCTGCCATAATCCCTGTAAAAGCGGACGGAAACACCACTTGTTTTACCATTTCAAACCGCGTCGCTCCGAGTGCTAATGAAGCTTCTTTAGTCCCTTTCACCACAGCTCTCATCGCGTCTTCAGATAGAGATGCAACTGTAGGCATCATCATAAATCCGATAACGATTCCTGGGCTAATCGCATTAAAAAACTGTAAATCTGGTATAATCCTTTGTAAAAGCGGCGTAACAATTGTTAATGCAAAAAAACCATATACAATTGTCGGGATACCTGCTAATAGCTCTAACATCGGCTTTAATATTTTCCGTGCACTATTTGAAGCATATTCGCTTAAAAATACGGCACACGCTAAACCGATAGGAATTGCTACAAACATAGCGATTGCTGTTACAAGGAACGTTCCACATATAAGTGGTAATATACCGAATTTAGGATTTTCAAAAAACGGTAACCATTCTTTCTCCGTCAAAAAGGAGTACAATGATATTTTTTGAAAAAACATGATTGTTTCATTAGAGAGCGTAAAAACAATTCCAAGTGTCGTAACAATAGAAACGCTAGCAATTATCTTTAGTAACAAAGGCATTATTCGATTGATTCGCTGCGTTTTTTTTCTTTGTTTTGTATTTCTTTCAATCAAATATTGTACAGAAAATGTAATTTGACTTTTGTCATTATGAGCCAAAGATGAAAACCCCTTTCCACCCTGACATTACCTTTTTATTTCTGTTAACATACGCAGCTGTTCATTGTATTTTTCTTTTCTTAATTTTACATACCCGACCTCTTCAGCGAGGTTACCAACATGCTGAATCATAAACTCAACATAGTTTGCTACATTCATTTTATTTCGGATAGATGCATTATTCACATAAGTAAGTAGCGGCCTAGATAACGGCTTATACTTACCTGACTGAATGGTCTCTTTCGTCGGAAATACACCATTCACTTTTATTGCTTTCACCTTATCTCGATTAGCCATATAATAAGCATATCCTACAAAAGCAATGGCATGTTTATCATTCATTACCCCTTGCATAATAACTTGATCATCTTCAGACAAAGAGATTTTTTTTACAATGCGATGATTTTGTAAGATGACATTTTGAAAATAATCATAAGTACCAGAGTCTACGCCTGGTGCATAAAACTTCACTTGTTCACGTGGCCATGTTGAATGAATTTGTGACCATCGCTTCTCTCTTCCATCTTCACTCCACAGTAAACGTAACTCGTCTACTGACATATCGTCTACCCATGTATTGTGCCGATTCACAACGATTGTAAGACCATCGTTAGCGACCTCAAAAGGTGTGAACTGAATAGAGTTTTTCTTCATCTCATTTTTCTCGACTTGTTTCATTACTCTCGAAGCATTATTTATATCTACTTCTCCTTTACTGAAACGATTAAATCCTCCTCCAGTTCCAGAAACACTGATGGAAATTTTCACGTCTGGATGCACCTTTGTATATTCCTCCGCTACTGCTTCTATAATAGGAAAAACCGTTGAGGATCCATCAACTCTCACTTCTCCCATATCATTTAAAGCAAATGCAGTAGACATTTCAAAACAGAGGAACCATATCGATAGTACGAAAATTATAATCGGTGTACGCATCCATTTCACGTGTTCTTCCTCCTAGAAGTAACCGGAAATAACAGGATTACAGATATAAGAATACTGCTAAACTATTAATTCGGTTTTAATTGTTTGTAAAAGTTTTGTAAAGTTCCACAAAAATCAACATACGATAAAGTGAAACTTTAATCAGCCCTCACCAATCGGGCTTTTACGGACAGCCCGACCCCCACCTAACTTCTTTGCTTTCACTGAATTTTGAGATGGGGGTCTTACTGCCCGTTAATAGCGGGATACAATTTTAATCGGTAGTAGTTATTCATTTTCTCTGATAATTTCCCTATAAAACAGTTATCCCCTATCTCATCATATACAAGTATTATTTATAAGGCCGCGTGTTTCCCAATATTGTATACTTGTCCACATTTATTACACGATATGCATAAACCATAAAAAAAAGCACACTATCTTTTCAGATAGTGTGCTTTTTTAAAATTTTTTTATTCATCATCTTGATCTTTATTTTTATTGTTTTTATCATCTTTTGGAGCTTCACCATTTACTTCTTGGTTTTTTAAATCAAAGTAGGCGTCCATAATTTCACGACCAATATATCCATTAATACCAGTCTTATCATCATGTACCCATGGAACGACAACAGAGAATGCTACTTCTGGATCTTCAAGTGGCGCATAACCTACTAATGTTAAGTTATATGTTTCCACACGTTCACCATTTGCCTTTCTACCAATCTCTTTATCTCCGCCATACACAGTTTGCGCGGTACCTGTCTTCCCTGCCGCTTTATATTTTGCACCTGTAAAGTATTTGGTAGCTGTACCACCTGAATCATTATACACTTGTCTAAATCCTTCTTGAACACGTTTAATTTGCGATTCTGGCATATCAACACGATTTAATACTTTCGGTTCCATAGATTGAACAACTTTCCCAACTTCATCTGGTTTCACTGCCGGTTGACGAATTTCTTTTACAACTTGTGGTTGCATACGATATCCACCATTGGCAATCGTCGAAATATATTGCGCTAATTGAAGCGGTGTATACGTATCATACTGTCCAATTGATAAATCTAGTAAGAAACCTGGTTGACTACCTCTCCCCATCTGACCAGCAGATTCATTCGGTAAATCAATTCCTGTTTTTACACCAAGTCCAAACTGTCCGAAATAATAACGCATCGTATCAAATGCTTTTTGAGGTATATCTAACGTACCACCTCTCACATATGGAACACCAGCGATATTCATCGCTGTTTTAAACATATAAACGTTAGAAGACATTTTTAAAGCTGTAAGGTCATTAATATATCCCATCGTTTTCCAAGATGACTTCGTAGGTGTACCTTTTAATTTAATTGGTTCATCCAATTGTACTGAACCTGGTTGAATCGCACCAGTTTGATATCCAGTAAGTACTGTTGCACCTTTTACAGTTGACCCCATCGGATAAGAACTTGTCATGGTACCTAATGCAAAGTCATTTACTTTCGTTTGACCATCTTCGTTAACTAATTGTTTCCCAGCCATAGATAAAACTTCACCATTTTTTGGGTTCATCATTACAACGAATGCGCGATCTAAAAGAGGTTCGCTTCCTTTAAATCTCATTAAATTCTTCGTAAGAATATCCTCCACGCGCTTTTGTAATTCCATATCAATCGTTAAATTCAGGTCATTACCACTTTGTCCTTTTGATACATTAATCGTTTCTAAAATATTACCGTTTTTATCTGTAACATTTCTAACTTCTGCTTTCGTACCGTGCAGACTATCTTCATACTGTTGTTCAAGATAACTTTTTCCTACTCGGTCATTTCGATTATAATCACGAACAAGATAGTAATCTAGTCTTTCTCTTGGTAAACCTTCGTCAGAAGTTGTTACACCACCAAGTACACTTCGGAACAAATCACCATCATATGCATATTTTCGTTCCCAATCAACACTTGTATCTACTCCCGGCAATTGCGCTAAATTTTCACTAATAATCGCATATTCTTCATCTGTTGCATTTTTCTTAAGAACTTGAGGTGTCATTGCATATCCGCCATCCATCTTACTCTTAATCGCTAGTATTTCTAGATCTTTTGCGGATAATTGATTAATCTCTTCTTCTGTTACACGACTGCGCTGACGCTCGTCTAATTCTTTATCATCAATTTTTTTATCTTTAAACTCTTGACGATCTTTATTCGTAATTTTTTCTTTAGCTTCCTCTTTATGCATAGCAAGCCAATAATCTTTTTTATCGCGATCTGTTAATTTATCTGTCGGTACTTCAATCAAATCTGCTAGCTTTTTCGCTGTTTCTAAGCGATCCTCTGCAGTTGATCCTTTCATTTTTGTAAATGTAATAGTACGAATGGCTGCATTATCTACTACAGGTCGCCCATAACGGTCAAATATTTTCCCACGCGGTACAGGATTACTTATCGTTGAATTTTCTTTCTTCTCCACTTCATTCTTATATTCTTCACCGCGAACAATTTGTACATATCCGAGCCTTACAATAACCGCGGAGAACATTAAAAACACGCAGAAAAACAGCACGTTTAACCGAAAAGGAACGTGGGTCTTTTTCTTATTTTGCTTCTGCTTCTTGCTCATACAAACCCCCTCTACCAACAGCTATGTAATGTGAAAGGGACACCTTCATACAGGTGTCCTCACTGCTGTCTTACATCTTTTTCTATTCTAGCATAAAACAAACGAGAAGTTAACCTTCTGGTTCAGTTTGGTTTTGCGCGTTTCCTTGCGTTACAACACTTGTTTTACTCGCATTTCCCTCATCATATTTGACATTTTTAACTGCAAAATAAATAAGAAAATGTCCAGCACCTAAAATACATAATAAGTAAGGTAAACTTTTTTCAGGTGGAAAGAATAGTACAGCACATAAAAAACTTAAAATGGAACAGATTCTTCCGGCGTTTAACCACAGCTCCCGAACAACGACATATTCCACACGCCATTCTCTCGCATTTTTCGCTCTACCAATTACGTCATATGTCATTGATCCATACGGAACAAGTAAAATAGGATATGCAATCGCAATACATGCCGCATAAATAAGTAATTTCGTGTATGTAACATTGAAAATAACTAAAAAGACGACAGCATATAAAATAATGCCTCCAAGTAAAATTGCTTTTTTTCGCCACTCCTTCTTTAACATACGAGCAACTAAGTAATAACATACAAAGGATACAGCAGAGTTCACTAAACTATATTTCCCTAATGCGAACTCACTATTAGTTGCTAAATAAACATATACTGAAATGACAAAAATAAACGTTCCTTCTCTCAATCCTTGGAAAAAATGAGCTCGTGTAATCTTTCCCCAGTTTTTATCAATCCGTCGTTCTTTCAATACTTGCACGATTTCATAACGCCCTTCACATTCTCTTTTAGATAAAAAGAAGCTTAAGACGACAGCAATTGCAAATAGAACTAATGAAAGAAAGAATATAACAGTATAACCACTCCATTTCTCCATACGTGAAATTGTGTATCCTGCTGCTATTGGTCCGATCATCCCAGAGAAGGATGTAAGAAGTCCAAGAAACCCATTAAAGAAATCTCTTGTTTCTGGTTCTGTAATTTCAAATGTCAATAAGTTAAAAGCCAACCAGTAAAAACCGTATCCTACTCCTAAAAGAGCCCCCATTAATAAAATATACTGAGAAGCACTTTTCCCCGCTACTAAGACAACAATAAAAAAAATTGCGAGCGTTCCTACTCCTATTCGTAATAAAATCGAGCGATCGATACGTTTCGCTAATTTTCCCCCTACAAGAAATGTGAGAGGCTGTAATATAACGCTGGCCAAATTATACAAGCCAAGATTCACATAATTTTGTGTTTGTTTCCATAAATAAATATTTACAAACGTATTCGATAAAGAAATTGCGAGCGTGTATAAACCTCCTATAAGGAGCAATAACACTAAATCCCGATTCACTTCAACGTCACCAATTATATGTTTCCACTTCATACACAACTCTCCTTTACTTCATGTTCTAGTCTTCCAAAGACAAGCCCAATTATGTAAAAGGAAAGCATAGAAAAAAGCTAGGGGTTCTCCCCTAGCTTTTTTCTATATTTATTACAATTATTTTGCTTCTTGGTAACGTTTTTCAGCAGCGTTCCAATCTACAACGTTCCAGAATGCACCGATGTAGTCTGGACGACGGTTTTGGTAGTTTAAGTAGTAAGCATGCTCCCAAACATCTAAACCGATAACTGGCGTTTTACCTTCAGTTAAAGGAGAATCTTGGTTTGGAGTGCTTGTTACTTCTAGCTCACCATTGTTTACTACTAACCAAGCCCAACCAGAACCGAAGCGAGTTGCGCCAGCTTTTGCGAATTCTTCTTTGAATGCATCGAAGCTACCGAATTTTGCTTCAATTGCAGTTGCAAGTTCACCTACAGGTTGTCCTCCGCCGTTTGGAGATAGGATTGTCCAGAAGAATGTATGGTTAGCATGTCCGCCACCATTGTTACGTACTGCTGTACGGATTGCTTCTGGTACTTCGTTTAAGTTTGCAACTAATTCTTCTACGCTTTTGTCAGCTAATTCTGCATGACCTTCTAAAGCAGCGTTTAAGTTTGTAATGTACGTGTTGTGATGTTTTGTATGATGGATGTTCATTGTTTCTTTGTCAAAGTGAGGCTCTAAAGCATCATACGCATAAGGTAAATTTGGTAATTCGTGTTTTGCCATTGTTATATTCCTCCCAGTTTATGTATTGCCACTTAAGTGACATACAACTTCATTCTACCCTAATTGCCATAGGGTGCAAACAAATAAATCACATTGTCTTGCTATCATTAAAGTAGCAAAATTCCCACTTCTTTTCAATTAAAATGCTCATATATTCCGTAAAAAAAGCTTCCTTCTACAAGGAAGCTTCCTGCTAACATAATAAACATGCGAAATGGATATGGACCCTGTAGGACTCGAACCTACGACCGGACGGTTATGAGCCGTCTGCTCTAACCAGCTGAGCTAAGGGTCCACAATTATGTATGTAACAACATATCAAATAAAGGAATTCCTATCGGATATGCCCTTTAAGAAATGTAAGATAAATTTACCATATAGAAAAGAAAAGTGTCAATTGTATTTTTCTTATTTAAAAGAAGAAAGTTAATAAAAAGAAATTTAGTTATCTCCACTATATGTAAATATAATATATCTTGAGATTCTCTAGATTCCTACGTTACAATGATTTTATACATACATAAAGGAAGTGAATCTATGTCCATATTTACCCAATTCGTAAAAAGCATATACTCGCCTAAAGATATGGCGCTATTCCGTTTTCAAAAAATCGGTAAAACCATTTTGTATATTATGCTACTTTGCTTAATTACTACTATTCCAAGAACTTTTTTGTACGGTAGTTTTATCCAAGATGGTGTAGGCATGGTAAATCAAGTCATCGATAAAGATTTACCTGATTTTAAAATTGAAAATGGCGAACTAAAAGCCGATATTGATCAGCCTATTGAAAAAGAAGAAGGAAATGCACTTTTCGTATTTGATCCAAATTCAACAGACCTAGAAAAATATCAAAATAAAACAGGTTTATTTGTTTTAAAAGATAAAGTAGTCTCTATGGGAAATGGTCAAACACAAACGTATTCTTATAACGATTTGTTAGGTGCATCTCTTGAGAAAAAAGATCTACAGGAATTTATTTCTTTATTCGATAATATTTATCCAATTTTATTATTTGTTATTGGATTCTTAGTGTACCTATTCCAATTATTCATCACTTTTGTAGGCGTGACTTTACTTGCGTTCATCGGTTCTGCTATGAGCGGTCAACGTAAACTATCCTATAAACAAGTTTGGACACTAACTGCATACAGCTACACAATCCCAACCATTTTCTTCATGATTATGGATTTATTCAAAATCGTCGTACCTGGCGCAACATTCATTTATATCGCTGTTGTTTTAATCGTTCTATACTTAACGATTAAAGAGGTACCCCAACCGAAAGAAAAATAAAAAAATGCCTAAATAGGCATTTTTTTTTTGGACAAGCATATATTCCTAGCAAAGGAGTGAAGAATATGAAGAGGTTAGGTATATTTCTATTCGTGCTTGTTCTCGGTTATATATTTTATTACGATATAAAAATCGGTACTTTACCGATGTTAAGTTCATATAAAAAAACAACTGCTGCCCAAACGATTAAAAAAGAAAACACAGACAGCCAACAAAATAAAGAGAATAAAACAGAAAAAGAAACGGATACATCTTATAAAACAATTGAAGTAAAAACTGGCGAGACAGTTCTTTCTATTACAGAACAAATTAACAAGAAAAAAATTCCTTCCATAGAAAAAGTCATTGACGACTTTAAACAATTAAACAAAAGTACATCTGCTACAAAAATACAAATTGGAAAGTCTTATAAATTCCCGTTATATCAATAAGCCATCACTTAATCCTTGTCAATTACATAAAGGCGCTGATACAATAGTAAAAGTGAAACCGAGCACTTCGGTTTCTATAGCCCTATATCACGTATACTATCATTGATATGAGGGACTAAATAAGAAACTTCTTTTATAAGGAGAGCGATCTATTCGTGAATGAAATGACTCATCGTACAAAAACACGTCCAGTTAAAGTCGGTAATTTAACAATTGGCGGTAATAATGAATTAATTATACAAAGTATGACAACAACAAAAACACATGATGTTGAAGCAACAGTTGCTGAAATCAAGCGTTTAGAAGAAGCTGGCTGTCAAGTCGTCCGCGTTGCCGTTCCAGATGAACGCGCAGCTAATGCTATTGCTGATATAAAAAAACAAATCAACATTCCACTTGTTGCTGATATTCATTTTGATTATCGCCTTGCTTTAAAAGCAATTGAAGGTGGCATTGATAAAGTACGTATCAATCCAGGTAATATTGGTCGTCGCCATAAAGTAGAAGCTGTTGTAAATGCAGCAAAAGAGCGCGGTATTCCAATCCGTATTGGTGTAAACGCTGGTTCATTAGAGCGCCACATTTTAGAAAAGTACGGATACCCAACTGCTGATGGTATGGTTGAGAGCGCGCTACATCATATTAAAATTTTAGAGGACTTAGATTTCCACGATATTATCGTATCTATGAAAGCCTCTGATGTTAACTTAGCAATCGAAGCATACGAGAAAGCTGCTCGCGCTTTTGATTACCCATTACATTTAGGTATTACAGAATCTGGAACATTGTTTACTGGAACTGTAAAAAGTGCCGCTGGTCTTGGAGCAATCTTAAGTAAAGGCATCGGAAATACACTACGTATTTCATTAAGTGCTGATCCAGTTGAAGAAGTAAAAGTTGCTCGTGAATTATTAAAATCATTCGGTCTTGCGTCTAACGCAGCGACACTTATCTCTTGTCCAACTTGTGGTCGTATTGAAATCGATTTAATTAGCATCGCTAACGAAGTGGAAGAATACATCTCTACACTTCAAGTACCAATTAAAGTTGCAGTACTTGGTTGCGCTGTAAATGGTCCTGGTGAAGCTCGTGAAGCTGATATCGGTATTGCTGGTGCACGTGGAGAGGGATTATTATTCCGTAAAGGGCAAGTCGTTCGTAAAGTACCAGAAGAAACAATGGTAGAAGAACTGAAAAAAGAAATCGACGTAATTGCTGCTGAAATGGCTGCTGAACGAGAAAAAGAAAAAGAGACACAAGAACAATAAAAAGAAGGTTGCCACAATATTTGTGAGCAACCTTCTTTTCTACGTAAAAAAGCTCGTCAGTTATATAACCGACGAGCTTTTACTTTGCACATTTTGGACAACGACCATATATTTCAAACTTATGACCCGTTACTTCATAACCAGTAAAATCTTTATTCATAAAATCCATTGGGCAGGAAGTAATCTCTTTCGTCCCACCACAATCCAAACAAATAAAATGATGATGATGTTCCATAATAGAACAAGTGAAACGAAAATGTTTTTCACCATTTAATTCCGTTTGTTCTAAAACACCAATCTCAGCAAAAACTGTTAAGTTACGATAAATCGTATCAAAACTAAGCCCTGGATAATCGTCTTTCATATGCTCTAAAACGTCTTTCGCAGTTAAATAACGATTATGTGCTGCAAATAATCTGAGCATCTCTTCTCTTTTTCCAGTATGTTTGTATCCTTTTTCCTTCATTAGGCGTAAAGCTTCTGTTAGATTCATACCTATCCCTACTTTATGCAGTTTTTTTCTTCTTCCATAAAATCGCACCGATTAAAATAAGAACTGCTATCATAACAATTGTACCACCTGGTGCTAGATCAAGTTGATACGAAGCAAACATTCCACCAATTACTGCAATTTCACCAAATAAAATGGAAAAGAAAATTGTTTGTTTAAATCCTTTAGCAATACGAATACTTGCTGCAACTGGTAACGTCATTAATGATGATACGAGAAGAACCCCTACTACACGCATTGATACTGCAATGACAAGAGCAACTAATATAATGAAAATAAAGTGAATCCATTTCGCTCTTAAACCAGTTGATACTGCGTATTCCTCATCAAATGATAGTAGAAACAGCTCTTTATATAATAAAATAATTGTCGCAACAACAACAATTGCTACAATCCCAATAATAATTAAATCCGTACTTGTTACAGCACTGACACTACCAAATAAATAACTAAATAAGTCTGTGTTAAATCCATTTGCAAGTGAAATGAAAATAACTCCAACTCCCATCCCTGCCGAAAGGATAATCGGAATTGCTAATTCTTGATAGTGCTTATATACAGTTCTTAACTTTTCGATTAATAGCGCTCCACCAATTGAAAAAACCATCCCCATATATAAGGGGTTTAAAAAACCACCTGTAAAAATGGTTTTTTCAAGTAATAAACTTGCTGCAATACCTGATAACGTCACGTGACTTAATGCATCCGCAATAAGAGATAAACGACGAATAACAACAAACACACCTATTAGTGGTGCAACAAGTCCAATTAAAATACCTGCGTATAAAGAATTACGTAAAAAGTCATATTGTAAAAAATCTTGTATCATTATATCCTCCCGTGATGCTCATGTTCGTGTTCTAAACGATGAACATGATGTCCATATAAGACGGACATTTCTGCATCTTCTAACTCTCGGAACTTCTCTACATTTCCATGGAAATGTAGATGTTGGTTTAGGCATGCAACATGTGTTACTTTTTCGGTAACAGCTCCCATATCATGAGTAACAAGAATTAATGTGATCCCGAGCCTTTTGTTTAAATCCTCTAATATTTCGTAAAAACTTTCCACATTTTTTACATCGATTCCAACAGTAGGCTCGTCTAAAATAAGCAATTCAGGATCACTAACGAGCGCACGAGCAATAAATACACGCTGTTGCTGTCCACCAGAAAGCTCTCCAATATTACGACCTTGAAACTCACTCATCCCTACATCAGCAATTGCTTTTTCTACCTTTTTCTTATCCTCTTTTGTGAAAAAGCGAAAAAGCCCTTTTTTCGAAACAAGTCCCATTGACACAACTTCAGAAACAGTTGCTGGAAAACCAGAATTGAAACTATTTGCTTTTTGGGATACATAACCAACTTTATTCCATTCCTTAAACTTCTTACTATCAACGCCAAACACACGAATGCTTCCTTCTTTTGGCTTTAAAACGCCTAATAAACACTTAAGTAAAGTTGATTTACCTGAACCATTCGGTCCCACTAAACCTAAAAAAGCTCCCTTCGGAACTTGCAAATTAATATTTTCTAACACATTCCGATCTTCGTATCGGAATGTTAAACCTTCAATCTCTAATATATTATTCATAGCATCTCACCTATTTTAATTCAGAATGATTCCGATTTATATCTATTTGAATTATAGTACAGCTTATTATAGTTGTAAACCAATCTGCCTAAAATATATCTATTTTTTCAAGAAACCTTACTATTATAACAAAAAGCAGAGAAAAATTCTCTGCTTTCGAAAAATATTCCTATATACGTTTAGTGAATAGCCGATTTAAACTTACCACCATTTGTCTCTTGCGTGCTCATAATCGTAACAAACGCATTTTCATCAATTTCATGCACAATTGACTTTAACTTCGTCACTTCTAGACGCGTTACAACTGCATAAATAACTTCTTTTTCTTTATCTGTATAACCACCTTTTGCTACAAGCTTTGTAGTTCCACGGCCGAGTCGATGTAAAATCGCATTTGATACTTCCTCATATTGATCAGATACAATTAAAACTGCTTTCGTTTCATCTAGCCCTTGAATTACTGTATCGATCGTTTTAAATGCAATATAGTACGTCATAACAGAATACATCGCTTGTTCCACACCAAACACAAATGCTGCCCATGCAAAAATAAATAAGTTCACAAACATTACGAATTCACCAACAGAGAACGGTAATTTCTTCGTTAATAAAATCCCCATAATTTCAGTTCCATCTAACGATCCACCATGACGAATTACAAGTCCTACACCAAGACCTAAAATAAGACCACCAAACACAGTCGCTAAAATAGGCTCTGTTGTAAACGGTGGCACCGCATGTAACGTTGACTCAATGAATGCTAACGCTACAATACCAAATGCCGAAGATAACATGAATGTTTTTCCAATTTGCTTATAACCCGAATACATAAATGGGATATTGAGAACAACGACTAAAGTAGAAAAACTTAACCACCAAATATTAGGAGTAAGGTAATCTAATATAAGAGAAATACCAATAATTCCACCATCAATAATTTTATTTGGCATTAAAAATAGTTCAATCGCTACCGCTGCGCATGCTGCCCCAAAAATAATCATAACTAAACGATAAATGAGATGAATAACACTTTCTTTTCGATGTTGCTTTTGCTCCATAGGTCCTCCCTTTACTCTTTTTCTGTAGTTTTGTCCTTATATTATAACATACGCTTCTTTTCCTCATGAAAAAAGAAACTCTATACGAATATGTACAAGCTATATGCTCATATATTTCGATAGAAGAACGCCTGAAGGAGGATAACAAGATGAACCTCATTAAACAAATTGTTAATAAAAAATTAAATCATATTTCTACAAAAGAGTTATTAAAATATAGCAAAGAATATGAAGTTTCTATTACGACTGCACAAGCTGACCAAATCGTTTTACTTATGAAAGGTAAAAATATTAATATTTACGATAACAACGAGCGACTAGAGCTCTTAAAACAGATTGCAAAAGTAACTTCCCCTGCCACTGCCCAACAAGTAAATACATTATTTCAGCAATTACTAAAATAAGGAGGGGAAATCCCCTCCTTATTGCGCTTTAATTTTTTCAAGAAGCCCTTCATCAAAAGTACCGTTTTTCAGCATTTCGATTTCCAATTTGTATGGTGGCTTCTTATCTTTTTTATCTTCCCCTACATACGGTGTTTCAAGAATTTTTGGTACATGCATTAACTGTGGATGATGTACAATGTGATGCAATGCTTTATACCCAATGTGACCAAATCCGATGTTTTCATGACGGTCTTTTCCTGCTCCGCGTACATTTTTACTATCATTAATATGAAGTACTTGTAAACGATCTATACCAACGATCTTATCAAATTCGTTTAATACACCGTCAAAGTCATTTACAATATCATATCCTGCATCGTGCGTATGACACGTATCAAAGCATACAGATAGCTTTTCATTATATTTTACGCCATCAATGATCTTTGCAATTTCTTCAAAGCTACGACCACATTCTGTTCCTTTTCCTGCCATCGTCTCTAACGCAATGTTAACCGTCTGTTCTGGCGTTAGTACTTCATTAAGCCCTTTAATAATTTGTTGAATACCAGCATCTGCTCCAGCACCAACGTGCGCTCCTGGGTGAAGAACAATTTGTTTCGCTACACCTAATGCCGATGTTCTTTCAATTTCCATACGAAGGAAGTCTACACCTAATTGGAATGTTTCTGGCTTCGTCGTATTCCCAACATTAATAATATACGGCGCATGGACGATAATTTCCTCAATACCATTCAGCTCCATATGTTTTCTTCCTGCTTCTATGTTCAATTCTTCAATTGGTTTTCTTCGTGTATTTTGCGGTGCACCTGTATAAATCATAAACGTTGTTGCACCGTATGAAACAGCCTCTTCACTTGCTGCTAATAACATGTTCTTACCACTCATGGAAACATGAGATCCAATCTTTAACATACAATCACCTCTTCAATATACAATAGATATAATGATAGCATAATTTGTAGAAATATGTAGTGAATTGTTTGTTCATAAAAGACGCACTACACAAATTTATATGAGTATTTAAACAGACTATACTCTTCATTTAAATTAGCGGGATTAAAAAAAGATAAGGGAAACCCCTTATCTTTTTTTATTGCTATATTTTCTCTTCACTTTGTCACGTTCTGTTGCAAGTTTACGTTTATAGTTTGGTTTTACTTTTTTCGGTTTTTTAATAACTTTCGTTGCCATAACATCAAGTTCGTCATTTGGTTTTTTACGGCTCTTACGACGACGACGCTCACCTAAATCTGCCCACTCATCTCCGCGTAAATCTACATGTTTAAACTCGATATGACGTTGTTTTTCTAAGCTATCTAATGCTTCTTCGTTTGCTGGATCATAAATCGTCACTGCAATACCAGAATGCCCCGCACGTGCTGTTCTTCCAACGCGGTGAACGAAGAAATCTAAATCTGATGGTAGCTCATAGTTAATAACATGGCTAATTCCTTCAATATCAATACCACGTGCTGCTAAATCAGTCGCAACAATATATTGGAATTCAAGGTCACGAATTTGTTTCATCATTTTTTTACGATCACGTGGTGATAAATCCCCGTGAATTCGTCCAACTTTTAAGCCGCGTTCCATTAATCCATCAGCAACTTGATCTGCCATTTTTTTCGTATTCGTGAAAACAACTGCTAAATACGGTTTAAATTGAAGTAGCATTTTATTCACTAAATCAATTTTATTACGATGTTTAGAAGGCACTAAATAGTGTTCAATGTTTCCAGCTGCAACTTGTTTTGGATTGATATGAATATGCTCTGGATTCTCCATATATTTCTTCAGAAACGGTTTTAGTTTTTGAGGAATTGTTGCAGAGAAAACTAGCATTTGCAAGTTTTTAGGCATGCGTGCTGCAATTTTATCTACATCGTGAATGAATCCCATATCAAGCATTAAGTCAGCTTCATCGACAATAATCGTATTTGCTTTATGAACAAATAATGCTTGTTCTTCTACTAAGTCTTTAATACGTCCTGGTGTCCCGACTACGATATGAGGTTGTTTTTTCAACTTTTCAATTGAACGTTGTTTATCAGTTCCACCAATTAAACAACGCGCTGTAATCATTTGATCTTCCGCACAGAATTTTGTTAATTTCACAATCTCTTCGTAAATTTGTTGTGCTAACTCACGAGTAGGTGCTGTAATAACAAGTTGTACTTCTTCACGGCTTGCATTAATTCTGTTCAATGTAGGAAGTAAGTATGCATGTGTTTTCCCAGAACCTGTTTGGGATTGTCCAATTACACTTACACCTTTTTTCACGACCGGGAAAATTTTCTGCTGAATTCCTGTCGGCTCTGTAAAGCGTAGTTCACGAACTGCATCTATTAAAAATGGTTTAAAATCATACTGTGTAAAAGTTTGTTGTGTCATAAGTTACACCTTCTTTCTAAATTTCTACTGCGCGCACAAATCAGTCAAGTCTACATTATATCGAAATCTACAAGTAAAATCCATCTTTAGTTTAGGTTTTCCCTTCAAAAACTAACCTTCTTCCCCCTTATTGCATATTGTATGTGTATATACCTAACTGAAGAAAGGAGGATTTCTCACATGTTTCCAAAATCCCCTACAAGACAAATGTATCCAAATCAAGGGCAGCAACCTTATACACCATATCCAATTCCACAACTACCACCAATGGCACAAAAAAAGAAAGGGTTCCTTGCTAAACTCTTTAAAAAACACGATCCAACCGAACCTTACATGCAAATGGTTCCGCCTTATCGACAAATGGAAGGACCGCCACCAATGATGCACCAGCACCAGCAACCGCCACCTCAATATCGGCAACAATATCAACCCCAATATCAACAGCAATACCCACAGCAGTACTCACAGCAATATCAACCATACATGCAGCAGCATCCAGAGCAAATGATTCCCCCTCAAATGTACGAATCAAACGAAACGCGCGGCGGTGCAACAACTACAGCAGCATCCAGTAGCGGCATCGGCAGTTTTTTTGCGAATTTAATTTCGAATCCAACTAATATGATAAACAATATAGAAAAAGTATCCCAAGTCGTTCAATCTGTAAGCCCTGTCGTCGAACAGTACGGCCCTATTATGCGTAACCTACCAAGCATTGTTAAAATCCTCACCTCTGGAAAAAGTACGGAAGAAGATTCAACTAAAAATCAGGCTGAAGACATAACAGAAAAGGTTGAGGTAGCAACTCCACCTCCTCCACAAAAAAAAAGAAAAAGAAAAAAAATAGTGATTGAGCCAGTCATAGAAAAAGAATTACGAGAGGAGCCTGTTCAAAAAACAGCAACAAAACCAAAACTATATGTGTAACAATCCTTTGTTTTCTATCCACTCCTCCTTTATAATGTAAAAGACTATGCACAAAAGTATCCCTTGTTTAGAAGGAGAGGATTACTCATATGAAAATTGTTAAAATTTCCCCTCGTGGTTATTGCTACGGTGTTGTCGATGCAATGGTAATTGCACGTAACGCCGCATTAGATAAATCATTGCCGAGACCCATTTATATTTTAGGTATGATTGTTCACAATAAACATGTTACAGACGCTTTTGAAGAAGATGGAATCATCACATTAGACGGTCCAAGTCGCTTAGAAATTTTAGATAAAATTGATTCTGGTACTGTTATTTTCACTGCACACGGTGTTTCTCCAGAAGTTAAACAACGCGCAAAAGAAAAAGGTTTAACAACAATCGATGCCACTTGTCCAGATGTTACCAAGACACATGACCTTATCGAAGCTAAGAAAGCGGAAGGGTATCATGTCATTTATATCGGTAAAAAAAATCATCCAGAGCCAGAAGGCGCAGTTGGTATTGCACCTGACATCGTTCACCTTATCGAAAAAGCCGATGATTTAAAAACATTAGAAATCCCAACAGATAAAATTTTAGTAACGAATCAAACAACGATGAGTCAATGGGATGTTCAACATTTAATGGAGGACATTCAAAAAAAATTCCCAACAGCAGAATTCCATAAAGAAATTTGTTTAGCAACTCAAGTTCGCCAAGAAGCTGTCGCTAAACAAGCTGATGTTGCAGACTTAACAATTGTTGTCGGTGATCCGAAAAGTAACAACTCAAACCGTTTAGCACAAGTGTCACAAGAAATTGCTGGTACGAAAGCATACCGCGTTGCAGACGTAAGTGAGATTAAATTAGAGTGGCTACAAGGTGTAGAAAACGTAGCTGTTACAGCAGGTGCTTCTACTCCAACTCCAATTACAAAAGAAGTTATCGCTTTCTTAGATCAATATGACCCAATGAATCCCGCTACATGGGAGAGAGTTCGAAAAGTACCGTTACAAAAAATATTACCCCGTGTAAAAGTGAAAAAAGAACAATAATAAAAACCGTTGCCTATATGAGCAACGGTTTTTATTTTTCTTATACAAATGTAAATGGATCTGTATGTAATTGCGAAGCATGAATGTGTACATTGAGTTTCTTTGCATCCACTTTTTCTTGTAATTGCTTTTGTACACCTTGCTTCATTACTTTTTCAACGTTATGTCCTGGGTCAACTATATTTAAACCGAGCATCATCGCATCATGAGCAACATGATAATACATGTCACCTGTTACATATACATCTGCTCCTTTAAATTTAGCTTGATTGATGTATTTGTTACCATCACCACCAAGTACAGCTACTTTGCGCACTTTATCATCTAATTTCCCAACAACTCGTGCACCCTTTACATCTAATGATTGCTTTACATGTTCTGCAAACTGTCCAAGTGTCATTTCTTCTTTTAAGTATCCTATTTTCCCAAGCCCTAATGTTTCGCCTTTGTTATCAAGTGGATACACATCATACGCTACTTCTTCATATGGATGTGCCGTTACCATTGCTTTAATCACTTTTCGTTGTAGTGAAACTGGAATAACCGTTTCGATCCGCACTTCTTCTACGCGCTCTAACTGTCCAGTTTCCCCTACATAAGGATTTGTCCCCTCTTGAGGTACAAACGTACCTGTACCCTCGCTACTAAACGTACAGTGGCTATAATTGCCGATATGACCAGCACCTGCGTCTCCTAATGCTTTTCGTACTTCCTCTGCATGAGTTACTGGCACAAACACAACAACTTTTTTCATTTCTTCTGCATATGTCGGTGCCAAAACTTCTGTATTTTGCAACCCTAACGCCTCAGCAAGTAAATCATTTACCCCGCCCTTGGCAACATCCACATTTGTATGCGCTGCATAAATGGCAATATCATTTTTAATACACGTTTCAATAATTCTTCCGTACGCTTTATCTGTATGAATCGCTTTTAACGGATTAAAAATTAAAGGATGATGCGCGATAATGACATTCGCCCCTAATTGAATCGCTTCCTCCACAACTTCCTCCGTTACATCTAATGCAATTAATACGTGTTGTACAGATTTATTAAGCGCTCCAATCTGCAGACCAATTTTATCTCCTTCCATCGCCAGATGCTTCGGATACATACTTTCAAATAAAGAAATAATTTCATGGCCGTTTGGAATTTTACTCATGATAAAATCTCCCCTATCATTTTCATTTTCGCTTCTACTTCTGCACGTTTCGCTTTTGTTTCTTCAGAATTAGCCGCACGTTCTAACTGTTTTAAAATATTTTGGAAATTTTTCAATTCCCCTTCCCATTTTTCAACGAAAGCTTCACTTTTTTCTTTTATTAAAAATGGCCCCATAAACAATCCCGCTTGTTTATTTTCCGAGTAAGGTGCTTCGACATTTCCTCGCTCTCCTACTAAAATCTCATAAATTTTCCCATCTTCTTTTACGATTTTTTCATGGATAAGCTCCCAACCATTTTCAACAAACCATTCACGAATATGATGTGCTGCAATATTCGGCTGTAAAATTAAACGTGTTACACCTTCTAATTTTTCTTTACCACTTTCTAAAATGTCACGAATTAACGCTCCGCCCATTCCAGCAACCGTAATTACATCTACTTCTCCTGGCGCTATAACAGCTAATCCATTCCCTTTACGCACATCTACTTTATCTTGCAAGCCACTTTCAGCTACAGTTGCTTGTGCAGAGCGAAACGGTCCATCTACAACCTCTCCAGCAACTGCTTTTGTAGCAATATTATTTATAATTGTATAACACGGTAAATACGCATGATCCGATCCAATATCAGCAACTGTAGATCCTACCGGTATTTCACGCACAACTTCTTCTAATCGTTTTGAAAGCTTTACTTCATTCATGTATTTCCATTACTCCTTCTCTTGTCAGTCTGTCTCCATGATAATGAATTTATAGTAGTTGTTGCAAGCCTATAACAACAATTCACTTCTCTATCATTCATCGTATTTTAGAAAATATAGAAAAACAAGCCCTTTGCATAAGCAAAAGACTTGTCATACGGAACTTTATTTTTTCTTCGATAACCAATCAGCTACTTTAGTGGCTTGATCAGCTGGAACTATATTAGCAGGCATATTGCCCTTTCCTTTCGAAAGAATTTCTTTAATTTCATCCTTTGAAAGTTTCCCACCAATTTTTTGTAAGTTAGGTCCTACTGCCCCTTGTAACTGATCACCGTGGCAGCTCGTACAGCTTTGCTTCACAATATCCTCTGGTTTTGATGCTGTTTGTGCTGGCTTCCCGCCATTTTTTGCATCAGCTAACTCTTTAGATTTATTTAGCCCCTGAAATGAAAATACAAACATAACGATAATACCCAATGCTGCAATAAGAGCGAACGGAATCAGCGGATTACGTTTCATATCTCTTCTCCCCCCTCTATACCCCTAAATAGTTAGATGATTCAGTCATTTCCATTGTACTTGAAAACGCTCTATCAGAAAAGAGAAAACTACTACTCGTTAAAAATATTCCATAAATTCAGTTTATTGTTTTTTATTGTCATATAGCTTATTATTTCGATAATTATTAACGTTTCTCATCATATTTTTCGCTTTTCTACATATATTTTTGTATAGAATAAACAAAATTAATCGAAAAATCGAAAAATGAGCATTTGCAAATCAAAAGACAATTCTGTAAAATAAATTACAAGAAATTGTAATCGTTGCCGATAGCTAAATTTTAACAAAAATTAACAAAATAAAAAAGTTTACTTCACAAAGGTGAAGTAAACTTAAAAAATAACCTATTCTAAGAAATCCTTAAGACGCTTACTACGACTTGGATGTCTTAATTTGCGAAGTGCTTTTGCTTCAATTTGACGGATACGCTCTCTCGTTACGCCGAATACTTTCCCAACTTCTTCAAGCGTACGAGTTCGTCCATCATCTAAACCGAAACGAAGACGCAGAACATTTTCTTCACGATCTGTTAGTGTATCTAACACATCTTCTAATTGTTCTTTTAGCAATTCATAGGCTGCATGGTCCGCAGGCGATGTTGCTTCTTGGTCTTCAATAAAGTCACCTAAATGGGAGTCATCTTCTTCACCAATTGGTGTTTCAAGAGAAACTGGCTCCTGTGCAATTTTTAAGATTTCACGTACTTTTTCTGGAGCAAGATCCATTTCTTCACCAATCTCTTCAGGAGACGGTTCGCGACCTAAATCTTGTAATAATTGACGTTGTACACGAATTAACTTATTAATCGTTTCAACCATATGAACTGGAATACGAATTGTTCGCGCTTGGTCCGCAATCGCACGTGTAATAGCTTGGCGAATCCACCAAGTTGCATACGTACTAAATTTGAAACCTTTACGATAATCGAACTTTTCAACAGCTTTAATTAGACCCATATTACCTTCTTGAATTAAGTCTAAGAAAAGCATACCACGGCCTACGTAGCGCTTTGCAATACTTACTACAAGACGTAAGTTTGCTTCTGCAAGACGACGTTTCGCTTCTTCATCGCCTTCTTCAATACGCGTTGCAAGTCGAATTTCTTCTTCTGCAGATAGTAAGTCTACACGACCAATTTCTTTTAAATACATACGAACAGGATCGTTGATTTTAACCCCAGGTGGTACACTTAAATCATTGAGGTCAAACTCTTCTTCTGTTTTTGTAATTTGGCGATTATTAGGGCCTTCTTCGTTGTCATTATCACCAACTAAGTCAATGCCTTGTTCACCTAAATATTCATAGTATTCATCCATTTGATCGGATTCAATTTCAAATCCATTCATGCGTTCTGCAATCTCTTCATATGTAAGAACGCCACGTTTTTTTCCGAGCTCAGTGAGTTGTTCTTTCACTTGCTCAAGGGTCATTTCAGTTTCAATTTGTTTAGAACGAGCTGGTTTGTCAGCCATCTGTTCCCCTCCTTACGCGAGATACAAACATTCATTATACTAAAACTTTATCAAAAAAGCTATTTTCTCGCTTTTTGATTTTGTAAATATGCTACATAATATTTAGCAGCCTCTACAGGATCTGTTTTTTCCATTTGTTTCACTTTAAAGATGATCTCCATCTTTTCAAGTTTTTCCTGATGCCGTCTAAGCGTCTCCAAATGGCCTTGCAACACTTCTTCTGTGTATTCTGGATTAATAAATTCATCCGTCGAAATATCAGTGATAATATTTTTCAACTTTTCATCAGAGAGCCAACTTAAAAATGTTCCGACTGAAGGTTCATTTCCCTTTTCATAATATGCGTATAGTTCATATAAAATCCCTTTATGTTCTTCTGTATGAAAATCTTCTATATGGGATTCCATACGAACAGCTACTTCTGCACTTTGCAACATATGGTAAATAATTTCTCTTTCCGCTCTTTCAAAACCTGTTAACTTCGGTTTTGTTTGAACGACTTGAGACGGTTTAGCAACCTGCTTTATTTGTTTTTGCTGTACCTTTTGTTCTTTGCGATATTGGTGCAATTGATTCAAAAGTGTTTCCATTGAATACGAAAATTCTTGCGATAATGACTTCAAATATGACTCTGCCTGCATCGCATCTTGTAACAACGATAACTCTTTTAAAACACTTTTCACATATTCTTCTTTGCCAGACTCATCTTGCAAATTTTTCCCTAAACGCAAATAATTTATTTTAAAACCAACAAAACTCACACTTGATTTCACAAGATTTTCAAAAGCGGTAGTCCCATATTGTTGCACATATTCATCAGGATCAAGCTTATCTGGCAAGGATGTGACTTTCACTTGGCAACCAACTTTAAGCAATAATTGCCCTGCTTTCATCGTCGCTTCTCGCCCTGCTTTATCACCATCATAGCAAAGAACAACAGTTTCAACGTTACGTCGCAGAAGTTTTGCTTGTTCTTCAGTTAAAGCTGTTCCCATTGTCGCAACAGCTTCTTCCACACCACTTTTTACCGCAGCTAGTACATCGGCATATCCTTCAAAAAGAACCACTTGCCCACGCTTTCTAATAAACGGTCTTGCTTGGTGGAAGTTATACAACAATTTACTTTTGTGAAAAATCGGTGTTTCAGGGCTATTTAAATATTTCGGAGTGTCATCCCCTAACGCCCTTCCACTAAACGCTATCACCTTACCTTGTAACGTATAGATCGGGAACATAACTCTTCCACGGAAGCGATCGTAATGACTACCATCCTTCTCACTTCTTATTAGAAGGCCAGCTTGTTCCATACTAGACAGCGATAAACCTCTTTTTTGTAAAATTTTCGTCGCTGCATCCCAAGCAGGTGATGCATAACCAATTTCAAACTTCTCAATCATCTCTTTCGTAATACCACGGTTTAATAAATATGAAAGTGCTTCATTTCCCTCTTCCGTATTTACTAATAAATGATGATAATACTTTTTCAATAATTCATGAGCTTGTTGCATGATGACAGTGTCATCAGATATGTCTTCTTGTTGTCCTTGCCCTGATGTATACTCTGCAACCGCAATTCCATTTCTTTCGCCTAGCTTTTGAACAGCCTCGGTAAAAGCCAGTCCTTCCATTTTCATTAGAAAGGAAAATACATTTCCACCTTCTCCACATCCGAAGCAATGAAAAATTTGCTTATCAGATGAAACAGAGAATGAAGGAGAATTCTCACCATGAAATGGACAAAGGCCGAAATAGTTACGCCCCTGTTTTCTAAGTTGAACGTATTCACCAATCACTTCTACAATATCGGATGATGTCCGAATCTGTTCAACAACTTCTTCGGGAATTCTGTTCCCCATAACTCCATCTCCGTGTCGTATTTTGTATTCGATATAAATTAAAAAATTCCTTTATAATTCGACAATATTTTTCTAAACTTGTTAGAAAGTGTTGCCGATTACATTGTATAAACGATTTTGAACCTTTCCTATAGGTCCTTTATCTGCATAAATCGCATATACATACTTGCTATATAAAATTGTATACATTTGTTCATCTGTTACAAATGTATCTCTTAGAAACAATACATATACACCTTTTTACAAGAAGAGTAGCAAGCCACATATACTGTTTGATTTTGAGATCTGTAACATTTGCATGTTGATCCATGTAACAATCAACTCCATTTTGTTCAGTATCTACAAAGATCCAATTGCCTTGCTATTTCCTTAAAGGATGAGCATATGATGCGACAAACAAAATTCCGACATGAAATTCCGCTCCAACTTGCACAATTTCAGCCTTCACGGGATATACATCTACACCAACTAATATGTTGTTGATGTTTTGCATATTTCTGTATTCTACATCCCTTCTGTGAATCCTTCCATAATGTGCGTTTTCTTGTATAGATTTTGTCGATTTAACGTAATTACATGTCTTTTTCGTAAATCCTATCCCTAGTTTATTCTGAAAAATTAAAGTCTAAACGTAAAATATAGGTTTTTATCACAATTTTTTATTATAATATATTTTCTTCAACTACGCTACATATCCCTTTATTTTTTCAGCTTACATTTCAGGATGACAAACTCACACCTTGAATATACTAAAAGACAAATGAGTATAAGTATAACCATTACACTACGATCTATTACAAAATCCATAGGTATCATATTTCACACGAGCGAAAAAAGCACATTCACCTTTGGTAAATGTGCTAAAACATTTTTTGGTTTTGCACTGCATTCACAATAATATTTGCTGTTTCTTCAATCGCTTTATTCGATACATCGATTACTTGGCAATTTATTTTACTAATTACTTCCTCAAAGTGATCAATTTCTTCTTGAATACGATTAATATTTGCATATGTTGCTCCATCACTTAATCCAAGTGATTTTAATCGTTCTTTTCGAATATGATTTAACTTATCTGGCGTAATTTTCAAACCGAAACATTTTTCTTTTGCCACTTGATATAGTTCTTCAGGTGGGTCAACTTCTGGCACGAGTGGTACATTCGCAACTTTCAAGCGTTTGTTATGAGCTAAATATTGGGAAAGTGGTGTTTTTGATGTACGCGAAACACCAATCAACACGATATCTGCTTTTAAAATACCTCGTGCATCTCTGCCGTCATCATACTTCACAGCAAACTCAATCGCTTCAATCTTTTTAAAGTATTCTTCATCTAACCTACGGACAACACCTGGCTCATATCTCGGCACTTGCCCCGTAATTTCTTCAATTTGATCAATAAGAGGGCCGATAATATCGTATGCCTCTACCCCTTCTTTTGCAGCCTCTGTTACTAAATACTGGCGCATATCAGGCTTAACTAACGTAAAACATATAAGTGCTTGATTACTCTTAGCAATCGAAATCACTTCTTTTAATGTCCCTGTATCTTCTACATACGGTACACGTCTAATATCAGGAGCAAACGGGAATTGCCCCATTGCTGCTCGAACAACCAAATCAGCCGTTTCCCCTACAGAGTCAGATACGACATATACGATTTTATTATCCATTACATTACCTCACTTTAAACAAATTACACTTATTCGTTATTTACTAAATTTACAAACGCACGTGTAATATTTGTTTTTGTAATTCGCCCAATCACTTCTAAACCTTGTTTCGTATCTTTTACAACTGGCATTGCATCAATCTGTCTTTCTATTAATTCCATCGCAATATCATATAAAGAATCCTCTCTACGACACATCGCAATGTTTGGCATCCTTGTCATGATAATATTAACCGGAAGAGAGGTTAAATCCTGCTTTCCTAAGCTCGCTCTTAATAAATCTTTACGAGACACAACACCAACTAATAGAGTCATCTGATCTACAACGAACAATGTACCAACGTCCTCTAAAAACATCGTACAAATTGCATCGTATACGGAAACATTTTTATCAATTACAACCGGTCTAGATTGATAATCTTGTACTTTAATTTTCTTAACAGCTTCAGATAATAGCTGCCCCCCAGTTTTACCCGTATAAAAATAACCTACGCGTGGACGTGCTTCTAAATAACCAGCCATCGTTAAAATTGCTAAGTCTGGTCTTAGCGTCGCACGTGTTAGACCCAATTGCGCTGCAATTGATTCCCCTGTAATAGGACCGTGATCTTTTACAATCTGAATGATATGTTCTTGCCGTTTATTCAGCTCTATGATAATCACCACCTTTAATGCACAACGAAAAAAGTTATACTATCTCTTAAATATTATATACTAAATATGCTATTCGAAAAAGAAAGTATGTAAAAAGGACCGTATACGGCCCAAAATTATATTTGAAACTTATCAAGTTGTTCTAAAAAACGTCTTGATTTCAAATAAATTCCGCAATATTCATCATAATATGTATTCAATACTAAACGCATTTGTTTTTTTGTGCTATCCTTTACCGATACATTTCCGAGCCTATGTAAATCGAAATGGAAGAAAAGACGTAATAATTTATGAACAGCTTCTCCTACCGGTATACGATATGGGTCTTGCTCTGCATGACGTGAGCACAGAAAACCGCCTTCCCTTACGGAGAAGGCGACAAAGTCTGTTTCTTGATGACAAATCGCACATGTATCAAAGTACGGGCGCATCCCTAATACCGGAAGCATTTTCGTTTGATAAATTAATGATAATACTTCTGGATCAACACCCTCACACATATAATGCAACGTTTGATATAACATTTCAAATAAATACGGATTATGTTTTTTATCTTCTGTTGCTTTATCAGTTAACTCAACAATAAATGATGCATAAGCAGTTAAAAATATATCCTCGCGAATTTCTTTCATAGTTGAAATAATCTCGCCTTGTTGCAATGTTCCAAGCCCAGATCCCATTTGAATAAGAAAATGGCCATGTGTCATTAATTGCGACACAGATGCTAATCGGCTTTTCGGTTTTTTTGCCCCTCTTGCCATTGCACTTACCTTACCAAGTTCTCTTGAGAATATTGTAACAATCTTGTTCGTTTCTCCGTAATCTGTCGTACGGATAACGATGCCCTCAACTTTTTGAAACATGTTCGTCACCATCCAAGGTTTGAACAAAACGGGTCAAGAAATTGGAGAGTCTAGATGCGCTAGCTCCTCTTCATGTTGATCCATCTCATCGTTTACGTCTTTTTCCATTTCTTTCAAAAGCAAGTACGTTTCAATGCTTCCTGTTTTGGAGAAAAACTTCCAGGTAAAATCTAGCATAAGAATCCACCTTTCTCAATAAGCGTAGCCTATAAACCAATTTCCTTTGTTGTTATTAAATTGACCCATTTTGTCCATTTTCATGTGAGAAAAATTTTTCCTAATTTATCAAAGTTCATAAAAACCAATAATCAGTGGATGAACCAACCATCCACTGATTACAACTTTACTCTATTTTAGTACTCATCCTCGCGGAAACCTAGGTCACGAAGCTGAGACATTTTATTACGCCAATCTTTTTGCACTTTTACCCATACTTCTAAAAATACTTTAGAACCAAGTAGCGCTTCAATATCAAAACGAGCTCGCTTACCAACTTCTTTTAACATTTTTCCTTGTTTTCCAATGATGATTCCTTTTTGTGATGCACGTTCAACAACAATCGTTGCATTTATATAAACTGCCCCGCCCTCACGCTTTTGAATCGCATCGATAACAACAGCCACAGAATGCGGCACTTCTTCACGTGTTAAATGTAGTACTTTCTCACGAATAAGCTCTGCAATAATAAATCTCTCCGGATGATCCGTTACTTGATTCTCTGGATAGTATTGTGGTCCTTCTGGTAAATACTTTTTAATTGTTCCAATTAAAGCGTCCACATTATTACCGTCTAACGCAGAAATTGGTACAATCTCTGCAAACTCATGTAGTTTACGATATTGATCAATTAACTCTAGTAATTGCTCTGGATGAAGTTGGTCAATTTTATTAATGACTAAAAATACTGGTTGTTTCGTTTCTTTTAATTTCTCAATGATGAATTCCTCACCACGACCAAATCCTTCAACTGCATTAACCATAAACAGAACAATATCAACTTCTTTTAATGTCGTTTGCGCCATCTTTACCATGAAGTCGCCTAATTTATGTTTAGGTTTATGTATTCCTGGTGTATCAATGAAAATAACTTGTGCATCATTTTCTGTATATACACCTTGAATTTTATTACGAGTCGTTTGTGGCTTATCACTCATAATAGCAATTTTCTGGCCGATAATACGGTTTAAAAATGTAGATTTTCCAACATTCGGTCTGCCAATAATAGAGACAAAACCTGATTTATAACCTTTTCTATTCATGTAAATCCTCCGCTAAAAATGCTCCTGGTAACAATTCTCCGACTGTCGTCTCTTGAACGTCACCATGTAAGTTTGATAAGTATACTTTCGTATCCTGTTTACATAATTCTACCATAACTTGTCGACATGCTCCACAAGGAGGTACTGGGCGCTTTGTATCTGCTACAACCGCAATGGCTACAAATTCTTTATCTCCTTCAGAAACCGCCTTAAATAAAGCTGTTCTTTCAGCACAATTACATAAGCCATATGATGCATTCTCAACATTACATCCACGATATACTTTTCCACCGCGCGTTAATAATGCTGCACCTACTTGAAATTTAGAATATGGTACGTACGCTTGTTTACGCGCTTCGATTGCTTCTAGAATTAATTGTTTACTATTCATATTCCCGCATCCTTCCTGTTCACAGCTATGAAGAGATACACTCTCTCATTAAAGGCCCTTACAGCACTTCCAAAGCTTAATAAAAGCTTCGGAATGCAACTATACCATATACGGTAAAAAGATAATAGCACCAATTATAACAGCTATAATTGCAAACAATAAAACCGCTCCTGCCGCAACATCCTTTGCAATTTTTGCAAACGGATGAATATCGGCAGTCGCTAAATCTACCGTTTTTTCCACAGCCGTATTTACCATCTCTAAACTCATTACACTCCCTATTACAATAAGTAATATCATCCACTCTATTTTCGTAATATGGAAATAAAAGCCGCAGCATATAACAATGACTGCGGCTAAATAATGGATTTTCATATTTCGTTCATGACGAAAACAAAAGAATATACCAGCTATAGCATATCCAAAACTATCTATAAGTTTTCCTTTTTTCATCGTCCTAATCCAAAAGCTTCTAAAATTTCTTTTTGTCTTCCGAACATTTCTTTTTCATCTTCTTCTGTCATGTGATCATAACCAAGTAAATGTAAAAAGCCATGTAACGCCAAAAATCCAAGTTCACGATCGAAAGAATGTCCGTACTCTTCAGCTTGCTCTTTCGCTCTTGGAATAGAGATAATAAGATCCCCTAACATGCGCGGCATCTCTGCACCAACAATCTCCATTTCTCCTTCTCCCATCTCTTCCATGGCAAAGGATATTACATCTGTAGGTTGATCTTTATCTCGGTAATCACGATTAATTTCTCTAATGCGTTCATTATCTACAAATGTCACCGATACCTCCGCACCATCCTCGATATTTTCCATTTGAGCTGCTTTTTCTAACACTTCACGAATTAAACTCATATACTCTTCTTTTACTTCTTCTGTTTCATCAATAAAATCAATTAACAAACTCATTCTTTCTCCTTTTCTTCCGGAGGTTCCGGATATGTAATACGCGAATGGAAAATACCATTTAACGTTTCACACAACGTTTTTCCAACGATTTGTAGTTCCTTAAACGTCAAATCACATTCACTAAATTGACCGTCTTGCAGTCGATCTTTAATAATACTTTGCACCAAATTATTAATTTGTTCTGGCGTTGGGTGATTCATAGAACGTACCGCAGCTTCTACACTATCAGCAATACCAACAATTGCCGATTCTTTCGAAGTTGCTTTTGAACCTGGATAACGGAACATCTCTTCTGTATATTTTTCTTTATCTTCTTTAATAGCTTTATAATAAAAATATTTCAGTAACGTTGTACCGTGATGTTGCCCAGCGATATCAATAATTTCTTGTGGAATATGATATTCTTCGAGCATTCTTACTCCATCCGTTACGTGAGCAATTATAATATCTTTACTCGTTACAGGATCTAATTTATCATGCGGGTTTTTAATTCCCATTTGGTTTTCAATAAAGAATTGCGGTTGTACTGTTTTTCCTACATCATGATAATATGCCCCTACACGCGCTAATACACCATTTGCCCCAACTGCTTCACAAGCAGCCTCAGAAAGATTCGCTACCATTACACTATGATGATATGTCCCTGGCGCTTCTAACAAAATTCTGCGTAAAAGCGGATGATTTGGACTTGATAGTTCCATAAGCTTCATACTTGATACGATTCCAAGTCCACTTTCTAAATATGGTAAAATCCCCATAGCCAAAACGGATGATATAATCCCTGAAAGTGAAGCCATTAATAATTGCGTACCAATTTCAAGAGGCGAAAAATTCCCATTACGTAATAATAAGAGCGCCGCTAATACGACTACATTTAATACAGAAACGAGTATACCAGCTTGTAAAATCATTGTACGACGATTTTTTTCTCGCAAGAAAATACTAACCGATAATGAACTTAACAATACGTAAATCCCTACACTATAATTTAATGTACTCGTTACTCCTTCATTAAACATAATACTTCCGCATACAGAAAAAATCATACTCGTTAAAAAGACAAATCGATCACCAATCATTAGTTTTACAAGTATTGTTCCCATCGCAACTGGGACAACATATGCAATCCCTGCGTATTCAAGTTTTTGAAACAAACTAATGATTTTCATTAAGACGATTGTGATAGACAAAATTGTAATATACGCTAAAACATACGGTCTATCTTCTCTTTTTCTCTTTAAAAATAATTCAAATTGTTTATGCATAAAGTATAGTAATACACCAATGAGTACCGCTAATCCAACATAAGGTTGAAAGCCGTTCCCTTTTTCTAACAAACCAACTAATTTCAACTGATTATACACATCACTTGAAATCGTTTCACCTTCTCTAACAAGAACTTGTCCTTGAAGAATATAAACAGGTGGAACTAAATCTTCCTCTGCTTTTCTCTTCTCTTTCGTTAAGATCGGGTCATAAAAATAGTTCGCTGAAATTGCATATCTTCCTAGCGCCTTAATTGACTCTTTTAAACCATTATCAACATTAACACTATTCATCTCACTTACATATCGTTCTTTCGCATCTTTCAATTCGTCCATTTTAATATGCTCAGTCATGATACTATTAATCGCTGTGACCGCAGCATCTTTCGCTAATACTAATTGGCTCGAATCTGCATTAATCAAATTTAGTAAGTTTGAATCAGATAATTCTTTCGTTAAGTCAGCGGGTAGTTTCTTTTTTAACTTATCCACTTTCTCAGCATCAGTCATCTTTTTTTGATCATCCGGTCCAACAGCTTTAATCTCTTGCACCACTTCATCCACTTTAGCAAAGACGTCATTCACAATATCAACTTTGTTTTGTTTATACTCACTTTTATATGTATATTGATCTTCAACTTTTGTAGCGGCTTCTTTTTTCTTTTTATCCGTTGTAACTTTATCTTCAATTTTTATAGGAGAATGGATTGTCTTTTTCGCAATAGAATACATATTAACATCTAATTGTTCTGGTTTTACATTATTCATAAGCGCAAAAAACAGCACTGCTCCTAACACAACGTAAGAAATCCAACTTAGTTTTTTCGAATGTTGTAAATTACGAAACCACTTAGAAATTTCTTGAGATCTTGACATGATTTCAATACCTTCTCCTCTCCAGAAATAAAGTGAAACTATTTATAGCTTTCATTTCTTCTACCCAACGATACTTTGAGGCAACATTTTACACACCAGTACCTATAGTTTATTTTCCTTATCTTTCATGATAGTAAAAAATATGACATTCGCCAACCTTATCATACAAAAAGAAATGATCCTGACAAATAGGATCATTCCATTTTATCATATGCCTCAATAATACGTTGCACCAATGGATGTCTCACAACGTCCGTTTGTTCTAATGTAATAAATGACAGACCTGATACACCAGATAAAATATTAGCAGCTATAGATAGCCCTGATTTTACCCCTTTTGGCAAGTCTACTTGTGAAGGGTCCCCTGTAATAACCATTTTAGAGCTAAAACCTAATCTTGTTAAAAACATTTTTATTTGAGCACCCGTTGTATTTTGAGCCTCATCTAAAATAACAAATGAATCATCAAGCGTACGCCCCCTCATATAAGCAAGCGGAGCTATTTCAATTACTCCCCGCTCCATCATACGCTGCGTATATTCTTGTCCAAGAATATCATGTAAGGCATCATATAATGGACGTAAGTATGGATCTACCTTCTCTTTCAAATCCCCTGGTAAAAAACCTAAATTTTCTCCAGCTTCTACAGCAGGTCTTGTTAAAATAATTTTCTTTACATATCCTTGTTTTAAAGCTCTCACAGCCATTACTACAGCTAAGTATGTTTTTCCAGTTCCTGCAGGCCCTATCCCAAAGACAATATCATTCTTCTTCATCGCATGAATATATCTTCTTTGCCCCATTGTTTTTACACGAATGGATTTACCTTTTGCAGTCTTGAAAATTTCTTCTTCATATAACTCTTCAAATTGAGCAATTTTCCCTTGTTGCGCGAGCTGAATTGCATACGCAACATCTCTCTCTGAAATTGATATACTTTTACGAATTACAACAAGTAATTGCTGTAAGATTTTTTCTACGAGTGTCACCGTTTCAACTGCTCCAGATACATGAACAGTTTCTCCTCTAGTTACGATCGATACATTCAGTTCTCGTTCAATTACTTTTAAATGTGCATCATTGACTCCAAAAAGAGCGATTGCTTCGTTAGTATTTTCCAATTGTTGGTTCATTTCTACTAATTGTTCTGCCATTACTCAGTCTCCTTGAATATCGGATTCGGATATTGGTTGTGGCTCTGCAATATTTTCAACCACAGTATAATGCAATGTGACTTTTAGTTGATCCGCCTCAACCTCTTTACTCAAAATCTTATCACTTACAATCATAGCATGTTCATCCAATTTTTTCTTTAGTTCTTTTTCGGCCATCTCCTTCGCTACTTTCAGCGCTTGCTTTTCTGTATATTCTCGATTCGCTTCTTCCTCTTCTCTCACAACATCTTTTTCATATGCAATCGGCAGTGTAAAACCAAATAATTTCACATCATGCTTTACACTTTCAGTACGAGAGCGTTTATACTTATCATGCTGAAATCCCCATATTTTTATTTTCGTATCCCCGAATTTAAGAAAATGTTCATTGTATACATTACCAGTATACACTTGGAATTGCGTCTTTAGCGGAACATCTACCTTAGATGTATACCACGTTTCGCCATACACAATACCTTTCGCTGAAACAATCGTCGGACTTTCCTCATTACCATATATTCCCGATACGAGAATCTGCCCTTTTTCTACATGATCATTCTTCAGTACAACCGGCTTTCCAACTTCTACAAACGTTTTTGTAATAATCGCTTCTTTTTTTGCTACTAAATTTTGCGGCCTTTGTTCCTTTTCTTTTTTTGGTTCGTTTTTTTCAACAATTTTAAAATGATACGTCGTTCCTCTTACTTCTAGTCCCGCCCAAGTAATGGCATTAATATTATCTGTCAAATGGCGTTGTACATCTTCTACATTCGGCATTTGAAATTGTAGTTTCCCTTTTTTAATACCCATTTTATCCAATTCTTTCATCAATATATATTCTGTTTCGGGTTTTGCTCCTGTAATTTCAATTTTCCAAACCATATTTGACATTGCAATCACGCCAAAAAAGAAAATTAAAAACCCAATTAAAAATCCACTATTTTTAATTAAACGCTTATTCCAAAAAGGAAAACCATAACGTCCAATAAAATATAATTTACATTCATTTTTTCTATAAATTGGTTTTATTTTTTTCACATCGCGTAACAACATACAAAAAACTAACGTTTCATCAGCTATTTTCTTAACATCCCAAACTAACAAATTCCTCCGTACACATTCATTAACAAACCGTTCCGCTCCTCTACCTTCAATCCGCACTTTTACATATCCAAGCCACTTTATAAACCATTTATTTTTCATTTACCACCTTCACTGCCTTTCTAAAAGTAGATATACTACTTTTTATTTGAAGCATTAAAATAGCTCGTACTAAAATGAAACAAATTAAAACTGTAATCGGTCTCTATCAACGAAACTTTTACAGGATAAAGAAGAAAAACTTCACAAATGGAAGTTTCACTTCAATCACCTTTTTTTTCATTTTCTAAAAATGTTACTTGCTCAATTATCCCTTCGAGCAAAAGCTCTTCTGGAAGAATCGTTTTAATAACAAAGGATTGTCCTTTAATTAGTAATTGACCATGTTTTAAAAGCAATCGCACTTCTTTATCTGAAAACACTAATAGCCCCCGATGATTTTCTATATAAATATGTATTTGCCCAACAAGAGTAATCCGAGGCAGATCCATTAATACATCCACTGGTAGGTCTACTTGTTTTGTTAACCAATTTTTCATTTGTTCTAATTTCTTCATCTCGAAAGACCCCCTCCTCATCCCATATATATGTATTTCTTCACAAGTGCCTATCGTGTTATAACGACTTCACTAACATAACTATATTCTGTAAGAGTTCATCTCATGTTAATTAAAACAGTCGCTATATGAAATCATATTTATCAGGACAATGATGGATCAGAGAATGTTACCCATAATAATAGAAGTATTAATACAAGAATATGCGCCCTCAGGGGATATCAGTACAAGTTAAATTAAGAAATTGAGCCTAGCAAGAAGTTGGAAACTTGAAAAAACCTGTTACAATTCGTTCTGGACGTGACATACTGACCATAGAATAAGTAGTTGTCATTCATTAGACAAATGAGATAAAATCCGAAAAAGGAAATTGCTCCACTCTGAATTTTGCGGTGTAAGTAAGAATATTTTATAGGTGGTTGTTATATGAATTTCAAAAAAATATTAGGATTCATTAAAAAACAAAAAAATGAATTAATAAGCGAGGAAATACGAAAGGAAATTGGATTTAGTCAAGAAATTTTGAATGTTATAAAACAAGTTACTAACAGCAGCATCCAGCCCTTTTATGCAACTGATTCAAAATCTAAAATAGCCGGAGTCTCTTTCGTTACCTTTGAGGATTCTGCTGAACAGCAAGTTATAAAACTTCAATCTGAGGTTCAGAAACTTGGATACTTAGCTTTTATTTGCGAAAGAAGTTTTAGTCAAGGAAGTAAGAGTGAGTGTAGAATTGCAATTACACAAGGAAATGACCAATTTGATATCCTTACAATCCAACAAACAAATGGCGTTAATTACGAAGTTAGCAATATAGATGTTATTTTTAAACTAAGAAAATGGAATGATCGCTATCCTTTTATCATAATCGGTGCAGATCATGACTGGGTTGATGCCATTTTTAGCGCGTTACCTACAGACGAAGAAATGCAATCTTTCGCGCAAGAAATGTATGAATTTTGTCCAGATATAGTGGAACAAGGAACAGAAAGCATTGAGGAGTTAGTCGAAGAAATTAAGAAAACGAAAAAGCTTTTTTTATGGTGGAATTAATCATAACTAAGGCCGTTACCTTTTTTTACATACCAGAGGCGTTTCTATCACTTACAGAAACGCTTTTTAAGCAATATAGCGTTTTTCCTTAATAAGAACAATAAAAAAACGTCTCATACGAAATGAGACGTTTTTTTATGCTAATAGCTGGATAACCAACTTATTCACAAGTGATCCGTCTGTTTTACCTTTTACTTTCGGCATAACAGCAGTCATCACCTTACCCATATCTGCTTTAGAAGTCGCACCAACTTCAGAAATAACTTGCTTGATTACATCAACTAGTTCTTCTTCAGTTAATTGCTCTGGCAAATATGCGCTTAAAATCTGAATTTCACTTTGCAGTTTATTAACAAGGTCTTCACGACCAGCTTTTTTAAATTCAAGGAGGGAGTCCTTATACTGTTTTACTTCACGAGCTAAAACTGTTACTTCCTCTTCTTCAGTAAGAGTATGTTGCAGTTTAATACCTTCATTTTGTAAAGCAGCCTTAACCATACGAATAACGGTTAATTTTTCTTTTTGTTTATTCTTCATCGCTTGTTTCATATCATCGTTTAAACGACCGAGAAGACTCATAACTTACACCCTCTCTTAGAATTTACGCTTTCTTGCCGCTTCAGATTTCTTCTTACGTTTTACACTTGGTTTTTCATAAAACTCGCGCTTTCTTGCTTCAGCAAGTGTACCAGTTTTAGAAACCGATCTTTTAAAACGGCGAAGTGCATCCTCCAAAGACTCGTTTTTACGAACGACTGTTTTTGACATTCTCTTTCCCTCCCTCCGAAACATCACACTTACATACTAACTTCAGCATGCAAAAAGAAACACTTCTTCAGCATGTCTTTTACGATTATAATACATTTTATCACTTCAGGTCAACTATTTGGCAGAATAAAAGAAGAATAGAAGCATTTCCTTTTCAAAAGTTATACAAATAGCTAGTATCCTTCTTTCATGAAGACAACTATATTTTTATCATTTCAACTTTTTTCATACAGGGATGCACGAAACGCCTCTCCACCTTCTAGTCCTTAACCGCTTCAAATAAAGAAAGCATGCAAACCGTTTCCGGTTGCACGCTCTTTTTTATGCGCTTGCTGATTCATTTTTCACATCATCTTCAAGAACACGAACAAATTGCGCTTCGTTATATGGATAGCCAGCTTTCGTAATTTTCACTTTCACTAGCTTACCAATTAATTCTTCTGATCCTTCAAATACAATTTTCAAGTAGTTATCTGTATACCCTACATATAACCCTTCACGGTCGCCGTCTTTAAATTGCTCTTCTGGAATAATTTCAAGCACTTCACCTTCAAACGCTGATGCATATTCTTTCGCTAATTGATTAGATAGCTCAATTAAACGATGAACACGATCGTTCTTCACATCTTCAGGAACTTGATCTTCCATGCGTGCTGCAGGTGTTCCTGTACGTTTTGAATAAGGGAACACGTGTAACTCAGAGAAGCGGTTCTCTTTAATGAAATTGTATGTTTCCATGAATTCTTCTTCTGTTTCACCTGGGAAACCAACGATTACGTCAGATGTAATCGCAAGGCCTGGTAACGCTTCTTTCAAACGATCTAAACGCTCTTGGAAGAATTCCATCGTATATTTACGACGCATACGTTTTAATACAGTATTAGAACCAGATTGCAACGGAATATGCAAGTGACGTACAACTACTTCAGATTTATCTAACACTTCAATTACTTCATCTGAAATTTGACTCGCTTCAATAGAAGAAATACGAAGACGTTTTAATCCGCCTACTTCCGCTTCCATATCACGAAGTAATCCAGCTAAGTTATAATCTTTTATATCTTCGCCGTATCCACCTGTATGAATACCCGTTAATACGATTTCTTTATAGCCTGCATCCACTAATTGTTGTGCTTGTTTAATAACCTCTTTTCCATCACGAGAACGCATTAAACCACGCGCCCAAGGAATGATACAGAATGTACAGAAGTTATTGCAACCCTCTTGTATTTTTAAAGACGCACGTGTACGATCCGTGAAATAAGGTACATCAAGTTCTTCGTACACACGTGTTTTCATAATATTGCGGACAGCATTAATTGGTTGACGCTCTTTACGGAATTCTTCGATGTAACCTAACATCTTTTCACGATCCTGTGTACCAACTACAATATCTACACCTGGAATCGCCATAATTTCAGCTGGAGATGTTTGTGCATAACATCCCGTTACGCAAATAACTGCATCTGGATTTTGACGCACAGCACGTCTGATTACTTGACGGCTTTTTTTGTCCCCAGTATTCGTTACTGTACATGTGTTAATAACATATACATCAGCTTTCTTTTCATATTCTGTTCTTTCATAACCACCTTGTTTAAACAATTGCCAAATGGCTTCTGTTTCATAGTGGTTTACTTTACAACCTAACGTATGGAACGCAACAGTTGACATTGATCATCACCCCATCAATTCAAAATGATACGAAGCAGCACTTAACGCGTATAACGGCGCCGTTTCTGTTCTTAAAATTCTTGGTCCTAAACTACATGGTACAAATTTATGTTCACGAAGCGCTGTAATCTCTTCCTCAGCTAAACCGCCTTCTGGGCCAAATACAATCAATAGCTTTTGACCTGGTTTCATTGTCGTTAAAGCTTTCGCAAAATTAGATTTCTCGCCTTGTTTCGCTTCCTCTTCGTAAGCAACAAGACAAACATCATACTCACCACTCATTGTAAGCAGTTGCTTAAATGATGCCGGAGCATGTACTTCCGGAATTTCACTTCTATGTGATTGTTCCGCAGCTTCTTTCACAATTTTTCTTAAACGCTCAACTTTTTTATCAGCTTTTTTCGCATCCCATTTTACGATAGAGCGAGATGCTTGAAATGGTAAGAATGCAGCTGCCCCAAGCTCAGTTCCTTTTTGAAAAATCAACTCTAGCTTGTCTCCTTTTGGCAGTCCACTTGCAATCGTCACGAAAACAGGAAGTTCACTTGACGCCTCTACCCATTCTACAATAGCCGTATTAATAAATTCACTGGTAATTTCATCAATTGAACATACTGCTGTTTTTCCGTTTACACAGCAGTAAATTTGATCGCCAGCTGTCATACGCATTACTCTCGCAATGTGATGTACATCATCACCTACAATGCGAATCTTTGCTTCACTTACATGTTTTTCTTCTACAAAATAACGTTGCATATAATCACCTTAGTAGAGTTTCGTTCCTTTCGTAAGTCAACACTTACGAAAAGAACGAAACATTATCATTTTTCATATAACAAACGGCAAGTCCCTCACCTTATAGTGAGAGACTCCCCTTTTCATTATAGACTAAAATCTATATTACGCATTTCGTGCAATAATTGCTACCCAATCTTCCATTCGTAACACTTCTTCAATTGTAAATCCAGCTTGTTCTAACGCCTCAGAAATTACTTTTTCCTTCGCAGCAATAATGCCCGATGTAATAAATAATCCACCTGACTTCACAACTCTCGCTGCATCTTCAGGGAATAAAAGAATAATTTCTGCTAATAAGTTAGCTACGATTAAATCAACAGGACCTTCAATACCTTCTAAAAGACTATTTTGCCCAACAGACACGATATCATCTGTTTTATTTAAACGCACATTCATTTCTGCACTTTCAACTGCAACCGGATCTAAATCATATGCTTGAACAGAAGACGCACCTAATTTTGCCGCTGCAATACTAAGCACACCAGAACCTGTTCCTACATCAATGATAGTGTCACCTGGCTGTACTGTTTTTTCTAAAGCACGAATACACATCGTTGTTGTTGGATGAGTTCCTGTACCAAACGCCATACCTGGGTCTAATTCAATGATTTTTTCATCAGGAGAAGATGGTGTATATTCTTCCCACGTCGGTACGATTGTGAATGTATCAGAAATTTGTACTGGATGGTAATATTTTTTCCAAGCAGTAGCCCAATCTTCTTCATTGACTTCGTTAACGGTAATATTTCCAGTACCAATTTCAATGTCGTAAGATGGAAGCACATCAATAGATGATTTTACACCTGCAATCGTTTCATGTAAAGAATCCGTTTGCGGGAAATATGCTTTTATTAATACACCTTCCGCCGGATATTCATCTGGATTCAATGCATAAATTTCACCATATTGTTGCTCGCGCTCTTTCGTTAACTCCGCTGGATCCTCAATCGCAACTCCGCTAGCACCAGCTTCATGTAAAATATGAGAGACAGCTTCTACTGCTTCTTCTGTTGTATGAATACTAATTTCTGACCATTTCACAATTTACCAACTCCATTTTTTATTTCCATTATTCCCCTTTGAAAGCACGTTTAAGCTTTCCGAATAAACTATCATCCTGCTCTTCTTGTCCTGCAAATTCACGTAATAAATCTTTTTGCTGTGAAGTCAATTTCGTCGGTACAACAACACGAACGACTACATATTGATCTCCTTGGCCGTATCCACGTACGTTCGGAGCACCTTTTCCTTTTAAGCGGAATTCTGTTCCAGTTTGTGTTCCTGCTGGAATTTTCAGCTTCACTTTACCATGAACAGTAGGAACTTCCACTTCATCACCAAGCGCCATTTGCGCAAATGTTAATGGCATTTCGCAAATAATGTGATCTCCTTCACGCTCGAAGAATTCATGATTTCTTACATGAACGACAACATATAAGTCTCCTGCTGGTCCGCCATTTACGCCGGCTTCACCTTTTCCAGACACACGAATTTGTTGACCATTATCGATACCCGCTGGAATTTTAACATTGATTTTTTTACGCTTACGAACTTTACCTGAACCGTGACATGTCGTACATTTTTCTTTAATAATTTGTCCAGTTCCTGAACAATGACCACAAGCTTGACGGTTTACGATACGACCAAACGGTGTGTTTTGTTCTACACTCACTTGACCAGAGCCTGAACAATGTTTACATGTTTCTTTTGAAGTTCCTGGTTTTGCTCCACTACCTTTACAAGTATCACATGGATCTTCTACTGGAATTTCCACATTTAATTCCTTACCAAAAATAGCTTCTTCAAAATCTAAAGTGACTTGATATTGTAAGTCAGCACCTTGGCGCGGAGCATTTGGATCACGACGTCTGCCGCCGCCACCGCCAAAGAAAGAACTAAATATATCTTCAAAACCGAAGCCACCGCCGAAGTCTCCTCCGCCGCCAAATCCACCGAATCCTTGATTTGCACCAGCATGACCAAATTGATCGTACTGCGCACGCTTTTGATCATCACTTAACACTTCGTATGCTTCTTGTACTTCTTTAAACTTTTCAATTGCATTTTCTTCTTTGCTTACGTCTGGATGGTATTTTTTAGCCAAACGACGATACGCTTTTTTTATTTCATCTGTTGAAGCGCCCTTGCTAAGTCCAAGGACCTCATAATAGTCTCGTTTACTCATAAATTTACAACCCCCGAATCTTTCACATAAACGTAATTTTAACACCGAAAGAAAGTGCTTTGCAACAAAGTTTCCTCACTTACAGTATGCAAAGCGAAAAACTTAAGATCCTCACACATCGCTTCTCATTCGTGAAAAAAGCCAAAGTCAAGGCACGCTTGACTTTGACTTTTTGTCATCTTACTTATTATGTTTACAGTTGAATTACTTGTCTTCTTTTACTTCTTCAAACTCAGCGTCAACTACATTGTCTTTCTTCGTGCCAGCGTCTTGTGCACCTTGCGCACCTTCTGCTTGACCAGCAGCTGCTTGAGCTTGCTCGTATAATTTAACAGTTAATTGTTGTACGATTTCTTGTAAAGCATCTTTTTTCGCACGAATTTCTTCAAGCTCGTTTTTCTCAATTGCAGCTTGTAATGCTTCTTTCGCTTCTGTTGCTTTTGCAACTTCAGCTGCATCTACTTTACCTTCTAAATCTTTTACAACTTTGTCTGTTTGGAATACAAGTTGGTCAGCTTCGTTACGAAGTTCAACTTCTTCCTTACGTTTTTGGTCAGCGTCAGCATTTGCTTCCGCTTCTTGTACCATACGTTCTACTTCTTCATCAGAAAGACCTGAAGAAGATTGGATTGTAATAGCTTGCTCTTTGCTTGTTCCTAAGTCTTTCGCACGTACGTTAACGATACCGTTCGCATCAATATCGAATGTTACTTCGATTTGTGGAATACCACGTGGTGCTGGTGGAAGGTCAGTTAATTGGAAACGACCTAACGTTTTGTTGTCAGCTGACATTGGACGCTCACCTTGTAATACGTGAATGTCTACTGCTGGTTGATTATCAGCAGCTGTCGAGAATACTTGTGACTTACTTGTTGGAATTGTAGTGTTACGCTCGATTAATTTCGTGAACACGCCACCCATAGTTTCAATACCTAAAGAAAGTGGAGTTACGTCTAATAATAGAACGCCTTCTACATCACCAGTAAGTACGCCACCTTGAACTGCAGCACCTAATGCTACAACTTCATCAGGGTTTACACCTTTATATGGCTCTTTACCAGTTTCACGTTTAATAGCTTCTTGTACAGCTGGGATACGAGTAGATCCACCAACAAGAATAACTTTATCTAATTCGCTTGGAGCAAAACCAGCGTCTTTTAATGCACGACGAGTTGGCTCTAATGTTCTTTCAACAAGACCTGCTGAAAGTTCTTCGAATTTCGCTCTTGTTAACGTTAATTCTAGGTGTAATGGACCAGCAGCTCCAGCACTAATGAATGGTAATGAAATTTGAGTTTGTGTTACACCAGAAAGATCTTTTTTCGCTTTTTCAGCTGCATCTTTCAAGCGTTGAAGCGCCATTTTATCTTGGCTTAAATCAATGTTATTTTCTTTTTTGAACTCAGCTACTAAGTGATCGATGATAACTTGGTCAAAGTCATCGCCACCAAGACGGTTGTCACCAGCAGTTGAAATAACTTCGAATGTGCCGTCTGCTAACTCAAGGATAGATACGTCAAATGTACCGCCACCTAAGTCATATACTAAGATTTTTTGTTCTTCGTCTTGTTTTTCTAAACCGTAAGCAAGTGCTGCTGCTGTTGGCTCGTTAATGATACGCTCAACTTCTAAACCAGCGATACGACCAGCATCTTTCGTTGCTTGACGCTCTGCATCGTTGAAGTATGCAGGTACTGTAATAACAGCTTTCGTTACTGTTTCACCTAAGTATGCTTCAGCAGAAGCTTTTAAGTTTTGTAAAATGATTGCAGAAATTTCTTGAGGTGTATAATCTTTACCTTCAACTTCTACTTTGTAGTCTGTACCCATATGACGTTTAACAGACATGATTGTATTTGGGTTTGTAATTGCTTGGCGCTTTGCAACTTCCCCAACTTGACGTTCTTCATTTTTGAAAGCTACAACAGAAGGTGTTGTACGGTTTCCTTCTGGATTTGGGATAACCTTTGGTTCTCCACCTTCCATAACAGCTACACAAGAGTTTGTTGTACCTAAGTCAATACCGATAATTTTACTCATGGCGAATCCTCCTAGTTTTATGTAAATTATTGATTTACTTTTACCATTGATGGGCGAATCACACGGTCTTTTAATTTATAACCTTTTTGGAATTCTTCCACAACCGCGTTTGATTCAAATTCACTATCTTCCACTTGCATAATAGCTTGGTGTTCATTAGGATCAAACTGTTTACCAACAGCTTCAATCACTTCCACACCTTCTTTAGTCAGCGCTTCTAACAATTGACGATGCACCATTTCCATGCCTTGTAACAAGGATTTCGTTTGCTCATCAGTCGCTTCCACTTGCATTGCTCTTTCAAAATTATCAAGAGCTGGCAAGATGTCTGAAACTAGACTTTGTGCTCTATATTTTTCAGCAGCCTGTTTATCCATTTGGACACGGCGCTTATAATTTTCAAAATCAGCTTGTAGACGTAATGTGCGACCTTCCGTTTCCGTTAGTTTCGCTTGTAACTCATCTACTTTTTCTTGTAAAAGAGCAGCCTCACTTTTTTCTTCTACAGTTTCTTCACTGTTTTCTGGCGTGACAGCTTCTTCAACTTGCGCTTCTTTTACTTCTTCTACCACTTGTTCGTTACGCTCTTCCACAATATTCACCTCCTTAAAAGGTATTAGGTATCATGCATAGCATGATTACCTAAGCATTATATATTACACACAGCAATGAAAATTTCATCACTTGAGCGAATGTATTACTCTCATTTACTTTTTAAGTCCATCAGTAAATTGTCTCGTAAATAACTGTAACAAACTAATTACACGAGAATATTGCATTCTCGTAGGACCTAAAATAGCAATTGTTCCAAGTTGCTCTTCGCCGATCGAATATGTTGCAGAAATTAAACTGCAATCCTCCATAGCCGTCGAAGTGTTTTCCCTACCAATTTTCACTTGAATCCCGACTTGTTTATGACGCAAAATGTCATAAAATTCGGCTTCATTATCAATCATGGTAAGCAAAGATCTAACCTTTTGAATGTCATGGAACTCTGGCTGCGAAAGCATATTTGCTTTTCCTCCAAAGTATATCTTTTCCGATAACGGAACTTGAAATGTACCATCTAACATTTTTATTGCACTATCGTAATTATGAACATACCCACGTAAAACTGTAACAATTTCCTTAAAGATTTTATTATGAAGTTCTTCCATCGGTACGCCAGATAGCTTTTCATTTAAAACATTAACCATTTTTTCTAAATCTGATAAATCAACAGATTCCGGAACGGTAATCGTTTTACTTTGTACATGCCCTGTATCAGTTACAATAATAGCGACTGCAGTTTGACGATCAAGCGGCACAATTTGTACATTTTTAAGTTTATTTGTACTTAACTTCGGTCCAAGAACAATGGCCGTATAATTCGTAAGTTCTGATAAAATTTGAGCAGATTGCTGTGCAATTTTTTCCGCTTCAAAAATTCTTTCAGCAAATAAATCTTTAATTTGTACAATTTCAGCGTTCGGTAAGTTTTGCGGCGCTAAAAGATGGTCTACATAAAATCGGTAGCCTTTCTCAGAAGGAACACGTCCAGAAGAACTGTGCGTTTTTTCAATAAAACCTAATTCTTCTAAGTCCGCCATTTCATTTCGAATAGTAGCTGAACTAAATGTAATTTCATCTTTTTTAGCCAACGTTCTAGACCCAACAGGCTGCGCTGATCCAATAAAGTCATCAATAATTGTTTGTAAAATTAAGAGCTGACGTTCCGTAAGCATCTCATCATCACCTCTGTTAGCACTCTTTGTCTTTGAGTGCTAAATCTATTAATAACTTACCAAAATTGACATTCAATTGTCAACGGAAACGTCACGAAATAATGAAACTTTTTCACGCCTATGGAACATTTAATTAGTCAATCAAAAATGATTGGAATACTTCATTCCCTAATAATTTTCCTTTTCGCGTTAAACGCACATGTCCATTTTCCTCTTCAAGTAATCCTTGTTCTTGATTGCTTTGTAACTGCTTCGCGAAAACTTGATCCATCTCCACATTAAATTTATTGCGGAATGCTGTTTTAGAAACACCTTTTGTTTTTCGAAGTCCTAAGAACAGTTCTTCTTCCATTCTTTCTTTCTCCGTCACCTTATGAACATCTAAATACGGAAATCCTGTTTCATCAATTTTATTAAAATATTGCTTCAGCGGACCTACATTTTGAATACGTTCCCCATTCACATAACTATGAGCTCCAGCTCCAAAGCCATAATACTCTTCATTATTCCAGTATGTGAGATTATGTCTACTTTTATTGTCACCTTTTGAGAAATTACTAATTTCATACTGGTTATAACCGTGTTTCTCCATTTCATCCATTACCATTTCATACATTTTAGCTTCATGGTCTTCACCCGGAAGACGCAATTTCCCTTTATTCATTAAGTTATAAAACACTGTTTTAGGTTCCACAATTAATGAATATGCCGAGAAATGTTGTACACCAAGCGTAAAAGCAATGTCTAATGTTTCCTTCACATCTTCTATCGTTTGTCCTGGCAAAGCATAAATAATATCTACATTAATATTTTTAAAGCCTACTTCCTGAGCTTCTCGAATTGCTAGGAATGCATCTTCCCTCGTATGCTTGCGCCCGATTTTCTCAAGCAGTTCATCACGGAACGTTTGCACACCAAAACTAATTCGATTCACTCCACCTTCTAGTAGTACATTCAACTTCTCTTTCGGTAGATCTCCTGGATTTGCTTCAAATGTCAATTCACAATTCGGAGCAAACGGACGCAAATGACGATTAATAATCTCGAGTAATTTTTTTGTCTGTTCCATATTTAACGCTGTCGGAGTTCCACCGCCCACAAAAATCGTTTTCATACTATCAAACGGAACTTTTTGAACCGTATTTATTATTTCCTTCTCTAAATAATCTAAATATTGATCAACCGGTTGGCGTTCAATAAACACTTTATTAAAATCACAATAGTGACAAATGTGCTGACAAAACGGAATATGAATATATGCAGCTTGTACCAAATATAACTCCTACCTTTCTAAAAAGAAAACCTCCGCACTCCGGAGGATTCTCTACTTCTCTAACGTATTACGAATTTGTTCCATTCGCATTTTTCCCCAATCATACATCATTTCAACGATCGGTAAAAGTGACATGCCTAGTTCCGTCATATAATACTCAACACGAGGAGGAATTTCGGGATATACTGTTCGATCAACAATCCCATCTTCCATTAACTCTTTTAATTGGTTCGACAAAACTTTATGAGAAATGCTTGGGAATAACCGTTGTAATTCACTAAAACGATGAGGCCCTTCCACACCAAGATGCCACAGTATCACAACTTTCCACTTTCCACTAATAATAGAAAGCGTCAATTCCTTTTCACAATTAAAATTGCCATTTTGTATTTTATCTTGAATATCTTTTCGAATATTTTCGGACATTAACAATCTCCTAACTCTATATGAACTAAAAAGCTCTCTCATTATTGTAAATGAGAGCTGCTCAGATGTCTAAAAAGTAATTATACAGAAAAAAGAAGCCGCACAAACGACTTCTTTTTTATTTCAAATATTAGTTGTCATCCATTTTCAGTACAGCCATGAATGCCTCTTGTGGCACTTCTACAGAACCAACAGACTTCATACGTTTTTTACCTTCTTTTTGCTTATCAAGAAGTTTACGCTTACGAGAAATGTCACCGCCGTAACATTTTGCAAGTACGTTTTTACGCATCGCCTTAATTGTAGAACGTGCTACAACTTTATTTCCGATAGTCGCCTGAATTGGTACTTCGAACTGTTGTCTCGGAATTAATTCTTTTAATTTCTCTACAATTACTTTACCACGGTCATACGCTGAATCACGGTGTACGATAAATGATAAAGCATCCACTTGTTCATTATTTAAAAGAATATCCATTTTCACAAGTTTAGATGGTTTATAACCAATTAACTCGTAGTCAAATGATGCATACCCTTTCGTATTTGATTTCAATTGATCGAAGAAGTCATATACGATTTCTGATAACGGGATTTCATATGTTAATGTAACACGCGTTTCATCTAAATATTGCATATCAATAAACGTTCCACGTTTACCTTGGCAAATTTCCATTACAGCTCCAACATAGTCATTCGGAACCATAATTGAAGCCTTCACAAACGGCTCTTCTACACGATCGATAGACTGTGGATCTGGCATATTAGATGGATTATCAACAATAACATCTTCACCATTTGTTAAATAAACTTTATAAATAACGCTTGGCGCTGTTGTAATTAAGTCAATCTTAAATTCACGTTCAATACGTTCTTGAATGATTTCCATGTGAAGAAGTCCTAAGAATCCACAACGGAAACCAAATCCTAACGCTTGAGATGTTTCTGGTTCAAACTCAAGAGCAGAATCGTTTAACTCTAATTTTTCTAACGCATCACGTAAATCGTTATAACGAGCAGAATCAATTGGATACAGCCCACAGAATACCATCGGGTTTAATTTACGGTAACCTGGTAACGCCTCTGCAGCTGGACGTTTCGCATGTGTAATCGTATCACCAACACGTGTATCACCTACGTTTTTAATAGATGCTGCTAAGAAACCTACATCACCTACTGTTAACTCGTCACGTTGCGTAGTTTTCGGTGTAAATACACCTACTTCTGTTACTTCAAATTCTTTACCCGTTGCCATCATACGTACTTTATCGCCAACTTTTACCGTTCCATTTACAACACGGATATAAGCAATTACACCACGGTACGGATCATATAAAGAGTCGAAAATCATACATTGTAACGGCTCTTCTGAATCACCTGCCGGAGCTGGTACTTTTTCAACAATTTGTTCTAAAATTTCTTCAATACCAATTCCAGCTTTCGCAGAAGCAAGTACCGCTTCTGATGCATCTAAACCAATTACATCTTCTACCTCTTGACGTACACGTTCTGGATCCGCACTTGGTAAGTCGATTTTATTGATAACTGGTAAAATTTCTAAGTTGTTATCGAGCGCTAAGTATACGTTCGCTAACGTTTGAGCTTCAATACCTTGCGCTGCATCTACTACAAGAATCGCGCCTTCACAAGCCGCTAAACTACGAGATACTTCGTACGTAAAGTCGACGTGTCCTGGTGTATCAATTAAATGAAGAATATACTCTTCACCATCTTTTGCTTTATAGTTTAATTGAACTGCGTTTAATTTGATTGTAATACCACGCTCACGCTCTAAATCCATAGAGTCAAGCAACTGAGCTTTCATTTCGCGTTGTGTTAACGCATTTGTTTTCTCTAAAATACGGTCTGCTAACGTTGATTTTCCGTGGTCAATATGAGCAATAATAGAGAAATTACGAATTTTGGACTGTCTTTTTGCTCTTTCTTCTTTGTTCATCTATGTTCTCAACTCCTAATAGTCTCGCCAATATACACTAGCACTGATTATATCAATAGAGCAACAAAGATTCAATGAAAACTCGTGCTGCTTACGATACAAATCATTCTATCTATATCTTATGCGAATAAACCATAAGAGACAAACCCTTTTCAAATTTTAAAACGGTTGTCTTACAAATCAGTAAAACAACCATCTCCCATGCTACTCTTAGCTAAAAATCCCCTTTATTTTCCCAACAACTATATCCGTTCCGAACTTCGTCATTTCATAAGCTACACTTGCTACCGCCATCCCAATTCCTTCTACAACATTAAAACTTCTTAAACGTTCTAATTGTTGTTGTTTTTCTGAAGCTGAAAACGAACTACCCAAAATTTCTGATTCAGCACCTGTACTCTCTGTCCCTGTCATATGAGCTATTTGTTCATACGACAATTGCCGATAACCTTTCATACTTTTCAAACCATGATTAGCAAGTGACACTCCTGCTATCATCATAAGTAAACATAAAGCTACACTACATATACACAAAAGCGCAAAACGACTCAAACTATTATCATCTTTCTCCCTCAATGTGTATACGCTCCCGTATTATCTTGATCAATTTGATGATGCAGCGCTGCATTTAAACCACTCGCTATTACATTCGCCATATCCTCAATAAAAGTATCTACTTCTTTTGGGGTCACCATTAAGTTATGACCAAGAGGCGATAGCACTTCATAAATCAACCTTCTTTTTTCTTCTTCTTCTAACGTACCAACAGCACCTAAAAACATATTTCGGCTCTTTTCATCTGGCATATCTTCTTCTGTTAATTTTTTCTTTTCTCCAAATGAAAATCCCGCTGGTAACAAAGATCTTGAAGGTTTGTTTCCTTCTTTCATCTCTCGACCAAAATGTTTCAAAATAAAATCAATCGTATCACTTGTAATCGAAACGGCATCGACCACAGTCGGAACACCAATTGCGATAACAGGGATACCTAATGTCTCTTTACTTAGTTCCTTACGTTTATTCCCAACCCCTGATCCAGGATGGATTCCAGTATCAGAAATTTGTATCGTGCTATTTACTCGTTCAATAGAACGGGCAGCTAATGCGTCAATCGCAATTACAAAGTCTGGATTTGTCTTCTCAATAATCCCATAAATAACATCGCTCGTTTCGATGCCTGTAATCCCCATTACCCCCGGCCGAATTGCACTAACAGGCCTGAATCCTTCTTCTACACTTTCAGGCTGCAATTGAAACAAATGTCTCGTTACTAATACATTTTCTACAACTATTGGCCCAAGAGCATCCGGTGTTACATTCCAATTCCCAAGGCCTACAATTAAACAGCTCGCTTCTTTGGTAACACCAACCTCTTCTAAGAAATAAGAAAATTCTTTTGCAAAAATACGCTCCACTTTTTGTTGAAGTTCTGTATCTTGCTGACGTATACCTTGTACTTCAAGCGTTAAATAATTTCCAGTTTTTTTACCCATCGCTTCAGAGGCAGCTTCATCAATTGTTACTTTTGTAATTATAGTACCTTCTTCTTCCCTCTCTTTTACAATTACCCCCTGTATCCCTTTTTGTTCTTCTTGGCTTTCTTGCAACATTTGATGAGCTTCTACAGCAAGGTCAGTTCTAACGCTATATTTACTTAAATCCAATGGTTCTTTCATCGTATCTCCTCCGTAATTCATAGTAAATATCGTTAGATTTCCCAAAGTTATATAAGGTCATTCTTTCCTTTACGTGAAATTTCATGGATATACTATTGCAATTCTCTTCACCGTTTGATAGAATATCACTTGTTCTATGTAAGAATCGAGTCATTCGATTGCACCAGGGAGGTGAAAAGTATGGCAAACATCAAATCTGCTATCAAACGCGCTAAACTTAGCGAAGAGCGTCGTGCACATAACGCTTCTATCAAGTCTGACATGCGTTCTGCTGTTAAAACTGTAGAAGCTTTAGTTACTAATAACGATCTTGAAAATGCTAAAGAAGCTTTCAAAACTGCTTCTAAAAAACTTGACAAAGCAGCTCGTAAAGGTCTTATCCACCAAAACGCTGCATCTCGTCAAAAATCTCGCTTAGCGAAACAAGTAAACGCGTAAGGCGTTTAAAAAACGATCCATTTGGATCGTTTTTTTATATACAAAAAAAGTTCATGCACTAGGTACATGAACTTTTTTTGTGTCATCACATATGATTTAATCGCATTAAGAAAAACTCGAGCACAAGTTTCTTATCCATCTTTCCCGTCTTCATACTATAATCAGCTTCTGCTAATTCTATAATCACTTTTTTTAATTCTTCAAAAGAGAAAAATTTCGTTTGATTCATCGCCAATTTTACACGATACGGATGTACACCAATATGAGATGCAATTTGATTTTGCCCATAACCACGTTGCTGTAACTCTTTCACTTGATACAACAAACGGAATTGACTCACTAATAACGCAAGCAATTTAATCGGCTCTTCCTGCTGCGTAAATAATCCATCCAAAATTTGCATTGCACCTGCAATATCTTTTTTCACCACTTTTTCTGTCAAAGCAAATACATTTTGCTCAACTGATTTTGGCACAAGCTCTGCAACAAGTTTCGTCGTAATCTCTCCGCCCATACCAACGTATAACGTTAACTTGTCCATTTCCTTCGCCAACATCGTTACATTACTTCCCACAAGCTCTAGCAACAAACTAACAGCCGCGTTATCAATGTGCACATGCACTTCATCTGCACGAGCAATAATCCACTTCTGAACATCCTGCACTTGCATCGCATTCGCTTCTACTACATCTGCTGTTTTCTTTAATAGTTTTGTAATTTTTTTTCGCTCATCAAGTTTTTCGTAAGGCGCAACAAAAACAAGAATAGAAAATGGAGAAGGTTCACCAATGTATTCTTCTAAAATTTTTATATTTTGCTCTAACTTTTCTTTTTGCGAAGTCAGAAATAGCGGTGATTTTATTAACAGTACTTTCCGTTCTCCAAAGAAAGGAAGCGTACGCGCATCCTCAACCACATCTTCTAAATACGCTTCTTCTAAATCGTATGTCACAACATTAAACTCTCGATCTTCTTCTTCAAGTGCTTCTGTCGTAATAAGCTTTATCGTTTCATTTATAAAAAAAGCTTCCGTTCCATATATTAAATATAACGGAGCAAACTGTTTCTTTTTAATTTTTTTATGTATATCACTCATACTTTTTCCTACTCCCTAACTTGGCAATATATATTTATACTAATGCCCTAGCTTTTGTTTTACAAGTACAAAGGAACAGGCTTTATAACCCGTCCCTTTATTTATATTAAACGCCACGCAATAAGCCCCGGGTTTCTTATTGGTGTGCGGTAATCACCTTCCCTTTATTATTCGCAATAAAAATTTGAGTATAAGTGCCAACTGTTAACATGCTTGGAAACGAAAAACTCACATTACTTCATGATTTACAAGTAACAAAAAAGCTCGTTTTCTCTTCATATGGAAATTGTAGATTTTTTTCTGACAATATTTTATACTAAAGTGGAATGTTGGGGAGGGATTCTAAATGAATGATTTTGAACAAAACGTTCAAAGTAAACGCAATGACGCTATTGATTCAGGGGTAGGATTTATCGTCTCATTTGGTTTTTTCGCAACACTTTTCATCATTGCAACTGTTATTAAATTTATCGGTTCTTAAAGACTGCCACTTCATGGCAGTCTTCTCTTTTTCATCTATTATGTGTTTTATCATATGTGATTTTACTTTTAAAGGTTCCATTTTCCCCTTTAAAAACATAGGAAATAGCACCTTGCTTGTCCGTGCGCCATATCGCACTCCCCATCTTCTCAAAACGCTCTATCACTTCTTTATGCGGGTGTCCATACCTATTCTGCTTACCAACAGATATAATCGCTACACGGGGCTGTATAACGTTCAAAAAAGACTCTATAGATGACGTGTTACTTCCATGATGAGCAACTTTTAAAACATCTACTCGCAAATCTGGATAAGCAGATACTAAAAACTGCTCTCCTTCTTCTTCTAAATCGCCTGTAAATAGCCACGTCAATCCTCCAAATTTTGCCCATATTACAATTGAAGCATTATTTTCACTTTTTTCTTTTCCTTTTGGAGCTAAAACGAAAAATTCAGCTTCATTTACACTCCAACTTTCCCCTTCCCCCACTTCAGTTATTTTCATTTCCTTTTCTAATGCCTGTTTCTTTACTACTTTTTCTAATACTGCATCTTTTCCCTTTCGGCCAAATACAACTTCTTTTACAGGTATATATGATAATAATTCTTGCGCAGCACCTATATGATCTGCATCTCCATGCGTTACGATTAATTTATCAATTGTTTTAATACCTTCTTTTTGTAAATAGGGTATTAAAACATCATTTCCAACAGAAAATTCATGCTTTTTTTGTTGCCACTCTTCCTTATTGACACGAAGCGTTCCACCTGTATCAATAAGATAAACCCCTTTATCATACGGAAGGCGAATTAATATTGCATCACCTTGTCCAACATCAATAAATGTTACACTTCCACTTCCTCTAAAATATGGATATACATAATGACACGTGCTAATAAAAAGAAATATACTCACAACTATACAAACCATTTTTTTCGGCGCTCTCCTTTCCCAAACCATCAATATACTGACAATACTCGCGCAATATACAGCTACAAGATTGAAGAACGTTTTCCCGAAAATAAGCTGGTTAAATGGTAAACTTTCACAATAACTTAGAAAAACATTAGACATACTCAAGCCTATTGATAACACATCCGCAAATCCTTTTGCGAGAAACGGGACAATTGGCATACACAGTAAAATAATAATGCTACATGGTAATACAATGATAGATAAAAACGGAACGTATAAAAGATTGAGGAAAATGCTATATGGAGAAAAATAACCAAAGTGATATAACAAAATCGGAGTACTAACGAGCTGTGAAATGATAGAAATATAAATAGAATTTCGGATTACTCCGTTGCTACTCACTAACAATAACGGAGCAGACAAAAGTAAAGCGAAGCTACCTACAAAAGAAAACTGAAATCCAATATTAAAAACAAGATAAGGGTCATATATAAGCATACATATAGCTGTTACACTTAAAGCATCTAAACTAGATAAACGAATTGAGCACATAAAAGCAATCAACGTCAAAACTCCTGTTATAGAAGCCCTTATAACAGAGGGTGACGCCCCTGCTAAAACCATATACAAAGGAATACAAATGATAAGGCAAATTGTTGCTACCTCCCTCGTCGCACCACTTCTTAGCAAAATAAAATATACTATCACCATTAACAATACAATGTGCGAACCTGAAATTGCTAACAAATGTACAAGACCAAACTGTTGATATTGCTCTTCCACTTCAAACGTCATTTGTTGTCTATCACCAAATAGTAAAGCATTCATAAAAGCACCTGATTGCTCTGGAAACATCTCTGTAACTTTCGAGATTACTTGTTGCCTCAAAAGGAGAATCCGTTGCATGAGCGACAGTGATGTTTTATAGCATTCAGAAATATATGTAGCCTCAAATGTGAAATGAATATGTTGCTTGTATAAATAATCACGGTAATTAAAACCATGAAAATTCCGAGCTGTTTGCGGTTCTTTCCTCTCACCCTCGAATACACATGATATCCCTGCGTATAATTGTTGCATTTTTTCCTTTTCCAAGGCTGATTTTATTCTATAACTTAACTGCACTATATTTTTATTGTGATCTTCAAACTGAAAAGATAGGCGATCTCCATTAACAAGCGGTGTATTTTGTATAACCCCTCTTGTAACTCCATAGGACTCTCCTAGAGACTTATTCCACCCTTGAACATAGGAAGTGTATATAGCGCCACTAAAGCACGCTACAATGCAAAAAAAGAAGGTTTTACGCGAAGTGCGATATAAACAGAAGAAAACATTTAAAAAGAGGCAAAAAACTATCAATAAAAGTGACGAGGAAAAGGCAATTGCAATCCCTATTATAAACGAGATTGCAACATACCCCCATTGTTCCTGCAACTTATACTCACTCCTTATAGCATCATTTTTGCTTTCGTGAATACATGCTGTAATTCTTCCATTGATAAATTATCTTTTTCTAAAGACGCAAATAATTCTTTTAACTCCGTATAACGTTTTTGCTCCTCTAATGCAGCGATATCATATTCTAGCGGAACGTGCTTCACTGTTACATTCGCTTGTTCAAATAATTCTATGGCGTATGGATGATTTTTATAATCCTGCGCATAATAAACCGCTGTAATACCACTTTGAATAATTGCCTTACAACATTGTAAACAAGGGAAATGCGTAACGTAAATTTCTGCTTCCTCTGTTTTCGCACCAAACTTGGCACATTGTAATAAAGCATTCATTTCGGCATGAATTGTCCGAACACAATGATTATCGATTACGTAACAACCATCATCTATACAATGTACGCCACCTTTAATCGAACCATTATATCCACCAGCAATAATTCGTTTATCGCGAACGATTGTCGCTCCTACCGCAAGCCTTGTACATGTACTACGTAACGATAGTAGATGGCTTTGCGTCATAAAATATTGATCCCATGAAATTCGTTCCATATTTTTCACCTACTTTTTTGTCTACTTGTAGTGTAGCGAAAGAAGAAAAACTTCGTCAATCTTTTACGGAATAATAATTTGATCTTTTATCTTTTCAAGAGACTTCGCACCAATCCCATCAATCTCTAATAAATCTTCTATTTTCTGAAACGGACCATGCTCTTCTCGATATTTCAAAATACTTTCTGCCTTTCGAGAGCCAATCCCTGTAATTTTTTCCAATTGCTCTTTCGCTGCTGTATTTATTCGAATCTTGCCATCTTCCTTAGAAGAAGTAAACATCCCTTGTTCTGACTCATTTTTACTCGGTATATAAAGAAGCATTTGATCTTGTACAATTTGTGCTAAATTCACTTTTTTCATATCTACTTCTGATAAAAAACCACCAGCCTTTTGAACCGCATCCTTTACGCGATCTCCTTCCTTCATTTCATATACCCCTTCTTTATTAACCGCTCCTTTCACATCAATTATAATTGTTCTTTTCTGTTCCTTTGTATCCGATATTTTCGGTTTACCCTTTTTTTCTATCTCCTTCTCTTGCACATTCATTGTAATAGGCGTTCGTTCTACACTCTGATTTGTTTTCCAAAAAACAAGAAAAAGTAAAGTTCCAATAATAGCTACTAAACCTAACCACTTTTTCGGAAAATCCCACATCATTTTACACCTCTAATCATAAATTTATAACATCATTCATATTGTTTAGGAGAAAGCTGTTACGAAGGAGGGATGAAACTTTGAACATAGGAATTATAGGGACAGGAAACATGGGGAATATACTAATCGATGCATTTTTAGAAACCCGTGCTGTCAAACCTTCGTGCCTTACAATCATTAATCGGACGCCTGCCAAAGCATATCATATAAAAGAAAAATACCCTTCTGTTCATATAGCAAAAACAATCCCGGAAGTAATCGAACAATCACAACTTATTTTTATTTGCGTTAAGCCCATAGATATATACCCTATCCTAAAAAAATACGCTGAACATTTTTCTGATGAAACGTGCTTAGTTTCTATTACAAGTCCAATATCTCCATCACAATTAGAGACTCTCGTACCGTGCCACGTCGCACGTATCATTCCAAGTATCACAAATCGCGCCCTCTCTGGCGCCTCACTATTTACATTTGGAGATAATTGCTCTGAAGAATGGCAACAAAAACTACTTCGTCTATTCAAAAATATTTCTACACCTCTTGTAATAGAAGAAGATATAACACGTGTTTCATCTGATATAGCAAGTTGCGGTCCTGCTTTCTTTAGTTATTTACTACAATGCTTCATTAACGCTGCTGTAGATAAAACAAATATTACACACGAAGAGGCTACTACTTTAGTAAGTGAAATGGTCGTGGGGATGGGGAAATTACTTGAAAAAGAAATCTTCACATTACCTACCTTACAAGAAAAGGTTTGCGTGAAAGGCGGCGTTACCGGGGAAGGCATTCGGGTTTTAGAAGAACACGTTGGAGATATGTTCCATAAGTTAATCGAGCGAACACATGAAAAATTTGATGAAGATTTAGAATGCGTTGATCAGCAATTCAATAAACACACATAATAAATACGTCATTTTCATTCCAAATCCTTTTTATAAATACTTACTTTTTTACAATACATTTTCACTTCAACTACTATTCCCACACTTTACGCATACGATCTTCAGATTATGCTAGAACTAAAAATACATCTTCTTTATAAAACAAAAGCAACCTTCTCGGTTGCTTTTGTTTTATTTGTTTTATCCGTTTTTCTTCGCCATGAAGAAAATACGCTCTGTTTGTTCTGTAACTTCAAGTCGCTCAAAATCACCTGTTACACGAAGAACTGTAAAACCTGCTTCTTCAAGCCATTTCGTTAACTCTTCCACTTGATATGCACGTTGCACGTGACATTCGTCAAACCGATGGTACACATCTTCTTCCGGATCTTGAACAAAGAATGTCAAATCATGCTCTACACTATTTGATTCTTCACCAGGGAAGCAATTCCAAATAAGAGATATTTCTTCTCCATTCACTGTATACGTTTCATTTTGAAATACATGATGTATTTTATATAAAGAATGTACATCAAATAAAAACAAACCATCTTGACGCAAATGGTGAAACACTCTTCTAAATGTTTCTTGTACTCCATCTTCTTGCAATACATAATTTAATGAATCACAAAAAATCGTTACACAGTCAAACTCACCCGGAACATCAAGCTCGCGCATATCTTGTTGGTAAAAAGGAATAAAATGCCCTTCTCCGCCTAGTTTTTGCTGAGCGACTGTTAACATTTCTTCTGAAAGATCGACACCTATTAAATCGTAACCCTTTTGCACAAGCGGCAGGGTTACATTACCTGTACCGCATGCTACATCAAGAATTTTTGCCTCTTTCATACCTGCCTGCTGTAAACTTTCCTCTGTAAATTCCACCCATTTATCATAAGGGACATCATTCATTAGTTCGTCGTACAACAATGCAAATTGTTCGTATTTCATTGTCCTAACTCTTCTGTAATATCTTCACGTGGCACATCGCCCCATAGACGCTCTAAATTATAGTGATTACGCTCATCTTTATGGAATACATGAGCAACTACATCTCCAAGATCAACTAATACCCAACGTGCTTCGTCAAACCCTTCCATACGTTGTACGTCGATTTGGAACTCATGTGCTTTTGATTTAATTTCACGTGCAATTGCTTGCACTTGTTTATCTGAATTTCCGTGACAAATAATGAAATAATCTGCAATTGGTGAAATACCTTGCATATTTAGGACAACCATATCTTCTGCTCTCTTATCATCAGCTGCTTTTGCCGCTAATACTAATAATTCTTTATCGTTCATTTACTCATTTCCTCCTTGATAACTGCATTGTATGTTTGGAATGTTAATGGATAAATCGTCTGATCTTTTTCCATTAAAAATTGAATTGTTCTTTTTAACGCAAATAATAGGGCTTGATTTATATCCGTATATGCGAGTTTACGAGCCTCTTCCACTCCTGGAAACTTTCGCCCAGGTTCAATGTAATCAGCTACATAAATCACTTTATCTAACATCGTCATATTCTCATGACCACTTGTATGATATGTAATAGCTTGCAAAATTTCAGAATCCGTAATGCCTACTTCTTTTTCTAGTAAGTATGCCCCAACAGGTGCATGCCATAACTCTTTGTTATAGCAAAGTAAATCTTTCGGCAAATCTTCACGTTTAATAATCTCTTCCATTTCTGAAATTGCTCTACATTTCGCATAATCATGGAATATAGCTGCCATCTCTGCTTTTTTCTCGTCCACACCGTATAACTTAGCAAGCTCAATCGCTGTCTCCATTACACCAATTGTGTGTATATAACGTTTTTCATGCATTTGTTGTTTGACAATATGCAGTGCATTCTCACGATTCATACAACCCATTCCTCTCGATATATACCTGTACTTTTTCAGGAAGTAAATATTTACACGTTTTCTTCTCTTTATATCTCTCACGTAATAAGGATGAAGAAACTGCAAATTCCGGAATTTCCACTGTAGTAATCTTATATGGTGTATGCAATGTATACCCAGGTCTTGCAACTCCAACAAAAGTTACAAGATTAAGTAAAGCTTCAATGTTATACCACTTCGGTAAATATTCAACCATATCCCCACCAATAATAAAGTGAAACTGCACATCCGGATACTTCTTCGTCAATTGTAACATAGTGTCATACGTATAAGATGGGCCCTTCCTACTTAGCTCTTCTAAACAAATAGAAAAGTGTTCTTCTGCCTCAGTCGCGAGCTCTAACATATGTAAACGACTTTCTACACTTGTAATATTACGCCCTTGTTTATGTGGCGGAATCTGGTTTGGCAAGAACCATACTTCTTCCAAGTTCAAAGCGTGATATACTTCATTTGCAATTAGCAAATGTCCATAGTGAGGCGGATCAAATGTACCGCCAATGATGCCAATTTTCCTCAAAAGAAACGCCCCTTCCTTTTATATACAGCAACTCTCCTTGGTTAGGAACGAAGAGAGTTGCTATTAATAAAAGTTCAATTGGTTTCGCTCTCTACATCATTACGCATCAGCGATAAAAAATAGCGCATGCTAATCTTTTTATCGAGGAAGCTTAATTTGTTTATTTTCTCTTGATTCTTTGTATAAAACGATTGTGCTTCCAATTACTTGAACGATTTCAGCACGTGCACCTTTTGCAAGTTCTTCCGCAACCTCACGGCGATCAAATTCACAGTTTTGTAATACGCTCACTTTAAATAGTTCACGAACTTCTAACGCTTCTCCAATTTGTTTTACCATATTTTCATTTACTCCGCCTTTTCCTACTTGAAAAATTGGTGTTAAATGATGTGCTTGTGCACGTAAAAATCTTTTTTGTTTTCCTGTTAACATATATGTTAGCCTCCAAGCTTTTCTATAACTAATTGTTTCATTCGATTAATATTTGGTACACGTCCTGTCCACATTTCAAATGCAAGTGCTCCTTGATAAACAAACATATCAATACCATTTTGAATGATTGCGCCTTGCTCTTTTGCCTCACATAAAATTTTCGTTTCAAATGGATTATAAATTATATCTGATACAATCGTTCCTTTTTTTAACGAACACATTTGTAATGGCGTATGTTCGACGTGTGGATGCATACCTATCGTTGTCGTCTGAATGATAATATCATAATTTCCTTGTTCTTCTGTCGCTTTTTCTAACGACAAAGCAACAGAATTAACATCGGCCGTACGTGCAGCAATAAGTTCTTTCGCCTTATCTACTGTACGATTGGCTACATCAATCTCTTTTACACCTACATCAGCAAGAGAAAAATAAATAGCTCGGCTAGCACCACCTGCACCAAGTAACAAAATACGTTTCCCTTGAAGTGGTTCATTACTAATTGACTGCAGCGCTCGAACAAAACCAATTCCATCTGTGTTGTAGCCAATTAACCTTCCATTCTTATGAACCACTGTATTTACTGCACCGATTTTCCTTGCCAATGGATCAATCTCATCCAAATACTCCATGATAGCAACCTTGTGCGGAGTTGTTACATTAAATCCTGAAATACCTAATGCTTTTAAACCTCTTACTGCTTCCCCTAGCGCTTCCTCTTCAACAAGGAATGCATGATAATGGGCATCCATATTCAAGTGTTCAAATGCATCGTTATGCATAACGGGTGATAATGAATGTCCAATTGGATTTCCGATTACACCATATAATTGTTTCATAAATCCCTCTCCATATTAAATTAAAGATTTACGTAGTGAAACACTTACTCCTTTTGGTACGTGTGCAACAATTTTTGCGCCTGGTTCGTTCACAGTAACCCATCCTAATCCAGAGAATACAACATCCGTCTTTGGTTCACGAATATTAAATTCGTATTTCACTAACTCAGGCATATTTGCTAATTCTTCTGGCGTTGGCGGGCTTAGTAAATCTCCAGCATGATTTTTATATAATTCATCTGCTTTCTCAAGCTTTGTACGATGGATTGTTAAACGATTCGAGAAGTGACAAGTAAACGCACGACGACCACCACTTACATAATCAAAACGTGCCAATCCACTAAAGAATAACGTTTGTTCTTCATTTAATTGGAATACCATCGGCTTAATTTCTTTTGTTGGTGTAATAAGCTTTAAGCTTTGCTTCCCAACATAATGAGCCATTTGGTGGTGGTTAATAATACCTGGCGTATCATATAAAGAAGATTCTTTGTCTAATGGAATATCAATTAAATCCAGTGTTGTTCCTGGGAAATGAGATGTTGTAATTACATTTTCAGTCTCATCACTAAATTCTTTAATCATACGATTAATAAATGTCGATTTCCCTACATTCGTACATCCAACAACGTAAACATCTTTGCCGCCGCGATAATACTCAATAGCATCTGCTAGTTCAGCAATTCCTTGTCCCTTCGCTGCACTAATTAAAAAGACATCTTCTGGTTTTAATCCTAGCTGCTTTGCACTATAGCGCATCCAATGCTTTACTTTATCATGTTTTACTGACTTTGGAATTAAATCAGCTTTATTTCCAACAAGTAATACTTTATTATTCCCTACGAAACGATGTAAGCCAGGTAACCAGCTACCATTAAAATCAAAAATATCTACAATTTTGACTACTAATGCATCTGATTTTCCAATTCCATTTAAAATGCGTAGGAAGTCATCATCTGTTAACGATACATCTTGAATTTCATTGTAATGCTTCAAGCGAAAACAACGTTGACAAATGACTTGTTCTTTTTCTAAAGATGAGGCAGGAGCATACCCCACTTCATTTTTATTTTCTGTTTGAATTTCTACACCGCAACCAATACATTTAATTGTTTCAGTCAAACTTTATTCCTCCCAGTTAATTAAACCTTTTTTCTTCATATTTTTCATAATTCTTCGTTCAATTTTTCGATTAAAGCGCGTTACTAATCCGTCCGTTTGTGCTACCGGTACAACTAAAATTGTATGAAGGCCTACTCGGTTTCCACCAAGCACGTCAGTCAGTAACTGATCTCCAATTACTACAACTTCATCTGGCTGCAAACGCATCTCTTGTATCGCACGCTTAAATGCGCGAACAAATGGTTTACGTGCACTATGAATAAATGGAATACCTAATGGATCAGCAAAATCTTTCACACGTTGCTCATTATTATTTGAAACGACCGTTACTTGAATGCCTTGCTCTTTCATTTCCAAGAACCATTTTTCAAGTTGCGGCGTTGCATTGGGACGATCCCATTCAATTAAAGTGTTATCTAAGTCAGTAATAACGCCTTTAATCCCACGTTTTTTTAAATCTTCTGGTTGAACATGATATACATTTTTCACATATTCATTTGGTAAAAATAGTTTCAATTTCTTTCACCTCTTTGAGGATTTTTCATAAAATTTTTCGACAACATTTTTCGATATATAACCTGTGGATAAAATTGTACACATTTTCCACATTAATTTTGCAGTTAATTTGGAATTTACTAACAAACTATACACACTTTATCCACCTAGGTATGTGGATAACCACTCGTTTGTGACTGTCATATTTTTTTGGTACATTAAATGCATCAACGAATCAATCCTTATATTATTAGGAGGTGACTCACCTTGAAAACAAAACATATGGAACAGTTATCCACTGAGTTACTCACTGAGTCTTATTATAAAGCAAAAGAACTAAAATTAAATCCCGACTTCATTTTACTTATAAAACAAGAAATCATTAGACGCTCATTAGAGGACAAGCTTGTCAAATCATCTTGATTACATATAAAGTGAAAGTTTAATCAGCCCTTACCAATCAAACAGTTAAAGGATAAATTATTAGATGCCCTGTAAAAAGAGCCATCCTACGATGGCTCTCGAATAAACAAGTACTCCCATCTAGGGGATTTCATCATTAAGTATCTTTGCCCATAACTCTTACTTACGGTTATAAAAGCTTTTCTTTATTTATGAGCTAAGCGAGTAGCTATTTTTTCACCAAGACGAAGCTCTTGTCCACTCTTTAATTCCTGCACTACTTCTATCATATCTTTTTCAAACAATAACACAACTGTTGAACCAAATGTAAAGTATGCCATTTCTTCACCTTTTTGAACAGTGTCTCTCTCATGCAAAAGCTCAATACTATTAACAAACATAGCACCTACTTTTATAAGAGCCATATGCTCGCCATCACTGCTTACTTCTGTAACAGAACGATAATTTTTTGACAGTGGTTCTTTCCCGTATTCCATACCAGCTGCATTTACCGGATATGATTTTCTACCGAGTACAAATCTTTCAGTCACAGAACCAGAAAGCGGACTATGAATGCGATGATAATGACTTGGACTCAAATAAATTACCATATATGTACCGCCTGCATATCGCGTTGCACGTTCTTCATTACCTAGCATATCCACGATTGAATAGCGCTTTCCTTTAATATCAAATGTTTTTGTATCCTCAATAGGACCATGATCTGCAAAAACACCATCAACAGGACTAACGATACTCGATGCATCTGTATCAATACTACGCTTTCCTTCTTTTAGCTTACGCGTAAATAATTCATGCAATGTTCTATATTCCTTCAAACCCTTTTCCATCTCATCTTGATTAATTTGAAAAACTTTCGCATACGATGGAATAATGATAGAGCTCAAACGAGATTGTGCAAATTTACGTAATATATAAGAAGTAAAGCGACCATTTGTAAGTTCTATCATAAGTCGATATAATGTACGTCGCAAATTGCGAAACCCCCTAATCAGTCTATAACTTTAGTTTTCCCTTATTTTCTTTCTATATCATACGTAAAATTGGTTCTTATTCCCACATATCATATAAAGCAGCCTTATTATACATACAGAAAACTAAGTATGGTATTATTCTTAAATTATTTAGCACCTTCTAATATTACAGATAGAATCCGTCATTTTCAACAGTGAACATGTATTTCTTCTTAGCATAACTCGTTTTCTTTTCTTATTTACAATAAGAAAAGCAGCCTATTTTAAAATATGGCTGCTTCTAATACACTTTACTCTTTCGCTTTTTTCTCTTTCTCTGCCCTTACAAACTCGTGGAACATTTTCATTAAAGCACGCTTTTCGATCCGTGATACGTAACTTCTAGAAATGCCAAGTGCCTTAGCGATTTCCCGCTGTGTTTTCTCCTTATCTAGCCCGAGTCCAAAACGTTTCACAATCACTTCTTTTTCTCTTTCGTCTAAAATATCGATATACTCTTTAATTTTTTCTAACTCCATACTAAGCTGAATCATATCAATTACATCTTCAGACTCTGATTTTAATATATCAATAAGCGATATTTCATTGCCCTCTTTATCTTGCCCGATCGGATCATGAAGTGAAACATCTTTTTTCGTTTTCTTTAGTACACGTAAATGCATCAAAATTTCATTTTCAATACAGCGTGCTGCATACGTCGCAAGCTTCGTTCCCTTTCCTGCAGAATAGCTCTCGATAGCTTTAATGAGCCCGATCGTACCAATTGAAATTAAATCTTCTGCATCTTCTCCTGTGTTCTCAAATTTTTTAACGATATGAGCTACAAGCCGTAAATTATGTTCAATTAAAAGATTTCTCGCTTGAGCATCACCTTGCTCCATTAACTCTAAGTACTTTCTCTCATCATCTGATGATAACGGCTGCGGAAACGCATTATTTTTCACATAAGAAACAAAGACAAACACTTCTCGAACCATATATCCAATTGCGGCGAATAGACTCAAACCTTTCACCTCCGCCAAAATAGTGGTCTTTATTATGTGTATGTGGGCTTGAGGTTGTTTGTGTCTGTACAGTTTATTTATAAAACTCAACACTTCCAACATTTAAAATATTTTATTGTTATATTATAATTATATAAAATTGTTATTTATATATGAATATGCTATTAAAGGGGAAACTATTCATGCTTACATTAGATCGATTATTAAATGTAACAATTTATTTAGGGGTATTTTTACTTTTCATTTCGTTCATTACTTTTGTTATTAAGAGAGGGCCTGATTTATTATTTTTTCAATTTGGAATTTCTTTGTTTTTTGGAGCTCAAATTATAATTGGAATGAAATTTTTTCATAATTATGGTTTCTCCTTTCACTCAAAACTAGAACTACTTATCTTTATTTTCTATGTAATTGGATTTATTACATGTATACTACTGTTCTTTAACTTTCAAAATCCGTATCGAATTTTTTTATTAATTTGTAGTTTTTTATTTTTAACTGGATCCAATTATTACTTTAAAGAAACATTAAATTTTAGTAAAAAAACTCCAAAGCAACATAAAACTTTTTTAAGTACACAAGAAGACTCTTTTCCAAAAGAAGTCCGTAAATTTTCAGAGGATTACAATAACATAATAAGGAATGATTTTTATGAAATACCGATGATTCCTACTGAATTACAGATTACAAGCAAAAAACATTCTTCCCATAGTACATCTTTCTTAGTTGAACTTTATAATAGCGAGAATGAAATTACTGATGACTCTGTACAATTAACTCCATCAGACCGTTTTTATATACTGTTAAATACACAAAAAACAAAAATATCAAAAATAGTATATGAAGGGCAAAATTTTTTCACATTAACAGTCACACTAAAGGCTCTTAATTTACAGCAGGAACCAGAAATTCATAATATGTTTTTAGAAATAGATAAACGTAGAGCGATGAATCTTCTTAATTTTGAAATTAAAGCCCATACTAAAGAATGGAAAGTAACATTTAAAAGTGATAATTCTTCTTCCAATCTTCCTATCACATTTAATTTTGAAAAACGAACAGGCAAATTATAAAAATAAAAAGAGTTATTTTCTTTGAAAAATAACTCTTTTTACTTTACTTACTCCAAATCTTTCTCCCAGTTTGGGCATCAATATAACGAATTTCCCGACTACAATCAAAAGGTTCTTTATGTTTTTCATCTGTCGTTTGTTTGTACAGTAGTTTGTATTTCGTTTCCTCTGCATCATGATCTACAAACCATTCTAATTTAACTCGGATAGCCTCTCTGTATATTTCTAACGCTTTTTCTTTTGTTACTTTTGGTGTTGTTTCATATGCAAGTAATTCTTTTATAAAGTTGCCAGACTCTCCAGAGTAGTGCATCACAGCACCATTTTCTGCATTGATGTTGATCATAATATATTTCCGCTCTACATGAATGTCATTTACATAGATTGAAAAGGAAAACCTCTCTATCCCCTCTTCCTCCTCATAATTATCCCAAAGTTGAACATACTTTGTCGCATCTGGGATAATATGCTCTAAAAATTGAAGTGCCTTGCTTAAACATTGCTCTCTCGATAAGATTGTTTTCCTTTTTTTCTCATCCTTCCACATAAAAAAAGAAAGCAATTGATTTGTTTCTTTATCTAGAGTAATTACAACGAATTCATCATGTTTCAACATTGGAAAATGTTTTTTATAAAACTCATCCATTGAATATGAATCCTTCTCTTCTATTTCTTTTTGTAATTCTTCTTTTAATACAAATTTTATCCGGACTTCATCCTCATCTACTTTTTCATCTATTTTGACAAACTTCTCCTTGTCCCAATCAAATAAATCAAACACATCTTTTTTTTGACTACTCTTTAGCGGTTTATCAACAAGTACTGTAGAAGGTAATTTATAGTGTTCTGGCCCATATAAATCTTTACCTGTACTTGCATCAATAAACGCATGACTAGGCTCTGGTTCATATACAAGATGGTACCCTTTTACTTCTTCCCCGTTTTCATACTCACATGAAGAGTATGTTAAATCTACAAATACAAGTCTCATATCTTGTCTAGCTTTCAAATTTTCTAAAACGATATTCTCCCCAACAATTTCACTTGGCCATAACGGTTTTTTCTCTATGGCTTTTTGTCCATTATAATGAAAATGCACAACATTATCTGAAGGGTGCACTCGCACAACACACCCAGTATTCGGCAATGGATAGCTATTCACTTCTTGCATATAATTTACTTCTTTCCAACCGCGCCTGTCGTCCTTAACCGTTACATATGTATAGAATTCATATCCTTCTTTTGTATATTTTTTTAAGAATGTATTTGCAACCTCTCTTGCTTTATTCTCCTCTATCGCTCCCTTATCACTCGAAAAAGAATTTCCATCATCTATCCTAAATTCAATTAAATTACCAGTATGTCTATTTAATGTAATTTGTATCTGTTTCTCCTCATCATCTTTATGTCCCCACCATAATAGATGATACGGGTCATCAACCCCTTCTTGATCATCTACAACAAGCCTATATTCATCTGGAATTTCAATAATATGAGCTACGTGCTCTTTTCTTTCTTTATCTTTTTGATTCACCATGCCCTCTCCTTTGTTACAATTTAAGGTAATTATAACAAAGAAAACCAAAACTTATTAACAAAAAAAAGACTAGAGATATCTCTAGTCTTCTACTTCGTCTCACGGTGTAACGTTACTCGCTTTAATCGTGGACAATATTTTTTTAGTTCGATACGTTCTGGATTGTTTCGTTTATTTTTTTTAGAAATATAATTACGATCACCGCACTCCGTACAAGCTAATGTAATATTTACACGCATAGGTAATTCTCCTTTCTTTCAAAGATCGCAAACTAAAACGTAATGATTACGATTTATATATTATAAAACTTCATTCTATTTGTCAATTGCAAAAACAAGAAGATTCCATTTAGAATCCCCTTGTTTTTATAGTTAAATAAATTTTATTAAAACGATTCGTATGTAACAAACTCACTAATTGGCTTTCGATATCCTCTTGGACGAACTTTAGTCGTATCACTTTTCCCTATCGTAATCATTAAAACAGGTATTACATGCTCTGGCATATTTAATTCACTTTGTACTGCTTTTTCATCGAAACCAATCATTGGACATGTATCATAGCCATAATATTTAGCTGCGTACATAAAAGTCATCGCGCTTAACGAAGCATTTCTAATCGCTTCATCCTCCATGAAACGCTCTCCTTTTCCTTCATATAAACCTTTCGTTTGCCTAATTGTATCTTCATATTCGCATTCATCAATCATTTTTAAAACTTTCATACCGAAGTAAATATTTTCAACATTTTGGTATGCTCTTTTATCACCACAAACGAGCACTACCGCTGATGCACTCGATACTTTATATTGACCGAACGCTAATTCTTTTAATCTTTCTTTTCGCTCTTGATCACGAATTACAACATAATGTGTGTGCTGCAAATTATAGCAAGATGGAGAAAGCTTAGTTAACTCAAATATTTTTTTAAAATCCTCATCAGGGATTTCTATACCTTGTATAAATTTCATTGCAGAACGTCTAGCAATTGCTAATTCTTCAAAGTTCACCGTATATCCTCCTTAATAACTATAAATTTAAATATACATTAATTTATACAAATGGATAAATCAAATAAAAACACTTTAAATCCGAATAATAATTATGATTAACAGCAAAAAAGACAAAAAGCTGAAACAATTAGTTCATACGAAATTCACACGAATCTATTACTATAGAAATTGTACATAGTGAACTTATTAACAATCACGTTTATTTATATAGAATCTTACTCGAAAGGAGTTGAAAGTATGAAAACTAAATATCGCTTTATGATCTCATCATTTGCTGCTTGTGCTTATATGATTTGGTATTTAGTATAATAACAACCTCACTTGTAAATAGGAAAAGGTGTGTATATAAATGGAATATAATCAATCAACAGTTAACTACTGGAAAGCTTTTGTATTACCATATACATTTGCTTTAGAAGAGTTAAAAACTAAATTTGAAATTATGAACCGGGAAGCTCAATTTTTAGAGGATTACAACCCGTTTGAACATATAAAAACAAGACTAAAACAACCTGAAAGTATTATTAAAAAGCTTGAACGTAAAAATTTATTACCGACAGTTGAAAATGCCCAAACGCATTTACAAGATATTATTGGTATTCGTATTACATGTTGCTTCGTAGAAGATATTTATCATTTAAAAGAAGTCATTCAAAAGCGTGAAGATATGGAAATCATAGAGGTAAAAGATTATATCGCTAACCCAAAACGAAACGGTTATAAAAGTTTACACATGATTATTAAATATCCTTTATCACTGAATTCTGGTACAAAAGATGTATTTGCAGAAATTCAGTTACGTACACTGGCAATGGACTTTTGGGCAAGTTTAGAACACAAACTTTATTATAAATATGAAGGGAAAATACCGGAGTATTTAAAAGATGAACTACATGATGCAGCAATGAAAGCTGAAGATCTTGATAATAAAATGGCCACAATTCGTCAAGATATTGATGATATTGAGGCATGCTCAAATCAAATTATGCTACCACTATAAAAAAAGGTTCTCGCCAATGAGAACCTTTTTTATACCATTTTTTTGGAGGTGTGACTCCCACGCTTATTAAAGTTTCACGTTATTTTTTCTCTATCGTGCGAACCTCTTCAATCTTCCATTTCTCATCTTCTTTTCCAAGAGCGTACTGTACTTTCTTTTGAAGAGTGACACTATCGTCTACTTCCTTTTCTTTCGTTTCAACAATAACATACCCTACTTTACTAGCTTTCATATCTATATGTTCCAATTCAATCTTCTTATTTCCCTTTTGAAATGCGGCTTCTTTTTGTGTTTTTAAGTCTTCAGCACTAGGCATCTTCTTTGAAAATAACTCCATATGTTCTGCAAGATTTTTTTCATTCGTCGTTCGCACAAATGTAGTAATAACATCTTGAATAGATCTCTCTTCTTCTTTTGTTATTTGTACCTTTTCCTCAGATTTTTTAGTAGTAGATTTTTGTTCTACGTTATTCTCTTCTTGTTGACATCCAACTAGTAATACTACAAACACTAGAAGGAATCTTAATTTCCTAAATATTTTTTCCATATTCCCAACTCCTAAAAAGAAAAGTGAGGCATTTCGCCTCACTTTCGCTCTTAATTAACGTCTTCCTTTATTCGGATCGCCACCGCCAACAATATCAAAGACACGTTTCGCTATATTTGTATTCTCTTGAACGCCTGAGAATAAGTATTTACCTGGACCAAATGCATACACGTTCACATCTTCCCCTGTATGTCCACCAGTTGTCCAGCCTGTAACCGAGCGCTTATTGAAAATATCTTCAATTGCATTATCAATCTTTGTTACATCTTTTGACGGAGCTATATCATTTACAGCTTGAATTTCTTCTGGAGTTAATTGTAAATCAATATACTTTTTCAATGTTTCTTCTACATTTGCACCTTTTGCAATCTCATTTGCCATAAAGTCTGGTGTGCGTTTTGCAGCTTTAATTGGATCTACTTTAAAGTTATACTCGCCATTGGCCCCTAAAGATAATCCACCTGTAGCGTGGTCTGCCGTTGCAACAACTAACGTATTTTTATCTTTTTTCGCAAACTCAATCGCTGCTTTGAAAGCTTTTTCGAAGTCTTCCATTTCACTCATTGCACCAACGATATCATTATCATGTCCAGCCCAGTCGATTTGACTTCCTTCCACCATTAAGAAGAAACCATTTTTATTTTTGTTCAAACGCTCAATTGCTGCATTAGTCATTTCTTCTAATGAAGGTGTTTTATCATTACGGTCAATCATTTTATCTAATCCACCTGGTGCAAATAAACCAAGAATTTGATCATTTTTATCATTTAACAATTGATCTCGATCCGTTACATAGCTATAACCAGATTTCTTAAACTCTTCTGTAAGATTACGATCTTTTCTAACAAAGTTCTTTACGCCGCCGCCAAGCATAACATCTACTTTATGCTTCCCTTTAATTTTCTCATCAAAATAATCATTTGCAATTGCGTCCATATTTTTACGGCTAATGTCATGCGCACCGAAAGCAGCTGGTGTTGCATGTGTAATTTCAGAAGTTGCAACAAGTCCCGTTGATTTCCCTTTTTCTTTCGCTTGCTCAAGAACCGTTTTCACTTCCGCTTTATCATTATCAACTGCAATTGCAGCATTATATGTTTTAATCCCTGCTGACATAGCTGTTGCTGCTGATGCAGAGTCTGTAATATTTTCATGCTCATCTTCTGGGTATGTTTTTTGTGTTCCTACAAGATGCTTATCAAATTCTGTAGATTCCATTTCAAAGGTTTTTGGATTATCTTTCATATAACGGTGAGCCGTCATATATGAAGGGCCCATACCATCCCCAATTAATACGATAACATTTTTAATCTTTGCATTGCTTCCGTTCTCATCTGCATTAACCTCACTAGAACGAGTAAAATTCCATGTTGCTACCGAAGTAACTGCTAATGATGCCACAACTGCAAATGGCCATGCTTTTTTCACAAACTTTTTCACTGTCTTGTCCCCCTAATTAGGTTATTCATTTCCCACTATCAAATTTAATGGAAGACTATTAAGAGAAAATTAGCTGTATGTAAATTTTTTGTTAACTTATGTAAATATCAGTTATAATTTGTATAACTTTGTCTCTTCGTATCAGCCATCCTGCCCTTTACAATTTAAATATAAACAGGTTGGATTTCATTTAACGTAAATCTCTTTTTTTTACATTTTGACTCTATTTTTATGAAATTAAATAGAAATGCGGTGAGCCTTTATGAAAATAGTAAAGCTAAATGAGTCTTTTATTTTTGAATTACTTAATCTTTGCAAATCTGTTGGATGGTTACACGATGAAATTTTTATGAAAAAGCAATTCGAAATGTATCTTTCTATCGGCACACTTGTAGGTTATATTCATGAAAACAAACTCATTGCGACTGGAGGAGTATTTCCTTTTACAAGTAACTTCACTTCCATTGGTATGTTAATCGTTCACCCTAATTTTCAAGGACGAGGAATAGGGCGCATGTTGCTAAATCATTGCTTGGAACAAATTCATCCAAAACAACCAATTGCACTTATTGCGACAAAAGCTGGCGAACCTCTATACACATCATGTGGATTTCAAACAGCAACAACAATTCATCGTTTTGAAAAGCAAACTACTAAGACGTATCCTTCTCACTTACAACAAGTACGAGAAGAAGACCTTATATCTCTTACTTCTCTTGATCAAATTGCAACTGGTGTGAATCGTTCTCTACTTTACTCTTTGCTATTACCAAGGGCCATACACGCTTTTAAAATTGAAAGAAATAACCGTATAGAAGCTTTTTCATTATGCATACAAAAGGGCAATATATTATGTATCCATCCACTTATCGCCAAGCAAGAAGAAGATGCTATTCAATTATTAAAAAAGATATGTGAATGTTGGAATGGTATAGTACGAATTGATGTCCCACATTCACAATTTATATTTCGTAAATTTCTTCAAACAGAAAATTTCCAAGAAACGCTCCTTTCACCTCTTATGATAAAAAATGGTAGCCAACTTCCTGGAAATCGTAATATGCTATTTGCTATGATAGATACAGCGTTATGTTAGAAAGGAGACACCTAATTGAAGCGATTTAGCTATTTCATGGTAGGTTGTCTTACTCTTACACTATTAGTAGGATGTAGTGCAGCAGAAAAGCCAGTAGAACAAGTAAAGCAAGTGAAAAATACAATTACAGCTAAACTAGCTACCGAGGAAAAAATGGTAGAAATAGATGGTCAAACCATTTACTTTAAAAAGATTGGTAATGAAAAACCACCTTTACTTATGATTCATGGCTTTGGAGGGTCATCAGATGGTTTTCAAAAGATTTACTCCGATTTAGCAAAAGATCATACAATTATTTCTGTAGATGCTTTAGGATTCGGGCGCTCATCTAAGCCAATGGATTTTTATTATTCTTTTCCAACTCATGCAAATTTGTATTATAAATTAATGAAAAAACTAGGGTATGATTCATTCGCAATACTGGGGCATTCCATGGGGGGAGAAATTTCTCTAAATTTAACATATTTATATCCTGAAGCAGTTACTCACCTTATTTTAACTGATGCTACAGGTGGTCCTCATACATTCGTTACTAAACAAGGCTCACCAAAACCACAATTGCCGACTAATTTAAATGCCGTTTCTTCTATTACTGATTATGATGAGAGCAAAGTGAAATTCAAACGTAACGATGAAGAGCATTATAACAAAATGAAACTATGGCCTAGACGTCTTAAAATTAATGCGAATGAAATGAAACAGCCGACTTTAATTATATGGGGCAGAAATGATAGTAGCGTTTCTTGGAAAGAAGGAGAAACGTATCATCAATTCTTAAAAAATAGCACTTTACATATTATTGAAAAAGGTTATCATGCACCATTTCGCCAAGAACCACAAGAATTTGTCGGGTATGTACAAGACTTCTTTAAGAACAATCCGATCAAAGTTGAAAAATAACATAAACGGGTATCTCATTTTGAGATACCCGTTTTCATATATTAAGCAGCTTGCTTTTGGCGTTTTTGAGTTTTTGATCCTAATACTTTCGGGATAACAAAGCCATCCATTCCAAATTTCCCAGCGTTCATACCGGCAACAAGAACAAACATAGATAAGATAACCATCTCAGGGTTCACACCAATTGACCCACTAAACATATAGGAAAAGTTCATTACAAGACCAAAAAAGACCGCTGTTTTTGTTAAACAGCCTACAATTAAACCAATTCCTACTAAAATTTCTCCCCATGTTACAAGTGTATTAAACAAATCTACATTTGGAATTGCAAATTCTTGTAAGAATGATGCCCACCAAGATTGAACAGCCGGTTGTGCACCTTTAGATTTTTCAATTGCGCCTTGCAAATAACCTGTTGCATCGAATCCTTTTCCTTGTAGTTTACCGATTCCAGCCATTAACCATGTGTAACCAAGATATACTCGAATTACTGCTAATACAAAAGAAACTGCTTTGTTTTCTCTTAAAAATTGAATAACCATATCTTCCTCCTAAAGTTGTAATTAAGTTAGTTACAGATAATATAATAACATTAGTTACTTATTTTTCAAACGTTAATTATGAATAATCTGTGACATGCGTATGAAACATTAAAAACTAACGTTTATATAGTAACTTTTATTACCTGTAAAAACTTGAACATATCATACCACAAGTGATAACCATTTTCATTGAAAAAAACGTAAAAAAAATGTGAGTTAAATGTGAAACACGTTTATTCGAATATAGAATAAACGTGTTTCACACTAATTATAGAATCGAAATGTATGTGTCTCCTCATCAATTAAACTCGCTTCTTGAAACGCTTCTTCTAACGTTTTCCCATGGTTAATAACCCCATAAAATAAGCGTATAGTAAACATAAGTGCTGCATTTCCATCTACATAATCAATCGATCCAATATATGATTTCGCACCACTATGTAAAAAAGATTTTGCAAGTTTTTGCTCCCCTAATGTGCACCCGCTATTTACAATATGTGTATTATGCAATTTTGCATATTTATAAATTTCTGCTTTACCAAAATACCCTCTCGGTTCATCTTGTTCATATACTTCTTCGCCTAACTCTTCCATGACAAACTTCCCTTCTTCACCATGAAAGCAAAAAATAATATAATTAATATCGTTAAATAAGTTCTTTCCAGAAAGAACTTCCACAAAATCTTTCGGTCTACCAATCCAATATGTCACAACTCTTGCACCAAAATACTCAAGAGATGCTCGTATTGATTGCGCCTCTAAATCCGAATTAAAACCAACTACTAATGCAATATTCAACAAACAACCTCCATCCTATAATCAGCCCTTATCAATCAGACTTTTATGGGATAAATCCATTTCATATATACCTGTTTCTTTCAAAAAATCTGATCTAGTTAAAACGACTTTCTGTAAATATTGCCTATATGCTGTAATTGTTCCATCGTGAGATACAATGCAAATTCTTTCCGCACCCAGTTCATAACACCAAAGAAGAAATTCATCTACTATTTGCTGAAAACTATTCTCTGAAATAGTGTTTATACCTTCCTTCCATAACTGATTATTTGAGCTTTTCTCTATCGAAAAATGCGGAAATAACTTTGTTATCATTTCCTGATCTACTATATAATCGCACGGTAATGTTTTCGCTCCTTCTCGATAAGGAAAAATACGCGGAGATACATATGGATGGACTATTTTTTGACAAGCTACTTTCGCACTCCATATTGTCGCCGTTTGTAAAGTTCTAAGTGTAGGACTAACAATTAATATATCCGTTTCTTGTAATGATACATCACGTTGAAGTAATTTAGCTTGAGCCTTTCCTACTCTCGTCAATGGTGGGTCAAACACTTGTAAACTTTCTGTTAAATCCGTTGTATGTTCACCTTCACCATGCCGAACAAAAACGATTTTCATATTCAGTCTCCTCTTACTATAAAATCCTCACACATATTTCTTCCCTATTGCATTCTTTATTCCTGCTGTATAAAAACCGATATGTAAAAAACGTTTGACACGAAGGTTTGTAAAATATTACAATATTACATGTAAAATACTTTTTACACCGAAAGGAGAATTACATATATGAAATGGATAATTGTCTTTATTGGAATGATTATATGGGGATATATAAACGGCTTCTTTAGTAGTGATAAAACTGCTAATCCTTGGATTACAGATGATGAACGTGAAACAAAAAGCAATTACGGCAAGCTGGTCCGGTGTTTTTATGTTTTGTACCATTAGCCTCTTAAATAAATGGTTAGGTTTAAGCACAAATGATAAATCACCGTACTTACCAGACCCTATCGCAGCTATTTTAAAGGCAAATGTAGAGTTACAAGTTTTACTCATGCTATTTGTTATGTATGGAATATTTTACTTACATTATCGAAGAAAATTAAGTGCCTAACTTCTAACTCATGATTATCCTCCTAAATGGTTATAGTAATCATGACAAAATGAAAGGAGAGATATAAACATGAGTAACTCGAATGAATTTTTAGATACACTACATGAAAAACAAGCAAAAGATGAACAAAATAGAAAGCGCCAAGGGAACGGAAACCCAGCGAAAAAAAAGCCAAATAAAACACATAAATAACAGTAAAAGACTGCCTAAAACAATCTTTTAGGCAGTTTTTTATTCTTCTTTCACCGAGATAACATTTTCCCAATTCCATTTCTCATAATACCACTCTGGTACATCTACATTTTCAATCCACTTCTTTTCATGTTTTCCATCACTATGAGCTATCCATATATCAGCTTTCTTACGATCTGAACGTATCCATATTAATTGATTGCTCTTCTTCATGAAAATTGGATGATAATCGCCTTGCTTATTAGATGACTTTGTAATTTGATATTGTTTATCGCTTGTGCTATTTATCTCATATAAAGATGGGAATGGCCTTTTTTCTGGCAGAGTTTCAAACCCTCCCTCTTTTGCTCGTGAAACGATAATTACATTATCGTTCTTCCATGTAAAATCCCAATCCACATATCCTTTCGGCGTAAATGTTTGCTGCTGGAGTACTGGCAGTTCTTTTATTTTTAAATGTTTATTCTCTAATGCAACTCTCCCGCTTCCTTCAATATAAGCCAATATGTTTTTTGATGGCGCCCATTTGAACCATTCTGTATTTAATAGCATTTGATCTACTATTTCAAACCGACTACCATCTGCTCGAACTAAGCAAAGCGTATTACTATCAGCTGACCATGAAGCTGTCGGTACCGCTAAAAATGAAATCCACTTTTGATCTGGTGACCACTTAAAGCCACTTGCTACTAGCGCTAGAAAATCATCATGTTCATTTGGCAATGCATACAAATGCTTCATTTTGTGAGGATTCATATGTGCATCTTTTTGCACTTCATATAGCTGAGCCCCTGTCCATCCTGTTGGAAGTAAGTGCGCTTCAGAGGATACAAGAAAGTTCTTTCCATCAGGATACCATGCATAATCACCCACACCAGCCGATACATTTTCAAAATCTGCATTCTTTTTTTCTACATCAAATGTATTCAATGTACCTGTAAATATAAATGCAATTATATTTTCTGTTGGTGACCATTGATAATTCGATGCTTCTGAGTGAAACGGCGTAACTTTCTTTCCATCTTTCAGCCGATATAACTCAAGAATATTTTGTTTCTCCCCTTTTACATATGCCAGCCATTCTCCATCATGTGACCACTTTGGCCCTGTTATGTTCTCTCCTTTTGTAAGTTGTTTTTCTTTCCCATCAACTTTAATCCAAAGGTTATGATGACGAATAAAAGCAACTTTCACACTATTATTTTCTGCGCTAGTAATAGCGATAGAACATAAAAACATAAACAACACTACACTACCACTTACTATTAGCCTTTTCATACCATCACTCCATTTCCCTCATAGCATTCCTCACTTTCTTCCTACAATATGTGAAAAATATCGATTCGACATAATCAGAAAAAATTTCCCAAGAAACTTTCAATTCATAGAGGATTGGTATGAATTATGTCGAAAGTATAGTTTAGCCAACATTTATATTTATAAGTTCTAACTAAAATGTAAGATTTTATTTCTGAATATTAGCACTTTTTATTAGGGGGAGTATCAATGAAAAAAACTACATCTACACTATTAAGCATGGCGCTTGTCTTTTCTAGTTTTGGAGCTTTAAGCACTCATGCTGAATCACTACAAAAGGAGAAGCAATTTAGTCCACAATTAAAAACAACGATTGAACAGTGGGGAGAACATAAAATTGCTCAAAATGTTGAAACGAAAACAACAAAAGAAATATCAGTAATTGTAGAATTGCAACATGCACCTCTCGCTGCTCAAAGTAATATTCAGCATGCTCCAGATTTACAAAATAGTAATGCGCAGTCTTATCATGCTGAGCTAAAAAAAGCACAAGAAGATACGACTAAGAAAATAAAAGAAAAAGCACCTGGTGCAAAAATTAAAGAAGTGTATAATACGTTATTTTCCGGATTCTCTATTTCAGTTCCTGGAGATCAAATTACCTCTCTTGCCTCTTTACCTGAAGTAAAAGCAGTCTATCCGAACTTAACATATAAATTGCATGAAACATCAAAAAGTACTATTAACGAAGAAGCACCAAATATCGGTGGACCGACAATTGGTGCACCTGAAGCGTGGAATTTAAAAGATCCATCTGGCAAACCGCTTGATGGAAAAGGCATGAAAGTAGCCATTATCGACTCTGGCGTAGACTATACACACCCTGACTTAAAGGCAAATTATATCGGTGGATATGACACGGTTGATGAAGATAGCGATCCAATGGATGGTAACGTACATGGTACTCATGTAGCTGGAATTATTGCGGGTAATGGAAAAATTAAAGGCGTTGCTCCAAACGCTTCTATTCTAGCCTATCGTGTAATGAATGACGGTGGAACTGGTACAACAGATGATATTATCCAAGGGATTGAACGAGCGATTCAAGATGGTGCGGATGTGTTAAACCTCTCCCTTGGGCAGGATTTAAATGTACCTGATCAGCCTGTAACATTAACGTTAGAACGAGCAGCGAAACTTGGTGTTACTACTGTCGTTTCAAATGGAAATGACGGACCAAAACCTTGGTCTGTTGATGCTCCCGGTAACGCAAGTAGTGTCATTTCTGTTGGAGCATCTACGGTTTCTATCCCGTTTCCAACATTCCAAGTAGCTGGTTCCAGCAAAACATATCAAGGGTTACCGTTATCAAAATCCGATTTTCCAATAGGAAATGATTCCCCTCTTGTATACGTTGGTTATGGCAATCCAAGTGATTATGCAAAACAAGATGTGAAAGGGAAATTCGCACTTATTTTACAAGGTACTTCTAGTACATTAGTAAAAGCAGAACAAGCGAAGCAAGCTGGGGCACTTGGTGTGTTATTAATCTCTAGCGAAAAAGAAATTAATATGATGCCGGAATATTTTTCACGTGAACATCTAGCTGTCCCAGTAATGCAATTATCAAATACAAATGGGGAAGAATTAAAAACTTTAATTACAAAACGAAAGAAAAATATAAAAATTGGACAACCAAAGCAAACAGAACTTATCGGTAACTTTAGTTCAAGAGGACCATCACAAGGAAGTTGGCTAATAAAGCCTGATGTTGTTGCACCTGGAGTACAAATTACTAGTACAGTACCGCGAGGCGGCTATGAATCGCATAACGGAACAAGTATGGCTGCTCCGCAAGTAGCTGGAGCGGTTGCCCTCTTGCGTCAAATGCATCCTGATTGGACGACAGAGCAATTGAAAGCGGCTCTTGCTAACAATGCAAAAACATTACATGATGTCAATGAAAATACATACCCTGTTATGGCACAAGGATCAGGTTTAATTAACATTCCGAAAGCAGCTCAAACAAATGTATTAGTAAAACCTAACAATGTCAGCTTTGGTCTTATTAAGCCAAATAGCGGAAAAGTAAAACTGACGCAAAATGTTACATTACAAAACCTTTCTAGTAAAAAGAAAAGTTTTTCAACTCGTGTGGAGTTACTAGATGCAAACACAAACACAAAAGTAAAAGCTTCTGTCCCTTCATCGATTAGCATTCAACCGAATAGTAGTACCGAAAAACCATTTACTATCACTGTAGATAGCTCACTACCACAAGGTGTGTATACTGGAAATGTATATGTAAAAGAACAAGGGGCAAAAGAAGAAATTCGAATTCCATTCACATTTAGTATCGATCCTAAAGATTATAAACGTATCGATGGACTTGAAATTATTAATTCTACTTTTAGCCCAAATGGCGACCACGTACTAGATGATAATCTCATCAACTACTATTTAGTTGCGCCTGTGGATGATGTAACATTGCATGCAAATTTAGTTACGAAAGAACGTGTAACGTATCAAGGGATTATCCATCAAGCTAAAAATGCAACTCCTGGATACAAACCTTTCAAATGGAATGGTACAAAAACCGATGGAACTCCTTTAGCTGACGGGCTATATCAAATCGAAGCAGTTGCTTCTAATTCTGGCGGAGAAACAAAACAAACAGCTGCTGTATTTCTTGATCGAACTGCACCTAAGTTAACATACGAAGTTGACCAAGAAAATCTCGTAATTAGAGGAAAAGTTGATGATATTCTACTAGATTGGATGTCAGAATCTGGTTGGATAGCACCTGGTATTCCAGTGAGAATGCAATATGAAATTAACGGAAATGGTGTATGGGACCAGGCATTCCTGAACCCTTGGGAGAAAAGCTATGGCATTTATTTCGATCGCACTCAATTACAAGAAGGGAAAAATACTATTCACATTGTAGCAACTGATGCAGCTGGCAATACCTCTAATTTAACTGTTAATTTAGAAGTGAAATAAAGTGAAACTTTAATCAGTAGAGATTTCGTTCATCCCCACTGATTATTACCCTTCACCAATCGGGAGTTACGGGCAGTTAATCTCCCATCTCACTTCTTTGCTCCAACCGAATTTTGAGGTAGGAATTTTACTGCTCATTAACACGGGATAAAAAATTTTTGTTGACAATTTTTTTAATATAGTTTTATAATACAAAACATAGTTTAGTTGAACGAATTATATATCGGCTTTGAAGGAATACTAGTAGCGACTTATATCACTGTCTCAGAGAACTGATGGTTGGTGCGAATCAGTACATATACAAGCGTGAATTACAATTCTGGAGCTTCTTTCCCGTAATGCTTTTTATGCATGAAGAGAAAGACGGATCTTTCCGTTATCGTAAAGTGAGTGGTAAACAATTAGTTGTTTACAAATAGGGTGGTACCGCGATTTTTATCGTCCCTATCGGATTTTCCGATAGGGACTTTTTTGCGTCCATCCTCTTACACAATTTCATATATACGCGTTGAAAGAATCGCAGTAGTATCTTATATCCCTGTTACAGAGAGCTAATGGTCGGTGGAAATTAGCACATATATAAGTATGAATTACAATTCTGGAGCTTCTTTTTCGTAGTGCTTTTATGCATGAAGGAAAAGACGGAATTTTTCCGTTATCATTAATTGAGATGTAAGTATATTTTCACTTACAAATAGGGTGGTACCGCGATTCTTTCGCCCCTATCGGATTTTCCGATAGGGGCTTTTTCTATTTCTCACAGAAACAGATGTTAAATAATTCCGAATCTTATGATAAAATTTTATAAGCGCTTACAAATAATGAAGGGAGGTGATATAAGCTATACGAAATCGATATTCAATTTTATAGAAAAAAAGGAGGATGTCTAAATGACAAAGAAAACAGAAATTCCATCGCATTTAAAACCATTCGTATCCACACAACATTATGATCAATACACACCGGTGAATCACGCTGTGTGGCGTTACATTATGAGACAAAATCATAGCTTCTTAAAAGACGTTGCTCATCCAGCCTATGTGAACGGACTACAATCATCTGGTATTAATATAGATGCAATTCCAAAAGTAGAAGAAATGAATGAGTGTTTGGCACCAAGTGGCTGGGGCGCTGTAACGATTGACGGACTTATTCCCGGCGTAGCATTCTTCGATTTTCAAGGACACGGATTACTACCGATCGCAACAGATATTCGGAAAGTAGAAAATATCGAGTACACACCAGCTCCAGATATCGTACACGAAGCCGCAGGACACGCACCGATTTTACTTGATCCTACATATGCAAAATATGTGAAACGTTTTGGGCAAATTGGTGCAAAAGCTTTCTCTACAAAAGAAGAACATGATGCATTTGAAGCTGTTCGTACATTAACGATAGTGAAAGAAAGCCCTACTTCTACTCCTGATGAAGTTAAGGCTGCTGAAAATGCTGTAATTGAAAAACAAAACTTAGTTTCTGGTTTATCAGAAGCTGAACAAATTTCACGTCTTTTCTGGTGGACAGTAGAATATGGATTGATCGGAAATATAGATGATCCAAAGATATATGGTGCTGGTCTCCTTTCTTCTGTTGGCGAAAGCAAACATTGCTTAACAGACGCTGTAGAAAAGGTTCCATTTTCTATCGAAGCATGTATAGGGACAACTTATGACGTAACAAAAATGCAACCACAACTATTTGTTTGTGAATCCTTTGAAGAATTAACAGATGCGCTTGAAACATTTTCTAAAACAATGGCCTTTAAAACAGGTGGAAAAGAAGGTTTAGAAAAAGCAATTCGCTCTGAGAACTATGCAACAGCTGAGCTAAATAGTGGATTACAAATTACAGGTACATTTAGCGAGACAATTGAAAACGATGCAGGTGAATTAATTTACATGCGAACAAATTCGCCAACGGCATTAGCGCTTCATAATAAACAGTTAGCAAATCATTCTACTTCTGTACACAGTGACGGATTTGGAACACCGATTGGATTACTCACTGAAAATATTGCATTAGAAAATTGTACAGACGAACAACTACAATCATTAGGAATTACAATTGGAACTATCGCTGAGTTTACTTTTGCAAGTGGTATTCATGTAAAAGGAACAGTAACAGATATTGTAAAAAACGATAAGAAAATTGCTCTTATTTCCTTTATCGATTGCACAGTTACTTATAACGCCCGCGTTTTATTTGATGCTTCATGGGGCGCATTTGATATGGCTGTTGGCTCACAAATCACTTCAGTATTCCCAGGTGCCGCAGATGCCGCAGCATTTTTCCCAATGGATGAAGAAGTTCACGAAATTCCTGCTCCACTTGTACTGAATGAACTTGAACGTATGTATCAAACAGTTCGAGATATTCGAAGTGAGGGGATTTTACACGACGCGCATATCGATCAATTAGTAGCAATTCAAGAAGTATTAAATAAATTTTATGCGAAAGAATGGTTGCTGCGCCTTGAAGTATTAGAGTTACTTTTAGAGCATAACAAAGGGCATGAAACATCGGCAGCATTACTACATCAACTTTCTACTTTCACAACTGACGAAGCTGTAACACGCCTTATTAACAATGGTCTTGCGTTACTTCCAGTAAAGGATGTGAAAAATGATGCTAAGATTAACTGAAGAACAAGTTCACGAAGAATTATTGAAGGTAGATAAATGGATGGTAAAAGATGAGAAATGGATTGAACGAAAATATATGTTTTCCGACTACTTAAAAGGAGTCGAATTTGTCTCTGAAGCCGCCAAACTATCAGAAGAACATAATCACCATCCATTTATCCTTATCCAGTATAAAGCAGTTATTATTACTTTGTCATCTTGGAATGCAAAAGGTTTAACGAAACTAGATTTTGAGCTTGCAAAACAATTTGATGAACTATTTTTACAAAACGAAAAAGCAATTATAAGAAAATAAAAGGAGAAGCCTTTTTAGGCTTCTCCTTTTATTTTGAAATGGATACAATGTCCAAATGGATCCTCGACTTGTAATATTCCATCTTTGTACGTAGCAATCTTGCCAATATTTTTTAAGCTTTCACATACTTGCTCTTTTTGTTTTTCATTCGCTAGTACAACTGTGAAATATTTCAAACCAACAGAACCTGGCATTTGCGGTGGTACCCCTTCACCTTGCCATGTATTTAAACCGATATGATGATGATAACCACCTGCAGATACGAACAATGCTCCATTACGAGCTGGAATCGTTACTTCAAAACCAAGACCATCAACATAGAAACGTTTCGCTTCCTCTAAATCAGCTACATGAAAATGAATATGCCCCATCACAGTACCAGCTGGAAAGCCATTCCATGTACTTCCTTGCTGTAATAATTCTTCACCAGCTAACGGGTTACTAACAAATGGGAGTTCTCCATTCTCATCACGCCAAACTTCTTTTTGTCGATCATGATAAATTTCAATCCCGTTTCCATCTGGATCAGCTAAATAAAGAGCTTCACTAAAGTAATGATCGGCTCCGCCATGTAGTGGATATACCATCTCTACAAGATGACGAAGAACATTCGCTAAATCCTGTCTACTTGGTAATAAAATTGCATAATGATATAACCCTGTTCTTCCTCTTTGCTTCGGAAAAGCTTCTTTCTTTTCTTCAATGATAAGAAGTGGTTCATCATTTTCATTCCCAAATGTAACGACTGCTTCTTCTTCTCTTAGCACCTTCATACTTAGTACTTCCGTATAAAACTCTAGTGATTTCTTTACATTAGATACGTATAAATGAACAACATCAAGTGTTGTATCGGGATGAAGTTGAAAACTCATCTTGTTAGCCCCCCCATTTAAATTAGTTCTTTTTTGACATTTTTTCTTTTAAGAAATTATCTACAAAACCATCAGCTTTTGCAACAAATAAGTATGCACCCATTGCTAATAATGCAAGTTCTAATTCGAAACCAGGATTTTTTCCATCTCCCAATAAACCAGCTGACCATTTCACTTTTACGATTGCTCCAACCATAACAAGTGCAAATAATAATCCAATATATCTTACACCTAAACCTAGAATTAATAATAGACCTCCAACTAATTCAAACGTTGCTACACCGTATGCAAGTCCTCCTGGTAAACCAATACTTGTAAACCATCCTGCAATATTGTCAATTCCTGATTGGAATTTTGTTAAACCGTGCATGAAGAATGTTACCCCTAACACGATACGAATAATTAAGTTACCAATATGTTGATTCATTTCATTCTCTCCTTTATAGTTTTCTTATACAAAACTTTTATTTACATTACAAAACATACACTAATTTTTTTTATTCGTCAATTCATTTTCACTGGGAAAAAATATATTTTTTTTGCTATGATACAAATAGTTGTTTACAAAAAGGAGCTTGATTTTATGAATATTGGTTCTGCAATACGTGAAATTCGTCAACGTAGAGGCATAACAATTGCACAAATTTGCGAGGGAACAGGTCTTTCTAAAGGATTTATGAGTCAGGTTGAAAATAATAAAACATCACCATCTATCTCAACTTTAGAAACGATCTCCAATTTTTTAAACGTTCCCCTTCCCTATTTATTGTTAGAGCAAAAAGATCGATTAAAAATTGTCAAAAAAGAAGAACGGAAATACAGTGTATACGGCAAAGATGAGCAAAGAATTGAACATGTTGCGGAGCAAGGGGGCCTTCGCCTATCTTTAGTAGAAATCCCTACTGGATTCCCGAAAGAAAACTCACCAAATGCCCATGAAGGGGAAGAATGTCACCTTGTATTACGCGGAAAACTAGAAGTTCAGCACGGTGAAGATATTGCAATTGTAGAAGAAGGTGATTCTTTCTCATGGAATGCATGCGTTCCTCATATTGTTCGTAATATAGGAGAAGAAACTGCATTATTACTCATCTCTAGTTATGCGGAAAATCGAAAACGTGTTTATTAAATAATAAAAAAAAGAAGCCTGTTAAACAGGCTTCTTTTTTATCCCCTTATAATTCCATAACTTGTCCCAACTAGTACAGTCTTTTCATGCTGATTGCGATAAACTGACTCGATTGAAACTTTTTTATAGCCTTCCATTTGCTCAACATTTGTTAAAGTTAGTTCACAAGTGATCGTATCTCCTGTGAAAACTGGTCTAATAAACTCACTTACTAATTCTCTTGCTATGTAATGTAACTCTTCTCCCACTTTCGTCCCAATGCTAGCAGTCAATAAACCATGAACCATTAATCTTCCATTTTCATCGTATTCCACATGGTGTCTACCTTTATCACCGGTAATATTTGCAAATTCAAAAACTTCTTCCTCAGTAAATCTTCTTTCATATTTAAATACATCCCCAGCTTTTACACTCATTTTTATCCTCCTAATAATAAACAGAATTTTCTTTTATTTTATCATAAAACGAGCCTCAATCCATTCTCTATTATCAAAAGTCTCAAAATTACCTCGCTATACTTTTTTACTTTCCATTCATTTATCGGTGACCATCTCTTTTCGCGACTTGGTATCCATAATACGCACATGTTCCATTTCTCGATAGCTCTCTAACTTCAAATCCACAACTTCTATAAAAATCAAAATTGTTCGCTGATGTATGCGCAAACCAATCACCGTGGGGAAGTTTTTGCAGGCAAAGAGCTACAAGCTTCTTACCTAATCCCTTCCCTCTATATTCACACTTCACAACTAAATTTACTATGTTCGCAATCATAATTCCATCAGAAATGACTCTAACCATCGCAACCATCTCTTCCTCATCCCAAATTGTGAAAGCCCATGTTGAATTTTCGAATGCTATCGTAAATTTTTCAATTTGCCAAGAAGGGATATTATCATTACTCCAACCAGCATCTTCAAACAAAGCTTTAATTGCATATGCTGGTACGCTACTCGTTCCCTCACGAATAATAAGTCCATTATGATAAATGTACATGTAACCCCTCCCTTTATTTTCATATACCATTCTTCAAAAAATGCAATTTACCTTTAAAAAAGTAATTTTTTCATCCAACACGCTTAATAGAATAAACTAGAACATCGATTCCATGAAATGACGTTGTTTTCTCATAGCTGAGCCCGGTTTTTCTAGCAACAAATATTGAGGCGGGATGATTCGGATTAATAAGAGAAATTAATTTATTCATTCGTAATGCTTGGAAACCATAGTCACGTAATGCTGCCGCCGCTTCTTTTGCATACCCTTTTCCCCAATACTGAGGAAGTAACCAATAACCAATTTCAATTTCCTCTTTTCCATCTATCTTCTGCTTTACCAGCCCTGCATGACCAATTCTTGTTCCCGTTTCCTTTTCAATCAATACAAATAAACCGAGACCGTTTTTATAGCTAGGAATCACCCATTCCTCCAGACTTTTTTTACACTGCATATATGTTTTTAACGTCCCATTTCCAATATAACGCATTACCTTCTCGTTCCCCCATAGTGAAGCGTAGAACTGTAAATCATCCATTGTATATTTGCGAATTTGTAAACGTTCTGTATGAAACATGCTGGCACTCCTTTCCACTAATTTTTTCTTCATTTCACGATCACGTTTTGTGTGTATACGAAATGTTACTATTTATTATAAAGTGAAACTTTAATCAGTGGGAAATTTTGTTCATCCCCACTGATTATTAGCCTTCACCAACTAGGCGTTTACGGGCAGTGGATCTCCCGTCTAACTTCTTTGCTTTAGCCGAATTTTTAGGCGGGAGTCTTACTGCCTGGAAAATAGCGGGATAAATGAACCAACGATAAAATACAGAATATTCATTCTTAATAACTAAAAAAAGCAGTAGACAAATATTGTCCACTGCATCCATATCATAACTAGCATAAAGAAAACTACAATTGAGGGGGGTGTAGGATTTTCAAATATACTAGATACTTATCCCGTTCTAACGGGCGGTAAACTTTCCAATTGTTTCAAGTGAAAAGTTTACCGCACATAAGAACTTCCTTCGTTCATTAAGATAGTATTGCTAAATAATCATATACACGCTTAGATTTCTCTCCACCCATTCGTGCATGTTGAAGAAGAGAAATACCATGAGGGCCAGATGCACGCAATGCTTCTGGTTGAGCTACTAAAATAGCTTGTACAACTTCTAATTCACCAAGCATAGCTGCTGCAAAAATATCCATCCGAGCACCCTTTTCTAGTAAATAAAGAACAATATCTTTACGACCTACATGTGCCGATGCGCCTAACGCACTTTCCCAATCTGATCCACCCCAATTATAAGAGGCGTGAAGTAAGCTTGGTGATTCAACCAATAGCTCTTGTACTTTCTCTAAATCCCCGTGAGCTGCCATAACAAATTCTCTTACTAATTCAGTGGTAATACGCTCTTCTGTTTGCATCGCTCTTCTCCCCTTCTAGAAATTCGTTTCGGTGTAAAAAACGGTTTGTCATTTCCTTGAAAAATATCTACATCTATGCCAAATACATGTTGAAACATTTCATGGCATAGTACTTCTTCTGGTATACCATCATACTGAATCTTTCCTCGCTTTAATACGAGTAAACGATCGCTATATTGAGCAGCTTGGTTAATGTCATGTAAAACCATTATAATTGTCATTCCAAACTCCTCATTTAATCGTTTCACAAGTTCCATTACTTCCAACTGGTGAACGATATCTAAAAAGGTTGTTGGTTCATCCAATAATAAGACATTTGTACGTTGCGCTAGCGTCATCGCAATCCAAGCACGTTGCCGTTCCCCTCCTGATAAAGAATGTAAAAGACGATATTCATACCCTTCAAGATTTGTAACAGACAATGCCCAATCAACAATTTCTTCATCTTCTTTATTTAAGCGGCTACTCCATGATTTATGTGGACCTCTTCCAAACTCAATTAGTTCTTTCACTGTCAAATCTAATTGATGATCATGCATTTGTGGTAACATCGCTAATTGCTTCGCTACATCAGCACTCTTCATCATATGAATATTTTTCCCATCTAAAATGATGTCCCCTTCGCTTTGTTTCAGTAGCCTTGCTATTAAACGAAGCAAAGTAGATTTTCCCGATCCATTCGGACCAATTAAACTAACGATTTCTCCAGCCTTAATATGTACATTCATATTTTGCATTTGAAATCTTTCAGAGTGTGCATAAAACACTTTGTTAACGGAAATCACGTTGTTTTCCTCCTCTATGAATTAAATATAAGAAGAAAGGACCACCTAAGAAGGACAGTAAAATACCAACAGGCAATTCGATTGGGTCAAACCAACTTCGAGCTATTGCATCCGCAAAAACAAGTAATACCCCGCCGCCAAGGCATGATAAAGGTAGCAAATATCTATAATCATTTCCAACTAATAAACGTAGCATATGTGGTACGACAAGACCGACAAATCCAATAAGACCAGACACACTTACCGCAATTCCAGCTAATAATGTACTTACTACGATTAAATAAAACCGACTTTTTTCCACATTATGTCCTAATAGTTTTGCCATTTCATCTCCAAGCATTAACACTCGAATATGCTTAATACCAAAGAAAGCTAATATAATGGCGAATATTGCATAATAAATAATCATGTTTAAATGTGCCCAACTTACACCACCAATGCCGCCCGCTAGCCACGGTAACACGGATTGTACTTTGTCACTATGTAATAACATTAAAGCTGACGTTGCTGCACCAATTAATGCATTGATTGACACTCCTACTAAGACGATTCTTGAAGGTGGTGCCCCTTTTTGCCATGATAAAGCATAAATAACCATCGCTGTTATGAAAGCTCCTAAAAACGCCCCTAGTGGTAAAAAAGCTAGATGCTGTGGGAATAAAATCATGATGACAATTGCTACAAGGCCTGCCCCAGATGAAACCCCGATAATACCAGGATCTGCAAGAGGGTTTCTCATAACCCCTTGCAGCAGTGTACCAGATGCAGCTAAACATGTTCCTACTATAAACCCAACGAGAACTCTCGGTATGCGAAGATCCCATACAATTCGATGAACTGTCGAACCTTCATCTTGTATACCTGTTAGAATGTCTCGTACAGAAAAAGATAAACTTCCTGCGAAAAGTCCGTAAAAGAGGCCTAGAATTGTTAATACAACTAAAGTAACTGCTATTATCCATCTTTTTTTCGCAAAAGGATGTTCCTTTTCTCTTACTACCTCACTACTTTCCATACGTATCATTTCCTTACATCTTGTATACTTTTATACATAAAGTCCATTGCTTCTGTAACTTTTGTCCCAGGATTAGATCCAAATAAATCAGGTGGCAAAATAACTACGCGGTTTTGTTTTACTGCATCTAAATTTTTCCACGCTTCATTTTTCATCATTTCGCCTTCGAATGCTTTTTTCACACTTTTTGGATCTCCGTGTGTAATTAAATAAATGACATCTGGATTCGCCTCAATAATACGTTCTACACTTAGCTGTGCATATTGCGGATATTCTTTCGTTTCTGGAAAATCAGAAGCAATATTTTTCCCGCCTGTTTTTTCTAAAACATCACCTGATAAAGATGTTGGTAATGCCGCTAAATAAGTACCTGGTGTGCCATACACTAGCAATGCTTTCACATCGCTCTTTTTCTCATATTTCTTCATTTGATCATTGATTTTTTGATTAAGTTCTTTTGCTTTATCTTCTTTCTTCATTACCGTTCCATATAATTCAATATTCTTTTGAATATCTTGTACAGAATTCGCAGAAGAAATGATTACTTTCGTTCCCTGTCCTTCAACCGTTGGCACATTCTTTTGGAATCCATTGTTAGCAACAAGTACATCGGGCTTTAAACTAGCAATTTGCTCAAAGTTCGGTTGATGTGCATTCCCGATTACTTTTGCTTTCTTTAACTCCTCTGGAAGAGTTAATTTCGTATCCGGACGACCTACTACTTTTCCACCTAAAGCATGAATAATATCCATGTCTCCCATACTTAATGTTGCAAAACTTTCTGGTACTTTATCGAATGTTACCTTTCTCCCTGACAGGTCGGTAATTTCGATTTTTTCTTTTCCTTTTTCTATTTTGGTTGCAGACGCTTTTTCGTCCTCTTTGGCACTGCAACCTATTAACAAGAAAAAAATAGATAAAAACGCTGTAAATAGCGTAATAGATTTTTTCATTCCTTCACCTCTAATTGATAATGATAATCATTAACTACTATTCTACTTTAATTGATAAGGATTATCATTGTCAACATGAAACGCATACATTTTTCTACAAAAAACAAAAAGCGCGACAAAAAGATTCTTTCTTTTCGCCGTGCTCTAGTTAACAATATTATTCACATTCATTTTCCTCTAACTGGTCACGCATCACTTTCACACGCTGAAAGAAAAAGAACGATAAACTTAAAAATATAACGATGCTCCCCATCATAACAAAAAATTGGATTGTCTCTTTTGCTCCATCCGGAATCAACAAGCCAACCATTAACAATGTACTTACAGCGAGAAGAATTTGTCCGAACCTAGTATAATCTTCTATTTTCCCTTGTAATTCTTTCATTATATTCTCACTCCTCCATTTCACTTTATCATATTCTATGAAACTGAAAGACCAGTAAATACAGCCATTCTGGGAGATGTTTTCCAACAAAAAAAGAGCCGCTTTACTGCGGCTCTTTTTTAATCATTATTCACCTTTATATGCTTCCATATAAATTTCTTTCAGCTCTGAAATAAGCGGTAACTTTGGATTAGCAGTTGTACATTGATCTTCAAAAGCTCTTTCTGCTAATACTCCAACAACCTCTTCAAATTGCTCTTTATCTACCCCTTGTCCGGCAATACTCATATTAATATTTAAGCTTTTTCCAAGCTCAATAATTGCTTTGACGAGTGATTCCACACCTTCTGCTACTGAGCTTGCTGGAAGCCCGAGCATTCTCGCAATATGTGCATAGCGTTCATCTGCTACAAAGTGCTCATATTTTGGGAACAATGCGTGTTTTCTTGGCTTAATAGCATTATAGCGGACTACATGCGGCATAAGAATTGCATTTGCACGTCCGTGCGGAATATGGAATTCTGGACCAATTTTATGTGCTAAGCTGTGATTAATACCTAGAAAAGCATTTGCAAATGCCATCCCTGCAATTGCAGAAGCGTTATGCATTTTTTCCCGTGCTTCTTCATCATTTCCATCTTTATATGCTCTCGGTAAATATTTGAATACGAGATCAATAGCTTTTAATGCTAATCCATCTGTATAGTCATTTGCCATAACAGACACATACGCCTCAATTGCATGTGTTAAAACATCCATACCAGTATCTGCTGTTACATGTGGTGGTACTGTCATTACAAATTGCGGATCAACAATTGCTACATCTGGTGTTAATTCATAATCTGCGAGCGGATACTTTATATTATTTTTCTTATCTGTAATAACCGCAAATGGTGTCACTTCTGATCCTGTTCCTGATGTTGTTGGAATCGCAACAAACTGCGCCTTATTTCCTAATTCCGGATATTTACATGTACGTTTTCTTATATCTAAAAACTTCTGTTTAATGCCATAGAATGTCGTTTCTGGATGCTCATAGAATAACCACATTCCTTTTGCTGCATCCATAGCTGAACCACCACCAAGTGCGATAATTACATCTGGCTTAAAGCTTCTCATCATTTCCGCACCTTTAAAGACAGTTTCATCTGATGGATCTTGTTCGACCTCAAAGAAAACTTCAATTTTCACATCATTTGCATGCTTGTTTAAATAGTGCGTGACTGTATCCACATAGCCATGTTCAACCATTCCAGGATCCGTTACAATAAATGCACGTGAAATGTTAGGCATATTTGCTAAATACGCTGTAGCATGTTTTTCAAAATAAATTTTTGGTGGCAATTTGAACCACTGCATATTCTTTTTTCTATTTGCCAGCCTTTTTATATTTAATAAATGAGTCGCTGTTACATTTTGGGAAACTGAATTTTTTCCGTAAGAACCACAACCAAGTGTAAGTGATGGAATAAATCCGTTATATATATCCCCTATTCCACCTTGTGATGAAGGTGCATTTACAATGAGACGGCAAGCTTTCATACGTAATCCAAATTGCTTTTGCACTTCTTTATTTGTAGAATGAATAACTGCTGAATGTCCTAAACCACCGAGGTTCAACATTTCTTCGCAATATGTAAATCCTTTTTCTAATGAATTCGCCTTCACACAGGCTAATACTGGGCTCAGTTTCTCACGAGATAACGGGTATGCTGCTCCGATACCTTGAATTTCAGCTACAAGCATTTTTGTATGTTCAGGAACAGTAATCCCAACTAATTCGGCAATATACTGTGCTGATTTTCCTACAATATCACTATTTACTGCACATGTATTTTCATTTATAACGAGCTTTTCTAATTTTTTTCTTTCTTCTTCTGTTACAAAGTAACAATTGTTTTCGATCATTTCTGTTTTAACATCATCATAGATTTCTTTATCGACAATGATTGCTTGTTCCGATGCACAAATCATACCGTTATCAAATGTTTTCGATAAAATTAAATCATTAACAGCTCGTTTTACATGTGCTGATTTTTCTATATAACACGGTACATTACCAGGACCTACACCTAGCGCTGGTTTTCCAGTAGAGTAAGCTGATTTCACCATACCAGCGCCTCCAGTTGCTAGAACGAGTGCCACACCCTCATGGTTCATTAATTGTTTCGTCGCTTCGACAGACGGTCTTTCAATCCATTGAATACAATGTTTTGGTGCACCAGCTTTCATTGCTGCATCATATACGGTTTTCGCTGCTGCCACCGAACAATTTTGTGCAGAAGGATGAAATGCGAAAATAATTGGATTTCTCGTTTTTATCGCAATCAACGCTTTAAACATTGTTGTCGACGTTGGATTCGTTACTGGTGTTACCCCAGCTACTACACCGACAGGTTCTGCAATTTCTATTATTTCTTCATGAGGATCTTCGTGAATAATTCCTACCGTTTTATCTTGCTTTATACTATGCCAAATATATTCAGTGGCAAAAATATTTTTAATGCATTTGTCTTCATAGACACCACGGCCTGTTTCTTCAACAGCCAATTTTGCAAGTGGCATATGTTGATCAACACCTGCTAATGCCATTTCATGAACAATGTTGTCAATCTGCTCTTGTGTAAAACTTTCTAATGCTTGTAAAGCTTGTTGACCGTTATTTACTAACGTATCAATCATCTCTTTTACCTCTTGCATTTCATTTACAACTTTCTCTTTGACTACCATGTAAATTTCCTCCTATTCTGTTATCACGGTCTTTATAAGTCCCTATAGGTCATAATAAGTCCCGATTAGCGAAAAAAAATAGAGTTACCGTCCTACATGAATCCCATTGTTTGTGAAACATTTCACAAGTTTACTCGTGAATAACATTTCATGAATTCAATATACATGAAATCATTTCATTTGTGTATGTCTAATTTGTGAAATATTTCACAAATTAACATAATAAAAAATGCACTGCTCCACATTAGCAGTGCATTTTTTATTACGCTAGCGCTTGTGCTAAATCTTCAATTAAATCTTCACCATCTTCAATACCGACAGAAATACGAATTAATGTATCTGTAATTCCTAATTCTTTACGGCGATCTGCTGGGATTGATGCATGTGTCATTTGAGATGGGATAGAAATTAAACTTTCTACTGCTCCTAAGCTTTCAGCAAGTGTAAAGTATTGCAGTTTCTCAAGTACTTTATTTAATGTTTCCTCACTATCTACATCAAACGAAATAATAGCACCAAATCCATTTGCTTGTTCTGTTGCTAATTCGTGGTTTTGATGTGATTCAAGACCTGGGTAATATACTTTATTTACTTTTGGATGATTATTTAAGAATTCAGCAATAGCGCGTGAATTCGTTTCATGTTCTTCCATACGAATTCCTAATGTTTTTAAACCGCGAAGTAGTAAGAAGCTATCTTGTGGTCCAAGAATACCTCCTGTTGAGTTTTGTACAAAGTGAAGGTCTTCTGCTAGTTGTGGGCTATTTACCACTACTAGACCTGCAACTACGTCACTATGACCTCCTAAATATTTCGTTGCACTATGAAGTACAATGTCTGCTCCTAAAGAAATCGGCGACTGCCAATATGGCGTCATGAATGTATTATCAATAATTGTTAATAAATCTTTCTCTTTAGCAAGAGTAGATATTTTCTTAATATCAGTAATTTTTAGTAATGGGTTCGTTGGTGTTTCCACATAGATCGCTTTCGTATTTGGACGAATTGCTTCTACAACTTCCTCTAAGTTTGTTGTGTCTACAAATGTATGTTCAATACCGAAGCGGTTTAATACTTTCGTAATAACACGATACGTTCCACCATAAACATCATCTGTTAAAATAACGTGGTCACCTTTTGAGAACAACATAATTGTCGCTGTAATAGCAGCCATTCCAGAACCGAATGCAAATCCAGCATGACCATTTTCTAATACGGCAATCATTTCTTCTAAAGCTGCACGTGTTGGGTTGCCTGTACGTGAATATTCATATCCTTGATGCTTACCAACCGCTTCTTGTTTGTACGTACTTGTTTGATAGATCGGTACGTTTACAGATCCAGTTGAAGGTTCTCCTATGCGAATACCATGAATTAACTTTGTCTTTGCTCTCATTTTTTATTCCCATCCTTTGTATATGTCTTTACTTAAATAGCGCTCACTGCTATCAGGAAAAATGGTTACAATATTTGTACCTGGTGCTGCCTTCTCTGCCTCAAGTAAGCTCGCATGAAATGCTGCTCCTGAAGAGCTCCCAACGAGAAGTCCTTCTTTTTGCGCTAATTCTTTCACTCGTAAAAATGCATTCCGATCAGAAATCGTATGAATTTCATCAAAATAAGATGTCTTCAAAAATGGCGGGATAAATTCCAGTCCAATTCCTTCGGTCTCATGTGAACCAGCCTTACCACCATTTAAAATAGATCCTTCTGGCTCTACGATAACTGTTTTAATATCTATATTTTTTTCTTTCAAATAAGATGCAGTCCCCATAAACGTACCGCCAGTTCCTGCTCCAGCAACAAATATGTTAATCTCTCCATTCAGTGCATCCCAAAGTTCAGGACCTAGTGTTTTGAAATAAGCACGCGGGTTTGCTTCATTCGCAAACTGACTTGGAGAGTATGAATTCGGTATTTCATTTACTAATTCTTTTGCTTTTGCAATTGCACCGGTCATTCCTTGCTCAGTCGGTGTATGCACGACCGTTGCACCTAGTGCTTTCATCAATTCTTGTTTTTCAATACTAAATTTCTCTGGTACACAAACGATAACACGTAAATCATGTTCTAATGCTGCAAGTGCCAGTCCAATACCAGTATTCCCAGCAGTCGGTTCAATAATTGTTCCACCTTGGGTAACAAGCCCTTTTTCTAGCGCATCTTCGATTAATTCTCTTCCTAAACGATCCTTAACGCTTCCGCCTGGGTTATAAAATTCAAGCTTTGCAAATAAGCGGACCCCTTTCGGAAGTGAAAAACGAGTAATTTCTACAATTGGTGTATGACCAATTAACTCATGAACTCCACGATATACATTCATCGTGTTCTCCCCCTTGTTTGCCAATAAAGAAAAGGCAACTGTATGTATTTTCTTTATATGAGACAGTTGCCTTTTTGTTACATTACTTTAACTCTTCTAACACTTTTACGATAAAGTTTGTAGAATGAAGAGCTGCTTGATCTAAAAACTGATCAAATGAAACATTTGATTCTTTACCAGCAATATCAGAAAGTGCGCGAATGATAACAAACGGAACTTCATATTGGTGGCATACTTGTGCGACAGCTGCTGCTTCCATTTCTACCGCATAAAGATTTTCAAATTTATCACGGATGGCTGCAACGCGGTTCGGATCACTCATAAATGAATCGCCTGTTGCAATCATGCCTTTTACAACTTGAATATTTTCTTCAGTTTGCATACATTTCTCAGCTAATGCAACTAACGCCTCATCAGCTTTAAATCCAGGCGGCATTCCTGGTACTTGACCATATTCATAGTTAAATGCTGTTACATCTACGTCATGGTGACGAACTTCAGTGGAAATAACTACATCACCAACGTTTAGAGAATGATGGAATCCACCAGCTGAACCAGTATTAATTACTTTTTCAGGCTTATATTTTTCTAATAAAATTGTCGTTGACATCGCTGCGTTTACTTTACCAATACCAGACTTTAACAAGATTACTTCATGTCCTGCTAATAGTCCTTTCGTAAATTCACAACCTGCAACCGTTTCTGTCTCTGCTTGTTCTAATTTGTCACGTAAAATACGTACTTCTTCTTCCATTGCTCCAATTACAGCAATTCTCAATCTAATCCCTCTTTCTATTGCTTAGTTGCCTCCATTACCCAAACGAAATGATTTAATCTCGTAAACGTTACATGGAAGCCATTGTTTTCAAAAATAGTCTGCATAACTGGAATGCGTGTATAGTATTCCGTTTGCAAATCGTTTGCTAACTGGTGAAAACCTCTTTGTTTTGCTGTTTCAACAGTTTTATCATATGCATCTTGATCTGCAAATATCGTATCAGCAAACACTATTTTACCACCTTTGTTTAGCAATTGACTATACTTCGCAACCGCTACATTTTTTTCATCATCTGTTAAATGATGAAATGCATAGGTGCTTACAATGGTATCAATTGAATTTGGGACTTCAAACGAAAGAAAATCACCTTCTGTAATCGAAAATTCTTTTGGCAATTTCTCTTTTGCAATCATACGCATTTCACGCGACGGTTCTATACCGTAAACTGTGCGGCCAGCAAGTAATAATTTATTTGTTAAATTACCTGTACCGACACCAAATTCTAATACATTACCAAATGACTTGTTAACTACATCCTCTAGAATATCCTCATAATGGGCGAAAACTTCTTTATATTGTATATCTTCGCCTTGTACGAATGAGTCGTACGTATGAGCCCACTCATCAAATAAACCATTAAATTCTGTGCCCATAAAAATTCCCCTTTTTCTTATCGGTTTTATCAGTATGATATTCCCTCTTTCTAAAAATGTCAATTGAAATGTACATGGTATTTCCTTCTTTTCTTTGTTACACTATAGTTGATTACATAGGAGAGGGGCCGTCTTCATGTCATTTACCTTTGAAATGTTAGAAGATAAAGTAGAATTTTTTGAAGCGGGAGACTTAGCTTCTTTAGAACGAAAAATTAGTGAACAAATCGATAATAATAAAGCACTTATGCTTGAAGTTCATCACATCTCACATCAAATGGTTATGGATCCTGAAAGCAAAAGACCGTATTATAGCGCGATTGTTCATTTTAAATTAAAGAAATTGCGTTAACTAAAAAAGAGAAGCTCCTAAGGAGCTTCTCTTTTTTAGTTTAGAGTTTGAACAAGTACTGGTTTCCAGCCCTCATTGTCTACCCAATCAATATTTACGTAATATCTTTTTCCACTTTGCTTATCTTGAACGTCACCATAAGCTTTACTCTTTCCAGTTTTGTCTCTTCCAACAAAATGGAATACTAATTGCTCCTTCGGTACTTCAATACCTGCAGCAATTGCACTTTGCATCTCATTCCAATCTGATGACCCCTGTTTAAACGTCATCGCTGGTGATGAACCTTGCTCTGTTCCTACAGCTTTCCAAGAAGGTTTTGTATAAGCCTCTTTTGCCTTGGATACAGTTTTTTCAGCCGATACTTTCTCGTTAGCTTTCGCTTCTTCTTCAGCTTTTTTCTTTTCTTCCTCAGCCTTTAACTTCTCTTCTTCAGCTTTTTGCTTAGCTTCTGCTTGCTCTTTTTCTTTTTTCTTAGCAGATTCTTTATCTTCTGATTTTCCAGCTTTCTCATTCTTTGTTGTTTGTTGAGAGACTTTCTTATCAGTAGAAGATGCTTGCTCTTTCGTACTAGGAACGAACAATTGATATGCTACAATAGCTACTAATAGTAATACAATAGCGATTGCAATATTTAAAACACCGTTTTGACGACGTTTTTGTTGTTTCTGTTGGAATCTTGATCCTCCTGCCATTCTCCAAACCTCCATGCAGTTTTTCCTAATTGCTATTGTAACATTAAATCTAGAAAGGTTGAACATTTACACTGATATTTTCATGAAATGAAAACAATTCACTATAAATTGCAAGATTACTTTTCATTCTCCAATTGATAGATTGCTCCTACCATATCTTTAAAAATAGGTGTGACTTTATTCACTTTGTTATCAGTCTCTAGATCAACAACAACTAAAGCATATCTTGGATTCTCATACGGAAAATAACCTGCAAACCAGCGATTCACCCTCGTCCCTTTCCCTGTTTGCGCTGTCCCGGATTTTCCAGCGACACTGAGCGGCAACGAGCGGAATGCCGTTCCTGTTCCTTTCTCCCTTGTTACAACGCCTCTTAATAACTCTTGTAATGTTTTCACTGTTTCATACGAAAGCTGTTTTCCATGTAACGTATGGTTCTCAAATGTAAAAAAATCCGCTCCATTTTTATATACTATTTTTTCAACAGCTTTCACTTCCATTTTTTCTCCATTCCTCGCAATCGTCGCCATCATATTAGCAATTGCTAGAGGTGATATACGTACATCTTTCTGTCCAATCGCTGTTTGCTCTACCGCTTTTTTACTATTTTTATTTTCTTCATTCCCCCAAATAGTAGAGCCTTTTTCTTCTGGCATTTGCTCGAAATGAGGTGTATGAAATACAGAACCTTTCCATCCGACCTTTTCATTTGCTCCTAAAGCTGCTACGTATGTTTCTAGCACCGTCCTATCCTTTTGTAATAGCTCGTTACCTAACTCAGAAAATGTCCTGTTACAGCTCCTAGCAAAGCTCTCTTTGAAGTTAAGTGTACCCATCATAACTTGTGGGTCGTTTTCACCATATAAATCTTTATTACAATTAAATGTCCGATTAAACAAATTTACTTTTTGATCAATGACTGCAGCTGCAACTACTGTTTTAAAAACAGAGCCTGGAAAGTGCGGCGTTAACATTTGATTTTCAAGTGTAGTCTTATATAAATTCTTATCTCTTACTTGTAAAGACGGCTTACTGACCATCGCTAATATTTCATTTGTCTTTACATCAAGTAATACTAATCCCCCCTTCTTTATTTCATTTGCTTCAATCACTTCTTCTGCTTTTTGCTGCAACCCTTTATGTAAAGTAGTTTGAATCCTAACGGGGTAAAATGGATTTCCTGGTGAAGTATATTTCGCTTGCTTTCCGAAAATCGGTTCTCCTTGCCGATCTACTTGATACAATACTTTTGCCTCTCCATCAGTCAATAAAAATTCATCAAATGATTGCTGTAATCCTGAAATACCTATCGGCGTTTGTTTTGAAATTTTTTTCACTTCTCCATATCGCTTTTGAAATTCTCTTTCGTTCTCCCCTACATCACCAATTAAATGATTTATCTCCCCAGTTTGTTTTAATCGCACTTCAGCTGCTACAATACCTAATACATGTAATTGATTCACCTTCTCCATCTGCTCTCTTGTCACTCGAAATGGAGCAGTTTCCCCTTGCAGTATAAATGCATTTTTTTTATTTTTCATTTGTCTTCTGATCTCTTGTCTCGACACACCAATGATATGCGCGATTTTCTCTAACATGTCATTTTTTATTTGTAAAAATGGAAAAACAATTAAAACAGGATACTTTTCCTCACCTATTTCTTTACCACTACGATCTATAAACTGCCCACGTCCATCGTCTACTGCAATGGATTGCGTACGTTGCGTAACACTTTTTTCAATTAAATTTATTTTGCGATCAGTAAATGATTCTGTATCTATAATTTGAATTTGAATTAAACGACAAAGCAATAAAAACATAATGCCCATAAAACAAATTAAAACAATTGTAATTCTCCGTTTTATTTTCATAAAAAAACACCTCGTCTATTATAGTTTGGACGGAGTGTTTCATCTTTTATACAAATAAAAAAATCACTCGTTTTTACACGAGTGATTTTTTTATTATTTTACAGAGACAATCTCTACTTGCATTTCTCCGCCTGGTGTTTGGATTGTTACTTTCTCACCAATTTGCTTACCTAATAAGCTTTTTGCGATTGGAGAATCGTTAGAAATTCTTCCTTCAAATGGATCAGCTTCCGCACTACCTACGATTGTGTACGCTTCTTCATCTCCATTTGGTAATTCTTTAAATGTTACTGTTTTACCTAATGTAACAACAGTAGATACTTCGCCATTATCTTTAATGATAACTGCGTTACGAATCATATTTTCTAATTGTGTAATACGTCCTTCTACGAATGCTTGCTCATCTTTCGCTGCATCGTACTCAGAGTTCTCAGAAAGGTCCCCGAAGCTACGTGCGATTTTAATACGTTCTACTACTTCTTTACGTCTTACTGTTTTTAATTGCTCAAGTTCGTTCTCTAGTTTTTGCTTACCCTCTTGCGTCATAGGGTATGTTTTTTCTGTTGACATATTTTCCACTCCTTTTATATACCAATCCCCCGAAAAAAAGAGGAGTTCCATATGAAAACTCCTCCGCTTCCATTGTTAGCGGAGGTTTCTAGTACCCTTGCACTAGCGGAGTTGTCACATACAACCCCGTATTTCCAATTCTTCTTTATATAAAGAAGATATGTATGGAAAGTTGATATAAATATGCCCTCACCTATATATAGATGAGGTTGCATGTTTCATTGTATTCGATGGGAAGGGAAAAAATCCCTTCCTACCGTATATCTTTTACTATGCTATTACAAATTTACTTTTTGTTCAAGAATTGTTGCAATTTTTGTCACCATAATATCAATTGCAACATGGTTTTGTCCACCTTCAGGGATAATAATATCCGCAAACTTCTTAGAAGGCTCAATAAATTGATTGTGCATTGGACGTACAACAGTTACGTACTGATCAATAACTGAATCCATCGTACGACCGCGCTCTTTAATATCACGCTGCATGCGGCGCAGAATACGAAGGTCAGCATCTGTATCAACGAATAACTTAATGTCCATCAACTCACAAAGACGTGGGTCTTCTAAAATAAGAATTCCTTCTAAAATAATTACATCTTTCGGCTCAACTGGAATAATTTCTTCTGAACGCGTATGCAATGTATAGTCATATACAGGCTTATCAATTTGCTCATATGCAAGCAACTGCTGCAAATGTTCAATTAACAGATCATTATCAAACGCAAGCGGATGATCATAATTTGTTTTTAAACGCTCTTCCATTGGTAAATGGCTTTGATCTTTGTAATAATAATCTTGCTCCAAGATTAAAATGGAATGACCTTTAAAATGGTCAAAAATCGCTTTCGTTACACTTGTTTTTCCTGATCCTGAACCACCAGCGATTCCAATTACAACAGGCTTATTCGTCCCCATTCGACTACCACTCTTTCTTATTGAAGTATGCTTTTGCGCATCATATTATTCACATACACTGGTTGATCCACTTTGAATTTCACGATTTGCAACGGATGTCTCGCTGCATCTAATTCGTTTCCATCCTCATCCCAAATTTTCTCCACCGTCTGCGTAAAGTTTTCTATTTCTGGTCCAAAGAACTCCACTTCATGTCCTGGTTTGAAATGATTACGTTGCTCAAGCGTTACGATGCCCGTTTCTTCATTATAATCTAACACTAAACCAGCAAAATCATACGTTGTTTTCTTACTATGATTTCCAAACATTTGCTCTTGATGTCCTGGAACCCCTTCAAAGAATGCAGGAGCTGTATCACGATTTGCACATTTATCAAGCTCATCTAACCATTCTTGTTTAAACTCAAAGTTATCCGGATCCGCACAATAAGCATCAATTACTTTACGATATACAGTTGCTACAGTCGCTACGTAATGGATTGATTTCATACGTCCTTCTACCTTTAAACTATCGATTCCAATTTCAATCATTTTCGGAATTGATAAAATTAAATTTAAATCTTTTGGACTCATCGCAAAGTGAGCATCTTCTTCTTGGAATAGAGGAAGCTCTTTTGCATCTTTATGTTGTGATACTGTTTGAACTAAATCATAATCCCAGCGGCAAGATTGGCAACAACCGCCACGATTAGAGTCACGCGCTGTCATATGGTTACTTAGTGTACATCTTCCTGAATATGCGATACACATTGCACCATGGACGAATGCTTCAATTTCAATATCCACTTTGTCTTTAATTTCTTTCATTTCTTCATAGCTTGCTTCACGAGCTAATACAAGACGATGTAAACCTTCTTCTTTCCAATACTGTGCTGCTTTCCAGTTGGATAGTGATTGCTGTGTGCTTAAATGCACCTCAACAGAAGGCGCTACACGTTTACACGTCTCAATGATAAGCGGATCAGCAACGATAATTCCCGTTACGCCAGCTTTTTCAATCCCTTTTAAATATTCCTCTAGCCCGTCCATATTTTCATTATGTGCGAAAATATTTGTTGTTACATATATTTTCGCTCCATATTTCTTTGCAAATTCAACGCCTTCTGCCATATCTTCCAGCGTAAAGTTACCTGCATTCGAACGAAGACCAAATTCTTGTCCACCTAAATATACAGCATCTGCCCCATAATGGATAGCTACTTTTAATTTTTCTAAGTTACCCGCAGGGATTAACAGTTCAGGTTTCTTCACAATAACGCGCTTGCCATCGATCACTCGTGAAATTTCTTGTACAGTCATTTCCTACACCCTCCTCGTTTAGTAAACCGTTTCTTTAAAGAAGAATCCTGTGTCTAACGGACGATTTACTGGTTGCATTTCTTCTATTTCTTTATATAGAGCATCTTTCACGTCATAATACGCATCACGATCTTCTACGCATAAATCAATCGCTTGACGATATTTCTTCGTTACTTCAATAATGTATTCAGAACTTTTTAGTACACCATCGATTTTTAAGCTGTCAACTTCAGCTTCGATTAGTTCCTCTAATTCATCGATGAAACAAATATCGTTCGGACTCATAATATGAGTACCATTTTCATCTTCATAGATTGGATATTTATTATTACGCTCTGGGTCATATAAGAACATATTCTCTTCATATTTTTTCTTTTCAACGTCAAGATTACGTCCTTGATACTCAAAGTAGTTTCCTACTAATGAACGCTTCGATTGGAACATACAAGTCATACCGTGAATTTGTACTTCTAGTTCCACTTCAGCATTTTCTTTTAAATCAACAATTTCATCTAAGCTCAGCTCACGAGCTAATACAGCACGCTTCGCTCCTCTTTGGCCCCAGTAATTACAAGTGAACCAATTCGTTGCTGTCGTTTCTGTATTCCAGTGCAACTGCATATTTGGCGCTACTTCGCGAACAGCCATTAATACTGCTGGATCTCCGAAAACAATTGCATCTACATTTACTTCATTTAAAAATGAAACGTAATCTGTTAATTCTTCTACTTTATCGTTGTGGAACATAGCGTTCATTGCTACGTATACTTTCACACCATTTTCATGCGCAATCTTCACAGTTTGTTTTACATCTTCACGTGAAAACTCCCCTGCTAAACGTAAACCAAACTTTTGCTCACCGATCATTACCGCATCTGCTCCTGCTTTCGCAAGAAGTTCGATATCCGCCACCGCTCTTGGCGTTACTAACAATTCAGGTTTCTTCATACCTTGGTCACCCTCTCTTTTTACTAACAGCTACTCCATCACCAATTGGGAAAATCGTTGTATCATATCCTTCATGGTTCATAAGCCACTCATTGTACGTCTTAATACGACGGATTAAACCACGTGTACGTCTGTTTTCAATCTTCTCTTTTGTCGTTACAAGACCATGGTACATAACATTATCTGAAATAATTACGCCACCAGGATTTAATAACGGTTCATATAAGTCAAAAAAGCGACGATACTGTCCTTTTGCTGCATCAATAAAAATAACGTCAAATGTCCCGTGTTCTTTTACTTGTTCACCTGTCTCTAACGCATCACCGTAAATAACTGAAATACGATTTGTTACTGGGGAACGTTCTATATATTCAAGTGCTTTTTCATATCGCTCACGATTGCGTTCAACTGTCACAATGCGAGAATTTGGAATAGCTTGCATCATACGAATACTAGAATATCCAATTGCTGTACCAAGCTCTAAAATGCTTTTTGGTCCAATTAAACGTAAAAATTGCAACATAAATTCCATTCCAAGTCGATCCATAATCGGCACATGATTTTCTTTCGCATAGTCTTCCATTTCAAGAATTAATTTATCTTTCGGATCAATAAATGATAATAGGTACTCGTTAACTGCATCCTCCATAATGGTCCTCCTTATTTACATGGAGAAGTGCCTCTATGACGTCTTTTCACACATAGAATGCAATAAAAATACAAGCCAGCTTTACCCTTAGCTTGTACGTCCCGTTTTGATATTAAAAACGATTCTTCTGCCAGTTTTTAACCCGATATATTTTACCACAAAAAAGAGGGATGTGCGACATTTTTCGCTATCCCTCCCCATTTCACTGTTTTTTCGTAATGTATTTTTGCTTTAATGCATTATGCTCTTCTAATGTTTTCGCATAGTACACTTCACCACTTGGTGCAGCTAAGAAATAATAATAATCTGTTTGCGCAGGTTCTAACGCAGCTTCCACTGAATGTTTACCAGAGTTTGCGATCGGCCCTACCGGCAATCCTTTTACAACATACGTATTGTACGGTGAGTTGACCTTTAAATCTTCGTATAATACACGTTGTTTATGCTTTCCAAGTGCATATAATACCGTTGGATCCGTTTGAAGCGGCATACCTTTTGCTAAACGATTATAAAAGACACTAGCGATCTTTTGACGATCTGTAAAACCAGTTGCCTCTTCTTCAATAAGTGAAGATAATGTTAAAAGCTGATGAACATCCCAGTTCTTCGCTTTCATTTTCGCCTCATTTTGAACAATGATTGCATTTGTTTTCTCAAGCATCGGAATTACAATTTCTTCTAACGTTGTATCTTTCTTATAAAACGAATACGTTGCAGGATATAAATAACCTTCTAATGGGTATTTAATATTACTATCAAAGATTTTATCCGTTAATAACTTCGGATACTTTTGCTGCATTTTTTGAATAAATGCTTTATCGTTTAATTGACGCGTAACATCATCTTTATTCCACTTTAATTCTGTCGCAATCGTTTCTGCAATTTCAGTTACTTGCGCCCCTTCTTTAATCGTCACTTTATAAAGAGCTGGACGATGCACGTTCCCAGATGACATTTGTTCGATCACATCTTCAGCATTCATTGAAGGGTTTAATAAATATGTACCTGCTTGTAAACTTTTCGATTTAGCCTTTGTATAAAAACTAAAAACTGTACCGTTTTTTACAGCGCCTTTTTCTTCTAAAATTTCTCCAATTTTACTTGTAGATGATCCTTTCGGAATTTCTACTTCAATCTCTTTTTTATTCCCGCTATCAACTGGTCCTAATGCGGATGAAATATACGCATAGACTGAACCACAAACTAAAAGCAGTGCAATAATCGAAAATAAAAGGATGCGTCTACGCTTCTTTTTCACTTGATTCTCTATCAAAACATTTCCTCCTTACTTAATTGTAGACCGTATGTACACCTTTCTATACAGCACGATGTAAAAACGCAACAAATTCACTTATCTTTTTTTAATAGACACTTTATTTTTCTACAATCCGTCTCATTATACTACAAAGACTTACACAGTTTCGACAAAAAATCTTTCATTTTACATATAAATACAAAAAAAGATGGACTGTATGTCGTCCATCTTTTCAGTACTTATTATTCAGCTTCTTGCTCATCAGCAAGAGTGTTGAACATTTCTTGTACCATTTCCCACTCTTCTTCAGATTCGATTGGAAGTAAGCTTCCGCCCTCTTCTTCATTTTGCTCATAAGCCATTGCATCATAAATTGGGTCTCCATCTTCGTCTACTTCACCGATTGGAGAAAAGACTACATATGATTTTTTACCAAATTTTTCAGCATCAAAAGTGAAAATAATTTCACATAAATGTTCGTTACCTTTTTCGTCTACAATTGTAATTTGATTTTCTTCCATTTTGGTCACCTCTTATTTACTATCTAAAAATCCTTGTAAGATTACGACTGCAGCCATCTTATCGATTACTTGTTTTCGCTTCTTACGACTTACATCAGCTGAAATGAGTAGACGTTCCGCTGCCATCGTTGACAAACGCTCGTCCCACATTACAACGTCTAATTGTAACAGCTCTCGTAGGTTTTCTGCAAATTGTTGGCACGCTTCACCACGTGGGCCAATTGTACCATTCATATTTTTAGGTAAACCTACTACTATTTTATCCACATTGTACTGCTTTACTAACTCAGAAATACGATCAAAACCAAAGTGACCTCGTTCTTCGTTAATCTTAATTGTTTCTAATCCTTGTGCTGTCCAGCCCATTTCGTCGCTAATTGCAACTCCGACTGTTTTTGTACCTACATCTAAACCTAATATCCGCATAAACTACTCCTCACGATGATGTTTCAAGTAAGACTTCACAAGCTCTTCAATAATCTCATCACGTTCAAGCTTGCGAACGATGCTACGTGCATCTTTATGGCGAGGTATGTATGCTGGGTCTCCACTTAATAAATAACCGACGATTTGGTTAATTGGATTATAGCCTTTTTCTTGAAGTGCATCATACACAGTTAAAAGTACATCATTTACATGGACACTCTGTTTTTCATCTTGAATGCTAAACTTCATTGTTTTATCAAAACCGTCCATTTCAAGCACCTCACTTATATAGTAAGTATAGGGAGAAGAACTTCTCCTCTCCCTACCATTGTACACTACTATCTCTTTATTTTGAAACAGATTTAACGTACTCTTGTACAAATGCTAAAGCTTCTTCGACTTGAGCTGGGTTTTTACCGCCTGCTTGTGCCATATCAGGACGGCCACCACCGCCACCGCCGCAACGAGAAGCTACTTCTTTCACAAGTTTACCAGCATGGTAACCTTGGCTAATTAAGTCTTTCGTTACACCTGCTAGGATATTTACTTTATCGTCATTAACAGACACTAATACAACAACTGCCGACTCTAATTTATTTTTTAGATCATCCATCATCGTACGTAAGTTGTTCATATCTGCGACATTTACTTTCGCTGCTAATACATTCACACCATCAACTGTCATTACAGAATCAGTTAAGTTTCCAGCTTCGATATTGCTTAATTTCGCAGCAAGAGATTCGTTTTCTTTTTGCAGTTGTTTTACTTCGGCAAATAGACCATCAACTCTTGTTAAAATATCTTTCGGATTTGTTTTCATTTTTCCTGCTGCTTCTTTTAATAAACCTACTTGATCGTTCATTAATTCGTATGCAGACTTACCAGTTACTGCTTCAATACGACGAGTTCCTGCACCGATACCAGACTCAGCAACGATTTTGAAAATACCGATAGAAGCTGTATTATCAACGTGACAACCACCACAAAGCTCTAAGCTGTAATCGCCAACTTGTACAACGCGTACAACATCACCGTATTTTTCACCGAATAATGCCATTGCGCCCATTTCTTTCGCTTCTTCGATTGCTTTTTGAGAAATCTCAACATCAATACTTTCCCAAATTTTCTCGTTTACCATACGCTCAATTTTTTCTAATTCGTCAGCTTGTACTTGACCGAAGTGAGAGAAGTCAAAGCGTAAACGTTCAGAAGTTACAAGAGAACCTGCTTGGTTAACGTGTGTTCCAAGTACATCTTTTAATGCTTGGTGTAGTAAGTGAGTTGCTGTATGATTTTTCACAACGCTACTACGGTTTTTCGTATCGATAATAGCTTTCACAGCCGCATCTTTCGTTAATGTACCTTCTTCAACAACAACTTTGTGTAAGTTTTGACCATTTGGTGCTTTTTGCACGTCTTTTACAAGAACTTTCACGCCATCAGCAAGAAGGTAACCACGGTCTGCAATTTGTCCACCGCTCTCAGCATAGAATGGTGTTACATCAAGCATTAATTGTCCTTCTTCACCAGCTTGTAAGCTATCTGTGTATTCGCCGTTTTTCACAAGTGCAACAACGTTACTTTCTGTTGCAACTGTACCGTAACCAACGAACTCACTCGCTACTTTAACTTCTCCAAGTACACCGCCTTGAACTTGCATTGAGTCAACGTCTTGACGAGCAGCACGTGCACGCTCACGTTGTTTTTCCATTTCATTTTCGAAGCCTTCTTGGTCAACTGTCATACCAGCTTCTTCTGCATATTCTTCTGTTAATTCGATTGGGAAACCGTATGTGTCATATAGACGGAACGCATCTACTCCAGAAATAACAGTTGTTTTTTCTTCTTTTGCTTTTGTAATAACTTCAGCTAAAATTGCTTCACCATCATGAAGTGTTTCATGGAAACGCTCTTCTTCGTTTTTCACAACTTTCGCAATGAAATCTTTCTTTTCAAGTACTTCTGGATAGAAGTCTTTCATTACTTCTCCAACAACCGGTACTAATTCAAACATGAATGGACGGTTAATGTTTAATTTCTTCGAATAACGAACAGCGCGGCGTAATAAACGACGTAATACATAACCACGGCCTTCGTTAGAAGGAAGAGCACCGTCACCAACAGCAAATGTTACTGTACGGATATGGTCAGCAATTACTTTAAACGCCATATCTTTTTCTAAATCGCCATTACGATATTTCTCACCAGAAATTGATTCTGTTGCACCAATCATCGGCATGAATAGATCTGTATCAAAGTTCGTAGGCACATCTTGAACGATAGATGTCATACGTTCTAGACCCATCCCTGTATCAATGTTTTTCTTAGGAAGTGGTGTATATGAACCATCTGGATTATGATTAAATTGAGAGAATACAAGGTTCCATACTTCTAAGTAACGCTCGTTTTCTCCGCCTGGATATAATTCTGGGTCACTAAAGTCATTACCGTAAGCTTCTCCGCGGTCATAGAAAATCTCTGTATTCGGTCCACTTGGTCCTTCACCGATATCCCAGAAGTTTTCTTCTAAGCGGATAATACGCTCTTTAGGAACGCCCATTTTCTCATTCCAAATTGTGAATGCTTCTTCATCTTCTGGATGGATTGTAACTGATAGTAATTCTTTATCGAATCCGATCCATTTGTCGCTCGTTAAGAATTCCCAAGCCCATGTAATTGCTTCTTCTTTGAAGTAATCACCAATTGAGAAGTTTCCTAACATTTCAAAGAATGTATGGTGACGAGCTGTTTTCCCTACGTTTTCAATATCGTTTGTACGAATTGATTTTTGAGCATTTGTAATACGTGGATTTTGTGGGATTACACGTCCATCAAAATATTTTTTTAATGTTGCTACACCACTATTAATCCATAGAAGAGATGGATCTTCATGTGGAACTAGTGATGCACTAGGTTCTACTGCATGTCCTTTTTCTTGGAAAAAGTCTAAAAACATTTGACGAATTTGTGCGCCTGTTAGTTGTTTCATTGTATTTTCCTCCTTAAATATAAAAAACTCCCGTCCCTATAAAAGGGACGAGAGTTAACTCGCGATACCACCCTAATTATGAATTGATTACAATAACAATCAATTCATCACCTCATGGTGCCGTAACGTGGCAAGACGGCAGTGATTAGCTGCTCTCAGGATTAGCTTTCTGTTACCCTTCATTTAAAGCTTCTTTCAGCCATATGGAAGCTTCTCTCTATAAATGGACTGTAACGTACTTGTTCCGTCATTGATTTAATGTATTATATGACTAAATATAATAGAATTCTCTTAAGTTTGTCAATGTAGATAATCATTTATATTGTATTAATCGCTTATTAATCATAGGTATTCTACTATTCATTCTTAACAGCCTTTTCATATATTATGCGTTTATTAATAAATTGGAATCTCCTTACAATAATTATTTATAAAAATTTCTAAATATTACTTTTTTTGCTATAATTAAATTATTGTTAATAAAATAAAGGAGCGATCACAATGACAACCTTACTTAACAAAGCTAAAAACATATTAGCGACTGACGAAACGATATTATTTTACGCAGCATGTTCATTAGACATATTTATTTATCGTTCCGTCGCAAGGCCAGGATTGCTAATTTTAACGAACAAAAGGCTATTCTTTTACGGGCCAGATGTAAGTAAGAATCCAATATTTGAAGAGTACTCTTTCGCAAAAATTTCTAATCTAAAAGAACAAAAGCGTCTTTTCAACAATCAAATTGTATTTATGTATGATAACGAATGGAAAAAAATAAAACATATTCAAACAAATGATGTGAGCTCCCTCGTTCAAAAGATACACGAGCAGCTTTCTAAATAAATATATGATTAGCCCTCTATTTCTTACATAGAGGGCTTCTATACTTACACATTTTCTTTTTTCAAGAGAGGTCTCACATGAACAATGACAGTACGAATAACTGCTAAAATCGGAACCGATATTAGTAATCCTACAATACCAGCTACTTCCCCTCCAACAAGTAATGCAAGCATAATAATAACAGGATGCATACGAAGTGACTTACCAACAATGTAAGGCGATAAAATGTTACTTTCCACAAATTGCAAAATAGCAATCGTAATCCCCGCCTTAATAAGTAAACTCGTTGATACTGTTGCTGCAATCATTAACGTCGGGATCGCTCCTAAAATAGGACCAAAGTACGGGATTATATCCGTTACCCCAATAATAATGCCAAGCAATAATGGATATTTCATACCGATAAACCAAAAAGAAAGAGCTGATACTCCCCCTAATACTAAACAAACAAATAACTGTCCTCGAATATAACTTCCAAGTGACTTATCAATTTCTTTCGCAAGCATTTGCCCCGTACCTCGCCATTTACTTGGGACTAGTTTCCAAAAGATATGATAAAACTCACCATAATCTTTTAATATGTAAAATACAATGAACGGTATTAAGAAAATAATGAGCAATGAATCGAGTACACCACGAGCTGTACTCATCACTTTATTTAAAAGCGCTTGAATCTTCGTTTCCACACCCACAAAAAGTTGTTTCACCTTTTCATGAATGAACGAAGGGAAATTCGCTGTTTGTTCTGTAACGCCATCCATCCACGAATCGTACATCTTTGTAAACTGCGGAAATTGTTCATTAATCTCTTGTAACTGTTTAATAACGACTGGTGTTCCTTTATAAATCCCATAACCAATTCCGCCGAAGAAAAGGATATAAATGAGCAAAATGGCAAGTGTACGGGGCATCCCTTCCTTATGAATTTTTTCAATTAAAGGGTGCAATAAATACGCAATAAAACAGGCGATAAGAAACGGCGTAATTGCTACTTTAAATACAAAAATAATCGGTGCCCATAGTGGCTTAATTTTTAAAAAGACGAGCAAACAAAGAAAAACAAGTAACAATAATCCTAAACGATATATCCAAATGATTTTAAGATTCTTCACATGAAAAACCTCCTCCACCTTTATTTTGAAAATAAATGGGTTAGGTTATGTGTGAAACTTTTAAAATCTTTTCATACGGACCATACTGTTTTTTAAAGACGTACATATAAATAACATAACAAGGACAACCACCCCTGAGAATACAGCATGAAATAATGTAATCAGGAGGGCTAATTATGGTTTTGTTTATGCTTGGATTATCAGCACTTTTTATGATTCTTGAATGGATTTGTATCGGCTTTGGTATTTGGAAGGGGTTCTTTATTCGTTCCTCACGTAAAGAAAAAGCGAAGCAATTATGGCAGTATGGAATACTTGGCGTCGGCTGTTACGGTCTATCTTATCTTTTCTCAGAAATTGGACTTTTTTATTTGCATATGAGTGCATAAAAAAACTCCCTTGTCTATAAGGGAGTTTTCACTTTATCGAAATGATTATAAGTAAGACTTAATCATCTTACGTGCTTTTTTCATATTGCGTTTTGAAAATACATCTTGCTTACGAGCATATTGATATGCTGCAGCTCCAACACCTAATGCGATTAATGAATTGCGTAGATTCAAAGTAAATCCCCCTTTTCGTTATCCGATCGTTCTTTCATTCTCATCAAATAAATCATCAAGAGAGCTTAATGAACCATCTTCCTCAACTTGATGCGTATGGATTTTCCCCTTTGAAACCGATAATTCGATATAACAATTCCAGCAATAAAATTGGTTGACACCTATTTTCCCAATGTCTTTCCCTTTGCAATTTGGACAAATGAACATATGGCTTTCATCTCCTTACAGTCTCCCAGATTCTATTCGCCATTATGTCCAAACCGCATTCATTTATACATTGCTGGAGCCTTTCAACGCTATGCGTTTGAAAGTTTCACTATATAATTTCACCTTGTTACATGAAATCATACGGTGAAATGTTTTCCACGTCCATTTCCTCGCCATTAACTGTGACCATCTGTACTTCTCCTTGTGATTCCTGCAAGCGACTAGCTAAAGTTGTTTGACGCATTGCATCATCAAGGCGATTTACACCAGATTGGAAAGCTACTTCCTCCCCGCAAATAATAAGGAACTTCTTACTTCTTGTAATGCCCGTGTAAATTAAATTACGGCGTAACATACGGTTGTAACTTTTCACAATCGGCATAATAACAATCGGAAATTCACTACCTTGTGATTTATGAATCGAACAACAATATGCATGTGTAATTTGATTTAAATCCGGCTTTGTATACGTTACCTCAATTCCATCAAATGAAACGATAATCATATCTTGTTGCTCAACGTTTTCTTTCGCATAAAACACCGAAACAATTTCTCCGATATCCCCATTAAACACTTGGCTCTCCGGCTGATTAACGAGTTGCAGTACTTTATCGCCTCTTCGGTATACAACATCACCGTACTGGATTTCTTTACTCTTTTCCCTTTTCGGGTTAAATACTTGTTGCAGCGCTTCGTTTAATACATTAATACCAGCAGGCCCGCGGTACATCGGTGCTAATACTTGAACATCCCTTGCACTAAAGCCTTTTGTTTTAGCGTTTTCGCAAACTTTTTTCACAACCTCAACAATTTGAGCCCCTGTACAGCTGATAAACGAACGATCTTTTTTATTTTGCGCTAAATCTGGCGGGAGTGTGCCGTCTTTGATCGCATGGGCAAGTTGAATAACAGATGAGCCTTCTGCTTGACGATAAATTTCAGTAAGCTTCACTGTCGGAACTGCACCTGCATTTAATAAATCTTTTAATACTTGTCCAGGTCCTACAGATGGCAACTGATCTTCATCACCTACAACGATAACTTGAATATTCGTTGGTAGCGACTTAAATAGCTGATTTGCGAGCCAAATATCAACCATTGAAAATTCATCGATAATAAGGAGCTTACCTTGGACAGGATCCGTTTCATTACGCTGGAAAGATCCTTCTGGCGTCCAGCCAAGCAAACGGTGAATTGTGCAAGCTGGAAGTCCTGTCGATTCACTCATCCGCTTCGCTGCTCTTCCTGTTGGAGCTGTTAATAGTATTGGAAATGGATTATCATCACTGTATTCATTCGGATTTAACGATAATCCGTGAAGTGACGCATACATTTCAACAATCCCTTTAATAACGGTTGTTTTTCCTGTTCCTGGTCCACCTGTTAATAACATCATCGGTTTATGAAGTGCCGTTTGAATCGCTTCTTGCTGAAATGGTGCATATTGTACATTCAACTGTTCTTCAATTTCACCTAATGTTTTTAACACTTCTGCTTCAGGAAATGAAGGTGTTTCCTCTTGATTCATCAATCGACGAATAGACTTTACAACACCTTTTTCAGAGTAGAATAAAGTTGCTAAATACACTCGTTCTTCTTCTATGATGACTTTCCCTTCACTTTGCATCGTTTCAATACAACCTATAATATCTTCTTCAGTCACTCTTCCTTCTTGATTGTTTAAAAGTGACATCGTTTCTCTTACAAGTTGATCTTTCCTCATATAAACGTGACCAAGTTGCAATGAGACATTCTCTAATGTGTAAAAACATCCCGCTCGTACACGGTCGTCGTGATTACCCGATATCCCTAACGCACGCCCTATATCATCCGCTCGTCCAAAACCAATCCCGTCCACTTCTTCAATAAGTTGATACGGATTATTACGAATCACTTCTAATGTCATCTCTTTATATTGCTGGTAAATCTTAATAGAAAGTTTCGTTCCAAAACCGTAACCATTTAAAAAGCTCATTACTTTCTCTAATCCTTGATGTTCAACAATTGTCTCATATATTTCCTGAGCCTTTTGTTTGTTAACAACACCATTTAACGCCTCAGGGTCATCCATAATTTTAGAAATAGCATGTTCCCCGAGATGATCCACAATTTTTTCCGCTGTACGCTTTCCTATCCCTTTAAATAAATCACTCGCTAAATATTGCACCATACCTGCTTTTGTTTGCGGCAATTCTTTTTTAAATGTTTCAACCATATATTGTTTTCCATACTTTGGATGGTCCTTAAAGTGACCTGTCAATGTAAACACTTCATCTTCATGCATGCGGGGAAAATGACCGTTTATCATTACTTTCTTTTCGTCATACGTTTCATTCGTTTCAATGACTTTCATACTGACAACGGAATAGAGGTTTTCTTCGTTGTGGAAAATGGTATGAAGAACTTGCGCTTTTATAAATTTTTTCTCTTCCTCAAACAAATCCATTGCATGTTGATTTCCCATCTTTCCTCTCCTTTCCGATATTTTCACTTTAATGAGCAGTACATCCCCCACCTTTTTAGATGAGGGATAACTACCCATTAAACTATATTTTTATCTTATTCAGCTTCTTGCTCTAATAAACGAACGCCATTACCAGCTAAAAAGTGATCTGGCTGAATTTCAGTTGCTTTCTTAAATAAAGCGAGAGCTTTCTCGTTATTTTCTTCAAATACGTAAGCAACACCTAAATTGTAATACGCATCTGCATGCTCTTCATCCATTTCTAATACCTTTTCAAAATAAGGTTTCGCCTCTTGAATATGTTCTAGTCGCGCAAAGCAAAGTCCGCACTGGAATACAGCTTCTACATCGTTTTCATCTAATTCTGTTGCTCTTTGTAAGAATGGTAGTGCAAGACGATCATTTCCAAGCTGTACATGTGTAATACCTAACATAAATGTTACATCAGCTGATTGTAATCCAGCTTGCATTGCTTGTTCGAATACAACTTTCGCCTCAGTAAATTGCTCTTGGCCATAATATACGTTTCCTAAGCCATAATAAGCAGCTGCAGATTTATCATCTAACTCTAATGCACGTTTATAAAATAAAATCGCTCGCTCACTATCTCCTAATACGTCTAATAAATTTGCAAAATTAATGTATCCAAGCGCATCTTTCGGATTTTCTTCAATTGCTTCTGTAAAATTTTTAGCTGCTTCTTCCCAATTTCCTTCTTGCATATATTGAATACCTGTTTCAAGTTTGTTTGACATGTCCTTCACCTCTACAACAAATTATAACAAAGAATGTATTTTCCAAGCGAACGAAAATTCGCTTTATGTAAAAGAAACCTCTAACCGCTAATCGGCAGAGGCTTCTCATTTATCCTAAATAATCCAATTTCTTACCACTACGGTATACTTCATCAATTGTAGCACCGCCTAAGCACTCATCTCCATCATAGAAAACGACTGCTTGTCCTGGTGTAATTGCACGAATTGGCTCATCACAAAGAATACGAACTGTATTTTCATCAACGATTTGAACCGTTACTTTATTGTCTTCTTGACGATAACGGAATTTCGCCGTGCACTTAAATTCTGTTTCTTTTTCTTTGTTACTTACCCATCCTACATTCGTAGCAATAACTTCATCACCATATAGAAGTTCGTTATGGAATCCTTGATCAACATATAAAATGTTTTCTTTTAGATTTTTTCCAACAGCAAACCATGGATCACCATTACCACCAATTCCAAGACCATGACGTTGTCCAATTGTATAATACATTAAACCGTCATGCTTCCCTTTCACTTCACCAGATAATGTTTGCATTACACCTGGTTGTGCTGGTAAGTAGTTACTTAAGAAATCTTTAAAGTTACGCTCACCAATGAAGCAAATACCTGTACTATCTTTTTTCGCCGCTGTCGCTAAGCCAGCTTCTTTCGCCATTTCACGAATTTGTGGTTTCTTCAGTTCACCTAACGGGAACATTGTTTTTGATAATTGCTCTTGGCTTAATTGATTTAAGAAGTATGTTTGATCTTTATTGTCATCAACGCCGCGAAGCATTTTATATTCGCCGTCCATATAAGCAACGCGTGCATAATGACCTGTTGCTACATAATCGGCACCAAGCGCAATTGCATGCTCTAAAAATGCTTTAAATTTAATTTCTTTATTACACATTACATCTGGGTTTGGTGTACGACCAGCTCGGTACTCATCTAAGAAGTACGTAAATACTTTATCCCAGTATTGTTTTTCAAAGTTTACTGCATAATACGGAATACCAATTTGGTTACACACTTCAATTACATCATTGTAATCTTCTGTTGCTGTGCAGACACCATTCTCATCTGTATCATCCCAGTTTTTCATAAAAATTCCGATTACATCATAACCTTGCTCTTTTAATAAAAGTGCTGCTACAGATGAATCGACGCCACCGGACATTCCGATGACAACGCGTGTTTCGTGAGGTAGTTTGTTCATCATGTCACCTCCCATGCTAATTTTGTGTTAATCGCTTCACGATTTTCACTGTTTCGTACGCCGCTTTTTCAATTTGCTCTTTCGTATTTCCAAGTCCAAAACTAAAGCGTACGGATGAACGTATTTGATCGGAGTCTTTTCCAAACATCGCTACTAATACATGTGATGGATCAATCGAACCAGCTGTACAAGCAGAACCACTTGATACTGCAATGCCAGCTAGGTCTAAGTTCACAAGAAACGGTTCAATGTTCATTCCTGTAAAACTTACATTAAGTACATGCGGTAAGCGATGTTCTAAGTTTCCGTTTACCTCGAAAGTAATGCCTTCATTTTTGAAGACAGATACCATTATATCTTTAAACTCTTCATATTGGGCATTTTTTTGCTCACGAGTTTTTTCAGCTATAAGAATTGCATGCTGAAGCCCAGCAATACTAGGCACATTTTCCGTACCAGCACGGCGTTTTCTTTCTTGCTCTCCGCCTATTAATAACGGCTCAAATTTCACATTTGCACCAGCGAATAAGAACCCTACACCTTTTGGCCCATTAATTTTATGAGCTGAAATTGATAATAAATCAATACCAAACTCTTTCACATTAATTTCTACTAAACCGTAAGCTTGTACCGCATCTGTATGGAAATAAGCTTGATGCTCTTTTAGCAGCTTTCCTATTTCCACAATTGGTTGCATTGTCCCTACTTCATTATTCCCAAACATAATAGATACAAGAATCGTCTCTTCTGTTAATGCCTTTTGTATGTCAGAAACTTGAATGCGTCCTGTTTCATCGACAGGTAAATATGTCACTTCAAACCCTTCACGCTCTAACAATTCGCACGTATGCAAAATCGCATGATGTTCAATTTGCGTCGTTATTATGTGGTTACCTTTATGACGGTTCGCACGTGCTACACCTATAAGCGCTAAATTATCAGCTTCTGTACCACCGCTCGTAAATATAATTTCATTCGGATTCGCATGAATGCTGCGTGCACACACTCGTCTCGCCTCATCTACTGTGTGACGAGTTTGACGTCCATAAAAGTGAATACTAGACGGGTTCCCGAATATTTCTGTCATATATGGAATCATCTTTTCGACCACTTCTGGGTGAGTCGGAGATGTCGCAGCATGATCTAAGTAAATGCGTTCCATTAAATCTCCTTCTTTCCAAATCGTTTCACAAGGAATTAAATGTAAAACATATAGCCCCCGTGATTTTCTTCCTCATAACGTACTAAATCTTCTAACGTTGTACTATCTAACACTTCTTGCACCGCATCACGAACACGCATCCATAACTGGCGCTGTGCTGGCTCTTCTTCTTCTATCATTTCTACAACACTAATCGGTCCCTCTAATACACGGATTACATCCCCAGCTGTAATGTTAGCCGGTTGATCAGATAATACATATCCGCCATATGCCCCGCGCGTACTCTTTACAAGACGAGCGTTACGAAGTGGTGAAATTAATTGCTCTAAGTAATGCTCGGATAAGTCATGCGCCTGCGCAATTGATTTTAATGAAATCGGACCTTCACCAAACTTTTTTGCAAGATCAATCATAATTGTTAAGCCATAGCGGCCTTTTGTTGAAATCTTCATCTATTTTGCACCTCTTTTCAAATTTTCACTTCTATTGGTTATATCTTATTTATAAAAAGAACACAATTTAAAATCCTATGAAATTATAGCATAATATAGTATTATAAGAAATTTCAACTTGTGTATCAAAATGATAACATAAAATCACATTGAAAAACTCGGAAATTATTACAATTGAAAGAAAAATGAAAATATTCTTCTTCATTTTTCCCATAAAACAGCATCCTATTTCAAATTTCGTAGAAAAAAATGATACGATAGAACGAGATTATATATTAAGGGAGACGGTCTAAATGAAACAACCACTCGCACATCGAATGCGCCCTACAAATATTCAAGAAATTATTGGGCAACAGCATTTAGTTGGTGAAGGAAAGATTTTATGGCGAATGGTCCAAGCAAATCATTTTCAATCTATGATTTTATACGGTCCTCCAGGTACAGGAAAAACATCCATTGCCAGTGCAATTGCAGGAAGTACCGGTACCCCGTTTCGTCTATTAAACGCTGTTACTCACAATAAAAAAGATATGGAAGTTGTCGTACAAGAAGCAAAGATGCATCGACACCTCGTTTTAATTCTAGATGAAGTTCACCGTCTAGATAAAGCAAAGCAAGACTTTCTATTACCTCACTTAGAAAGCGGACTTCTTACTTTAATTGGTGCAACGACAAGTAATCCATTCCATGCAATAAACTCCGCTATTCGAAGCAGGTGTCAAATTTTCGAATTACACGCACTAACAGAAGATGATATTTTAATTGGGTTAAAAAGAGCTTTAGAAGATAAAGAAAAAGGCCTTGGAGAATATGCTGTAACGGTAACAGATGAAGCACTACATCATTTTGCAAATGCCTCTGGTGGTGATATGCGTTCCGCTTATAACGCACTTGAACTTGCTGTATTATCTAGCTTTACTACAGACGATCAAGCGGCTGAAATCACACTCGAGATTGCAGAAGAATGCTTACAAAAGAAGAGCTTCGTTCACGACAAAGGCGGCGATGCTCATTATGACGTATTATCAGCATTTCAAAAATCAGTACGCGGAAGTGATGTAAATGCAGCGCTCCATTATTTAGCACGCCTTATTGAAGCAGGTGATTTACAAAGTATTGGCAGACGCCTTCTTATTATGGCTTATGAAGATATTGGACTTGCTAGCCCACAAGCTGGACCGCGTACACTAGCTGCAATTGAATCAGCTGAACGAGTTGGATTCCCAGAAGCACGCATCCCACTTGCAAATGCCGTTATAGAGCTATGCTTATCACCAAAATCAAATTCAGCTTATAAAGCACTTGATGCTGCATTACACGATTTACGCAACGGTCAAACAGGTGACATTCCAAACCATTTAAAAGATAGTCATTACAAAGGCGCAGAATCACTCGGAAGAGGCATTGGATATTTATATCCACACGACCATCCAAATGGCTGGGTAAGGCAACAATACTTACCTGATAAAATAAAAAACAAGCAATATTATAAACCGAAAACGACAGGGAAATTTGAGCAAGCACTTTCTACTGTTTATGAAAGATTACAAACTTCGAATAAAACGAAAAATAAAGGGTAACATAAACGAAAACGTCACCATTATGGAGGCTTCGCTTATGAAAACACGTCAAGATGCATGGACAAAAGAAGATGATCTCCTTTTAGCAGAAACTGTTTTGCGACATATTCGCAGCGGAAGTACACAAATAAAAGCGTTTGATGAAGTTGGCGACGCTTTAAACCGCACTTCCGCAGCTTGTGGTTTTAGATGGAATGCTGAAGTAAGACCGAATTACGAAGATGCGGTGCAGCTTGCAAAAAAACAACGTAAAGAATTAAAACGTTCTGAAGCTAATATAGAAAAAGATCGGTTCACGAAAACGAAACAACTCGTAATTGACGCCGATTTTTCAGAAGATATTACGCCAAGTAAACAAGATCTTACAATGCAAAATGTCATCTCATTTTTACAAAATTTAGAACATAACAATCCTTCACTTGCAAAGTTGCAAACTGAAAATGATGTATTACAAGCTCAGCTCACTTCTCTGCAAAAAACGAATCATGAACTTGAAACGAAATTAGCGGTACTCACAAAAAAACAACAAGCAATCGAAGAAGATTACGCGATGCTTGTTCGAATTATGGATCGCGCTCGAAAACTTGTTTCGGTTGAAGAACAAGAAGAACAGATTGCTCCCATTTTCAAGACAGATCAAAATGGAAATTTAGATATTATATATTCTGCAGAGAATTAAAAACAAGGATGTCACTTTTTTGACTAAGTGACATCCTTGTTTGTTTTCGGTAAACCATATATATACATGTCGGTAAATGAATTTATATCAACGATTTTTCGAATATATCTATTGTAACTTGCAATATATCAACGGTTTTCCGAATATATCTATCACAACTTGCAATATATCAACGATTTTTCAAATATATCTATCACAACTTGCAATATATCAACGATTCAATAAAGGAGATCGATTTAATGACAAAGATTTACAATAACATTACTCCCTGTCATACAAGAAAACTCCTAAAACATATTGGATAATTTTTACTAAAATGTTATTATAACCATATACCTTTAAAGGGAGATGGTTGCTATTTCATTAATAATCTTCAAAATAACTCTTGGCCTTCTCGTCCTGACTTTAGCTCTTTTCACCATTAACAGTCTAAAAAAGACATCCGCCTATAAATCAGATAAATATGATTATTACTTACTAACCTTACTTACATTTGAACTAGTAGTGATGCAAATATCCATATTTCTTTAATACATATAAAAAAGCATATATCCAAAATGGATATATGCTTTTCTTTTATTCTTGCCCTACACGTTTCACTTCTACATTTTTAATACGTTCACGTACAACGTGACTTGCCATAATTAAGCCTGCCACAGATGGTACAAATGCATTTGATGAAGGCGGTAATTTCGCTTTACGAATTTTTGCATTCTCGTCTGGTACGATTTCTTTACGTACTTCTTCACGAATTACGATTGGGTTTTCATCAGAGAAGACAACTTTTACACCTTTTTTAATACCCTCTTTACGAAGCTTCGTACGAATTACTTTCGCAATTGGATCTGTATGTGTTTTAGAAATGTCCGCAATACGGAAACGAGTTGGGTCCATTTTATTTGCTGCACCCATACATGAGATAATTTTAATTTTACGACGTAAACATTGTTTAATTAAATGGATTTTGAACGTAATCGTATCAGATGCATCCACTACGAAATCTAAACCGTGTTTAAAGAACTCTTCATATGTTTCATCTGTATAAAACATTTCTAATCCAATTACTTCACATTCCGGATTAATGTCTGCAATACGCTCTTTCATTAATTCTACTTTTGAACGTCCTACAGTAGATACTAAAGCGTGAATTTGACGGTTTACGTTTGTAATATCTACAACGTCTTTATCAACTAATACGAGACGTCCTACTCCAGAACGCGCTAACGCTTCAGCTGAAAATGAACCTACGCCGCCAATTCCTAAAATACCAACTGTACTATTTTTTAATATTTCAAGTCCTTCTTTACCGAAGGCTAATTCATTACGTGAAAATTGATGTAACATTCAGCTCTACACTCCTATTACAAAAATGGTCTACCATGTATTCTAGCGTTTTTCCGACTATTTGTATAGAAAAAGTTATAGAATTCCTAAAAATACATATTTCGATAATGAAAACATAGTGTAAACCGGGATTTTGTTTCTTCTTTTAATTATCCATTAAAAAAGTCTAGATGGTTATAGTATAACCATCTAGACCCTATTCTTACTTTTCTTCTTTTAAGCTTAATTTTAAGTTTAACTCTTCAAGCTGTGCTTCTGCAACTGGGCTTGGAGCTTCTGTTAATAAGCAGCTTGCGCTTGCTGTTTTTGGGAATGCAATTGTATCACGAAGGTTCGTACGGCCTGCAAGTAACATAACAAGACGATCTAAACCTAATGCGATTCCGCCGTGTGGTGGTGTACCGTATTCGAATGCTTCTAATAAGAATCCGAATTGCTCTTGCGCTTCTTCTTGTGAGAATCCAAGTGCTTTGAACATTTTTTCTTGTACGTCACGCTCGTAAATACGAAGTGATCCACCACCAAGCTCATAACCGTTTAATACAAGGTCATATGCTTGTGCACGTGCTTTTTCTGGCGCTGTTTCTAGTAGCTCAACGTCTTCACGGAATGGCATTGTGAATGGGTGATGAGCTGCGAAATAACGATTTGCATCTTCATCGTACTCAAGAAGTGGCCAATCAGTTACCCATAGGAAGTTAAATTTACTTTCATCAATTAACTCAAGCTCTTTACCTAGACGTAAACGAAGTGCGCCTAAGCTATCTGCAACAACGCTCTTCTTATCTGCTACGAATAGTAATAAGTCGCCAGCAGTAGCTTCTAATGTACTCATTAACACGTTTGCATCTTCTTCACCGAAGAATTTCGCAATCGGTCCTTTTAAGCCGTCTTCTTCAACTTTAAGCCAAGCTAGACCTTTTGCACCGTATACTTTCACGAATTCAGTTAATGCATCGATGTCTTTACGAGAGTATTTACTTGCAGCACCTTTTGCATTAATTGCTTTTACTTGTCCGCCGCTTTCTACAGCACTTGTAAACACTTTAAAGCCACAACCTGCTGCAAACTCAGATAAGTCTGTTAGTTCCATTTCAAAGCGTGTATCTGGCTTATCAGAACCGTAGCGAGCCATTGCATCAGCATATTTCATACGAGGGAATGGTGCACTAACTTCTACACCTTTTGCATCCTTCATAACTTTCGTCATCATACGCTCCATCATTTCTAAAATCTCATCTTGTGTTAAGAATGAAGCTTCAATATCGATTTGCGTGAATTCTGGTTGACGATCTGCACGTAAATCTTCGTCACGGAAACAACGTGCTACTTGATAGTAACGCTCAAATCCGCCGACCATAAGAAGCTGTTTAAATAACTGTGGTGACTGTGGTAATGCATAGAATTCACCGTCATGTACACGACTTGGTACTAAATAGTCACGAGCTCCTTCTGGCGTACTTTTCGTTAAAATTGGTGTTTCTACTTCTAAGAACTCTTCTGTATCTAAGAAGTTACGAATTGTTTTTGTTACGTCGTGACGCATTTTGAATGTGTTGAACATTACAGGACGACGTAAGTCTAAATAACGATATTTTAAACGCACATCTTCTGATGCATCTGTATCATCAGCAATAATAATTGGTGTTGTTTTCGCTGCATTTAGTACATTTACTTTTGTTGCTTGTACTTCAATACGACCAGTTGCCATATTGTCATTAATTGCGCCTTCACCACGTTCAACAACTGTACCTTCTATGTGTAATACGTATTCGCTACGAATTGTTTCTGCTACTTCTAACGCTTCTTTTGATGTTTCTGGGTTAAATACAACTTGTACGATACCTGTACGGTCACGTAAATCGATAAAGATTAATCCACCTAAGTCACGGCGTTTTTGTACCCAACCTTTTAATTGAACTGTTTGTCCAACAGCTTCTACTGTTACTTTTCCACATGCATGTGTTCTTTCAGCCACTGTAAGTTCCCCCTATATTAATTTCTCTGCTACGTATGAAGCAAATACATCTAAAGCTACTTCTTCTTGTTCACCTGTTGCCATATCTTTTAAGTTAATGATGCCTTTATCTAGCTCATCTTCTCCTAATACAGCTACAAATTTCGCCTTTAGACGATCTGCTGATTTAAATTGTGCTTTCATTTTGCGATCTAAATAATCTTTTTCAACCGACAATCCAGCTTTACGAAGATCGAATGCCACTTTTGCAGCATGGTCTTTCGCTTTTTCACCAAGCGCTACAACGTAACAATCAATGCTATGTTCAAGTGGTAATTCAATGTTTTCAGCTTTTAGCGCCATAATTAAACGTTCAAGACTCATTGCAAAACCGATACCTGGCATTTCTGGTCCACCGATTTCTTGTACAAGTCCGTTATAACGGCCACCACCGCTTAATGTAGTGATTGCACCGAAACCTTCTGCCTCACTCATAATTTCAAAAACAGTATGTTGATAGTAGTCTAAACCACGCACTAAGTTCGGATCTTTTTCAAATGGAACATCCATCATCGTTAATAGTTCTTGTACTTTGTCGTAGTATACTGCTGAATCTTCGTTTAAGTATTCTGTAATAGATGGAGCTGTTGCCATTAATTCATGGTTACGGTCCTTCTTACAGTCTAAAATTCGAAGTGGGTTCTTTTCTAAGCGAGATTGACAGTCAGAGCAGAATTCGCCGATACGTGGCTCAAAGTGTGCGATTAATGCATCACGGTGTGCTTGACGACTCGCTGCGTCACCTAAACTGTTTAATACAACTTTAATATTTTTTAAGCCCATGCCGCGGTAAAATTCAACAGCAAGTGCAATTACTTCTGCATCAATTGCAGGGTCATTACTGCCGATTGCTTCGATACCGAATTGTACGAATTGACGATAGCGACCTGCTTGTGGTCTTTCATAACGGAACATTTGACCGATATAGTATAATTTCGTTGGTTGTGTTGCATCACCAAACATTTTATTTTCAACGTAAGAACGTACAACAGGTGCAGTACCTTCTGGACGTAATGTTAAGCTGCGCTCTCCACGATCTTGGAATGAGTACATTTCTTTTTGTACGATATCTGTCGTATCACCAACACCGCGTAAAAATAGCTCAGTGTGCTCAAAAATTGGTGTACGAATTTCTTTATAATTGTAACGACGGCAAATTTCGCGTGCTTGCCCTTCGATATACTGCCATAACTCAACAGTGCCTGGAAGAATATCTTGCGTTCCGCGTGGGATTTGAATAGACATATTCAGTTCCTCCTCAAATTGTTTTAATCTTAATAAAAATAAAAAAACTCCCGCCTCTACTGTTTAAACAGTAGGGACGAGAGTATTATACCCGTGGTGCCACCCTAATTGAAGCACGTATGCTTCCACTTTTTTAATAACGCTTAAATATGCGTTCATCCCTACTAAGCATATATGCCGTTCAAGTTGAAACCTCTAGAGTGTCATTCAATCAGTCATCATGCAGAAATGTTTTCAGCCTAAGACATTCCTTCTCTTTCCATGTGTATCTCATTTACTCTTCTCTATCAACGGTTATATTCATATGTAAATATAAAATTACTATACGTTTGTTAAGTAAGATTGTCAAGTGCTCTAAGAACGTTCAATCTGCTTCTTTAAACGCTTTACATCTTGAAGAGAAATCCCAAACTCGGAAGCAAGCTCCATTGAAGTATTATTTTGCTCTTTTGAAATAAAATCATGAAAATTCACGTTAAACAGTTGATTTGCACCATTTGTAACAGAATGCCCTTTTTCATTCATACGCATACGTATATCCCTCACATTCAATATGGATGTTTTACTTTTTATTGTTCCATATTGATGAGAGAGTTATACATAACCGAAACTGCTATTGATTCCAAATAAATGAACAAAACATACAACAATGTATAAAAAAGAGAGGATTATATAACCCTCTCTTTTTTATCAACACTATTTACTTTCTACAATTAAGGTCACCGGACCATCATTGATTAAAGAAACGTCCATCATTGCTCCGAACTTTCCTGTTTCCACATGCAATCCTTGTTTGCGAACTTCTTCATTAAAGAAATCGTATAAACGCTCTGCGTAGTCAGGTTTCGCAGCATCCATAAAGTTTGGACGTCTTCCCTTGCGACAATCTCCGTATAATGTAAATTGCGAAATAGATAGAACTTGTCCTTCTACATCAAGTACAGAATGATTCATCTTTCCGCTCTCATCTTCAAAAATACGTAAGTTTGCAATTTTTTCCGCAATATAAGTTGCATCTTTTTCTGTATCTTCATGCGTAATGCCAACTAGTAATGTTAAACCGAACGGAATTTGTCCTACGATCTCACCGTCTACTGTGACAGACGCTTTCTTTGATCGTTGTAAAACAACTCTCATCTTTCTACACTCCCTATTAATGCATCATGCGTCGTACTGCATAAATTTCTGGAACGCGTTTAATGCGTTCTACTACTTTTTTCAAGTGTTGTAAGTTACGAATCGAGATTGACATATTAATTGTTGCCATTTTATTACGGTCACTTCTACCAGAAACAGCTGAAATATACGTTTTCGTCTCTGTAACAGCTTGCAGTACTTCATTTAATAAACCACGGCGATCGTAACCCGAAATTTCAATATCAACGTTATACTCAATTTCTTTTTCAGGGCTACCTTCCCACTCTACTTCTAATAAACGTTCTACAGCTTCTTCTGTATGAACGTTTACACAATCACGGCGGTGAATCGATACACCTCGGCCTTTCGTAATATATCCAACGATATCATCGCCTGGAACTGGGTTACAGCATTTCGATAAACGGATTAATAAATTATCAGCACCGCTTACCTTTACACCAGAATCCCATTTTCGAATTTTCATCGGTTTACGAACTTCTTTAACTTCAACAATTTCTTCTTCTTCGCGTTGTTTGCGGAACTTGTCCGTTAGTCGCGTAACAATTTGCGAAGCTGTAATTCCGCTATATCCAACTGCTGCAAACATATCTTCTTCATTTGCAAAGTTAAATTTCTCAGCGACGCGTTTTAAGTTATCAGGCGCTAATACTTCTTTCATCTCATACTCTAGACCACGTACTTCCTTTTCAACAAGTTCACGGCCTTTTTCAATATTTTCGTCTCTACGTTGTTTCTTAAAGAATTGACGAATTTTATTTTTCGCATGAGAGGTTTGAGCAAGTTTTACCCAATCTTGACTTGGGCCATATGAATGTTTCGACGTTAAAATTTCAATGATGTCGCCTGTTTTTAATTTATAATCCAACGTCACCATTTTACCGTTTACTTTTGCACCAATTGTTTTATTCCCAATTTCCGAATGGACACGATACGCGAAATCAATCGGAACCGATCCAAGTGGTAATTCCATTACATCGCCTTTCGGTGTAAAGACGAATACCATGTCAGAAAATAAATCAATTTTTAATGACTCCATAAATTCTTCTGCATTAGAAGCTTCATTTTGCCATTCTAGTATTTGACGGAACCATGTGAGTTTCTTCTCTAATGTACCTGTTGTTTCTGCTGTTTTTCCTTCTTTGTACGCCCAGTGTGCCGCGATCCCGAATTCTGCAATTTCGTGCATTTCTTTCGTACGAATTTGCACTTCAAGTGGATCACCTTTTGGTCCAATTACAGTCGTATGAAGAGATTGATATAGATTTGCTTTTGGCATTGCAATATAATCTTTAAAACGACCTGGCATCGGCTTCCAGCACGTATGAATAATTCCAAGCACCGCATAACAATCTTTAATACTATTTACAACGACACGTACAGCTAATAAATCGTAAATTTCATTGAACTGCTTATTTTGCAGTGCCATTTTACGATAAATACTGTAAATATGTTTCGGTCTTCCAGAAATCTCAGGTTGAATTGCAACTTCTTTTAATTTCTCACGAATACCAGTCATTACTTCGTCTAAGTATTCTTCACGTTCTGCACGTTTACGCTTCATTAAATTTACAATACGATAATATTGTTGGGGATTTAAATAGCGAAGTGACGTATCCTCTAGCTCCCATTTAATAGTACTAATTCCGAGTCTATGTGCTAAAGGTGCAAAGATTTCTAACGTTTCATTCGCTATGCGACGCTGCTTCTCTTGAGGCAAATGTTTCAATGTACGCATGTTATGAAGACGATCAGCTAGTTTAATTAAAATAACTCGAATGTCTTGAGCCATTGCAATAAACATTTTGCGATGGTTTTCTGCTTGTTGTTGTTCGTGAGATTTATATTTAATCTTCCCAAGCTTTGTAACACCATCAACAAGCATAGCAATTTCTTTGTTAAATTCCCGTTCAATATCTTCTAACGTAATCTCTGTATCTTCCACTACATCATGTAAGAAACCTGCTGATACCGTAGCTGGATCCATGTGTAAATCAACTAAAATACCTGCAACTTGAATCGGATGAATAATATACGGTTCACCCGATTTTCTATATTGTTCGCTATGCGCATCACGTGCATATTCATAAGCACGTGCCACTAGCTCAATATCTTCATCCGCTAAATATTGACTTGCTTTCTCGAGTACCTGTTCAGCTGTTAGTACCTGCTCATTTGCCATCGAATCACCTTTTATTGAAAATTGACTTTATCTTTATTTAATAGAATAAATTATATTCTATCATTATAACCCAATGATTGTGAATTGTGAAAAGGAAAAGATTTTACTGACATTTCACCATGATTTTTTGTTCAATTATACAAAAGTACCCGCTCCTCTCCAAGAGATTCACGGGTACTTTTTATCACCGTAGTTTTACCTATATAGTGATTAGTATTTTTCTAATACTAATACATCGTAACCATCTAACATTTTACGACCATCTAAGTAAGTAAGCTCTACTAAGAATGCAATCCCTGCTACAACTCCGCCTAGCTCTTCAACTAACTTAATTGTCGCTTCGATTGTTCCACCTGTAGCTAATAGATCATCTGTAATTAATACGCGTTGACCTGGCTTAATTGCATCTTTATGGATTGTTAAAACATCTTTACCATATTCTTTACCGTAGTCAACTGTAATTACTTCACGTGGTAATTTTCCTAATTTACGAACTGGCGCAAATCCTACTTCTAACGCATAAGAAACTGGGCAACCGATAATGAAACCACGAGCTTCTGGTCCTACTACAACATCGATATCTCTTTCTTTTGCGTACTCAACGATTGCATCTGTTGCTGCTTTGTATGCTTTACCGTCATTCATTAAAGGTGTAATGTCTTTAAACACAATACCTTCTTTCGGATAATCCGGTACAATTGCGATATGTTGCTTGAAATCCATATTTCTGAATCCTCCTCAGATCTAAAAGGTTTGTAAATACAAATCCTTTACCCTAACTGTTCTACTTCTTTATGATTACGAATCGTTTCAAACCATGTATATAGTTGCTGATATGTGCTATAAACCAATTCTTTTTCTAATTGTAAGTGGTTCATTTTCTCACGATATGTGTTCGATTCAATTAAATCACGCTTTTGTTTTTTGTCTGCCATAAAAATGACGCCATCTTTTATTGTAACAAATTCTAACTCAAAAAACACCTGTGTCATGAAATTTACTGTATCTTTTGACCAACCTTTATGGCGACATAGTTGTTCTCCATATTGTCTTAAAGAAAATGGTGTTTTTTGGCTTAAGAAAGAATAGTACCATTTAAAGTGTTCTCTCGTAGGAACTGTACTAAATAGATGGTTATTTTCTTGATAAAATAGCGTATAAATTCGCGCTGGGAATCCTACTTTAAATAGCTCACTTAATTCATCTGTTCCTTTTGGTAAATCAAGTAACACGATATATTGATCATCTAAATGCGTTACTTCTGAAGCATGCATGAGCTTCTCTTTATAGCTCTCTAAAGAAAATTTATTCAATACCTCTTCAGAAAAATACACCATTGTTATTTTTTCTTTCGGAAGTTCTGCTAAATTTGCTTCTGCATTACGCATACTACGCCAATCAAATAATTGCCACGCCTCTACAGCAATATCTTGTACCATTAATTGTGGCTTCTTAAAATTATTCCATTCATTGATGGATGCTTCTCCTATTACAGATACTTTTGCAACTGGAGAGATTTCTTTCGCATATGCACCAAAACCAAATCCAATTGTATCCAGTGTTGCTTGTCCATCACGAAGAGCCATTTTTAAATGAGAGCCATCTGATCCGATTGCGCGAATACTTTCTAACTCTGCATCTTTCACTGCAATACGTGGTTTCGGATTTCCAACACCAAATGGTGCTAACTTCTGCATATCTTCAATTGCCGCTAGTGTTACATCCTCTACTTTGCAAAAAACATCAACTGCTGTAATTGGAATAAAATCTTCTTCTGTTAAAATTGCATCTGCTTGTTCATTTAAGCGGCGACGTAATTCATCTACATCATTCATATGTAGCGTCATTCCCGCTGCCATCGGATGCCCTCCGAAGTGTGGCAATAACTCTCTACAATCTGATAAATTTGCAAACAAATCAAATCCTGCAATACTACGCGCTGAGCCTTTTGCTGTTTCTTTTATAGGATCAATGCATAATACAATAGTCGGACGATAAAAACGTTCAACTAATTTAGAAGCGACAATCCCAATTACACCCGGATTCCAACCTTCTTTTGCAAGTACTAACACTTTGTTTTCTTCTGGCGGGAAGTTATTTTCAACTTCAGCGATAGCCTCTTCTGTAATTTGCTTTACAATATCTTTTCGCAGTTTGTTCAGCTCATCAATTTCTTCGGCTAACTCTTTTGCTTCCTCAGGATCATCTGATAATAAAAGGTGTACAGCCGGCGTTGCATCTTCTAAACGCCCGACCGCATTAATACGCGGTGCAATTGAGAAGCCAATACTCTCTTCTGTAATTTCACTTTGCGAAACGTTAGCAACTTTAAACAATGCCTTTAAACCAATATTTTTCGTCATACGCATATGTTTTAAACCGCGTTTCACTAGCAACCTATTTTCACCATGAAGTGACACTAAATCGGCTACTGTACCGATTACTGCAATCTCTAATAAATGTTCTGGTACACGGCCTAATAGTGCATGTGCAACTTTAAACGCAACACCTACACCAGCTAAATAGTGAAACGGATATACACCGCCATCTAATTTCGGATGTATAATCGCAAGTGCTTCTGGCAATTCTGGCGGTGGCTCATGGTGATCTGTAATAATTAGATCTATTCCAAGCTCTTTCGCTACATTCGCTTCATGTACTGCTGCGATGCCAGTGTCGACAGTAATAATCAGTGAGAACCCTGCGCTATGCGCCCAACGAAACGCTTCTTCGTTCGGCCCATACCCTTCTGTAAAACGATTTGGAATATAAAATTCTACTTCTGCACCTAATTCTTGAAGAGCAAGATATAACACAGTTGTACTACTTACTCCGTCTGCATCGTAATCACCAAATATTAATATTTGTTCTCCATTTTGAATCGCCTTATTTACACGTTCTACCGTTCTATCCATTCCTTCTAATAAAAATGGATCATGAAATTCTTGATTTTCTGTATTTAAAAAATCTAAAATCTTATCTTCTGTATCTAGTCCTCTACCGAGGAATAATGAAACGACAAGTGGCGATAACTGTAATTTACTTGCTAATTCACTCACTCGTTCGTCATTATATTCTTTTTCTTTCCAACGCGTCTTCGGTTGTAACACGAAATCACCCCTTAACCTGTTCATTATACAAGACAGATTAAGGGGTGACAATATAATGCAAACTACGATGCAATATCTATATACTAAAATGTTAATGATGTTTAATTTGGAGAATACGGATTTATATGTACGAATACATTTTGTACATTATCTTGTTTCATAAGTATTTCTTTCACATGTTTTCCAATACGGTGTCCTTCTTCTACAGTAATGTATGGATCTACAGACACTTTAATATCGACAATAACATAATGACCATGCTCCCGTGCATATAAAGAACCAATTTTTTTCACACCATCTACTTGAAGAACTGCTTCTCTAAGCGGAATAACATCCTCCTCATGAAGAACATGGTCAAGCGTTGCATGAATTGCTTCCGCTCCAATGCTCCATGCCATTTTTACAACAAGAAGCGAAACAACTAATCCTGCAATCGGATCAGCATATACAAGCCAGTCTATACCAAGCTTACCACCGAGTATAGCTGCACAAATACCGATTAAAGCTGCAATTGAAGAAAATACATCTGAACGGTGCTCATATGCATTTGCAATAATTGCATCACTATTTACCCTTTTCCCTAATCGGAATTTATATTGAAACATTCCTTCTTTCACGACGATTGAAAGAACAACAGCAAAAATCGTAATTCCTTTCGGCGGTTCTAGTTCTTGCGAAAAAGCTTTTATAGATGAAATCGCGATTTCAAGTCCCACAATAAATAATAATACCGCAACAATAATCGCTGAAATCGATTCCGCTTTACCATGACCATACGGATGATCTTCATCAGGTGGCTGCTTTGCCGCTCGCAATCCAAAAAGTACAGCTAGCGAACCAATTACATCTGATGCAGAATGCACCGCATCTGCTAGCAGTGCTTTACTGTTCCCAATATAACCAATTACCGCCTTTACAATTGCTAATATAATATTACCAACGATCCCGACAATAGCACCAAACTCGGCCTGTTTAAAACGTTCATCTTTTTCCATAATTAAAATCCCTTCTTTTCTTAACCTATCTTTTTATTTTAACAAAAACAGCGATAACACCACCACTTTCTTCCATCTTCTTCCCATCAAAAAGTTGCTATCTTATTGTATCCACAAACGAAAAAAGAGATGCCTCATAATAAGGCATCATCTTTTCTATACTTGCGGTTCAGATTCTACTTTCTCAACCTTCTTCTTGTTTTTCCCCTTTTTCAAACGACGGTTTTCAAGCATTAACCAAATTTGAGAGGCAACGAAAACAGAAGAGTACGTACCTACTATTAATCCAACAAGTAACGCAAACGAGAAGTTACGTAGTGACTCACTACCAAAGATAAGTAGTGCAATTACTGGGAGTAACACTGTTAATACGGTGTTAATCGAACGACCAAGCGTTTGGCGAATACTTGCATTTACAATTTCCTCTAGGTCTTTTATATCGCGCACTCGTTTTTTCTGTTTGTATAATTCACGGTTTCTATCAAATGTAACAATCGAGTCATTAATAGAATAACCGATGATTGTTAGTACTGCAGCGATAAACGTTAAGTCTACCTCTAATTGGAAAATACTAAACATAACAACCATAACGAATGCGTCATGTAATAATGCAAGTACTGCAGATAACGCATACGTAAATCGGAATCGAATACTTACGTATAAAATGATAACTGCAGAAGCAATCAGTACAGCGATAAATGCATTTCGTGCAATTTCTTTACCGATTGTCGGTGAAACTGTACTTATGTTTGGATCCGTACCATATTTATCATGGAAGAATGTTTTTGTTTTCGCAATTTCATCTTTTGATAAAACACCTAATGTACGAACTGCGAAACCTTTATTGTCATCCCCAGTCGGTACAATATTTTCTTCCTTCACATCAATGTTCAACTCTTTAAAATCTTTATGAACATCAGCTACAGTAAGTGCTTGTTTTGATTGCAAGTCCATACGTGTACCACTTGCAAAGTCAATACCAAGATTCAATTTGAAAATTGGCAGGATAATTGCACCTGCAATTACAACTACAATTGAGAAGATAAGGAATTTATGACCGATATTCACGAAGTTAATACGATCAAATTTCGTTGGCGGATGCACTACACCTTTTGTTAACGGAATAATATCCTTTTGTTTCACACCAAAATATGATGGTTTTTTATCGAAGTAACGGCTCTTTACAAGTAAACCTAGTAAGAAACGAGTACCGAATACGTTCGTAATGAAACCGACTAAAATACTTACGATTAAACTTGTTGCAAACCCTTGTACTGAGCTTGTACCATATACAAATAACACACCTGCAGCTGCAAGAGTCGTAACGTTCGCATCTAAAATTGTTGCTAATGAACGATGGTTACCAGCTCGGAATGCTGACATCATGGACTTACCAATTTTCAGCTCTTCTTTCAGTCTCTCGTACGTAATAATATTCGCATCAACTGCGATACCTACCCCGAGCACTAATGCGGCAATACCTGGTAATGTCAGAACCGCATGCATCCAGTTAAAGACAAGTAATGTAACAAAAATGTATAGACCTAACATAATAACCGCTACAAGTCCTGGTAAACGGTAATACACAAGCATAAATAAGAAAATAAGAGCGATACCAATCGCACTAGCGAAAATTGTTTGGTCTAATGCTTGTTGACCAAATTTCGCTCCAACAGATGTTGAATACATTTCTTTTAAATCAACAGGCAGTGCACCTGCATTTAATAAAGATGAAAGTTGTTTCGCACTTTCAACTGTGAAGTTTCCACCTACGATAGATACTTCAGCTTGGTTAAATACTTGGTTTACTGTTGCTGCTGATAAGAACTTTGGATTCGGTTTTGCAGATTCTGCTTTATACGAATCTTTTCCTTCTTCAAAATCAAGCCAAATTACCATTAAATTCGTTGGTGGTGGCATTTTAGAAATTTTTTCAGTTACTTCACGGAATTTTTCAGCGCTTTTTAGTGTAAGACCTACGCTCGCACGGCCTTGCTCATCAAATGTTTGCTTCGCTCCGCCGCCTTTTAAATCCGTTCCATCCATAAGAAGGTTATCATCCACATCACGGAATGTTAATTTCGCTTGTGTTGATAACATTTCACGTGCTTTTTGCTGATCTTGTACACCAGCAAGCTGTACACGAATTCGATCTTGCCCTTCGATTTGAATGTTCGGCTCACTTACACCGAGAACATTGACACGATTTTCAAGAGCACCTACTGTACTTACAAGTACGTCTCGATCGATTTTATCACCTTTTTTGGCTGGTTTTACTTCATACAGAATTTCAAAACCACCGCGAAGGTCTAGTCCTAGACTAATTCCTTTTGCTATGTCTTTTCCTGCCGCACCAATTACTCCACCGATTAATAAGACGATGAGGAAAAAGGCGGTAATTCTCGTACCACGCTTTGCCATATGTACCCTCTTTCTGCTACTAACACTTTCAATAAATCTTTTACGATTCACTGCTATACGTGTGCATACGCCTAGTTAGTAGACTTCCTTTCTATAATTTTTGCTAGCTCATCACTAGCTGTATAGGTAAGCTTTTACACTCCCTACACTTTCATCATTTATTTTCCTCTTCACTACCTCCTTTATATATAATCTTAGACACAATTATTTCCTCTTTATCAATACATATCATTATACTGCAAAAGGAAGAACAAACCAATTGCAGTCGGTTATTTATTTTCGTACTCATCAAATGACCAAAGCGGTGCTTGGTAAGCTTCAACAGTTAAATATGTCATATATTCATTAGTACTTACTGTTAATACGTCATTAACTAATTCATACAATCTAACATCGCTGTCTATCTTCTTCCACTTTTTCACTTTGAGAAACTTCCAAATGTCATCATCTGTTACTCGGTCGTAACCGAACATTTGAAACTCTTCTACTTTACTTTCTAAAACGACTTGTAACTGTCCGCGGTATGATTCTACCAAAGCCTCTCTATCTAACATTTATAACATCTCCTTCTTATTTCAGCACGAAAAAGTCGCTTTAATCCCGCTCTAATGGACAGCAATAACTACTTTCAAGAGCACTATCATACTTCACTCTCTTAAATGCTTGTCATTCTTGTCTCGTACGTGCATATAAATTATTGTAAATCATTCCATTGATTTTGAGAAGGTAGGAGAAGAACATGACGAGACAAAGCTTTTTAAAAGGCGCATTTATTTTAATGATAGCCGGCTTTATTACAAAAATACTTGGCTTTATCAACCGCATAGTAATGGCACGTATTTTAGGAGAAGAAGGCGTTGGTCTTTATATGATGGCCGTTCCTACATTCATTTTAGCAATTACATTGACACAAATTGGTCTTCCTGTCGCAATCGCAAAGTTTGTAGCAGAAGCGGAAGCTGTGAACGATAAACAAAGAGTTAAAAAAATATTAACCGTATCACTAGCTGTTACATCCGTTATTAGTATCATTTTAACAATCGGAATTATGTTCCTCACGCCTATTTTAGCAAAAACATTATTAACCGACGAAAGAACGTACTATCCATTAATGGCCATTTTGCCCGTTGTCCCGGTTATTGCTGTTTCTTCTGTTTTGCGTGGTTACTTTCAAGGGACACAAAACATGAAACCTAGCGCTTATGCGCAAGTTCTAGAACAAGTCGTCCGCATTACCATTATCGCTATATGCATTCAATTATTTTTACCTTACGGCATAGAATACGCTGCAGCAGGCGCTATGTTATCAGCTGTTCTCGGTGAAGTTGCATCCTTATTATTTTTACTCACGTTATTTCAGCGAGAAAAACATTTATCAATACGCTCTGGATTTTTCAATACTGTAAAGGAAAGCAAAGGGACATTTTATTCTCTGATGGATATTGCCCTTCCAACTACAGGAAGTCGTTTAATCGGCTCCGTTTCATATTTTTTTGAACCTATTGTCGTTATGCAAAGCTTAGCAATCGCTGGTGTCGCTGCTTCTGTTGCAACCCAGCAATACGGTATATTAAACGGTTATGCATTCCCGCTTCTATCACTACCCGCCTTTATTACATACGCTCTTTCTACAGCGCTCGTCCCTTCTATTAGTGAAGCAATGGCAAAAAGACAACATAAATTAGTGGAGCACCGTTTACAACAAGCACTTCGAATTTCATTAATTACCGGCGGATGGTCTGTCGTTATATTATACGTATTCGCTTCTCCTGTTTTAACTCTTATGTATGGATCAGACAGCGCAACAGCATTCATTCAACTTCTTGCGCCTTGCTTTTTATTTCATTATTTCCAAAGTCCACTTACCTCTGTTTTGCAAGCTTTAAACTTAGCAAGGGCTGCAATGATGAATACATTTATTGGTGCCATCGTGAAATTAATCGTTATTTTTGTACTAGCATCAAGGCCAGAATTTCAAATGATGGGGGTTGCACTTGCTATCGCTGCAAATATTGTAACAGTAACATTTCTTCACTACGCTACTGTTTTAAAAAAGATTACATTTACCATTTACGCAAAAGACTATATTTTCGGCGGACTTGCCATCGGTATCGCAGGCGCCTTCGGTTTTTATCTCCATAAATATATTATTTTCTCTCATTCCCTTGGCATACAAACATTATGGGAAATCACTTTAACAACAATTGTTTATATCGTACTTCTCTTCACTTTCAAACTCATTCGAAAAGAAGAGTTAAGTCGTCTCCCTATCATTCGTAAACTTTCATTTTTGAAATAAGATGAAACTTTAATCAGTGGGGTAATCTCCACTGATTATTAGTTAAACCAATCATTCTTACTCTTTCAAAGGATAAATCTCTAATTTTCTTTTACATCAACAAAAAATTGTCCGTTTTGAAAACTACAGTATAAAATTTGTGTTACATCGTTATAACCTAAGTTTTTTAATTTCTCAATAAGCCATTCATCTGTATGCTCAATCATTTGTAAATGACTAGATTGAATTTCTCCATCAATAATAAGAGGAAGCGTAAACTGTAATGTATCTTGTTTATTTTTTTGTTTTTGAAAGACAGATAACTTCCCAGACGGTTCCAAAATAGCATATTCTACATCCCGAATATCTCCAACTCCTTGTTCCCTTAATTGCATCATTAAATCATCTATATTATACCGTTGCTTTCTCATCTTCTTTTCATCAATCTTCCCCGCGTTTACAAGAATAGCTGGCTCACCTTCTATTAAATGCCGAAAGCGTTGATACTTTAGGGAAATGACTGACAAAATAATTTGGATGCACATAAGAAAAGTCATCGGAACTAATTGATGCCAAAGTGATTTATCGGTATTTTCAATTGCCACTACGGCCATTTCTCCAAGCATAATAAATACGACTAAATCTAATACACTTAGCTCTCCTATCTCACGTTTACCCATAAGACGAAAAATAATTAAGATGATGATATACAAAAGCATTGTCCGTCCAATTATTGATATCCATTCCATTTCTACATCTCCTTTTTTACGTATAGACTCCCCTATAAAAAAGAAACTAGTCTAACTTGGGCAAAAGGAAAATATGCTTGTATTAAAAAGGGGGAATGCATAAATGGATGGAACGAAAAAATTATCAACTGCAATTGGCTTCGGTATTGTTACACTACTAATTCTTGCATCTATTACTAGTATGATTATGGCTCTTTTATTAAAGTTTACAAATATAAATGAAGGGACATTAACCGTTACTATTTTTATACTCGCTCTTTTATCTATGCTTATGTCTGGATTTACTGCCGGCAAAAAGGCTCAAGGAAAAGGTTGGCTAGTAGGTTTCACAACAGGGCTCACATTCACTATACTCGTCTTTCTAGTTAACTATTTAGGCTTTTCTCAAACCTTATCGAACTCACAATTACTTTATCAATTAGCATTAATGGGGGCGAGTACACTCGGTGGTATTTTCGGTGTAAATATGTCAAAGCAAAGTAACTAAAAAAGGCCCTGCACATTTCATGCAGGGCCTTCCACATTAGTTTTTCACAACTTCACGAATCGCATTGCGATCGAAAGTTAAGTGTGAACCACCAGATTTAATAACGATTTTCGTCTCATCTACTGATTCGATTGTACCGTGTAAACCACCGATTGTTACGATAGCATCACCTTTTGCTAACTCACTTTGCATTTGAGCAACTGCTTTTTGACGTTTTTGTTGCGGGCGAATTAATAAGAAATAGAAAATCGCAAACATCGCAACAATCATAACGATATTCATCATACCTGCATTCATCTTTTGTTCCTCCTTTTAAATTATGTATTAGAAGTTTTTAGCATTCGGTTTATTAAAGCCATACTGTTCAAAGAACTCTTCGCGGAAATCGCCAAGACGGTCTTCACGAATAGCTTGTCTCACCTGCTCCATTAAGTTTAACAGAAAATGAAGGTTGTGATAAGACGTTAAACGAATTCCGAACGTTTCATCACATTTCATTAAGTGACGAATATACGCACGTGAGTAGTTTTTACATGTGTAGCAATCACAGTTTGGATCAAGCGGACCGAAGTCTCTTGCAAATTTCGCATTTTTTACAACGAGTCGACCTTCACTTGTCATACATGTACCATTTCGAGCGATACGAGTTGGAAGTACACAGTCAAACATATCAATACCACGAATTGCACCATCGATTAATGAGTCAGGAGAACCTACACCCATTAAGTAACGAGGCTTATTATCTGGAAGAAGTGGTGTTGTAAACTCAAGTACACGGTTCATAATATCTTTCGGTTCACCAACAGATAAACCACCTACAGCGTAACCAGGGAAGTCCATTGAAACAAGGTCTTTCGCACTTTGACGACGAAGCTCTTCGTACTCCCCGCCCTGTACAATACCGAATAAACCTTGATCTTGCGGACGTTCATGCGCTTTTAAGCAACGTTCTGCCCAGCGGCTCGTACGCTCTACAGATTTCTTCATATATTCAAAAGTAGCCGGGAATGGTGGACACTCATCAAATGCCATCATAATATCCGAACCTAATGCATTTTGGATTTCCATCGCTTTTTCTGGTGATAAGAATAATTTATCTCCATTTAAGTGATTACGGAAGTGAACGCCTTCCTCTTCAATACGACGGAAGTCACTTAAACTGAATACTTGGAAACCACCAGAGTCTGTTAAGATTGCACGATCCCAGTTCATAAATTTATGCAAGCCGCCTGCTTCACGAATAATTTCATGACCTGGACGTAGCCATAAATGATACGTATTACTTAAAATAATGCCAGAATCCATTGCTTTTAATTCTTCCGGTGACATTGTCTTAACTGTCGCAAGTGTACCAACTGGCATAAATGTTGGTGTATCAAATGAACCGTGCGGTGTATGCACACGACCTAAACGGGCACCCGTTTGTTTACATGTCTTAATAAATTCATAACGAATTGCTGTCATAACTTACTCCTTTTATTTGTTTCTCATTTTAGCGTGAGATGCAACGAACATTGCATCACCGAAGCTAAAGAAACGATATTTTTCTTTTACTGCTTCATTATAAGCATGAAGTACATTATCTCTATTTGCAAATGCACTTACAAGCATGATTAATGTTGATTTCGGCAAGTGGAAGTTTGTAATTAAACCATCAATTGCTTTAAATTCATATCCCGGATACATGAAAATATCTGTCCATCCAGAAGCGGCGCAAAGCTTACCGTCATGATCTGTTGCAATTGTTTCTAACGTACGAGTTGATGTCGTACCTACAGTAATAATACGTCCACCATTCTCTTTCACACGATTTAATAATGCCGCTGTCTCTTCAGACATATGGTAATATTCTGCGTGCATATGGTGTTCTTCAATCGTGTCTGCAGAAACTGGTCTAAATGTTCCAAGCCCTACGTGAAGTGTAATGAATGCCAACTGAACGCCTTTTTGCTTTAACTTCTCAAGTAACTCTTCTGTAAAGTGAAGTCCCGCAGTCGGCGCTGCTGCTGAACCGATTTCTTTCGCATATACTGTTTGATAGCGATCGCGATCTTCTAGCGTCTCTTTAATATATGGAGGAAGTGGCATTTCCCCAAGTTCATCTAAAATTTCATAGAAGATGCCGTCATATGAAAATTCAAGCTGACGTCCACCTTGATCTGCAGTTCCTGTGCAAGTTGCTTTTAATTTCCCTTCGCCAAAAGAGATAACAGTTCCTTCTTTTACACGTTTCGCTGGCTTTACAAGCGTTTCCCACTTATCGCCTTCTTCTTGTTTTAAAAGAAGTACTTCAATGTGCGCGCCTGTATCTTCTTTCACACCGTGCAAACGAGCAGGCATAACTTTCGTTTCATTTAAAACTAAGCAATCCCCCTCATGTAAGTAAGAAAGAATGTCCGTAAAATGTTTATGCTCAATATCACCTGTTTCACGGTCTAACACCATTAATCTTGATGTTTCACGATCTTCTAACGGGACTTGTGCAATAAGTTCTTCTGGTAAATGAAAATCAAACAGATTTATATCCATAGCTATATCCACCTATTTCTTATTTAAATCGATTTATTATATACATAATAAAAGATAGTACAATACTTAACACAATACATGTAATGATAGGAAAATAAAAGGTAACGTTTCCTTTTTTCACAAAAATATCGCCTGGAAGCCTGCCAATGAACTTCCAAGCTAATCCAACAACGATGAGTAAGATTCCCGCTGTAATAAGCATTTTGGGCATCTCCATCATACTTTTGGCATCTCCATTCCGAAATGTTCATACGCAAGCGGCGTTACAATTCGGCCCCTTGGCGTTCGTTGTAAAAAGCCAATTTGTAATAAATACGGCTCATACACATCTTCAATCGTATGAGATTCTTCTCCAATTGTTGCTGAAACCGTTTCTAATCCAACTGGACCACCACGGAATTTCTCAATAATACCAAGCAGTAATTTATGATCAATATGATCTAGACCTAATTTATCTACTTGCAGTAGCTCTAATGCCATTTGCGTAATTTCCATCGTAACCGTTCCGTTACCACGAACTTGCGCGAAATCACGTACACGTCTTAAAAGACGATTCGCAATACGAGGTGTACCACGAGCACGTCTTGCAATTTCTAATGCAGCTAACGAATCGATTTCAACTTCAAACACTTCTGCTGTACGTTCAACAATCGCAGAAAGCTGATCTACTGTGTAGTACTCTAACCTTGAAAGTACACCGAAGCGGTCACGAAGCGGTGCCGATAATGCTCCGGCGCGTGTCGTTGCTCCAACTAATGTAAATGGCGGTAAATCTAGGCGTACAGAACGTGCTGAAGGCCCTTTTCCAATTACGATATCAAGGCAAAAGTCTTCCATCGCAGGATACAATACTTCTTCAATTGATCTATGCAAACGATGAATTTCATCAATAAATAATACATCCCCTGGCTGAAGCGCTGTTAATACAGCAGCTAAATCTCCTGGTCTTTCAATCGCGGGACCTGAAGTTGTTCTAACATTAACGCCCATTTCATTTGCAATAATATTCGCAAGCGTCGTTTTACCAAGACCTGGCGGTCCATATAAAAGCACGTGATCTAACGTTTCTTCACGCATTTTCGCTGCTTCAATAAATACTTCTAAATTATGTTTCGCTTTATCTTGGCCAATATACTGACGGAGCGTCTGTGGCCGTAATGAATATTCTAAATCCGCATCTTCATATGCAGATTCCCCTGAAAGGAGACGTTCGTCCATTATACTCACCTCTTACCATTTAGTAAAAGACTAAGTGCCTTTTTAATATACTGATCCGTCGTTAATGATTCTTTTAATAACTCTGGTACAACGCGAGAAACTTCGCGTTCTGCGTATCCAAGTGCGCGCAGAGCTTCCAGTGCCTCATCAAGCTCAGCTGATGAACCTTTCTTCTCATCAAAACGTTCTGTGTCTGAGAATAAATCCACAAATGCATCTGGTACGACATCTGCTAGTTTTCCTTTTAAATCTAAAATCATTTGGCGTGCTGTTTTCTTTCCGACGCCTGGGAATTTCACTAAAAACTTCTCATCTTCATGCTCAATCGCTTGAACGACCTGTCCTGTTTGACCAGAAGCTAAAATTGCAAGAGCGCCTTTTGGCCCAATGCCAGACACGCCTAACAACTTTGTAAATAATAAACGCTCTTCACGTGTTTTAAACCCATAAAGTGCCATAATATCTTCTCTCACATAATGATATGTATAGACACGGATTTCTTGCTTACTTCTTTGAAATACATACGGATTCGGTGTGAAAATTTGATAACCAATTCCATTATGGTCAATTACGACATATTCCGGCCCTACATACTCCACGTAACCTGTAACATATTCAAACAAAATACGATCTCTCCCTCTTAAATCATGTATTCCATTTTAACATATTTAATGATAGAAAAGCGAGACTGCCCCAACAAATGTTCTCCACTTGAAACTTCTGTTATTTTCCATTGACAGAAAGGTTAAAGCACCTTAATATACAGAGGTCGATAATGATTATCAATATTAATTAAAGGGGTTACATCAGGATGAAACGTAAGCTATTTATTTTATTTACTATTATGCTTGTTGTTCTTTCTATCGTTGGCTGTTCTTCTCAAAAAGAAGAATCAAAAGCAAAAGAACAACCGAAAACAAAAGTTGTAAAACATGCTAAAGGTGAAGCTACAATTCCAGTAAATCCAAAGAGAATTGTTGACTTATCTGGATCAACAGAAGAACTATTACTTCTTGGACACAAACCTGTTGGTACAGCAAATACATATAAAGATAAAATCCAAAATCACTTAACAGACAAATTAGATGGAGTAAAAGCAGTTGGTTGGTACTGGGCACCTAAAGTTGATTTAGAAGCTGTTACTGCTTTAAAACCAGACTTAATAATTTTAAACAACCGTCAATTAAAAATTTATGATCAACTAGAAAAGGTTGCACCTACAGTTGTTCTAGAAACAAACTTAGAAGACTGGCGTGGTAAGTTTAAAGAAGTAGGTAAGCTATTTGACGAAGAGAAGAAAGCAGACAAATGGATTGCAGACTACGATAAGAAAGCAGACTCTTTATCTAAAAAAATTAAAGAGAAAACAAAAGATGAGAACTTTATGTTCGTTGCAGTTACACCTCAAAACTTCCGTGTATACGGCAGCTTCGGATACGGTGACATCATCTTTAACGACTTAAAACTTCCTGCAACAAAAGGTACAGATTTAAAACAAACGATGGCGCAAGTATCACTAGAAGGTCTAGTTGCATTCCAGCCTGATCAAATGTTTATTGTAAACTTCGGCGGCGAAGCTGATAAAGTGTACGAAGACTACAAAAACAGTGCCGTTTGGAAAGACAATAAAGCAGTTAAAAATAATCACGTATATGAAGTATCAAATGAAGTCTTCAATACGAAAGCATTCAATCCAATTGGAAAAGATATGCTAATTGATGAAATCGCAAAAGAAATTTTAGCTAAAAATAAGTAAGAAAAAGCAGCTCACCATGAGCTGCTTTTTTTCTTATTTTGCACTGCGTATTGTTTCATTTTTTCAATCGTCTTTACAAAACCTTCTTTTGATTTAATCCGAATACCACGCTTCAATTTCGCACGCTCATAACTCTCAAGCTTTTTCATATCAATTTGAAAGAAAGAATGGATCGCATTATCACTTTTTGGCACACCTTTGAAAATTTGTAATATCCCTTCCTCTGAAACACCAAAATATCCGCTCGTTTTCAATAACGGAGAAATATCATCAACTTTCTTTTGTAATACGATTTGTACATCATCACGATCAACAAGTTGCCATTCTTTATATTGCTGTAAAAACTTTTCTAAATCCGCTACTTTTTCTGTAAGTATTTCCTCACTTACTTCTCCATCAACATACATACGCTCTAATAAAATTGTAACCTCAGGTTCTTTTTCCGTTACTTCTGGTACTGGCCCTTCCGCCTTCACATTCGTTTCATAAACGAAACAAAACATCATAACGAAAGCTTGCATCGCAATCAGTATCCATTTCATTTCCGTTCACCTCTTTTAGGCAAGATCATACTTTCATTAGTAGTTTTTCCGGAAATAGGGGTTTTATCCATATTACATTTCTTTCGAAAAATAAAAAATGCAGATAAGGGTTTACCTCATCTGCATGTATCATTTACTTTTATATAAAATGAAAGACGCCTGCAAAGCAGGCGTCTTGATGCGTTTACGGCGAGAGACCAGGCGACCACATTCGCGTGTTTAGCACTTAAGCATATCTCTCGTCTTACGTAAATTAGCTCATCGCTTTGTTAATATAACATTAATAAATTATAAGTGCAACATGTTTATAAAAATATTTTATTCCCTCTTTTATCCAACTGAATAATATGCAAATTATAAATTGATAAAAGTAACATATATGTTACAATTAATATAACAGCGAAATCATAATAAACAGGAGATGGATATTGTGAAAAAAATAAAGGATGAACGTCTCATTCTGAAAACATTAAAAAACATACGTATTGCCTTTCTTTTTCAATCGCTTGGTATAATTGGCATTTTAGGCTATATCGGATTCACTGAAGGAATGGATCAAATTACGAAATCTCCATTATGGCTATTATTTATTCTTACAAGTATCGTCCTTAGTTATTTACAGTTAAGTGTTTCAATCGATGTAGAAGAAAGTGAAAAGGAAATAAAGTTAACTCCTTATTATAAACTTGTCTTCCGCTCCCTTATTGTAGGAATCGTTATGGCTATTATTTATATTATTTTCAGTCCAGAAAGACCACTGTTTGAAGCTATTTTAACAGGTAGTATTCTTTTCATATGCTTTTTAGTTTCTTACTCCGTTAGTTATTTTATTAAAAAACGTCGTTTACAAGACAACGATGAATAAAGAGGAAGGGCTCACCCTTCCTCTTTTGTTTTGTTATCGCACTGTACCAGTTAAACCGTAACGAATGTCTCGGAACATATTCACTATGTCACGATTAAAATCGTTTGTAACTGTACCGTTACGTAGACGCGTACTCATTGCATCGACACGAGTAAACATATCATTTCTTACAGAAACATATACGTTTCTGTTTCCAACTTCATTTGAAACCGCTTGACGAATTTCGTTCGCCATCGCCGTTTCATTTGTCACTGTGTTACGTGGCTTTACCGCAATCGCTACATCGTTTCCATATACAACTGTAGACACACGGTCTACGTTATTCATACGTTTCACACGATTTGTTATTCTTTCAGCTGTTTTACCATCATTGTTAATGTATGAATTGTTCATTGTAATATTACGAGTTGGATGCGGATTAGCAATTTGTCCATTGTAATTTACATCTCGATAATAATTGTATCCTGTATCGTTACGACCATTTCTATATGTTACATAATCTGTATAACGATCATTACGTGTCACATTATCACGATACTGGTGTGTATCATTATAAGATGTACGTTCGTAATTGTAGTTACGTCCATCCATTGCATTGTTATCTTTTGGTGTACCACATGCAGCTAATGCACTGGTAACTAACAAAGAAGCAGCAATCACTTTTACTTTCGTATTCAATACAAAAACCCCCTCTGTTAGAATGAGCTTCTCTACTGAAAAGCTCCCTCTTATGATGAGTAACAGAGAAGGTTTTTACACTGTTAATATTTCACTGGGAATTTTCTAGCACCTCATAAAAAAACTACATTTTCTTAATTAACACGCATGCAAAAAAGGCGGGAATACTCCCGCCTTTTTAAACTTCTTCGTCCTCTTCTTCTGAAACGGGCTCTCCAAATACATTTGGTGGATCTGGTTGATAATACATCGTTCCTGGCTGTGGTGCATATGCAGACTGAGTTGGTTGATAATATAAAGGATTCGCATATTGCGGACCACCTGGTTGTGGACTATATAGTCTACTTTCTCCTCCGCATCCACAATCTTCCTCACCCTGCACAAGCGGCGGCATATTATTATCCATTGGCATCATATTCGGATTTGGCATAGACGTATATTGTGGTCCAAACGGCGCTCCTTGCTGATATGGCATTTGATATGGATTTGGTTGTTGATAATACGGATTCGGCGGCATCATGGGCTGTTGATACGGCATTTGATATGGCATCATATTCGGCATTTGATTGTTATCCATAATTGGCATCATATTCGG
>NZ_FOST01000002.1:104279-426845 GCF_900114335.1 Bacillus sp. 5mfcol3.1 | reverse complement strand
ATATTCGGTGGTTGGTTGTTATCCATGATTGGCATTATATTTGGCATTTGAATATTTGGCGGTATGACTTGTGGAATAACTACATTTTCTTTCGATACATTTGGTGACACTATATTCCCTACGTTTTCTTTCTTTACTTGTGGTGACACTATATTCCCTACGTTTTCTTTCTTCACTTGTGGCGATATTATATTCCCTATATTCTCTTTCTTCACTTGTGGTGACACTATATTCCCTACATTTTCTTTCTTCACTTGTGGTGACACTATATTCCCTACATTTTCTTTCTTCACTTGTGGTGACATTATATTTCCTACATTTTCTTTCTTGACTTGCGGTGACACTATATTCCCTACATTTTCTTTCTTCACTTGCGGCGTTATTATATTACCTACATTCTCTTTCTTCACTTGCGGCGATACTATATTATTTTTTTTCGTTTGCGGAGAAATGATATTGTTAGGTTTCATTTTACTAATTTGAGGAGCAATTAACTCGCTTCCTTTTTTTATTACATCTGAAATTTTATATTCTTTTTTCGGTTTTATTGGTGGTTGTGGCGGCTGTGGCAATACATTTACCGAAAACTTCGTGTTTTCTTTTTCCGCCGGTTTTTGTTTTTCTATCACAGGTGGTTTTTGAATAACAGACGGTTTTTCAATTGGTTTCTCTTTTTGAATTGGCTGTTCTTTTTGCACCTCTTTTTGCGGTTTCACCTGTACTTCTTTTTGCGGCTTTACCTGCATTTCCTTCTGCGGTTTTACTTGCACTTCTTTTTGTGTTTGTTGCATAGCTGGCTGCTGTGTAATTGGTGCTGATTGATACGTAACTTCTTCTTCATCTTCTATTCCAAGTGGAGTTGGTGTTGCTGCAAATTCTTTTTGTTGCACTTCTTTTACGTATTGCTTTGGAGGCGCTGAACCTGCTCCAGCCTGTTGTTTCATGTGAACACTCTTGGATGGCACTTTAATTTTCATACCTGGCATGATTAAATCTGGATTACTAAGTTGTGTATTTGTTTTTTTCAACGTATCAAAATCCACTCCGTACTTTTTCGCAATTTTCCAAAGGGTATCCCCTTTTTGCACGATATGAATTTTCAAATTTTCCCCCTCCTGTATAACTTATCTATAAGTAACAAATCTCATGAAGTAACTCTTTCTAAATAACATTAACTTCTTTTCACTTTTATCACTTCTTCGATTTTCAATATCATTCGAAGTGGAATAAGCATAAAGAACCACAATGATTTCTTCAAAACAATGTATGCCCATTTTGTTCTTGTTATGATTATATGTATGAAAAAAAGCAACGGGAATACCGTTGCTTTACACACGCTCTAACATACGATTTAATGCAAGAACCGCTTCTGCCGTTACTTGTTTATCTACGCTAATAACGTTAATTTCTTCTCCTCTTTCTATCGTTTCAAGTACCCATAATAAGTGAGGCAAATCAATTCGGTTCATCGTTAAGCATGGACACATAAATGGATTAAGTGAAACAATTTCTTTATCTGGATGTTGCTGAATAATTCGGTTCACTAAATTCATTTCTGTACCAATCGCCCATTTGCTACCAGATGGCGCCGATTCAATCATATCAATAATATACTTCGTTGAGCCTGCATAATCTGAAGCAGCTACCACTTCATAGCAACATTCTGGATGTACAATAATATTCATATCAGGATGATTTTTTCGTACGCTCTCAATGTTCTTCACTGTAAAATTTTGATGAACAGAACAATGCCCTTTCCATAAAATCACTTGAATTTCTTCTATATCCCCATCGTACTCTAATGAATCTGTGTGTGGGTCCCATACTGCCATTTTATCTAACGGGATACCTAAATCGTACGCTGTATTTCTCCCTAAATGTTGGTCTGGTAAAAAGACGAGACGCTCTTTTTGAGTAAACGCCCAAGATACCATTTGCTTTGCATTAGAAGAAGTTACTGTTGCTCCTCCGTTACGACCACAAAACGCTTTAATTGCAGCTGTAGAGTTCACATATGTTAACGGAATCATCGTATCTCCAAATAATTTCTTTAACTCTTTCCACGCTCTTTCTGTTTGTTCAATATCTGCCATATCCGCCATCGAACAACCTGCACGCATATCTGGTAAGATGACAACTTGATCATCTGTCGTTAACATATCTGCTGTTTCCGCCATAAAGTGCACCCCGCAAAACACAATATATTTTGCGTCTTTATTGCTCGCTGCAACTTGCGCAAGCTGAAGTGAATCCCCTGCTGCATCTGAAAATTGTACCACTTCATCTTTTTGATAATGATGCCCTGGAATGAATAACATTTTCCCCATCTTCTCTTTAATTTCACGAACACGCTTTTCCATATCTTCCGTTGACATCGTGTAATAAGGCTCTGGTAACATCGTTTCAATTGGCTGTACTTGTTCTAAAATACTCATATACGTTTCTCCCCCTCTAAGCCACTTTCCTTACCCTTTAATATTGAAACTAATATCAAGTGCTTTCACTGAATGTGTTAACGCTCCAAGTGAAATATAATCTACCCCTGTTTTTCCGTATTTTGATAAATCTTCAATTGTGATGCCCCCTGAAGCTTCTGTAACGATAGCGCTTGGTACAATTTTCGAAAACTCCCGGATTTCATCTGGCGTACGATTATCGAACATAATAATATCCGCACCAGCAGCAACAGCCTCTCTCACCTGTTCCTCAGTTTCTGTTTCTACTTCTACTTTCACCATATGTCCTAACTTTTCTTTCACTGATGTAACAGCTTTTGTAATAGAACCAGCAAACGCAATATGATTGTCTTTAATCATGACACCATCATATAAACCGAAGCGATGATTAAATCCACCACCACACACGACTGCATACTTATCAAACATACGTAGTCCTGGCATCGTTTTTCGCGTATCACAAATGCGAGTATGGCTACTATCTAAAGCAAGAACCGCTTTACGCGTCATCGTCGCTATTCCGCTCATACGCTGAATAACGTTTAATATAACGCGCTCTGCTGTTAATAACGATGCAATTGGCCCTTGCACAGTTGCAATGATTTCGCCTTTTTCTACAAGATCCCCATCTTTTTTATGAAGCTCTACTTCAATTCTCTCATCAATTAATTTAAATCCTGATTCAATTACTAAACGTCCTGCAAAGACCCCTGTATCCTTTGCAAGAAACGTTCCTTTCGAAAGTAAGTTATCTGGAAAAATAAGCTGAGATGTTACATCTCTTTCTCCTATATCTTCTAAAAAAAATCGATTTAATGCTTCTTTAACTTTTATCGTGTTCATAAAGCCCCTCTTCCCCTCATCACACAAGTTGTAGTTTTCTCTTTACTCGAACAATCTCTTTCTTTCCTATATTTCTATCTGGATAATCACTTCGGTAATGCCCGCCAATACTTTCTTCTCTTTGCAGGGCTGAAACAACTATAAGCTCACAAACTGTTAACATATTAATAAGCGTTATCTCTTCATTCGTAAGAACATCATGTTGTAATATCATATTTCGAACACCATACTTACTAAGCCATCTCTTCGCATAAGATAAACTTTGCTCTGTTCGCACAATCCCAACATATTTCATCATGCATTTTTGTATTTCTTCTTTCGTCGGTAAATGATTCAGAACGATAAACTTTGCTTCTTTGTCGGCTAGCATGTTCACCTTTTCTTTTGTCTCTCTAGATAAAATGTGCCTTCCGATTCTTCCTCCAAACACAAGACCTTCTAATAATGAATTACTCGCTAATCTATTTGCACCATGAACCCCATTACAAGCTACTTCTCCGACTGCGTATAGGTTCGGAATAGACGTCTCTCCATCACAGTTCGTTTTCACGCCACCCATGTGAAAATGAGTACCGGGCACGACTGGAATAAGGTTTTTATTTATATCGACTCCATTCGTTTTACATATCGATGACACGGTCGGAAAGCGTTGTTCAAAGTTTTGAATCATTTCGATGTTTAAGTACACTTTTTCACCCGCAAGTAGCTGTTCATGAATAGCCCTTGCGACTACATCACGAGGTGCTAGATCCTGTTCGGAATGTATATCCATCATAAAACGCTGCCCTTTGCCATTTATAAGGACAGCTCCTTCTCCGCGAACGGCTTCGGACACGAGGCCGGAACAACGCCCACCCGCGTATAACATCGTCGGATGAAATTGTATAAACTCTAAATCTACAAGCTCTCCGCCTGCACGGTACACCATTGCAAGTCCATCGCCTGTAATTGTCTCATCATTAGAAGTAAAGGCGTATAAACCGCCAATACCGCCTGAAGCTAACACCGTATAATCTGCATTGTAACGTTTCAGTTCTCCTTTATTGTTGCGAGTTAAAGCCCCAACACATTTATCTTTTTCTATAATAAAATCGAGCACCATTTCCTGTTCCACTACCGTAACGTATGGAGCTACTTCTTGAATAAGATGCTCTAATAAATTCTTTCCTGTTGCATCGCCACCTGCATGTAAAATACGACGTTTTCGATGCGCTCCTTCTTTTCCAAGATGAGGACCTGTTTCATCTCCATCAAATTTCATTCCTCTTTCAATAAGGTTATTAATTTCTTTCGGTCCTTCCTCGACTAAATAACGGACCACTTCTTCATTGTTATAACGACACCCTGCTACTAACGTATCTTCAAAATGATCATTAGGATTGTCATATGTAGCTACCGCTGCGGCAATTCCACCTTGAGCTAAATGTGTATTATTATTACGTTTCGTCTCCTTTGTGATAATAATCACATTCTTTTCGTGACAAATCTCTTTTGCAACACGAAGTGCCGCAACGCCACTTCCAATAATTAAGACATCTGCACTTGGCATAATTGTTGCCTCCTACTTTACACTTTTCAACTGTCTTGACACCTATATTTACATAGTTTTAAAATAATGACAAGAGTTTTTTTATAATTCTTATTTTCACTACCATTTAAAAAGTAAAAGAAATGTAACTCTTACTAGAGAGAGGAACTTACATGATGATATATCTTGACTATGCAGCTACTACACCTATGAGCGAGGAAGCGTTACAAACATATATGAAAGCAGCTTCGCAATACTTCGGAAATGAACAAAGTTTACATGATATTGGAGGAACAGCTTCTTCTTTATTACAAGTTTGCCGAAAAACATTTGCAGAAATGATTGGAGGCAAAGAACAAGGAGTATTTTTCACAAGCGGTGGATCGGAATCGAACTATCTTGCGATTCAATCACTTCTAAATGCCCGAAATAAGAAGCATATTATTACGACACCTATGGAACATGCATCCATTCGAAGTTATTTTCAATCTCTAAAATCAAAAGGCTATACGATCACTGAAATTCCTGTTGATAAAAGCGGACTCATTTGTTTAGTAGATTTAGAGGCAGCTATTACAGAGGATACTGTGCTAGCAAGTATACAGCATGGAAACTCTGAAATCGGAACCGTTCAAAACATTACAGAAATCGGTGCACTTTTAAAAACATATAATGTTTTATTTCATACGGATTGTGTGCAAACATTTGGTAAACTGCCTATCCATGTTTTTGAGATGGGGATTGATAGTCTTTCTGTTTCAGCACATAAAATATACGGCCCAAAAGGTGTCGGCGCTTGCTACATAAATCCGCAATCTCGCTGGGAACAAGTATTTCCAGGAACTTCTCACGAAAAAGGATTTCGCCCAGGTACAGTGAACGTTCCCGGCATCGCATCTTTTTTAACAGCTGCTGAAAATATATTAAAAACTCAATGGGAAGAAAGTTTACGTTTTAAAGAGTTACGATCCTACTTTTTAGAGCAAATACAAACACTTCCGCTAGAAATTGAAGTAGAAGGTCATTCTACTTCTTGTTTACCACATATTGTTGGGGTTACAATAAAAGGAATAGAAGGTCAATATACTATGCTAGAATGTAATCGTCATGGTATTGCCATTTCCACCGGAAGTGCTTGCCAAGTCGGTAAACAAGAACCTTCGAAAACTATGCTTGCAATTGGAAAAACGTATGAAGAGGCCAAACAATATGTCCGCTTCTCTTTCGGACAACAAACAACGAAAGATCAAATTGATACTACTATTCATGCACTACACACAATTGGAAATCAATTTTATAGAGGTGTTAAATCATAATGAAACAAAATGAACAAAAAAAGATTTTAGGTGAAGAAAGACGACAGCTTATCCTCCAGTGGCTTCTTGCTGCAAATGAACCGTTATCGGGGAATGAACTATCGAAAAAGACGAACGTAAGTAGACAAGTTATCGTGCAAGATATTTCCTTGCTTAAAGCACGAAACGAACCAATTATTGCGACTGCTCAAGGTTATTTATATTTAAAGCCACAAGAGAAGCAACAAACTTTCGAACGCGTAATTGTATGCCAACATAAACCAGCAGAAGTACGTCAGGAACTCACAACGCTTGTTGACCATGGTGTTACGATTAAAGACGTAAAAGTTGAGCATCCTGTATACGGCGACTTAACAGCATCCATTATGGTAAGCAATCGCTTTGATGTAGAGCAATATTTACAAAAAATCGAAAACACAAATGCTTCCTATCTTTCACAACTAACAGATGGTATTCACTTACATACAATCGAGGCAGATTCTAAAGAAAAATTAGATGCTGCTTGTGAGGCGTTAGATAAAGCAGGATTTCTCGTTTATTAATGTAAAGCACAGAGTTTTTATCATTCTCTGTGCTTTTTTAATGCTATAATATTGTAATCAATCGTAAAGGAGATCAAATATGGGAATTGAACTCGTTCACTTTAGCATTGGCAAACCGAAACAAATGAAATATGGCGAAGATAAAGAAATGATTACCGGTATATGTAAAGAACTTACCGAAGAAGCTTTCCTATCAAAAGATGGCTTCCTTGGTGATGATGTAGCAGATTTAAAACACCACGGTGGACCTGATCGCGCAGTTTGTGTGTACTCACACGAGCATTACGCACTATGGGAAAAAGAATTTCAAACAACACTTCCAGCTTCCGCATTTGGCGAAAACATTACCGTAACAAATATGTTAGAGCATGATGTTTGCATCGGAGATACATACAAATTAGGTGAAGCGATTATTCAAGTGACACAAGCGCGCGTACCTTGTAGCACAATTTCAAAACGTCTTGGCATCCCTGGCATACTGCCGCGTATTGTAGCAACTGGATTTACTGGTTACCTATGCCGTGTTCTTCAAGAAGGTACTGTACGTAAAGATTCTAAAATTACATTACTAGAACGTCAGCCGAGCAATGTTTCTGTTTTGTTCTCTAACGAAATTTATTTTCATAATAGAAAAGATAAAGATGGCATTGAAAAAATTCTTGCTGTTCCAGAACTAGCTGATATTTGGCGTGGTCAGTTAGAAGATCGTCTTGCGAAGTTAAAATAAAGTGAAACTTTAATCAGCCCTCACCAATCAGGCTGCCCGGCAAATAGCGGGATAAAGAATCCCACCTTTTGCAGGTGGGATTTTATTAATCTATCAAAAAATATACTAGGCAATGAAATGATATGGACGATTAGACAAATACAAATATTCCATCTACATCTTACAACCAATAAGAAGAATAGCTCCCCAGTACAGTAACAGAAAAACCGAGCGCTTCAAGTTCCATCGTTACACCTGGTAACAATACGTCATCGTATGCTTTATCGACATCGATTAAGAAAAAGTAATTTCCAAGACCTGTTTTCATCGGACGCGATTCGATTTTTGATAAGTTTAATTTTCTCCATGCGAAAGCTGATAACACTTGATATAGGGCACCTGCATAATCTGCAGGTAACGTTATCATAAGCGTCGTTTTCTCTCCGCGGTTTTCTCCGTTATTCGGGAGTATTGCTTTCTTTTTCTTATGAAGTACTAGGAAACGTGTGTGATTATTTTTATGCGTATGAATACTACGTCTTACAATTGTTAATCCGTATTTTTCTGCAGCTGCTTCATTTGCAATAGCAGCAATTTTTTCTTCAGGATGTTCTTTCACATATTGCGCAGCGGCACTTGTGGATGTCATATCTCGAACAGTTACTCCTTTTAATTCTTCATTTAAAAACTTATGGCACTGTGCAATGGCATGCGGATGAGAATGCACCGCATATACTTCATCCCACACTTCTGCATACTGCGGATGTACAAGTAAATGCTGCTGAATTGGTACTGTAATTTCTCCTACAATAGAAAGCGGCTGCTCATGTACAAGATAATCAACCGTTATATTCACTGAACCTTCTATTGCATTTTCTAACGGTACGACTGCGAAGTCTACATTTTCATTTGCAGCTGCATCTATACAATCTGGAATCGTTCGATACGGTACATGATCTGCTTCCGGAAAAAAACGACTCACCGCCATATTTGTAAATGTTGCTTCTGGTCCTAAATATCCTACTCGAATCATCGTCTTTTCCCCTCTTTTTCGTTTTCTTACTGTTATACCATACTTTTTTATATTCTTCTATGTAAATTTCGAATATTAAAAAAAAGACTAGCATTTGCTAGTCTAAATGTTTCTTATATTCTCTTTGAGCGAAAAAGAAATAAATGATACATGCTACGATATAAAACAGAATGAACAAACCTACTTTTTTTAATGATCCATCCATAAAAAAAGTATTATGAAACGTATATAACGCAACTGCACTATGCATACTCCCTACTATAATTGGCGCAAAAAATAGCATACATAATTGCCAACGAGAAATTTTCCATACTTCTTCCTTCGTCATTCCAAGTTTAGAGAGTGCACCATACTGCTTTCGGTCCGATGCAATATTATGGAACCATTTAAAATACACGATACTACATGAAGTAAGAAAGAATAATATACTAATAAACGAGCCCACAAATAGAGTAATATCGCCGCCTTCTTTCATACTTACATATAACTCCATATTACTTCGAAATGCATTATTATTATCTTGTTTCATATGTTTCCGTAAATCTTCGTTCAATTTCTTCGTCTTTTCGATATTTGATAATGTGTAGCCTCTATATATCATCTTTTCAGAATCAGGAACCTTATTTGCTATATTGTCAAAGTCTTCATCATTCATAACGAAGAACAGACCATTAATGTACGAAGGGTGATAGTTAAATTGAACCCCTTCTTTCTGACCGTTAAATACGAATTGATATGGTTGATTCATTACTTGCAATTGAATCTCTTTTTGATTATATACATTCGAATTATTGTATTTATTATAATAAACGAGTGTCACTGTATCTTTTTTAGGATGATATGTTTTCTGTTTTTGTTTCCTCGCTTCTTGGTTATAATCACTTTCTTTTATAAGCGGTGCTATTGTTGTTTCTCCTTTATTAGACTGAAAGGATGCATACACTCCAACAAAACTCATATATTGAAAATCATCATACCCATATTGATTCAGTAATTTTTCAACCGCACCTTCTTCAAAGACTTCATAAGTAGAAATACCTTTTTCTATGTACGAAAACGAGTGTACCCCTCCCGTTCGCCACATATCTTGCATGCTAGAAAAATACAAGAACACCGTACCTGTTGCCGTAACTACAAACGTCGTTGCCATAGACATCAGAAAGAAAAAGCGACCATTTTCCTTCATTCGATGTGACAATTGATTCACTATAAATAAATACGGATATGTATACATAATCTTTTTATTTCGCTTTATCATTTCTAACACTTGGGTAGCTCCATGCGCGAAAGAAAAGTACGTTCCAAAAAAGACAAGTATAGACACAGGGAAAAAGTATATTGCTATCGTAGCCATCGTCACTTGTAGCGCTAACGCATATCCTATCCCTAAACAAATAAAGCCGAATATACAAAGCCACTTTGATGTTTTCTTCTCTTTTTTATCTGTTCGAAATTCTTTCAATAACCGAATGATTTTTATATTCCATATACGTAAAGCACTTATAAAAGATAACAGAATAAAAACGACCATATATGTAATAAATGTTACACCAATCGCACTTACGTCAAATATAACAGGGAGTTCTTTCGGAAGCCCCAGTAACATACTAAACACCATGAAGAAGAGCTTTAAAAAGATCAAGCCCAGCCCTATACCGAAAATATTAGCAAAAATTCCAATTAATATTTGCTCGGTCATAATTACTCCTATTACGTTAGACTTCGTTGCTCCCATTAACATATATAACCCTAATTCTTTCTTACGTGCTTCTATGAAAATAGAAGTAGAGTACAAAATAAATATGACGAAAAAAGAAATAATTATAACATTACATATGATAAGTCCCCAGCGTACGTTTTGATACCACATCGTCTCTTGCATATACGGATGTACAATGATAGACATATATGCAAAAGATGCAAATATTGCAAAACAACTACTTAAGAAAAACACTTTATAATTACGCCAATTTCCTTTTATATTTTGCAGCGCTAGTTGCCGAATGTTCATCTATCTTCCTCCTGTAACTTACTACATAGGCAAAAAGCTAGAGGTTCCCCTAGCTTTTTACGTGTTTTAAATATCCTCTTTGCGCGATCATAAAGTAAATGGCAGAAGCTAAAATGTATGCTCCAATTACAAGCGCACCTGATTTCCACAAATTAATATAAAGCATTTTCCCTAACGTATGAAGAGCAAATCCACTATGAATTGAACCGATTAAAATTGGTATAAAGAAGATAACTCCCATTTGTCGAATCGCAATTTTGCGAATTTCTTTATCTGTCATACCGATTCTCTTTAACGATTTAAATTGAATACGATCTTGTTCTTTATCGTTAAACCATTTAAAGTATGTCATACTACAAGCGAAGAAGAAGAATAGTACCGCCACGAAGAAACCGATGAACATTGTAATCGCTCCACCTTCTCTTATATCCTTATACGCAAACACTGAATTTCTCAATTCTCCTTGCTTTTCTGGTGCAATTTCATTTTTCAAATCTAATACAAGATCTTCTGTACTTTTCCAATCCTCAATATAATAACCGTAATATTTCGTCTTTTCTTCATCTGGTACAAGTTTTGCATACTTCTCAAAATCTTGATCATTTACAACGAGATATTCACTATCATTAAAAACAGAAAATGAAGTTGGGCTATTTAACTGAACAGACTGCTTTTGTCCGTTAATTGTAAATTCATACGGTTTCGTACGGTCTATCTTCATCAGTTCATTTGCCATATCGACCATAACCATCGTTGCACTGCCTGGTGCATTATGAACTTCTGTAACTTGCTCTCTCTTTTGTTCACGCACTTCTGCATTATATTCTTTTTCTGAAATAATCGTCATCGGTACTTCATGTTCACTATTAAACAACGTTATTTTCTGTGTTGCCGGTAGTTTAACGTAGGTTACTTTTCGCGCATCTTCAAACCCGTGTCTCTTCACAAGCTGCTGTACCTTTTCTTCATTAATAAGGTTATGCGTATTTAACCCCTTTTCCTCATATGAAATAGCATGTGGAGTTTTGACTACCGTTTTATAACTCATATCCTCAAAATATACGTAAAGCGTGCCAACTGCCGAGGATACAACCGCCGTAATAATAGAAATTACAAATAGAAAACGAGCATTATCTTTCATTTTATAAATAAGGTTACTAAGGACGAACATATTTGGGTACGTATAAAAAGATTGTTTTCGTTTTTGCAATGCTTTTAATACGACTGTACTACCTTGTGTAAATAGTAAATACGTTCCGCCAATTGTCAGTCCTACCACCGGTAAAAAGAGGATGAGGAAATTCAGAAACGTTACTTGGAAGCTAAGTACATACGCAGCAATAATACATCCTATACCAACTACACATAACCATGTAAATGCAAACGGCTCTACTTTTTGCTTTCTTGCTTCTCTTAATAAATCAATAATTTGCAAGCGCCCGACTGTCCAAACACTAAACAATGATAGGATTAAAAATAGAATAAAGTATACACCAGCTGTAATAAGAATTGCTTTACTATTCCAAACGAGTGGAAGTGTCTTATCTATTTTCAATAATACGCTTAACGCTTGGAAAAATAATTTTGAACAAAGCATTCCAGCCCCAATACCAACTACAATTGCAATACTACCTAACATCAGTTGCTCTAATATAATCATTCGGCCGAGCTGCGATTTCGTTCCGCCAATTAATGTTAGTAGACCAAACTCTTTTTTTCTTGCTCGTAAAAACGTTGAATTTGCATATAAAATAAAGAGTGCCGAGAAGATGACCACAATATAATTCATCGATTCTAATCCTTTTGTGATCATCTTCCTCATACTAATATTACCGCTTACGACATCTGGATGATAAATAAAAGAAGCATACATGAAAAATACGACAATCGATAAACAACTACTTATAAGAAACGCTTTATAGTTACGCCAATTTCCTTTTACATTATTAAGCGCGAGCTGGCGAAAGTTCATGATACTCTCCTCCTAGCATCGCAAGTACGTCCAGAATTTCTTGGAAAAAGGCTTGTTTCGTTCTTCCTTTATGTATTTCCGAGAAAATTTCTCCATCGCGTATGAAAAGGATACGTTCACAATAACTAGCCGCTACTGGATCGTGCGTAACCATTGCAATCGTTACTTTCTTTTGCTCGTGTAAATCTTGCAGAGCGCCCATTAGCGATTTCGCTGACTTCGAATCTAAGTTTCCAGTTGGCTCATCTGCTAAAATTAACGTCGGTTCATGAATGATTGCTCTCGCTGCTGCTGCACGTTGTTGTTGTCCCCCAGATACTTCGTATACTTTTTTATTTAAAATTTCTTCGATGTTTAAAAACTTCGCAATTTCCAGTACTTTCGCATCGATTTCATTTACAGATTTCTTCGCCATTACAAGTGGTAAAATAATATTTTCTTTAATGGATAACGTATCAAGTAAATTAAAATCTTGAAAGATGAACCCTAAATGTGTACGGCGAAACTCCGCTAATTTTGCAGCACGCATTTGATTAATTTCTTCACCATTTACAAGCACATGACCTGAAGTTTGCTTATCAATTGTTGCTAATAAATTTAAAAGCGTCGTTTTCCCGCTTCCTGAAGGACCCATAATCCCTACAAATTCGCCTTCTTCTATTTTAAAATTTATATCGTTTAAAGCAGTCGTCGCTACTGAACCTTTTGATTGGTACACCTTCGTTAATCCTTTTACTTCAAGAACACTCATTTCTAATCCCCCTATGTGTTTTCTTCTTACATTTACTATAAGAAAAATAAGAAAAAGAAACGAGTGATTTCCCTTACAAAACGTTTTGTTATCTTACAGTTTTGTCATTTTTCTCATTAATGTATGATACTCTTCATCTTTTGCAAATTGGAACGTGAATGTTGTTCCTTCTCCTTCAGCCGATTGAACATATATTCCATGATGTAAATTATCGCAAATTTCCTTCGTAATATATAAGCCCATCCCAGTCGCTTCTCTCGTTTTACGTCCATTTATTCCCGTAAAGAATGGATCAAATATGCGCTTTACGTCTTGCTCTGGAATACCAATTCCATTGTCCTTAATATGTAATAACACCTTTTGATTTTTCTCTTCAATTTGAAATTGAATTTCTTTTTTCTCTGCCGCTGAAATTTTTGTATACTTGATTGCGTTTACAACAATTTGACCTATAGCAATACTCAGCCATTTTCTATCAGATGCAACCATACAAGTATCTTCTTCAAACATCACTTTCGGAAATACAGACGATTGAATGAAGGATTTTCGATTTTCATTAATAATACCTCGCACGACATCTATAACATTTACTACTTCTACTTTATAATCCTTCGCAAACTGCTCTAGCCTTGCCATATGTAACGCTAAATCTAAACCATTTAGTATACGGTTATTTTCTTCACGAATACTTTCAACTGTTGCTCTTGCCTCACGATGCTCCTTGCCAAACTTCTGCAACAATAATTCAATAACAGATACTGGTGTTTTCATTTGGTGAATCCATTGGTTCATAAATATCATTTGCTGTTGCTCTTTCGCATGCTGTTTATGAACTTCATTCATATATTGCTGTCTTAATAACGTAAAAGATTCAACGACCATTTCTTGCTCTAATGTATAAGATTCATCAATAAGTAAAGAGTCATGTAATGTATTTCCGCCAGTAACATACTTTTTGATACTCTTTAAAAACACACTCCGTTTTCGGTAATCGTAAATGAGGTATACAGTAAACACAACTGTTCCTAATAAAAGTCCATATAACCACGTACTCCAATCAATGGATTTCTTTTCTAAAAGACTTTGCAACTGCAAAACAAGCCCAAATAAACAAAGGCTAACAATATAAGAAAGAATTAAAGAAAAGCGGTCCATGAGGTAATTTTTAACCTTCATGCCCTTCGCCCCACTCTGTAAGAAGCGCATAACCATATCCACGTTTCGTTACAATTGCATTTTTAATGCCTAGCTCTTCTAGTTTCTTCCTTACACGTTTTACATTTACGGTTAATGTATTATCATCCACAAATGCTACTTCATCCCATAGAGCTTCTAACAGTTCTTCACGCGTTACATATTGATTCACCTGTTTCATTAAACACTCTAATAAGTAAAACTCATTTTTTGTCAGTTCAGTTTGTTGTCCCTGCCACTCAACGATATGCTGGGACGGGAATAACAACAGTCCATTTACACCTAAACAATCACTCTCAGCAGCAGAGGCATACTCTCCATAGCCACGGCGAAGCGCACTCTTCACCTTTGCCATTACGATATCTAAATGGAATGGCTTCGTAATATAATCATCGCCGCCATTTTCAATCGCCATTACTTGATCCATTTCCCCTGTTCTTGCAGAAACAAAAATAATCGGCGCATTCGATACAGTACGAATTTGACGACACCAATAAAAACCGTCAAAGTACGGTAAATTAATATCAAGTAACACAAGATGAGGATTTATTTTTACAAACTCATCTTTTATATGACGTAAATCACTTGCTCTAAATGATTGATAGCCATACCTTTCTAAATGCTCCTCTAATATTCCCGCAATTTTCTCATCGTCTTCTACAATTAATATTTTATACATGTTCTTTTTCTCCCCATAAAAGAATTCTTCTACATTTACTCCTTTTTCCATTATAAATTGAAAATTTAATTAGTGGGGATTTTTTCCTATATAAATCCGATTTTTACGATATAAAAAAAGACTGCCGTATTTCGGCAGTCTTAATCGATAAATTCAAATTCATATTCAAGAATTTTCACAATATCTCCGTCTTTTGCACCACGTGCACGAAGCGCTTCATCAATACCCATTCCGCGCATTTGACGAGCGAAACGACGTATAGATTCATCACGTGAGAAGTCTGTCATCTTGAATGTTTTCTCGATATCGTAACCAGAGATAACAAACGTGCCATCACTTTCACGTGTAATTTCAAATTTAACACCTTCAGTATCAAATTTGTACATTACACTTGTATCAGACTCATCCGCAACTTCATGTATTGGGAATTCTGGTGTTGTTTCTATTAAGTTTGCTACTTCAAACAGTAAGTCACGAACACCTTGTCTTGTTACAGCTGAGATTGGGAAGATTTTTACTTCGTCTCCCACTTTCTCTTTAAATGCTTGTAAGTTTTCTTCTGCATCTGGCATATCCATTTTGTTTGCAACAACAACTTGTGGACGCTCAGTTAAGCGAAGATTGTATTCTTTCAATTCATTATTAATCGTTACGTAATCTTCATATGGCTCACGGCCTTCTAAACCAGACATATCAATAACATGCACGATTACACGTGTACGCTCAATATGACGTAAGAATTGGTGTCCAAGTCCGACGCCAGCATGTGCGCCTTCAATTAGTCCTGGAAGGTCAGCCATAACGAAGCTGCGGTTATCACCAGTTTCAACAACACCAAGATTCGGAACGATTGTTGTGAAGTGATACTCTGCAATTTTCGGACGCGCTGATGATACAACAGATAATAATGTAGATTTACCTACACTTGGGAATCCAACAAGTCCAACGTCTGCTAGTACTTTAAGTTCTAGAATGACATCACGCTCTTGACCTGGTTCCCCGTTCTCAGCGATTTCTGGCGCTGGGTTCGTAGCTGTTGCAAAACGTGAGTTACCACGGCCACCACGGCCACCTTTTGCAATTACAGCAGTTTGTCCATGCGTTACTAAATCGGCAAGAATTTGACCAGTTTTTTCATCTTTTACTACTGTTCCTGGCGGAACCTTTACAAGTAAATCTTCAGATTTACGCCCGTGCTGACCTTTACTCATTCCGTGCTGACCGCGATCAGCTTTGAAATGACGTTGGTAGCGGAAGTCCATTAATGTACGTAAGCCTTCCTCAACTACGAAAACAACATCTGCACCTTTACCGCCGTCACCACCTGCTGGGCCACCTTTAGGAACATACTTCTCACGACGATACGCAACCATACCGTTACCACCGTCGCCGCCTTTTACATATATCTTGACCTGATCTACAAACATTATTTCACCACACTTTTTTCAATTGGTTGTAATATAACTGAGACTTCTTCGTCTCGCACTGTATAAGAAATGGAATACCATTTATTGTTTTGGGTCGCAAGCCAATTTTGTAGTTCTTCTACACTCGTTAGCTTACCACGAAAATCAAAAAAGAAACGAGCATTCTCCGCGTCACATTCAATTGTGATACAAACATAATTTTCAACATATACGTCTAAACTATGCTGAAGCATTGAGAAAAATTGATTCGTCCATGTACATACAGTCTCATCTAAGTGAGATAAGTTATGTAATTTCCCTAATACTTCGTACTCCAATAAGCACGGCTGCTGTTTCCAATTATATGTTAAAATCCACTCTGAAAATAAAGGCATTGATAGCCCCATCAGATTGGATTCTTGTCTCGCTTCTTGGACAAAACGATCGATGAGACTATGAATTTCTTCCACTTTTCCAAGTGAAAGGTTTCCTTTCACCATCTGCATACGATTGAGCCAATCATGTCTTGAATGGCGCAATGCATCTATAATTGTCCATTTTTCATTCATTTAGATACCCCTTAATATAGAAAAACTCTAACCTGCACTCAGGTTAGAGTTTTCCGTGAGTTCTTATGCTTCTTGAGCAACAGGATATACGCTCACTTGTTTGCGGTCACGGCCAAGACGCTCAAAGCGTACTACGCCGTCAACTTTCGCGTATAAAGTGTCATCGCCACCACGACCAACGTTAACACCTGGATAAATTTTTGTACCGCGTTGACGGTAAAGAATTGAACCACCTGAAACCGTTTGACCATCTGCGCGTTTAGCACCAAGACGTTTTGACTGAGAGTCACGACCGTTCTTTGTACTACCTACACCTTTCTTAGATGCGAAAAACTGAAGATCTAATCTTAACATACGTTACACCTCCTGCACTTTTTCTATTAAACGGATATACTTTCCGTAATCAAGTTCGATCGTCTTAAGCGAAACAACCAATCCTTCTAAAAGTATCTGTGCTTTTTCTGCTGCATGAACGTCTAAATCATTAGGCAATTCATACGTTAAGAATCCGCCATCACTTCCGAGTTCAATAGTTGCCTGCACATTACAAAGTTCTTCCACTGCATTTATAGAACCAAACACAACCGCTGTAGTTCCAGCACAGACAAGGTCTTGTCCATGTGGCGCATAATCGGCATGTCCAGTCATTTTAAATGATTGGATACTTCCTAATTTCGTGCGACTTATCGTAATTTTAATCATGTTAACCAGAATTAAGCGTTGATAGCTTCAACAACTAGCTTAGTGTAAGGTTGACGATGACCTTGTTTCTTACGATTGTTCTTTTTCGCTTTGTATTTGAAAACGATGATTTTCTTAGCGCGACCTTGTTTTTCAACTTTCGCAGTAACTGTTGCACCTTCTACAACTGGGCTACCAACTTTAACGTTTTCGCCACCAACGAAAAGAACTTTGTCAAAAGTAACAGTTTCACCAGCTTCAACATCTAATTTTTCAATGTAGATTGCTTGACCAGCTTCAACTTTAATTTGTTTTCCACCTGTTTCGATAATTGCGTACATACTTGCACCTCCTCTTAATTACTAAGACTCGCCAAAAACGAGGTAGACATAAATGCCTTTAGGGAACCTGTCTTGTGCGGTTGTAGCATATAGCCGTTTAGGTGCTATAAACTATAACATAAAGATGTTACCATAATTCATTGAGTATTGTCAATGAATCTTCTACTAACTATTTTTTCCGTTCTACAATTTCTTTTTTACTTCCAAAACGGATAATAGCGTACTTTTCGATAATATCATCTTTGAAATAAATTTCAAATGGAATATTTTTTTGTAATTCTTTTTGCAAAAATTGTTTTTGCAGTTCTTTAGGCGCAGCGATTAATACTGCCTCATCCTCTATGTTGCCATATGTGATTAATTCTCTCTCTAGCTCATACGCAATTGTTTCATACGACATTACATAACCCGTCGCTTTGCAAGATACACACTCTTCTAGTAATACGTCACGTAAAGAATGTTTTTTACGTTTTCGTGTCATCTCCAAAATTCCTAACTCAGTAAATCCAAGTACTCTTGTATAAGTACGATCATCTTTCATAGCAGCTATGAGACATTCTCTTACCTTTTCTTTATCTTCTCTTTTTTTCATATTAATAAAATCAATTAATATCATACCACCAATATCACGAAGTCTTAATTGGCGTGCAATTTCTTCAGCTGCCATCTCATTTGTGCGAAGTACTGTATCTTGTAAATTTTGTTTTCCAGTAAACTTGCCCGTATTCACATCAATTACAGTCATCGTCTCCATTTGCTCTACAATTAAATAAGCACCATTTGGAAGCCACACAATTTTTTGGAGTGCTTTCTCAATTTCACGCTCTATTCCAAAATGGTTAAACATCGAAGACTTTTCATTATAAAAAGATACTTTTTCTTTTCCAACTTTGTCTTCTAACTCTTTTACTATACTTCTTGTATCTACAACTACTTTTTCAATTGTTTCAATTGGATTCTCTTGAAATACACGATCTAAAAAGGTCGCCGGTCGATGAAGTAATAACGGCGCCTTTCCTTGATCCTCTTTTCTTTTTAACTCTTCATACAACTGTTGTAACCCTTGCATTTCAGCTTGTATTTCTTCAATTTCCCCTTTTTCAGAAGCAGAGCGGAAAATGTAACCTCCCGTTCCTTCTACTTCAATTTCAAGTAACTGTTGTCTTCTTTTATTATTTTTTATTTTCCGAGAAACAGCTCGCATCTCATCAAACGGCATATAAACGACATATTTCCCGGTAAATTCTATATTCGCTGTCAATTTAGGCCCTTTCGTATCAATTGCCTCTTTCACAACCTGTACGAGTATCGCTTGCCCTTCATGTATACGATAAGAAGGTGGTACATCATCGTATGAAAGATACGCATGTTTTTCTAAACCTATATTTACAAAAGCTGCGTTCATTCCAGCAATTGTTCTTACGATACGTCCAACATAAATATGCCCAACAATCTCTTGCTCTTCATTACGTTTCCATAAAAACTCAACAATCTTTTTCTTCTCTTCAATTGCAACGCGCTTTTCCGAACCAGCGTAATTCACATATAACGTTTTCAAAATTATTTCCTCACTTTATAATCTTCTTTGCTTTTACAATAATAAAAGGTTAGTGCTATCGTCAACACTAACCGATTAATTCTTCAACTGATGAGGTTGTTCGTTTTTCAGTAAAATATGCATAGAGCAATTCATTTTCATCCAATGTGTAATGCTCTTTATATTTTCCACGGACGATAATAGAATGCTTATATCCTCTACGAAATTTTGTGAATATCTTATATAAATGATCTTCTGATTGCACTTCAATAGGTGCAATCTTTTCAATCCCTCTTTTATTTCCATAATAACGTTCTAATAAAAAACGCATAAATGCATACCGTCTTTGTTTCCACTCTTGATATAACGACACTGCCAAAAATATGAGTAGTACCCACATCATAATATTGTTACTATTCCAGAGCAACTGCCATCCTAATATTACACCAAAAAAAACACATGACAATTTCATCATCTTTTCATGTGCTTGTAAATAAGGAAAACGATATGATAGTATATTAAACAATACTTTCCCGCCATCTAACGGCCAAATAGGGAGTAAATTAAACGCTAAAATAATTATATTATTCCACATAAAGAAATAATATAAATCTGCATTCAACCAACCGGCTTCAAACAACATATAACCTACCAGCATCATCCAAACATGTTGAATCGGCCCTGCAATTACGACAACAAGTTCCTCTTTCAATGACTTATTACCATGTTCCTCAAGCTCGGCCACGCCACCAAACGGCAAAAGCTGAATTCTTTTTATACGCCAATTATAGTGTGCTGCTGCAATAGCATGCCCAAGTTCATGAATAAGAACGATACAAAATAACAGTAGTAACTCTTTAAAACGTGCAGTAAAAATACCAATGACAATAATAACCCAAAATAATGGATGCACGGAAATTTTCGTCAAAACGTCTCTATATTTAATCAAATGATATCACCTGGATCGGATCAATAAATTTTTCATTCTTTTTTATCGCGAAATAAAACTTTCCATTTTTATCATTTGTATCATTACTCACCGTTCCAATTTTTTGTTTCTTTGAAACGTAATCATATAATTTCACTGACATATCGTTTAAGTTTGCATACCATGACTCCGTACCATCTGCATGTTGAATTTGAACTGTATTTCCAAGTTCCTCTTTCTTACCCGCAAAAACAACTAATCCTTCATTCACTGACTCAACCGTTGCATTTGTAGCTGTTTGGACAAATACACCTTGGCCATTTTTTTGAAACCCTTGCATTACCTTTCCAGAAGCGGGAATTGCATAATCTTTTTGCTGAATACTTCCTTCTTTTTTCTCGTTTGGCGAATAGAATACGAGCGGTTTTCCAAATTGCTTTTCGTACCATTTCGCTACAGTAGCAAACTGAAATTCCTCTTTCATCACTTTTTCTGTAACAGCTTTAGCTCCATTGAATGAAGAAGGAGCATTCTTATATAAAATAGCAACCGAAAGAACTAATATGGCCGATAATAAAACTTTGAAGAAAAAGACTTCCTTTCGAAATAAAGGATGCATTTCCTTTTCTCCATCTTCAATAACTACTGTTTCGCTATCAAAATTCCCTCCGGTAAAATACTGTTCTTCCTCCATCCTTTCTTGCTCGGCCTTCCTTTTTGCAATCCGCTTTTTAATTTCTTCTACGCGTCTATTCTTCATACTGTCTCCTTTCTTTCGTTAAGCTAATTTCAATAGAAACAGTTGTATACAGTTTGTACATATGTATGAGCTAAGAAAGAAAGATATTCGTGTGAAGAAAAAAGAAAGCACCTCGCATATGTGCGAAGTGCTCTTAACGGATTCCAAAGAAGTTTTTCACCTTTGCAAATACCGATACCTTTTCTTGTTCAAATGCTTGTAATGGTACATTCTCACCTAACAAGCGTCTTGCAATATTACGATAAGCCAACGCTGCTTTTCCGCTTGGTTGCAACGCCACAGGTTCACCTGTATTTGTAGCTCGAATAACTTCATCGTCATCTTCGACAACACCAAGAAGCTCAATTGACAATGTACGTACAATTTCATCAACATCTAACATATCCTGTTCATGAAGCATATGACTACGTACACGGTTAATAACAAGTTTCGGTGGTTCAATATCCTCTTTTTCTAAAAGCCCAATAATACGATCCGCATCGCGCATTGAGGATACTTCTGGAGTCGTAACAACGATTGCTTTATCCGCACCAGCTACCGCATTTTTAAACCCCTGCTCAATCCCCGCAGGACAATCGATTAATATGTAATCATAATCTTGACGTAATACTTGTATTAATTCATCCATTTGTTCAGGTGTTACCGCTGATTTATCACTCGTTTGTGCTGCAGGTAATAAATAAAGATCATCAAAACGTTTGTCTTTAATAAGAGCCTGAGGTAAACGGCAACGCCCTTCAACGACATCAACAAGATCAAATACAATACGATTTTCCAGCCCCATTACTACGTCTAAATTTCGAAGACCGATATCTGTGTCAATTAAGCACACTTTCTTTCCAGATAACGCTAGGGCCGTACCAATGTTCGCAGATGTAGTAGTTTTACCTACTCCGCCTTTTCCAGATGTAATTACTATTGCCTCTCCCACAGCTATACAATTCCCCTTTCTAACTTTGTTAAATTAGGTCTAAGATGAGTGAGAAGTTGCAGGCGATCGACAACAATGTGATTGTTCTCATTAATATACGCACATTCTGCCGCCTCCGCTCCGTCTTCTTTCTCTTCCGGAGCCCGCATTGCCACATCACTAATTCGAAGTTGCATCGGGTTCATAACAGATGCAGCGATTACAGCATCTGAATCCCCATAATACCCAGCATGTGCAATTCCTCTTAATGATCCTACGACAAAAATATTCCCCCCAGCGATAACCGTTCCGCCTGGATTAACATCTCCAATTAACAACAAATTTCCTTTTACATGTAAAACTTGTCCAGAGCGAACAATTTTGGAAATAGGGACAATTTCTGTTTCTTCTTTCCAAGCTATTGCTTCTGCTTTAGTGATAACATCACTTTCAATTGAATCCACAACAAGATTCTTTTTATTACGAATTAACGTACGAATCTCTTCTTGTTGGACTTCTGTTAAATAACGATTTCCTACTTTCACATGCACTTCAATTAAAGAGCGCCCATCACCATCGTAGTAATGTGTAGAAAGTTTTTCGTCTAATTCCATCAATAATTCTGAGAATGAACAACAATCATCTAAATGAAGCGTTATCCCATCTTTTGTCCCTTTTATCGTTACATTTTGTTGCTTTTTTTCTTCCACTAAAGTTCACCCCACCGATTCAATTCGACATAAAATTAGAAAATCCTTTTTTCTTTTTCTTCCATCGCTTTTGAAAGACGCACTATATATCGTCTCAGTGGGAAACAAACTATCAATAAGAAAATAGCATTTAACAATAAAGTAGAAAGGAGACGATCTGTGAAAAAGACATGCGCTGGCATATGAGTACGTCCTAACAAAGTTAAGAAGCCATACACATAATACTCTAGTGCTACAATGCTAGCTAATATGATAGAAACAACAATAAATAAATTCAATTGTAATACTTTCATCACACTATAAACTAAATAAGCTAAAATCGGATAAGCAAAAATATATATCCCGACAAGTTCTGTGTATACGGTATCAAATAAGAAGCCAAATAATAGTCCGTAATAAATCCCTTGGACCGGACTATAATACACTGTAATAAAACATAAGACGATTATAAAGAAATGCGGTGCTGCTATACTGTCTTTCCAAAACACATCCGTTGGAACAACAGTAGCAAACATATTTTCAAATAGAAACACAAAAAGGAGCAAAAGAGGAAGAGCTGCTCTTTTTAATATCTTCATCATCTCTTCTTCTCCTCCTATTCTAATGGCGCTGAAGGTGTTGCACGTTTAGCAACCGTAATATGCTCTACGTCATTTAAATCAGCGGCAGGTTTTACATAAGCTGTTTTTGTTAAGCCATATGCATCCGGCTGAACATCAACGATTTTTCCAATTACAAGACCTTTCGGGAAAATATCACCAAGTCCAGATGTTACAACTAGTTGATCTTTTTCTACCGGTGCATCAGAGCCAATCTTTGTGAAAAGAAGTAATTGTTTTTCTTTGTCATAACCTTCAATCAAACCAAAGATTTTCTCTTGCCCTTGTACAATAGCAGAAACGCGATTTGTTCGGCTCATAGAACTTAGTAATTCTACTGATGATGTAAACTGAGATACACTTTTCACTCTTCCAACTAACCCTTGTGAAGTTACTACAGCCATATCTTTTTTAATTCCTTGCTGTGCCCCTTTATCAATTCCAATTAAATCGTACCATTTATCTGGATTACGAGAAACAACAGTAGCTGGAATTTCAGTATACCCGCTATTTAACTCTTTTTTACCAGTTAGCTCTTGTAGCTTCTTGTTATCATCTTCTAGTTGTTTTACTTTCCCTGATAGACCTGCATAATTATCTAATTTTGCTTTTAATTCTTTATTCTCTTCATACGTGCGCTTTACATCTTCTACATTTTCGAAGAATCCAGCTACGTATTTCGCTGGCTTTTGGAATACACGTTCTACAACACCCACAGTGTCTTTAACAAACTGCTCTGGCCATGTTAAACTGTTCCGTTCTTTCAATGAGATTCCAATCAATGCCACGAGAAGAATAATACTAACCAACAAAACAATTAATCTTTTGTTTAAGAAAAACTGTGGCACGTTCACACCCTCTTAATTTCACTGATTTTTATTTTGCAATATTATCGAGCAGCAGTTTTGAAAAGATCGATATTGTCTAATGCTTTACCTGTTCCAATTGCTACGCAATCTAATGGATCTTCTGCAACAAGAACTGGCATTTTCGTTTCTTCACTAATTACTTTATCTAAATTACGTAGTAATGCCCCGCCGCCTGTTAATACGATACCGCGGTCCATAATATCAGCCGCTAATTCAGGTGGCGTTTTTTCTAACGTATTTTTAACTGATTCTACAATCGCATCTACTGTATCTTTTAATGCATCTGCAATTTCTTCTGGCTGAATTAGTACTGTTTTTGGTAAACCACTTACTAAATCACGACCGCGAATTTCCATAGGCTCGATACCTTCTGGCTCGCCTGCAGAACCAATTTCTAATTTTAATGCTTCAGCTGTTCTTTCACCAATCATTAAGTTATAGCTTTTCTTAATGTACTGAATGATTGAATCATCCATATCATCACCAGCAACACGAACTGACTGGCTTGTTACAATACCACCTAAAGAAATAATTGCAACTTCTGTTGTACCACCACCGATATCAACAACCATACTACCAGTTGGTTCCCAAACAGGTAAGTTTGCACCAATTGCTGCTGCAAATGGCTCTTCGATAGGATAAGCATCACGAGCACCCGCTTGACGAGTCGCATCGATTACTGCACGTCTTTCTACAGCTGTAATACCAGATGGTACACATACCATTACATACGGCTTACGTGAGAAGAAACCGTTTGATTTTTGAGCTTGTTGAATGTAATATTTCATCATTGTTGCAGTTGTTTCATAATCAGCAATTACACCGTCTTTCATCGGGCGAAGTGCCACAACGTTCCCTGGTGTACGACCAATCATTTGTTTTGCATCGCTACCTACAGCAACGATTTGTTTCGTATCAGTTTGTAACGCAACTACTGAAGGTTCACGTAAAACTACACCTTTTCCTTTTACATATACAAGCGTGTTCGCAGTTCCTAAGTCTATTCCAAGATCGCGAGTAAATCCACCAAATCCAAACATATTATTTATCTTCCTTTCTTGTTTTCACGGACTCATTTTTTCTTACTTTATATTATAAAAACAGTACGTTTTTTATATCTTTATCCTTTTTGTAGATAAATTTCTACAAAAAACTCATAAATCACATTATAAAACAAAATAAGTAAAAAGCATAGTCTTAAATATGACCTTTTTCCTTTAAACTCACGAATTTATGGTCACCTATTATAATATGATCAAGCACTTCAATTCCGATAATCTGACCGCATTCTACTAAGCGTTTGGTTACTTCAATATCTTCACGGCTCGGCGTGGGATCTCCTGAGGGATGGTTATGAAGACATATGATAGAGGCTGCTGCACGACGGAAGGCTTCTTTAAAAACTTCCCTCGGGTGTACAATTGACGTGTTTAAACTTCCAATAAAGATCGTTTGCCTATGTATAACTTGATTTTTTGTATTTAAATATAAACAAACAAAATGCTCTTGTTGTAAAAAACGCATTTCTTCCATCATGTATTTCGCACAATCTTCTGGACTTCGAATACTATATCTATTTTGATATTCTAAACGTACCATTCTTCTGCCTAGTTCAAAGGCTGCCATAAGTTGCGATGCCTTTGAAATCCCAATACCATGTATACTAATTAGCTCTTCTAATGTTGCATCTTTCAACATACGTAAGCCATCAAATTGGTGTAAAATTTTATCTGACAACTTTAAAACTGTTTCTTCTTTAGAACCTGTTCTGAGTAACACTGCGAGAAGCTCTCGATTTGATAAACTTCCAGCACCTTCTAACAATAAACGCTCCCGTGGCTGTTCTTCTCTTACAACATCACGAATACCGTTCATTTCTCCACCCCTTTATTTGTTCTCTCAAAGAAAACCCCATGCAATTTTACGCATGGGTTACATCAATATCAAATTGTTTTAATTCCCGAACGAGACGTGCAATTGGTAAGCCAACTACACTATAGTAGTCCCCTTGAATATGTTGAACGAAAATAGATCCTTTACCTTGAATCCCATAACTACCTGCTTTATCAAGAGGTTCTTTCGACGCGACGTATGTATCAATTTCCTCTTCTGTTAACTCCCAAAATGTAACTTCTGTACGCTCATAAAAAGTAACCGTTTTTTCTTTTGATATAATCGCAACACCTGTATACACTTCATGTGTTTTCCCAGATAGTAATTGTAACATCTCTTTCGCCTCATCCTCATTAGAAGGCTTACCAAGGATACGCGACTCATATGTAACAATTGTATCTGCACCTAACACAATGTGATCACTATTATTTTCTGCAACCGCTGATGCTTTTTGCAAGGCAAGCGACATTACAATATCAGAAGGCGATGAATATGCACCAATTGTTTCCTCTACTTCACTTACAACGATTTCAAATGGTACGCTAGCTAACTCAAGCAATTCCTTCCTCCGAGGTGACCCTGAAGCTAAAATTATTTTTTTCATATTTTCTCCTTCCTTTCTCACATGAAGCAGAACAATTTATATCAATCGTATCAAAGGAATAGTTTGCCCACAAATGAAAGAAATATTAATTTCTCTAACTAAAAATAACACTTCTTTATTGCATACGATTATATTCCTGTCATAGAGAAAGCACTTTGCTCTAAATTCAAAAGAAAAGAAAGAAGTACATGTACTTCTTTCTTACTCATTTTATTATCCTATCATTTCACTTTCTACGAAACAATTTTTTCATACGAGAGTAAGCCATCAATAATAACTTGATTTAATTTCGCCAAAGATTCCTTATCCATTTTCCCATCTTTTACTGTTTGTACAGCTACCGACGTATACATATACAGTTTCTTTGCTTCTTCTCGCTTCATACTTTTCCCTTCTTTTTCAATCGCTTTCCATTCTTTTTCAATCACTTCTATATCTTTTGCGCTGCTTTTTCCACCAACTTGTACGCTAGAAGCATATTTTGCTAAATGAGTATATAATGGCTGCACTTTTGTTAAAAATGTTCCTACTTCTTTATCATCTTTCAGCAATGCTTTATCTGTTATATCCCAGTTCTTTTTTAAAACGGAGACACCATCATTTTTATACTTAGTCATTAATTGATTTATAGCCTGTTCATCGCTAGCAATACCAACAACTATTGCATACTTATCCCCGCTCGGTCTCAAAGCACCAATGCCCCCATTGCCTTTCCATTCTTCAAGAGCTGCCTGTCCCTTTTCTTCAGAAGAATAAAGCCCCCCTTGAACAAAGAATAATTTCATCGGATCCAATGACGTTCCTGTCTGCGCCTTTTGTTTTTCTTCTTTCGGTGCTGGTGTTTGTTCTGCCGTTCCACCCACCTTTGATTCTCCATTTCCAGTCGGCCTTGAAGCAGTTACTTCACTTCCTCCTGTTGTTCCTTGTCCAGTAAGTAAATGAAGCATCCCCATTCCAAACGCCGTACCGATAATAATTGCGGTTGCAACGATTGCAATTAATGTATTACTCCACTTCTTTCGGTATTTTTCCACAGACACTGATTTCGCTTTTTGAAACGGAACAACATTTTTAGGTCGTTCACTTTCTACTACCATCCATTCAAATTCATCTTTCTTCTTTTCCTCATACTTCGCTTCTGTTCCATTCACTTTCACTGAGATCGTTCGTGATTGCTTGTCCATACACTCACACCTCACCTCTTATCGTTGTCCGCATCATATCATATTCATTTCACAAAAAAACGAGATATTTGTCAGAGGAATTCGCCAAATAACCCTATATATTTATCTTATATGTATGCATTTGACTTCATTTGTAGAACAAAAAAACTAGATAGTAAAGACTATCTAGTTTTTCTCTCGAATATATTTTCGAACTTCAGAAATGAAATAAAGAGAACCTGTTATGATAAAAACATCATTTTCCCCTATCATTTCAACTTTTGTATCAATTGCCTCTTTCCAATTTTCAAAAACTAATTTTGATTCTTTTTGTGAATATGATGCAAGCTTGTCTGCAGAAATAGCACGATCAAAGGCGAATGTTGTAAAAATCATTTCATCTGCAATGGTTTCTAATCGGCCTACCATGTTATGCAATTGTTTATCACCAAGGGCAGTAAATAAAACTATTACATTTTTATCTTTGTAATGCGCTTCTACTGTCTTCACAAGGCTTTCGATACCTTCTGGATTATGAGCACCATCTATAATAATATCCGGGTTACTTTGTAGCTTTTCAAAGCGCCCAATCCAATACGCTTCCCGTAATCCCGTTCTTATTCCCTCTTCCTCAATTAAAAATGATAAATATGTTTTTACATACATTACTGCCATAAGTGCTAGCGCTGCATTTCCTACTTGATGAATACCTTTCATTGAGATTTGCAAATCTTCAAATGCGGTAAAAGGACAAGTAAAATCAAACTGTTCCCCATCTTCGTTAGACTGTTTATGTAACGCTGTAAAATGCTTGCCAAGTTCGTATAAGTTTGCATGGTTTTCCTTTGCAACATTTTGAATGACTTGCAAAGCTTCTTCATCTTTTACACCAGTAATTACCGGCACACCAGACTTAATAATCCCCGCCTTTTCATATGCAATTTCTCCTAGTGTATTCCCTAAAATATGCATATGATCGTGACCGATATTCGTAATAATCGTGAGAACAGGGTGTATAACATTGGTAGAATCAAAACGTCCACCGAGCCCTGTTTCAAATAAAACAACATCACAGAAATTGACTTTACCGAAATAGCAAATTGCCATAACAGTAATAATTTCAAACTCAGTCGCTTCCCCTAAATCCGTTTCATCTAGTTTTTCCACGACTGGTTTTACCATATTTACGAGTTCAGTAATCTCTTCATCTGCAATTGGTGTTCCATTCACACTAATGCGTTCATTAAATGTTTCGATGTAAGGAGAGGTAAACGTTCCTACCTTATATTTCGCGCCTTCTAACATGTAACGCATATATGTTAACGTTGAACCTTTTCCATTTGTACCAGCAAGATGAATACATTTTATATGACGCTCTGGATTTCCGAGCTCTTCTAGCATCCAATTCATTCTTTCTAATCCTGGTTTAATACCAAATTTCAATCGGCTATGAATCCACCCTATCGCTTCTTCGTATGTATGTATCACGTATGCTTTTCCCCTTTCAAAAGACAACTTTCATAGTTCTATTATACGCAAAGAAAAGAGACTCACCAATATAGTGAGTCTCTAAAAATATTTTTACTTTTCAAGATCTGCTAGACGTTGACGAACTGCTTCGCGTTTTTCTAGGTAATCTTGCTCTTTCGCACGCTCTCCTTCAATAACCGCTGCAGGAGCTTTCGCTACAAAACCTTGGTTAGAAAGTTTCTTCTGTACACGTTCTACTTCTTTATCGAACTTCTCAAGTTCTTTCTCAAGACGAGCTCTCTCTTCATCAAGATTGATAAGATCAGCTAACGGTAAGAATAACTCTGCACCTGATACGATTGCAGTCATTGCTTTTTCTGGCGCTTGTAAGTCCGTTTGAATTGTTAATTCGCTTGGGTTACAGAAACGCTCAATGTAAGAGCTATTTTTCGTAAGTTGAGCAAGTACAGCCTCATCTTTTGCTTTAATTTGCATTTGAACTTTTTTGCTCATTGGCGTATTTACTTCTGCACGAATGTTACGAACAGAGCGAATGATATCAACTAGAAGGTGCATTTCTGCCGCAGCTTCCGTATCTTGTAAATCTTCGCGAACTGTTGGCCACGCAGCTACTGTAATAGATTCGCCTTCATGCGGTAAATGTTGCCAAATTTTCTCTGTTACGAATGGCATGAATGGGTGTAATAGACGCATTGTTTGATCTAATACGTAAGCTAAAATAGAACGAGTCGTTTTCTTAGCTGCTTCATCTTCACCGTATAGTGGAAGTTTCGCCATTTCAATGTACCAGTCACAGAAATCATCCCAAATGAAGTTGTATAATGAACGACCAGCTTCACCGAACTCATATTTATCCATGTTACGTGTTACACTCTCGATTGTTTCGTTTAAGCGAGTTAAGATCCACTTATCTGCAACTGATTTTTCACCAGTTAAATCGATTTCTTCATACTTCATATCATCCATGTTCATTAATACGAAACGTGATGCGTTCCAAATTTTATTAATGAAGTTCCAAGTAGATTCTACTTTTTCCATGCTGAAACGTAAATCTTGACCTGGTGCACTTCCTGTTGATAAGAAATAGCGCATTGCATCTGCACCGTACTTCTCGATAACATCCATTGGGTCAATACCGTTACCAAGAGATTTACTCATCTTACGACCTTGCTCATCACGAACTAAACCGTGAATTAATACATCTTTAAATGGACGCTCGCCTGTAAACTCTAAACCTTGGAAAATCATACGAGATACCCAGAAGAAGATGATGTCATAACCCGTTACTAGTGCATCTGTTGAATAGTAACGTTTGAAGTCTGCTGAATCTTCATTTGGCCAACCAAGTGTTGAGAATGGCCATAGCGCTGAACTGAACCATGTATCAAGTACGTCGTTATCTTGATTCCAGTTTTCAATATCTGCTGGTGCTTCTGTACCTACGTATACTTCACCAGTTTCTTTATGGTACCAAGCTGGAATACGGTGTCCCCACCATAATTGACGAGAAATACACCAGTCATGAATATTTTCCATCCATCGTAAATATGTGTTTTCAAAACGCTCTGGTACGAACGTTACTTTTTCTTCTTCTTTTTGTTGAAGCGCTACTGCTTTTTCAGCAAGTGGAGCCATTTTTACGAACCATTGTGTTGATAAGTAAGGCTCAACAACTGCACCGCTACGCTCACTATGACCTACTGAATGCATATGTGGCTCGATTTCTACTAATACGCCAGCTTCTTGTAAGTCTTTCACTAATTCTTTACGGCATTCGAAACGATCCATACCGTTATATTTACCAGCTTTTTCGTTCATCGATCCATCTTCGTTCATTACTAAGATGCGTGGTAAGTCATGACGGTTACCTACTTCAAAGTCGTTCGGGTCATGAGCTGGTGTAATTTTTACAACGCCTGTTCCGAAGTCTTTTTCTACGTACTCATCAGCAATAATCGGAATCTCACGGCCTACGATTGGAAGTGTAACTGTTTTTCCGATTAAATGTTTGTAACGATCATCTTCTGGATGAACTGCTACCGCTGTATCACCAAGCATCGTTTCTGGACGAGTAGTAGCAAGGCGAATGTGACCTGAACCGTCTGTTAACGGATAGTTCATATGGTAGAATGCACCTTGAACTTCTTTATGAATTACTTCAATATCAGAAAGAGCTGTGCGTGTTGCTGGATCCCAGTTGATAATATATTCACCGCGGTAAATTAAGCCTTTTTCGTATAATTGAACGAATACTTTATTAACCGCATCAGATAAACCTTCGTCTAATGTGAAACGTTCGCGAGAATAGTCTAGTCCTAAACCAACTTTCCCCCATTGTTGACGAATGTGAGAAGCGTACTCTTCTTTCCACTCCCAAGCTTTTTCAAGGAATTTCTCACGGCCAAGATCGTAACGTGAAATACCTTCTTCACGAAGTTTTCCTTCTACTTTCGCTTGTGTTGCGATACCAGCATGGTCCATTCCTGGAAGCCATAGCACATCGTAACCTTGCATACGCTTCGTACGAGTTAAAATATCTTGAAGAGTTGTATCCCAAGCATGACCTAAGTGTAACTTACCAGTTACGTTCGGAGGTGGAATTACAATTGTATACGGTTGTTTCTTCTCGTCTCCTGTTGCTTCAAAATATTTGCCTTCAAGCCACCATTGATAAAGGCCTTCTTCAACGGACATATGATCATATTTAGTTGGTAAATTCTTTTCCGTGTTTGACATTATTTTCCCTCCTTAAAATAAAAAATGTCCCTCATCCAAAAAGGACGAGGGACATCGCGGTACCACCTTTATTTACAAACAAATTCATAATTTGCTTATACTCTTAATTTGATAACGGACAAATCCGTCTTTTCCTAATGAGAACTATTCTGTTCAGAAAAGATGCTCCAGGGCTACCTTCTAACATAACTATCTAGAGAATCTCCCAGCTACTGATTCTCCTCTCTGAAGACGTTTCATGTTATACTCTTCCCCTTCAAGGCATTTATATGATTGTTAATTATTATATACAATAGTGTAAAAAACGAAACCTTATTCGTCAAGATAAATTTAAAACTATGACTTTTCGGGTGAATATAAAGAAGATAAGTAGCATTCTCTACTTATCTTCTTTATCCCGCTATTTGCGGGCAATAAGACCCCACCTCAAAATTCAGCTGAAGCAAAGAAGTTAGGTTGGCGCCACCCGCTGATTAAAGTTTTACTTTACCCGTTCCCTTGCTGGGCAGCTTGTAATTGTGACAGGAAATATTCTATATTGCTAACGAGCCAATGCGATTGTTGCAAACTCTTTACTCCGCGCAGTTCATTTTCCTCGTTGCGATTATCTCTTCTTTTCTTATAAGACTGGATTTGCCGAATAAATTGCGATGGATACGTCATATACGCAAACATAAGTAGTTGCTCTTCTTTCGTAAAAGGGAAATTTTTTTGATACATTTGAAACCATTCAAACCGATCACTTCTTGCGATTGGATATGTGTTTAAAGACCGTGAATAAAAACCTACTATATCTTGCACAGGCGTTGCAAACTTCGATTTTTCCAAACTAATAAAATAGCCATTTCGCTCATAGTCAAATAAAAAATGATTAAGTGACACGTTACCATGCACAAAAGTAATACGTGTTTTCTCTTTTTCTTTCATCGCATCGTTCCACTCATTTAATTGCTTCGTTGCAAATTCACGCGCTCTCATTACATGATGATAGTACGTACAATATTGTAATTCAAACGGGGACATATACCATTTTGATTCAGATTCTACGAGAAACTCTTCTAACATCTCACCATCATTTTCCCAGCGATCGGATATAGTTGTATAATGTTTTTCTAAATCTTCTTCCGTATATGTTTCTTCCTTCACAGTTTTTTGATGCAACGTTCCAAGTGTCTGAAACATTTTATGGTATTGATCATTATCCTCGCCGTTTCCTTCTGCACGTTCTAACCAAGGCATTAAATAATAATTATACGTCCCGTCACTTAAAATATAATTTCCATCCGTGGCGTGGTATATAGGTACATAATTTGAAAAACCTTTCTCCTTCAAATATTGAATATGATGCAGAAAATTATTCCGCTCTAACTTTCTGCCTTCTATTTTCTTGAGTGCATATGGACCTTGATTCGTATAAATTTTCATTACGCTTCCGTGCTCTTCCATATGCTGCGTATCCAATCTATATTGCCTCACGATAGGTTCATAGTGATTTCGTAATTCAATATCCATACGAATAACCCTTTCTATTCAAAACATAGCCTCTAAGAAAAGAAGCGAGTGAAAACACTCACTTCCTTATTTCGCCTTTACCCTTGAAACCGGAATATAAATAATTTGCCCCGTATTTAAAAATATATCTTCTGTTTGATTGACACGGCACACATTTTGCACAGACGTTTCATAACGTTCTGCAATAGATTCAATTGTATCCCCTTCTTGCACGAAATACATTCTTAACTTTGTAAATTCTTCTTCCGGTTCTTTCGTAAATAGTTTTGTTAAATAAAGCGCATTTTCATCTCGCTGTGAGTACTCTTCTTCTTGTTCTTCCTGCTTTTTCGCTTTTTCTTTCTTGAAATCTTTTCGCCCAAACAATTCAAATTGCGGCGTTGTTTCTTGCTCCTCTTCACGCTCCACAAATTCATGTTCCTCTATCTTCTCTTCTAATTCCTGCTCTTTTCTTTCCTCTAATTGGAACGGTTCAAATGCGTAATCTTCCCACTCATCTGATTCCTTATATGCTGGTTCTTCTACATGCGGCGCCGGTCTATTTTCATCCTCTTGCGCTGAATCTTCTTCTAACTCGGCATACACCGTTTCTTCCTCTTCAGCTTCATCCTCGTTTCTCTCTTCATCACACAAACCGCTAATAGATATATCCGCTAATAATTGTAAGCAACCATTTTCCTTTAATTCATAATCAAATTCCTCAATTGATACATATAGCTCTTCAATTACTTTCACTCGATTTCTCGGAATTGATATTTCAAGCGGAAAGGAATGAACAAGTTCATTAACCCCATCTTCCCTTGTTTCTACATAATCAATTGACTTTGCTGGCGATAGTTCTCTTAATGAATACGCCGAATCATCTTTTCGTGCAACATACTCTCCCGTTAAATCTAATTGCCCTCTCACGATTACTTCATGATCAAGCTCTTCTATCTCAACGTCTGGATCTAACGAAATTGACAAAAGTTCATCGACTTCCTGTCCCTTTTGGAACCAAACAGATTCTTTTAATGAAAATCGTAACGAATGATCTGCAGCCACTTCTTTTCCCCCTCCCAAACTATATGTCATTACAGATTTATGTAGAGAAAGCTTACTTTATGAATAAAAAAAATCGCCCCCCTTATGGAGAGCGATTTTTCTCTAATACATTATTTTAATTTTGACATTGCAATTTCAGCTGCTGCAATCGTCGCCTCAATATCTGCGTCACTATGTGCTGTCGATAAGAATAAACCTTCGAATTGAGATGGCGGTAAGAATACACCTTGTTCTACCATTTCACGATAGTAAGCCGCAAAGAATTCTAAGTTTGAAGATTTTGCTGCATCGTAATTAATAACGGGCTCATCTGTAAAGAAAATACCAATCATAGAACCTGCACGGTTAATATGATGTGGAATGCCATGTTTTTCAGCTGCTTTACGTAATCCAGCTTCTAACATTTCAGCTTTACGCTCAAATTCTACATATGATTCTGGCGTTAACTGTACTAACGTTTCATAACCTGCTGCCATTGCAAGTGGATTACCTGATAAAGTACCAGCTTGGTAAATCGGTCCGCTTGGTGCAACTTGGCGCATAATTTCTGCTTTACCACCGTATGCTCCTACTGGTAAACCACCACCGATTACTTTACCTAAGCATGTTAAATCAGGTGTTACGCCATAATAACCTTGGCCACAATTATAAGCTACTCGGAACCCTGTCATTACTTCATCAAAAATAAGCAATGCACCGTTTTGTTCTGTTACTTCACGAAGACCTTCTAAAAATCCAGGCTGCGGAGGAACAACCCCCATATTTCCTGCTACTGGTTCTACAATTACACAAGCAATATCATCACCGAATTGTTCAAACGCGTATTTTACGCTTTCTAAATCGTTATAAGCTACTGTAATCGTATTTTTCGCTACACCTTCTGGTACACCAGGACTATCTGGTAAACCTAAAGTCGCCACACCAGAACCAGCTTTAATTAATAGCGAATCACCATGACCGTGGTAACAACCAATAAATTTCAAGATTTTATTACGACCTGTATAACCACGAGCTAAACGTAGTGCACTCATTGTTGCTTCCGTTCCAGAGTTAACCATACGCACAATCTCAATTGATGGCACGCGCTCAATAACAAGTTTTGCTAATTTATTTTCAATTTCTGTTGGTGCACCGAAGCTTGTACCTCTTTCAGCAACAGATTTTAACGCTTCTACAACACGATCATTTGCATGACCATGAATTAAAGGCCCCCATGATAATACGTAGTCGATGTATTCATTCCCATCAATATCATATACTTTAGAGCCTTTTCCACGCTCCATAAACAACGGATTCATCCCAACAGATTTAAAAGCACGAACCGGGCTATTTACGCCACCAGGCATTAAGTCTTGTGCCTCTTCAAACGCCGCAATCGATTTATCAAACTTTTTCATTATTTAGCGCCTCCTTCTTGTAACCATTTTGCTGCATCTTTCGCATGATACGTAATAATTAAGTCTGCTCCTGCACGTTTCATACTAATTAATTTTTCAAGAACAACTTCTTTTTCATTAATCCAGCCATTTTGCGCTGCCGCTTTAATCATCGAATATTCACCACTTACATTATAAGCGACAACTGGTAAATTAAAGTTATTTTTCACATCACGAACGATATCTAAGTAAGAAAGAGCTGGTTTTACGATTAAGAAATCTGCACCTTCCATTACATCTGATTCTGCTTCACGGAATGCTTCCATACGGTTTGCCGGATCCATTTGATATGTTTTACGGTCACCAAATTGCGGTGCACCGTGCGCAGCATCACGGAATGGTCCATAAAATGCTGATGAATATTTCACAGCGTACGACATAACTGGCACGTGTCCAAAACCATTTTCGTCTAATGCATGGCGAATTGCTGTTACGAAGCCGTCCATCATGTTTGATGGCGCAATAATGTCCGCTCCTGCTTTCGCTTGACTTACAGCCGTTTTCGCAAGAACTGCAAGAGACTCGTCATTTAAAATAATACCATCTTCAATTACACCGCAATGACCATGGCTTGTAAATTGACATAAACATGTGTCTGCGACTACTACTAGCTCAGGGAAATCACCTTTAATTTGCTGAATAGCACGTTGTACAATTCCATGATCACAATATGCTGATGATCCAACTTCATCCTTTTCAGCAGGTAAACCAAATACAATAACAGAACGAATACCTAAATCAACAACTTCTTGCATTTCAGCTTGCAATAAATCTAAAGAAATTTGATATACGCCTGGCATAGAAGGAACTTCATTACGAACATTTTCACCTTCTAATACAAAAATAGGGTAAATAAAATCTTCCGTATGTAAAAACGTTTCACGCACAAGCGCACGCATGCCCCCGCTTTGTCTTAAACGACGATGACGATTAAATTGTAAAGAGTTCATAGATTTCTATCCCCATTCTTTCATTTTATAGATTCACAAACACATTGTAGTAATGCTTCTACAGTGTACTCTTTCGGCACAATAACAGACGGAAAATAACGACTTGCCTCTTTTTCCGTAATAGGTCCTATACAAGCAATTGTACATTTTTTTGTCCATTCTCTCCAGTTTGCACCCTCAAGTAAACGAACAAAACTAGTAACAGTTGAAGGACTCGTAAATGTAATAATGTCTACTTCTCCTAACTTCAACGCTGCTATAAGCTCTTGCTTTTTTTCTACATTCACTTTCGTACCGTATACGATCAACTCATCTAGAGAAACACCAATTTCACGCAGTTTAACTGGTATTACATCTCTTGCTAAATTGCCTTTTGGAAATAAAATACGTTCGTTTCCATTTAATTCTTTTAGAAGCTCTTCGGCAAATGCTTCTGCAACAAATGAAGTCGGAACAAAATGAACTTGATAGCCCCTTTTTTCTAACTCTAATTTTGTTTTCACACCTACCGCAGCGATTTTAATGGTTAGTGGTAGTTTCTTTTTTAAACTATCTAGAAAAAAAGCTACACCATTTCTGCTCGTAAAAATAACCCAGTCGTATGAATGTAGCTGCTCTTCAATATGTTGAATTTGCCTATGAGACATACCTTCCATACGCAAAAGCGGAATTTCCAATGGAATTCCGCTCTTTTCTTTCACTGCTACACTCATTTGTTTCGCTTGATGCTGGGCACGTGTAATCAATACCGTTTTTCCAGCGAGAGCGTTCATATTTATTGTTGCTCCTTATTTGCAGCAAGAATGAGTTCTTTGGCGCCTTGTTTAATTAAACGGTCCGCGGCCTCTAATCCTACTTCTTCAGGATTAGTACCCACTACTGTCTCTTTTAATAAAACAGAGCCATCCATAGAGCCAACAAGAGCTGTTAATTCGATTGCATCGTTTTCTGTAAGGGTTGCATATCCAGCGATTGGAACTTGGCATCCACCTTCAAGTTTATGAAGAAATACTCGCTCCGCTGCCACTGTTCTTTCTGTTATCGCATCATTAATATGCGCTAACAATTGCAATAAATCCTTATCATCCTCACGACATTCAATCGCTAATGCACCTTGTCCTACAGCAGGTACACATAACGTTTCATCTAAATGTTCTGTAATAACTTCATCATCCCAGCCCATTCTTTGTAATCCAGCTGTCGCTAAAATAATCGCATCGTAATCTTCTTCTTTTAATTTACGTAAACGTGTATCGATATTCCCGCGAATCCACTTCACTTGTAAATCTGGTCTCGCAGCGAGTAGCTGTGCACTACGTCTCAAACTACTCGTACCTAAAATAGAACCTTCCGCTAACTCTTTAAACGATGCTCCATTTTTTGAGATAAAAGCATCCCGAGGGTCAACACGCTTTGGTGTACAGCCAATCATTAAACCTTCTGGAAGTACGGCCGGCATATCTTTCATACTATGTACAGCCATATCGATTTCTTTCGTAAGTAACGCATGCTCAATTTCTTTAACGAACAAGCCTTTTCCGCCTACTTTTGAAAGAGTAACATCTAAAATAACATCACCTTTTGTGACAATTTCTTTCACTTCAAATTCATATGGTAGACCTAGCGCTTTTAACTGATCAATAAACCAGTTTGTTTGCGTTAATGCTAGTTTACTCTTTCGTGACCCTACAATAATTTTGCGCATAATTCTCTCTCCTCATTATAAATACCAAAAGTGGAAATTGGATAAACTGCTTAATAGAAAAATGTTTACTAGCATTACGAGAAACGATCCGATATTCCACTGTACAATTTTCTTACCTTGCAACACATCTGCCGCTCGTAAATATAAACCTGTGCAATACACAAATAGAACGACAAAAGATCCGATTACTTTCGTATCATACCAATGGAAATTGTCCAATTTTGTATATCCCCATATACACCCCAATAAAATTGCTAGTAAGAAAAATGGAACAGAAAATAAATTTAATCCGTAAGACGTAGATTCAAGCTTCGGTAAATTCCCTAACCTTCTTAATCTCGCATTCCACTTTTTCTTTTTTAATAGGCGATATTGCAGTAAATACATAATAGAAAAAATAAACGATACCGTAAACGTTGCATAAGAAATAATCGCCATTCCAACATGCACGTATACAAGTTCTGAAACTAATTGCTCTGCAAGTACTGGCGACATCTTTCCGAGCGGTGTAAAAATAGAAAAAGCGCTTACGCCAAATGCAACAACATTTGTAAAGAAGACTAAAAAGTCAACGCGCATAAATCGATTTATGACTAACGACATCGTAATCAATAACCAAACATAAAAATAAATCCCTGATAATAAAGTTAAAATGGGATTCGTTTCTGAATCTGTCGCCCTAAGCAACATAAAAATAGACTGCAATACCCATACAATCGAAAGTAACCAAAAAGCAAATCGGTTCGCCTTTCGGTTACTTTGGAAATAATCTATAAAATATAAACTAATGCTACAAGCATATAAAATAATTGCAATATGATAAATAATACTGTTATTTAAAAAACTCATCCGATCATCCTTCCAAATTATAAAGATGGAACGGATGGTGTCCACACTCTTTTATGTTCTACTTCTTCCGCACAACTCTCTACTTCTTCCGTTTCTAAATCAAAAATCTTTGCAAATAACGCTAGTTTTTCGCTCGCTCCCTCTTCAGCAGCTATTTCTTTTGCTACTAAAATTGGGTCTTTTAATAATTGATTAATAATACTTTTCGTATGCTTACTAATAACTTTTTTCTCACGATCACTAAGGTTTGGTATTTTTCGCTCTAGGCTTACCATCGTTTCACTTTGGATTGCAAGTGCCTTATCACGAAGAGCTGATATTAATGGAACAACACCAAGTGTACTTAACCACGTTTTAAATAGAACAATTTCCTCTTCAATCATAAATTGAATTTTCTCTGCTTCTTTCAAACGCTCAGCACGGTTTGCCTCCACCACTCCTTGCAGATCATCAATGTCATACAAGAAAGAACCTTCTAGCTCATCAATCGCTGGATCAATATCACGTGGCACTGCAATGTCAACCATAAACAAAGGACGACCAGAGCGCATTTTCTCCACCTTTGTCATCATCTCTTTCGTAATGACATACTCAGATGCACCAGTTGAACTAATTAAAATATCTGCTTCTAATAATGCACATTGTAATTCGCTTAATGATTTTGCATGTCCCATATATTTCTCAGCCATTACTTCTGCTTTCGAAAGCGTCCTATTCATAACTGTTACTTTACGAGCACCACTTCCATATAAGTTTTGCAATGCAAGTTCGCCCATTTTACCAGCACCAAGAATAAGCACGTGACAATCCGTTAACTCGCCAAATATTTTCTTTCCAAGCTCAACAGCAGCATAACTAACAGACATCGCACTTTCACCAATTGTTGTTTCTGAGTGGGCACGTTTTGCTAATGTAATGACTTGCTTAAACAATTCATTAAAAATTGTGCCTGTTGCTTTAACTTGTTGTGCTTCTAAAAAGCTATCTTTTATTTGGCCTAAAATCTGTGTTTCTCCCACTACCATAGAATCTAAACCGCACGTTACGCGGAATAAATGGTCTATTGCACCATCTTGTTCAAAAATAGTTAAATATGGTGCGACTTCTTCTATTTCAAGCTGAAACCAATCAGCTAAAAATTTCTTAATATAATACCGTCCCGTGTGTAATTGATCGACAACAGCATAAATCTCAGTGCGATTACAAGTTGATACAATGACATTCTCTAACACGCTCTTTTGATTTTGTAATGTAGTCATCGCTCGCTCTAGCTCTGCTGCCTGAAATGTGAGTTTCTCACGAAATTCTACAGGGGCTGTTCGATAATTTACACTAACAACAAGAATATGCACGCAGCATGTCCCCCTTCACCCGTTTTATCACTTTATCTACTATCATAATACAACTTTCCTCTTATGAATCTGACAATCGTGTGAACAACCGATTATTTTTTAATTATTCTCCGTATGTAATAAAGGAGATTCAGCAAACTAATAAAAAAACTTCTACTTTATAATGATTATAAATTAATAACTCTATTTGTACGTTACCAAAAAAAGTCCTCATAATCAAGTGATGGAAACTATTCCATATAAATTATAACATCATCTTTCCTATCTTCTTTCATCATGAAGGAAAATATGTATGATTGTTCCAAAATGTAGCAAACACTTTCTCAATACAATGTATTTGACATTTTATTTCTTTTTCGTTATATTGATTTTACAAAATTAAATTGTGCACAACTTAATAAGAAGGGAGTTATGTATGACAGAGGACTCTTTGCATCTAGATAACCAACTTTGTTTTTCTATTTATGCCTGTTCTAGAGAGGTTACTCGTTTTTATCGACCTTATTTAGAAGAGATGGGTATTACGTATCCCCAGTACATTACTTTACTCGTACTATGGGAGCAAGATGGACTAACAGTAAAAGAAATTGGAGAACGTCTATTTTTAGATTCCGGTACGTTAACACCTATGTTAAAACGAATGGAATCATTAACACTTGTAAAACGTGTTCGTTCCAAAGAAGACGAGCGAAAAGTTTGTATTGAATTAACAGAACAAGGTAAAAATTTAAAGGAAAAGGCTTGTTCATTACCGACAACAATGGCTACAAACTTAGGAATTACAGAGCAAGAATATCGCTCTTTATTAATTCAACTAAATAAACTAATTGAAACAATGAAAACAATTAATGATGGAAAAGGGGAATAAATATGGATAAATTATATACTGCTTCAGTAACAGCAACAGGTGGAAGAAATGGGAAAGTAGTTTCAGATGATGGCATATTAAATCTTGATGTGAAAATGCCGAAAGCACTAGGTGGTGCAGGTGGAGAAGCAACAAATCCAGAACAACTATTTGCAGCTGGTTATGCAGCTTGTTTCGATAGTGCATTACAACTTGTCATTCGTACAAAACGTATGAAAGTAGAAAGTACAGAAGTAACCGCTCACGTTTCTATCGGAAAAGATACAGATGGTGGTTTTGGCCTATCTGCCGTGCTTGATGTACATGTCGCTGGCGTTTCACATAGCGAAGCACAAGAACTTGTAGAAGCGGCTCACGGTGTATGTCCTTACTCTAAAGCAACACGAGGTAATATTGAAGTTACATTAAACGTACGTTAACAGCTTATATAAAGAAAAAAACGCGCGACATTCGTCACGCGTTTTTTGTTTTTGTCATTTTATGAATTGCCTTCCACGCTTCTTCTTTTCCAAGTCCTGTTTCAGAAGAGAATAGAACGATTTCATCGCCAATTTCAACAGCAAGCGTTTCTTTTACAACTTTTAAATGCTTTTGCCATTTCCCTTTCGGGATTTTATCAGCTTTCGTCGCAATAATAATTGTTGGGATTTCATAATGCTTTAAGAAATCATACATCATCACGTCATCACTTGTCGGTTGGTGACGTAAATCAACTACTAATACAGCTGCGTCTAATTGCTTACGCGTTGTAAAGTACGTTTCAATCATTTTCCCCCATGCCGCGCGCTCCGATTTAGACACTTTCGCATATCCATAACCTGGAACGTCAACAAAATGCATCATCTCATTGATCAAGAAAAAGTTCAGCGTTTGCGTTTTTCCTGGTTTAGAAGAAATACGCACTAACTTTTTACGATTTAAAATTTTATTAATAAAGGAAGACTTCCCGACATTTGAACGACCTGCTAATGCAATTTCTGGTAAATCACTGTCTGGATATTGTTCTGGTTTAACAGCACTAATTACAATATCTGCTTTTGTTACTTTCATTGTTTCACTCCTACTAATGCGTGCTCCAATACTTCATCTAAATGAGATGCAAGCACAAACGTAAGGTTTTCTTTTACGCTCTCTGGAATATCATCTAAATCTTTCTCGTTTTCTGCTGGCAAAATAATTTTTGTTAAGCCTGCGCGGTGAGCACTTAATGTTTTTTCTTTTAAGCCACCAATTGGTAATACACGACCACGAAGTGTAATTTCACCTGTCATACCTACTTCTTTACTTACAGGAATACCTGTTAGTGCAGAAATAAGTGCCGTTGCCATCGTAATACCTGCTGACGGTCCATCTTTCGGAACTGCTCCTTCTGGAACATGAATATGAATATCATTTTTCTCATGGAAATTCGGATCAATCTGAAGCTCTTCTGCACGAGAACGTATATAACTAAACGCAGCTTGTGCGGATTCTTTCATAACATCCCCAAGTTTCCCTGTTAAAATTAGTTTCCCTTTTCCTGGCGCTACAGAAACTTCAATTGCAAGTGTATCGCCGCCTGCTGCTGTGTAAGCTAGACCTGTTGCCATACCAACTTGGTCTGTTTTTTCAGCTTGCCCATAACGGAATATGTGTTTACCAAGTAAATCAACAATCTTTTTCTCTGTCACAACGATACGTTTACGTTCTGCTGTAACGATAATTTTCGCTACTTTACGGCAAACTTTTGCAATTTGGCGTTCTAGCGTACGAACACCAGCCTCACGTGTATAATAACGAATAATTTCAAGAAGCGCTTCATCACGTACTTGTAAATTACCTTTTCGTAAGCCATGCTCTTTTAATTGTTTCGGCAATAAATGCTCACGAGCAATGTGTACTTTTTCAAGTTCTGTATAGCCAGCAATCGAAATGATTTCCATACGGTCAAGTAATGGACCTGGAATACTTGAAAGTGTATTAGCAGTTGCTACAAACATAACTTTCGATAGATCATATGGTTCTTCAATGTAATGATCACTGAAGTTATGGTTTTGTTCTGGATCTAATACTTCAAGTAATGCTGCTGATGGATCTCCACGGAAATCGTTAGACATTTTATCAATCTCATCTAATAAGAAGACTGGATTAACTGTTTTCGCCTTTTTCATACCTTGAATAATGCGTCCTGGCATTGCTCCAACATATGTACGGCGGTGACCACGAATTTCAGATTCATCACGCACACCACCAAGAGATACACGGACAAAGTTACGATTCAATGATGTTGCAATTGAACGCGCTAACGAAGTTTTTCCGACCCCAGGAGGGCCTACTAAACAAAGGATAGGTCCTTTTAATGAATTCGTTAACTTCTGTACAGCTAAATATTCAAGTACACGCTCTTTCACTTTTTCAAGACCGTAATGATCGTTATTTAAAATCTCTTCCGAATGAGCAAGATCAATTATATCTTCTGTTGCCTCTGTCCACGGAAGCGCTAATAACCAATCAATATAATTGCGAATAACACCACTCTCCGCAGAACTTGCTGGTAACTTTTCATAACGATCTAATTCTTTCAGCGCAGCCTTCATTGTTTCTTCAGGCATTCCTGACTGTTCAATTTTTTCACGAAGTTCTTCTACTTCTCCGCCCTTACCTTCTTTGTCGCCAAGTTCAGTTTGAATCGCCTTCATTTGCTCACGTAAGAAATATTCTTTTTGCGTGCGCTCCATTGAACGTTTCACTTGTTGCCCAATTTTCTTTTCTAGGCTAAGTAACTCTTGTTCATCTTGAATAATTGAAATAAGTGTATGTAATCGTTCTTTTACAGATACAATCTCTAGAATCTCTTGTTTCTGCTTCGTTTTAATCGGCAAGTGAGAAGCAATTAAATCAGCTAATCTCCCTGGTTCCTCTACATCAGCTACTGTTGCAAATGTTTCATTTGAAACTTTTTTCGAAACTTTAATATATTGTTCGAAATGCTCCAGTAACGTACGCATAAGAGCTTTCTCTTCTAAATCATCTTCTACTTCTTCAGTTACCGTTTTAATAGACACTTGTACTACATTTTCTTCTTCGATAAACTCTATTACTTCTGCTCTATGTAAACCTTCCACAAGGACACGAAGCGTACCGTTCGGCAATTTTAGCATTTGCTTTACTTTCGCCACTGTACCTACACTATATATGTCATCTTCTTTCGGATCATCGATATTCATTTCTTTTTGCATTGCTAAAAAGATGATATTTTCATCCATTGCCGCCTGCTCTAGTGCTTGTATCGATTTATCACGTCCTACATCAAGATGCAAAACCATCGTTGGATATACGAGAACGCCTCTTAATGGTAGGAGGGGCACGATTCTTTCGTTCGTATTCATACTAGACATAGCACCTCCATAATAAATTAAACTCCTGTTCAACTATTTTATATTACAATACACCTAGATGCAATTGCTGAGATTCCTCGCAATTGTAAATAGCTTGTTTTTCTACCTCACGAAAAGAAAAAAGACTCCGATTAAGCATACAAACTTAAACGAAGTCTGGCAAATTTTATTATTGTTTATTTTTACATAGATTGTGCATCTGTTTCGTCTACGTTAGTATGTACATCTAGCTCTCTATGCATATTTTCTTGCATAAACGTTAACTCAAATACTTCTTTTAATTTACGGACAGGAATAATTTCGATTCCCTTTATCGTATACAAAAATGGTTGCATATTTTCAGCAGGAATAATGACTTTCTTAGCTCCCGCTTTTTTCGCAGCTTTTATTTTTGCGTACACGCCACCAATAGGCTTTACTTCTCCGTGTATACTTATTTCACCTGTCATCGCTACTTCATTATTTACATATGTGCGATGCACCGCAGAATATACACCTGTTGCCATAGCGATTCCTGCAGAAGGTCCATCAATTGGGATACCACCTGGAAAATTAATATGTATATCGTATCCTTCTGGCAACACATCTAAAGAACGAAGTACTGTTAATACATTATCAACAGAGCCTTTTGCCATACTTTTACGGCGAATCGATTTCGTTTGACTACCAATACTTTCTTCTTCTACAATTCCGGTAACATTTACCGATCCTTTATCTTTCGCCGGAATTGCTGTTACTTCAATTTCTAATAACGCTCCTGTATTTGGTCCGTATACAGCAAGACCATTTACAAGACCAATCCTTGGAATCGGATAAATGTGCTTTTCGTATTTCGGCGTAAGCTGACTTGAGTGAACAACCCACTCTATATCTTCATCTTTAATGAAAGAACGTTCTTCATTTATCGCCATACCAGCAGAAATTTGTACGAGATTAATCGCCTCTCGTCCATTTCTTGCATACATCCCAATCATTTCAATACCATTTTCACCTATTTGCATTTCCACTTTTTCCGCGGCGTTTTTCGCTACTTTTTGAATCTCTTCCGTATCTAATTCACGGAAAAATACTTCTAAGCAACGTGACCGAATAGCAGGAGGAATTTCCTCTGGCGAACGTGTCGTTGCTCCAACTAAGCGAAAATCTGCCGGTAAGCCTTTTTGGAAAATATCATGTATATATGTTGGGATCATCGTATTTTCTTCACTATAGTACGCACTTTCTAAAAATACTTTTCGATCTTCTAACACCTTTAACATTTTGTTCATTTGAATCGGATGGAGTTCGCCAATCTCATCAATAAACAAAATACCACCATGCGCATCTGTTACAGCACCTTTTTTCGGTTGCGGAATACCTGCTTGCCCCATCGCCCCAGCACCTTGATAAATCGGATCATGCACCGAACCAATTAAAGGGTCTGCGATACCACGTTCATCAAACCGAGCTGTCGTCGCATCAAGTTCAATAAATGTTGCATTCGTACGAAATGGAGATTTAGGATTTCGTTTCGCTTCTTCTAATACAAGACGTGCTGCCGCTGTTTTCCCAACACCTGGCGGACCATATATGATTACATGTTGCGGATTCGGACCACAAAGAGCCGCTTTTAAGGACTTAATCCCGTCCTCTTGCCCTACAATATCTAAAAAGGTTGTAGGACGCACCTTTTCTGCTAGCGGCTCTGTTAAAGAAATCTCACGCATTTTACGAAGCTGTTCTAATTCTTTTTTCGATTCTCGATCAATTGAAACTTTTTGTGTTCGTTGATTTCGAAGTAAATGCCAGAAATATAATCCGACAATTACACCAAAAACAAGTTGAACAACTAAAAATATATTTGTCCAGCTCATTATTTATTTCCTCCCGCAATATTTTATCTCTTAGTATTTCCGCGGAGGAACGTAGCTAAACATAAAGAAAAACAGCAATTATAAAAATTGCTGTTTCCCTTTCGCATTATGCAGATGTTTTTGTATCAAGTACAGTACCGTCTTGTAACACCAATTTTGGCGGTTCATTATCAGCTACTGTTTCTTTTGTAAGAATACACTTCTCGATATCTTTACGAGATGGAAGTTCGAACATTACATCAAGCATTAAGCCTTCAATAATAGAACGAAGTCCACGAGCACCCGTTTTACGTTCAATTGCTTTTTTCGCAATTTCGATTAGTGCACCTTCTTCAAACTCTAACTCAACATCGTCAAGCTCCAATAGTTTTTGGAATTGCTTAACAAGTGCATTTTTCGGTTTCGTTAAAATATCAACAAGAGCATCTTCATCAAGTGGCTCTAGGTTCGCAATAACTGGAAGACGACCGATAAACTCTGGAATTAAACCAAATCTTAAAAGATCCTCTGGTAATACGTGAGATAAAACATGCTTCTCATTTACATCAGCATTTTTCTTCTCAGAACCAAATCCAATTACTTTCTCACCAAGGCGACGTTTAATAATCGGCTCAATGCCATCAAACGCTCCACCACAAATGAATAAGATGTTCGTTGTATCAATTTGAATAAACTCTTGGTGCGGATGCTTACGACCACCTTGAGGTGGAACGCTTGCTACAGTACCTTCTAAAATTTTCAGAAGTGCCTGCTGCACACCTTCACCAGATACATCACGTGTAATTGATGGATTTTCGGACTTACGTGCCACTTTATCAATCTCATCAATATAAATGATTCCTTTTTCCGCTTTCTCTACATCATAATCAGCTGCTTGAATTAATTTTAGTAAGATATTTTCTACATCTTCCCCAACATATCCAGCTTCTGTTAAAGATGTTGCGTCCGCGATTGCAAATGGAACATTTAGAATACGCGCTAACGTTTGTGCAAGTAATGTTTTACCACTACCTGTTGGCCCGATAAGTGCGATATTACTCTTCGCTAATTCTACATCATCAATTTTGCTGTTAGAATTAATGCGTTTGTAATGGTTATATACCGCTACCGCTAGTGCTTTTTTCGCGCTATCTTGCCCGATGACATACTCATCTAAGATTTCACGAATTTCTACCGGTTTCGGTACATCTTTGAATTCTACTTCTTCGTCCTTCGCAAGCTCCTCTTGTACAATTTCAGTACAAAGTTCGATACACTCGTCACAAATGTAAACACCTGGACCTGCTACTAACTTTCGAACTTGCGTTTGTGTTTTACCACAGAAAGAACATTTTAATTGCCCTTTTTCATCATTAAATTTAAACATATTTTCACACCCCTTACAAAGTGCTAACCTCTTGCCTTCGTATGTACACGATAAATGTATCGTATGTAAATACATATTATGTCACTACGTGGCGAGAAATACAAATAATATGACTAGTTATGTACAAATAAAAAAATTTTAAAACTTTTGAAATATGTATATTCGACTTGTAAAGGAACTTTTCCTTCTCCATCGAAAAGTTTTATAAATATATTTCTATATTTATAAAACAAGGCACGATTAAAATCGTGCCTTGTTATTTTATTATGCAGCGTTTTCTACTAAGAAGTCTACAGCTTTACGCACTTTAAGATCTTCAGCTAAAGCGTCTACGCTTCCAAGAGCTTGCTTGATAGCGTCTACTGGCATACCGTACATTTCAGCCATTTTTTCAACTTCTGCAGTTACTTCTTCTTCAGTAACTTCGATGTTTTCAGCTTCAATGATAGCTTCAAGAACAAGATTGATTCTTACACGTTTTTGTGCATCTTCTTTCATTTGCTCTTTTAATTTGTCAGCGTCAGTACCTGTGAATTGGTAGTAAAGCTCAAGGTTCATACCTTGTTGGCTTAAACGTTGCTCGAATTCACGAACCATACGATCTAACTCAGTGTTGATCATAGCTTCTGGAATTTCGATTTCAGCGTTAGCAGCAGCTAATTCTACTACTTCGTCACGTACTTTGTGCTCAGCTTCGTGCTTTTTGCCTTCTTCTAAGTTTGTGCGAAGTTTTGCTTTTAATTCATCAAGAGTTGCAACCGCTTCGTCTGCTTCTTTAGCGAACTCGTCGTTTAACTCAGGAAGTTCTTTTGTTTTGATTTCGTGAATTGTTACTTTGAATGTTGCTGGTTTGCCAGCTAATTCAGCAGCATGGTACTCTTCTGGGAATGATACTTCAACGTCTTTAGACTCACCAGATTTAAGACCGATTACTTGCTCTTCGAAACCTGGGATGAATGTACCAGAACCGATTGCTAGAGAGTAGTTTTCGCCTTTTCCGCCTTCAAATGCTTCGCCATCAACGAAACCTTCGAAGTCGATTACAGCTGTATCACCGTTTTCAACAGTTCCTTCTTCTTTAACAACTAGTTCAGCTTGACGCTCTTGTAAAGATTTTAATTCGTTCTCTACATCTTCGTCAGTTACAGTTGTTTCAACTTTTTCTACTGCTAAACCTTTGTACTCACCTAATTTAACTTCAGGTTTCACTGTAACTTTTGCAGTGAAGATAAGGTTAGCATTTTTTTCGAACTTCTCGATGTCGATTTCAGGATGATCAACTGGGAAGATACCAGCTTCTTCGATCGCTTCACCGTATGCTTTTGGTAAAATGATATCTAAAGCATCTTGGTATAAAGATTCAATACCAAAGCGTTGTTCGAATAATGGACGAGGCATTTTTCCTTTACGGAAACCTGGTACGTTAATTGTTTTTACTACTTTTTTGAACGCAGCGTCGATAGAGTTGTTTACTTCTTTAGCATCAACTTCGATTGTTAAAACGCCAACGTTACCTTCTAATTTTTCCCATTTTGTAGACATTTATTCTTTCCCTCCAACTATAATAATGTATGCACATACCTCTATAGATTAAGATCTTCATTATCTCTTTTTTGAAATAACAAATACACAAATAATCCTCTAGCAAAAGCTTTCAGATATAATGTTCCAATCTACTAATTGCCCAGAAGACAACTACGGTATATTTTGTTCGAGAATAATATGAAACATATTAAGTAAGAGAATTACACTTCTCTTCTCTTACAAACAGGCAGATTTCTGCCTTTTGCAACCCTTACATTATAACATAGAATATGCTCGTTTCAAGAACTGAACGATTCTTTTTCATAATTATACGGGCAAATATCCTTCTCTTTCAACACGTAATAACCATTGATAGGCAATATGAAACTCTTCCAATTCGATATTATATGCTGCCATAAGCTCTTCTTCATCTATAGCCAATCCGAAACGCTTTCTTCCAATTCTCTCTAAAACAGCTGACCAAATCTCTTCTTTATCCATTAATAGAGCGAATGGGAAAACGCTAATTTGCAACTCTTTCCAATATGTAACCATTGCTTCAAATATATCGGGATAATTTTGCTCTAATCGGCTTGATAATTTATGTATAATGTTATTGGATTGCTCCTCATTATGACCTGTAAATGCTGGAATCACCTTAATCGTATTTCCAAACTTTTCTACCTCTATTTCTTCTTCTACCTGACTTTCTATCATTTTATACAAAATAGAAGTTTTCAAATAGGGGTGCTGCTCTTCGTCTATTAAAAATTTCTTTAAAACAGGTAATGCAAGATCTAAGTCTTTTAACGAAAGTCGCTGAATCGCTCTTAGCTTCTGTCCAAAGTTTTCTCCAAAAATTTCATTAGTAAACTCATCCAATTCAAAATTTGAATCCACTAGCGATGCGTCTCCCTCATTTAGCATACCTTCTGCAAATAAAGCAAGCTGCGCTAATTTTTCCTTTTGATCAGGCATTATATCTTTCGTTTGTAAAACCTTTTCAACAGTTTCAATAACACCTTCATAATCATTTGTTTGAACTAAAATAGTTACGTACGTTTCAAGAATATCACCAAATAAGACAACTCCTGTTTTAAGCAACTGTTCACATTTGTCTTTCGCTTCTTCCATACGTTTTAATTCGAGTAAACAAATAACTGAAGCTAATTCCGTTTGTTCCGTTTCCGCATTATACTGACGTAATATTTCAAAGCAACGCAATGCATCTTCGAATTCCCGCTCTTTCAGCGCTAAAAAACCTTCATCAATATAGCGCTCTGATAGTTGTGGAAACAATACGACCGTATTTTCTTTTTTATCCATACGTCCGCCTCTTTTTCTTGATTTTAATTATGTTCAAAGTAAATATATCAAATGCGTAATGAGAACACAACATCCCTAAACTATTTGTTTGAAATATAAAAATATTTAATTTTTACATTCCAATACGAATAAATTTCTACTAAAAATTAAAATTGTACAAATAAAAATCCCCAGCAACAAGCGCAGAGGATTCATCATTAATGGAAAGCTTTTATAATTGTGGGGTATATTACAAGGGTAATAATTTGGAGAACAATAATTGCCATAACAATCATGCTAAAATAGAAGATTGGTTTACTTCGCTTCATTAAAAACATAATAATAAGCATCGTACAAGCAAACAAACTTAAGAAGAACAAACTTGTTGTCGAACTAAGTATACCACTTGGGACAAAGAACAATAACACTACACTACAAGTACCTATAATTCCAAATAACCATTCCATTCATTCACTCATTCCCTTTCCCTCTCATGGCTGTTTTCTCTAAGCGATCAAATGTTTCACAACATCAACTACATACGTTAATTTCTCATACGCTACAAATCCAAAAGCAACCGTTAAGCCCGTTACAACTAATCCTTTCATCATTTCTTCCTCCTTGTTTTATCGTTGTTATCTTCATTATAAAAGATTAGCAATTTCTTACCATCGAACTACCTTACAGTTACCTTACAGAATTGTAAGATTTCAAAAAGAGATTGAAAAACACCTCATATCGCTTGAGGTGCTTTCACGGAATTTCTCTATAATTACTTATAAAATCAACTTTTTTCTTTTAGTTATTTTTGAACGAATCGACTCTTAAATTAATAGATTTACTAAATAATTTAGAATCAAAATAATTATTCGTTACTTTTCTTAACTTACTTTCAGATATTTTCGTATTACAAGAAAACAACTGGTGAAAATCGTGTTAATATATTTTTGTACAATTAAGAATTTAATTTACAAGGGGGATTATATATGTTTAAAAAAATGGCGGCAGATGTATTAGGACTAAGCGATGTAGGTTCTGTCATTACACCTAAAGACTATGATAAGGTCGATGCTGATGATTATGTGATGCATGAAGATGGGGAGAAAATTTACTTTCTAATTAAATCCAAATCAGATGAATATTGCTTCACAAACAAAGGGTTAATTCACTTAGACGGTACAAGCGCAACAAGTAAAAAACGTACACTACGCCGCTTTAGTTATAGCAAATATCAAATTAAAAACGTAGCACTTGAAACTGCAGGAACGATTGATTTAGATGTAGAAATTAAGTTTCAAATGGGCGATGAACATTACTCAATTGATGTTCATAAAAAACATATTGAAGAATTAAAAGATTTATATAAGGCTTTACTTAAAATCGAAGAAATTTCATACGACAACGATATTACATTACAATATGCACATAAAAGTTTAGATATGGCATCTAATGCCTTTAGCCGTATTTCAAACGCACAAGTAAACTTAGCAGAGCAATTTAAAGAAATGAACGAGATTGCCTTTAACTGGCTTGTTGATACGAAGAAACAATATAATGTGAAAGATTATGGTTTTGTCTTTGACAAGTTTATTAACAACTAATTTTAAATACACAAAAAACCTTGTTATCAAAAGATAACAAGGTTTTCTTAGCGTCCCAGGAGAGATTCGAACTCCCGCTCCGCCCATTTCCGTACTATTTTATATATTTGGATCGCAGTCTTAATATATCTTCTCCTTCGCGAATGCCTGCCGATCCCTTCCTCACATTTTTTACAACAGTCCAATTCGGGTTAGTTTCATCACCGATGTTCTGTACTGTAAAATTGCCATCACCATATTTCCGGTGACCTTCTGCCAATTTCTCCGTTAAATCATTCTCATTTGATCTCGCCATCTTTGCGCCATCTCCCTTTTTTATACGACCTTCTTAAACCCTCTAACCAATCACAGGTCCAGTCAATTGGAGATTCTCGTTTTCCGCTTCTATTAATTGTAACACACTGCCGGGGATAAGTTCCGATAACTGCTGCTCAATCGTACTAGAATGGTAAAGAGTTTGATAATATTGTAAATAAACAATTAAGAGAATCTGGATATGGTTTTCAATACGTGCATAAACCATTTGATGAGCCTGAACAAACAAATAATATAACTGACTAGCAAAGAGCGTTTTTAAGCGCTCTTTTTAATGCACTTTAATCTGTTGCATATACTCATTATCATATATCCCGTTATAATATTTTTAAACCTCTTGCACATACATCAATTTATAGACAAACAAAAAACCTTGTTATCAAAAGATAACAAGGTTTTTTTAGCGTCCCAGGAGAGATTCGAACTCCCGACCGTACGCTTAGAAGGCGTATGCTCTATCCGGCTGAGCTACTGGGACATGGAGCGGGTGAAGAGAATCGAACTCTCGACCAGAGCTTGGAAGGCTCTTGTTTTACCACTAAACTACACCCGCATATGTTATTTTCTTTTCTTCGTTAGCGCCATTGCCCTATCGACAATATTTATTATATGTATAACCACACATAAAGTCAACACCTTTTTTAAAAGAGGATAAATTTTCTTATCCTCTTTTAAAAACTGCTTGTTCAACTAGTTGTCCGTCTAACGTTTCAAAACGAACTTCTATTTGATTTTCATCCATTTCTAATAAAGCAAATGTCTTTTCTACACGCTGACGTGGTAATAAAATACTGCCTGGATTAATAAATAAAACGCCCTCGATTAATTCCGCACCTAATACGTGAGAATGTCCGAAGCATGCAACTTGCGCTCCCACTTCTTCAGCATGGTACGCTAGTGTTTGTAATGTCATTTTCACATTATGGCGATGTCCATGCACTACTAAGAAGCGAATTCCATCTACATCAGTTACAATTTCATCTTGAAAGTTAGCATAATCACAGTTTCCTTTTACAACATGGAAACCTTGCAGTTCTTCATGAGCAGGCGTTAGCTCTGAATCACCGCAATGAATCATGATATCTACTTTCCCTTCATATTTCTCTTTCAACTGCTGTAATTCCTTCACAGAGCTATGACTATCGCTTACGATTAAAGCTTTCATCATTCTCTCTCCCTTATTCTCCTAAAAACCATTCCGGGATTTTTTCTTCTAACTTACGAAGAGCACGGCCACGATGGCTAATAGCATTTTTTTCATCTGAACTTAATTCCGCCATTGCTTTTTTGTATTCTTCCACATAAAAAATCGGATCGTATCCAAAGCCATTTTCTCCGCGGCGTTGTTCTAAGATAAATCCTTCACATGTCCCATTTACAATGACAGGCTTTTTATCACCTTCAGGGAAAGCAACTGCTAATGCACAATAGAAACGAGCTTTACGCTTTTCAAAGTCAACGCCATTTAATTCTTGTAACACTTTATCGATATTTGCTTGGTCATTTTTCGGTTCACCAGCAAAACGCGCTGAATACACTCCTGGTTTTCCATTTAAAGCATCTACAATAAGACCCGAATCATCCGCAATTACAATAGAATTCAACTGTCTACTCAAACTATCCGCTTTTAAGATCGCATTTTCTTCAAATGTTTCACCAGTTTCTTCGACTTCTTCAATATGAGGAAAATCGTGTAATGATTTCACTTCTAAATCAAATCGCTCAAATAACTCAGCAAACTCACGTACTTTTCCCATATTTTTTGTCGCTACAACAACTTGTTTCATACTTTCCACCTCTACTCTATATGAGATACGATGTCACCTAAAGCTTCTTTTTGTATATCAATCAGTTGGAAAATGCCTTTTTCCGCAGCATCAAGTAGTTCATTTAACTGCGCTCTACTAAACGTCGCTTCTTCTCCAGTTCCTTGCACTTCAACAAATTGGCCTTTTCCAGTCATAATTACGTTCATATCAACGTCTGCTTTAGAATCTTCTGCATAGTTTAAATCTAAAACAACACCTTGCTCTTCAACAATTCCTACTGACGTTGCTGCTAAATAATCTTTTACTGGAATTTTAGATACTTTTTCTGCTTGTAATAATTTCTCGAAAGCTAATACCATCGCTACATATGCACCTGTAATAGACGCTGTTCTCGTTCCACCATCTGCTTGGATAACATCACAGTCAATCCAAACTGTTCTCTCGCCAAGCGCTTCTAAATCAACTACCGCACGTAATGCTCGTCCAATTAGACGTTGAATTTCCATTGTACGTCCTGTTACTTTCCCTTTACTTGACTCCCTAATTGTACGTTGTTCTGTCGCACGTGGAATCATCGCATATTCAGCTGTTACCCAGCCCTTTCCTTCTCCACGCATAAATGGCGGGACACGCTCTTCAATTGTCGCTGAGCAAATCACCTTTGTATCCCCAACTTCAATTAATACAGATCCCTCTGGATGTTTTAAATAATTCGTATGAATATGTATATGGCGTAATTCTGTTTTCTCTCTACCATCTACTCGCATAAAAATAACCTCCTCTTAATTACTACTCGTTAGTATAGCCAAATTTAAATGTATGATATGTATACAATAAAAGAAGGAGAACCCAAAAAGCAATTCTCCTTTCTTACTTAAGTATATCAAATTATTCAAGATTAAAAACTACCTGTATTCACGTTTTCTGGACGATCTACAGGTTTTATTAACTTTCCGCCCTTTTCATCTATAAGATTTGCTTTTCCATTCACTTCAATAGAAATATTTTTCACACCTTTCTTTTCTGTTAAAGATAAAACTAACGACTTCAATACGTAATTTGAGATCATATTTTTATCTGGGTTTACAAATATATTTTCATTAAAGTTTAATGTAAGATTTCCGTCTTGTAATTTCGGATTCGTAATAAGCTTAACGCCTGGATTAAAATCATTCAGGAGCGATTGATGAATCGGACCTTTTACAAGTTCATCTATAATTGCTGCATAATCATTTTCTTTTCCTTCCGCAACGCGGCGTGTGACTGGTACGTAGTATTGCTGTTTATTATTATTTTGCGCCATAAAATACAGTGTGACTGGTTTTGTATTCGTTACATCTGCTACTTGTTCATCATCGAAGTTAATACCATTTGCACGGCTCACTCCTTCACCAAGCGGTGTACCAGCAACCGGCATCTTCGCCAATTTCTCACCATTTATTTGGAACTGCACTTGTTTTATCTCTGTAAATTGCGTCAACGTCCACGCTATAGATTCAATGATTTGACGCTCTTCTTCTTTCGCATAGTTTTTCATTTCTTTAGAGAAATCAATAACTGCCGTCCCGTCCTTTTTCAAATCTAAAGTCATCGTTGTATTCGCCGGAATGACTGCACGAAACCCATTCGGTAATAAATTCGTTACCGGTCCATCTTTCACAAGGTATTCTAACGTTTGCTTCACAGTCTCATTTGCTTTCGGAGTAGGTATAGCTAACGTTTGTGGTACAACATAACCATTTTTATCAACAAGGTATAGTTCTCTATTTACCATTTGCCCTTGCTTATCTTTTTTAGCTACTTCTTTCTTCCCACCCTCTGTATACGTAACTTGTTTTGGCGGATCAATTTGTTCAGTTGCTTTCTCCTGATTTATAAAGCCACACCCTGTTAGTAAAACAGCGCTCACAGTAGCACCAACAACCCATTTAAAAGTGGATTTAGGCATGCCATTCCCCCCTAAAATCTAAGTTTGTACTATTATGTATACGAGCCGTTTCACATTTTAGAACAAGCTGTGCCTCTTATAAAGTGAAACTTTAATCAGTGGAGAGTCTAACTGCCCAGCAAATAGCAAGATAAAACAAAAAGCTCCTGATTTCTCAGGAGCTCACCTATATGAATTCTACTATTATTCTTTTTCTAAATGAATATGCTTCACATTTTCAATCGGTTGACCGAACCATTTTGATGCAATTTCTTTAAACAAGCCTATTTTTCCCGTTGTTAAGAAGAGATGATCGCTTTGTTCTTCTCCTTCATTCAACATTTTACTATGATATAAGATTGTACTTACTTCACGTGCTGTTTCATCACCAGAACTAATTAGTTGTACTTTATTTCCCATTACTTTTTTAATAACAGGTCCTAAAATTGGATAGTGTGTACACCCTAATATAAGTGTATCAATATCGGTACTTTTCAGTGGTTGCAGCGTTTCTCTTACAACTTCATACGCCATTTCACTTTCGAAATTCCCACTCTCTACAAGTTCAACGAAAGGTGGACAAGCTAAACTTTCTACCATAACACGGTTATTAATAGACTTTAACGCCTCTTCGTATGCACCACTTTTCACCGTTCCAATCGTTCCAATAATCCCAACGTGATACGTGTTTGTCACTTTTAAAGCTGTACGTGATCCTGGGTGAATAACTCCTACTACTGGAATTGGTAATTGTTTTTGCATCTCTTCTAATACAACTGCAGTTGCTGTATTACACGCAATAACTAACATTTTAATATTTAAATCTAGTAAATGCTCCGTCATTTCCCACGTAAATTGACGTACTTCTTCTCGAGAACGTGGACCATAAGGACAACGTGCTGTATCTCCTAAATATATGATACGCTCTTTCGGCAACTGACGAATTAATTCCTTCGCTACTGTTAAACCGCCAACTCCTGAATCGATAACACCGATTGCTCTATTCAACTTCATCACCCGTTTTCTCATTCATCATCTTTTATGTTTATCATTATATTTTACACACTTTAAGTTCGCTCACTTCAAATGCTTCTGTATGAAAATTTTCATTTGCCCATGTATAGACTAGGACCTTTTTTATTTTGCTCCTTTTTTTCATAATTTGCAAGATAGAAAAATAACCGACCTTCTATAAGAAAGTCGGTTTCTTCTATATAAAGTGCATATTCATTGATCCATCTTTTTTTGAAAAGAAGACATTCCCATTAATAAGACGAAATGAACAGAAATTAAAATGACGATCAAAATAAAATTCAATCGATAACTATTTGTAGATTCCATAATTTTGCTTGCTACAGCTGGTCCGAATGCCATACCGAAAAAGTTAATTAAATTATATAAACCAAGGCCAACTCCAACTTTAGCTGGATTTAATGTTTTCGGAATAAATGTGTTTAATGATACTTGAATTGCCGAATAACTCATAAATGTTAAAATAACCGCAAATAAAATAAAGAGTAAGTTCCCGTCTGGAATAATCCCTAAAATTAAAAAGCCAATGATCATAACTACAGACGCTACATACATCATCCTCACATTCCCAAACGCAGGAATAATCTTTCCGGTAATAAAACTAGATACAATACCAAAGAGAGATGCAACAAACAATACAATTCCAATAACGAACGGAGACAATCCGTGCCCTCTTCCTAACAGTAATGGTAATAATAATAAACTAGCACATAACGCCACATTAATGATAAATCCGACCGCTATTAAACGCAGTAATGGTTTATTTGTAAACAACTCAATATCAATAAACGGCAACTCTGCTCTCTTCATATGAGCCTTGAATAAAAATAGGAAAGCAACAGATAACAAAAAAAGCCAACTATTAATATTCACTCCTAATAAAACGGTCGTAATCAATACAAATAATAAAACTGCTCCAATGAAATCAAAGTGAAACACTTCATCGGTATGTTGCACCTCTTCTGGCATAAATTTTACGAGCAAGAAAATACCAACCATTGAAATAACCATAAATAAAAATAAATACGGCCACCCTAACGTATTTGTAATTGCCCCACCAACTAAAGGTCCAATACCAACCGCTAATGCAATAGAAGAACTAATCATTGCTAACGCACCCGGTTTTTTAGTTGGAGCAACTAATTTCGCCACCGCAATCATACTAAGCGCAATAAACGCTGCTCCTCCGCTCGCCTGCACTAACCTTGCGAAAATGATAATCTCATAAGATTGATTCAAAAACCCAACAATAGAACCCGCTACAAATATGATAATAGAAATAATTAATAGCCTTTTTACACTGTAACGATCAGCCAGTTTTCCATATATCATCGAACCGATACCGACGACTAAAGAATACCCTACTACAACCCAACTTACTTTCAATTGACTAATTGATAAATCATTGGCAATATCCTCTAGCGCTACATTAAATAACACAGCGTTCATCGGTCCTAACAAAACAATAAAACATAATGTAAAAACAAACCATTTCGAATGGTTACTTATATCTTTCCCCATGTGTAACACTCTCCTGATTGCAATTTTAAAACTGTCAAACTATAGATAAAAAAATGAAGTTATTTAAATGTTGTATCACCACTAAACAACTTCATTAAATGTATAAATGGTGCTAATTTATCGCGCGATAAATTGAATTCGAAACGAAACACGTATATTGTTCGATATTCATGGAACTATCATAGTTTCAGCATTACAGTTTGTCAACGAAAAACATACAAAGTAAACTAATTTAGTCTTTTTAGTTTACTTTGTTCAAAAGTTATTATACACTAATTTCGAAGCTGATATAAGGAGGACTGGCATGATTATTCAAATTTGCATTTTTTAACTTAATAAAATGAAACGAACACAGAACTTTTATATAGAAGAGACATTATAGGAGGATTATGATGAAGAAAAAAATGTTAGTTGTATTAACAAGCGTAGAAAAATACCCAAATTTAAATAGGGCTACCGGACTTTGGCTCGGTGAAGCTGTACATTTCGTAAAAAAAGTAGAAGAAGCGGGTTACGAAGTTGATTACGTCAGTCCACAAGGCGGTTATACACCAATTGATCCACATAGTTTAGCAATGGCGGAGAGCATCGATTGGGAATGGTACCAAAAGAAAGAGTTTATGAATCGCCTCGGTTCTACAATGAAACCAAGTGAAGTGAATCCAGAAGACTACGCTGTTATTTATTACGCAGGTGGTCACGGGGTTATTTGGGACTTCCCAGAAAATAAAGAACTTCAAAATATTAGCCGCAATATTTATGAAAACGGCGGTATTGTTTCTTCCGTTTGTCATGGAGCAGCTGGTTTATTTCATATTACATTAAGTAATGGGGATCGTTTAATTAGCGGTAAGAAGGTAACAGGCTTTTCAAATGAAGAAGAAAAATTAGCTGAATTAGATCAATTCGTTCCATTTTTAACAGAAGATGAACTCATTAAAAATGGAGGACTTTACGAAAAAGCTGCACAGCCTTGGGAAGCTTTTGCTCTAGAAGATAATCGTGTTATCACTGGTCAAAACCCAGCTTCAGGTGGTTCAGTAGCCGAATTAGTATTAAAACAGTTGCAAAAATAATATGTACTAAAAAAGCAGATTCCCCTCTACTAAGGGAGATCTGCTTTTTTACGAAATCATTTGCAAAATAGCAATAACTTCTTTTTCAATTTCAGAATCATCAATTGCTTCTATATACTCTGGTTTAAAAAGTTGATACTTCTTTAATTGATAAAAATCAAATATCGCTTTCTTTAAAGTAATATCGTACTGAATACAAAAAGAATGATCTATAATACGTCGTAACATCACATCATCTTGTACCATAAATAATTGTGCATTCATTTTATTAAAATAACCTTGTTCCATACCCGCTTCAAAAAACATTTGCAAATTATGATTACGATTTTGTTGTGCAGCGACTAATTGATCTGACAAATGCGGATATGCTTCTTTCAAATCTTGCAAAAAAACATCCGAAATATATGTCACACATTTTAAAGAGTGGATAAACGTCTTTTGGAAACGTTCTGCAAAAGACATGCTTTCATCTTGATTGTCCGCATCACCTTCGAGTAGATAATTCATAAAATCCTCTACTACCGCCTCAATAATTTCATCTTTCGAAGAAAAACGTTTATATAAAGTAGCTTTACTAATATCCATATATTTCGCAATTTCATCTATTTTCAATTGGCTAAAACTCGTCTTTCTAATAACGGGCTTTATTTTATTAATATAAGTATTTGCACATGCGACTTTTCTCATTTAAAAGAGCCTCCCCTTTTGTCCATACAAAATAGTATAGCAAATTCACGAATGATTATAAATGAAGTTATTATACTCATTATGCTTTTTTAGTTTATTACATTTTCATATACTATACATAGAGAACTAGAATCCATTATCACCAACTGGACGGTTACAAACCAATTTTGAGGGGGAATTTTAGGATAAAAATACCCACTACCTTTGTTAGTAGCGGGTACTTTTTCTATAATTTATTTACAGCCCTTTTTATAGCCTTACCTATTTCCACGCTAGACTGTGGATTTTGCCCTGTAATTAAATGCCCATCTACTACCACATGCGGCGTAAAATTAGGCGCTACATAAAACAAAGCTCCTTCTTCTTTCAACTTACTTTCTAACAAAAACGGAACGCGCTTTTCTAAATGTACAGCTTTTTCTTCATCGTTTGTATAACCTGTTATACGCTTACCGGCAACAAAAAACGAGCCATCCTTATTTTTCACACCGACTAAGGAGCTTACTCCGTGACAAACAGCCGCTACAATCCGGTTATTCTTATACATATTCTCAATCAAATTTGCTACATATGGATTACCTGGAAAATCTACAATCGCCCCGTGCCCACCACCAAATAAAACCGCATCATAATCCGAAAAATGAACATTTGAAATCGGCCTTGTATTTTGCAATAAAGAAGCTACGTGCTTGAATTCACGAGGTATACCATTCGGAATAGACACTCTATCTATAGGTACTCTCCCGCCTTTTATTGACACAATATCAACATCAAACTTAGCCTTTTTAAATAAATGATAAGGAGCTGCGAGCTCTTCAAGCCACAAACCAGTCGGGTGTCCATTCATATCATGAGCACTTGTTGAAACTAACAGTATCCTTTTCAACATATCCCCTCCTTATTACCTATTTATGTATGGAGTGTTCTTATCATTCATATAGCAAGTGAAGCAAACAAAAAAATAGCCGACTCTTTGTATAAAAGTCGGCTGCTTTCTTATAGTTCGAGCTCTCCCATACGAAGAAGCTCCACAACTGCTTGTGAACGTCCTTTAACCCCTAGCTTTTGCATTGCGTTTGAGATGTGGTTGCGAACTGTCTTTTCACTTATAAAAAGTTCACCTGCAATTTCCTTCGTTGTTTTATCTTGAACCAGTAATTCAAATACTTCTCTTTCTCTCTTTGTGAGTAAAGGTTTAGATTGATACGCTTTTTCCTTCAACTGGTATAACCCTCCTTGCTTAAGCCAGAGCTGTGTATGTGTAAGTTGGGTGTTTATTTAGTCAAGATATTGTATGAACGAAATGTGCAGGTGGTGAATGAAAATGGGCTTTATTTCCTATGTTATTTTAGACTTTTATACAGTGCGTACACTCTTTTTATCCACTTACTTTCCAACGCGCCATATTTGTTCTAGCAATATACTTACAACCGTACCTACAAATAAACCATTACCGAATATATATTGCATAACAGACGGCAAGGATTGGAGTGCTCCAGACGGTAAAAACATAACGCCGCTGCCAAATAATACTGCAACGCCTAAAATCGTTACATTCCTTTCACTCATCGGCACTTGTTTTATATTATTAAATCCAATTCCAATTAACTGTACGAACGAAGCCATTAAAACAGCCGATGCGATAGCAGATGGTAAAGATGCTAAGTAACGAATAATACTTGGAAAAAGAGACATTACGACTAGTAACGCACATGCCATTAAGAACGATCGTATATACTTTTGTTTTGTTAAACGTATAAATCCTGCCGTTGCTGGTAACGGAACGACACCTACAGTTGAAAATACAGAAGAGATGATATGTGAAATCCCCCCAACCCATGTTCCATCTTTCAACTGTTTTTGTTCAATAGTCGCTTTATGAATAGTTGCTTGATTAATTGCTATAATAGCTGCCACCGTATTCGAAACTAAAATACATACCATAACGAAACTTGACACAGCCATACCTGTATTCCATTTCGGAAGTCCCCAAGCAAATATATGTGGAAGTTGCACAAAATGAGTTACTTGAGATGGGATTGTCACTTTTCCTGCAATGAGAAAAATAATCCACCCACTAATTAATCCTATTAAAACTGCATAACTTTTGACAAAGCCTTTTCCGAAATTAGATAGTATAATAACGAACAAAAATATACTAAACGCGATCATTGCTGTAAATCCGTCGATTTGAGAAATAGTAGCTGTAATTCCTAACATTCCTTTTAAAAATACACCACTTAATTGTAAACATAATAAAAGTAAAAACGTCCCTGTCACAAGCGGCGTAAATAAAAATAAAATACGTCCTATAAAACCAGTTACTCCTAATCCTATTAAAAGAACACCGGAGATTATCATTCCTAATTCTAAAATTTGCAGTGTACTATGTAATTGATCCTGTCCGGCCGTTGCATAAGCAAGTACGGTAAATACACCAACCCAAGATCCAGCCGGCCCATCCGCAATTGGCAGTCTATGCCCAAGCCAGCCTTGTAAAAAAGAAGATATACCAACTACAAAAAACGTACGCTGCATTAAATAAAATATTTCTTCCGTCGTAAGATGAAATAATCCGCCAACGACAATTGGTAGTGCGATTGAATTTGCTAATAAAAATATAAACCATTGCAAAGTTCCCATAATATGATTTTGGTTATGTTGATTGTCCAAAATTTTCATCCCTTCTAGCTTTCCTATAAAAAATATATTGTAAGAATAAAAAAGAAGAGTTCTAGACTTACCATTAGAACCCCCCTCAAAATATTTAAACGATTCTTCTACACAAGATTATTTAATTCCACCTCATTTAAACTTCCAACAACAATATTTCCTTTATACACGACTAAACGTTTTTCTGTTTGACGCGCTACTGCTTCAGCAGCGCATGTCGCATTTGTCAAAACAAAACTCGCTTCATCCCCTACATTCGGCCATACTCGCTTCCCTTCATTATTTAACGTTTCTTTTCCTCCTGTAATAAAGCGAAGTGCTTTTCCTAAAGACCTTTCGTCACTCCACCCAAAACGCTCTGCTAATCGATTCGCCTTTTGAAGCATATCACCTGTTCCAAACGGTGACCAATGATCTGTAATACTATCATTTCCTAATGAAACCTTAACACCTTTTTTATCTAATAACGGAATTGGGATTACTTGTTTACCAATTGGTACCGTTGAAGTAATATCAATATTTACATTTGCGAGTCTTTCTGCCACTTCTTCAGCCTCTTTATCAGTAACACCACCAAGTCCAAGTGCATGACTAATTGTTACACGACCTTGCCATCCTGCTTCTTCTGTTAAACTTGCCAATCTCTTCATCGTAAATGTTCCAAGATTATTCGCATCATGCAAATGAATATCAACATCCGCATTAAATTCTACTGCGATATCCATAATTGTATGTAATGATTTTTCAATGTCATTATCCACTGTAGCTGGATCTACGCCTCCGACTAGATGAGCACCCATACGCATCGCATCTTTCACGAGTTGCACAGAATTACTGCGCAATAATCCATGTTGCGGAAACGCAACAATTCTACTAGACACTCGATTTTTATATGTTTCTAATGCCGCTAACGTCGCCTCCAAATTACCAAGCCCAATAATTGGATCAACATTACAATGCGTTCTAATATTCGTTGCACCATTTTGCAGTAGTAACTCTAGCATATTTTCCGCTCTATTTTGGGCAGTCGCTAATTGCTTTGGTAAAATTTTTTCTTCTTCATTAAAACGTGTAAAAATACTTTCTGCTGGCATACAAGCTTTCCAAGGACCACTATAATATGTCTTATCAATGTGAATATGCATCTCTTCGAAAGCGGGCAAAATTAATAAACGATTAGCATCAAGAATGAGTACCCCTTCCTCTTGAACAGTCCCTGCTATAATTTTTTTAATTCGTCCCTCTTCAATAAGTAAACTACATAACTCTGTTTCTGTTTTTGAAATTCTCCCCTCTTCATATGTATACCCCGATTCAAGCGTTACATTAGTCAACCAATATACCGTCATCTCTATTTCCCCACCCTTTATTAAAAGTTACCTCTTACTATAATTTTAATGTCAACTGAAAATTAAGACAATTAATATGACTGTTCCCTAAAAAAATGTCATACAACCTCATAGTCTCCTCATAGATTTCCATATAGAATAGAAGTATAGAGTTTGCTATAAAAAGGAGTGTATTGGAAGATGTCAAAAAGATTATGTAAATCCGAAACTGATAAAATGCTATTTGGTATATGCGGTGGTTTAGGAGAATATTTTGATATTAGCTCTACTCTCATTCGCATACTTTGGGTCATTGCAGTTTTATGTTTTGGGACGGGGTTTTTAGTTTATTTTATTTGTTTATTACTTATGCCACGCTCTTACTAATAACATTCTTTCATATATTTGAGCATAGTGTATACAAAATCCCCTATAGATTTTTCTATAGGGGATTTTTTCATGAAGAATATTTCATCGTTAAATGTAATACCGCCACTTCTTCTTCGTCATTTTTATAAATATGCTTCTTATTCGCTTCAAATTGAATGGAATCAAACTCATTTAATTCATATACATCATTCTCCACTTGAATAGACACTTTCCCTTTCATTACCGTTACAAGCTCAATCGCACCTTCATGATGAGCTTCTGGTTCATATATACTATTTGATCGTAAACAAGCACGGTGCATTTCCATCCCTGTTCCTTTCGTATAACGGAACATCGTTTCTAAATGCCATGCTTGTCCTACATCTACTGCAAATCCTTCTCCACAGCGCGCAACGGCTACTGGTTCTCCAAAAACCATTAATCTAGATAAAGGAATTGATAACCCTTTCGTTATTTTCCAAATGACAGCTAGCGTCGGATTTGTTTCCCCTCTTTCGATCTTTCCTAATGTTAATTTACTAACTCCTGTTTTATGAGCTAATTCTTCTAAACTTAATTTCTGTTCATTTCGAATTTGTCTCAATAACTGTCCAACTTGTTGAATGACTTCTTTCGTTTGCATATCTTCATTTTCTTTCATATATAAAACCACCTCAAAGTATAAAATAGTTTACTTTTATTCAATTAAAGTATATCATAATATACATAATTATTTATTTTCGAAAGGAGTGCTATACTTCATGCGCGCAATTTTATTAGGTCTTTTATCATCGGCCTTTTTTTCTGCAACCTTTATTATTAATAGAGCAATGAATGTATCTGGAACGAGCTGGGCTTGGACAGCTTCCTTCCGTTTTTTATTTGCTCTCCCTATTTTATTCCTTATCGTTTTATTTCGCAAAAACTTTAGGGGATTATGGGAAGAGTTAAAAAAACATCCATTGGCGTGGATCGGATGGGGTTCTGTTGCCGGTATTGGTTTTTATTCTTTATTAAGTTTCGCAGCTGTCTTTTCTCCAGCTTGGCTCGTTGCTGGAACTTGGCAAGTTACGATTTTAGCTGGTTTACTACTATCACCACTATTTTTTGTGAAAATAGAAACAAAATCAGGTACGAAACTTGTACGTGGAAAAATTCCACTTCGTAGCTTATATGTTGCTTTATTTATTTTACTTGGTGTAATTTGTATGCAAGCAACTGCCGCAGGCCATATTACAATGACTCAGTTCATTTCAGGTTTTTTACCTGTCGTATTAGCCGCTTTCTTATATCCGTTCGGTAACCGAAAAATGATGGAGCTTGTTGGCGGACGCCTTGATACGTTCCAACGTGTATTAGGAATGGCAATTGGAAGTCTTCCTATAACAATTTTGCTTGGTGTATACGGATTTTCTACTACGGGTATTCCAACATCTAGCCAAATGCTTCAAGGATTTTTGTTAGCATTATGTTCCGGCGTTATTGCAACGATGACATTTTTCTTTGCTACTGACTTAGCAAAAGATAACCTGGCTTTACTTGGAGCTGTTGAAGCAACACAAGCTGGAACGATGGTCTTTACCGTACTTGGAGAAATTGTTTTCTTGAATGGTTCGTTTCCTGGCGGGCTTTCCCTACTTGGAATGATTATTATTATGTTAGGAATGGTTGCAAATAGTATTTTAAACCGATCTATTCCAGCCGTTAAACAGAAAAAACCAGCATAAAAAAAGAGTATGGTTCTATAGAGATGAACCATACTCTTTTTTATTGTCCCCCTATTTTGCCTTATCAGAATAGTATTTCATTGGCTGTTTATACTAAAACGTATGTTATAATACGTTTCATGCGCATTAATAGGAGGTAAATTATGTTAAAAAAAGCAATCGCTGAATTTATTGGTACCTTTGTACTTGTATTATTCGGAACTGGAGTAGCTGTCACTGGCGGCGGAATCGAAGGAATTGGAACATTAGGAATCGCTATGGCTTTCGGCTTATCTATTGTAGCTATGGCATATAGCATCGGAACAATTTCTGGATGTCACATTAACCCAGCAGTATCAGTAGCTATGTTCATCAACAAACGCATGAACGCTATGGAACTTTGTTATTATGTATTAGCTCAAATTTTAGGTGGTTTATTAGGAACTGCAACGTTAGTAACAATTTTAAAATCTGCTAAAACACCTTTAGATAATTTAGGACAAAATGGTTTCGGAACTCTTGGTTTATCTGGAGCATTTTTAGTTGAGTTCATTTTAACTTTCGTATTTATTTTAGTTATCGTCGCTGTAACAGGTAAAAAAGGAAGTTCTTCTTTAGCTGGACTAGTAATTGGTTTCACATTAGTTTTAATCCACTTATTAGGAATTCCGTTAACTGGAACATCTGTTAACCCAGCTCGTAGTATCGCACCAGCTTTATTTGTTGGTGGAGAAGCACTTTCTCAACTATGGGTATTCATCGTAGCACCAATTCTTGGTGGTATCTTCGCAGCTATCGTAGGTAAATTCATTTTAAATACTGAAAAATAGAATTTTCAATATTTCTGAATAAAAAAAAGCGAGCCCTCATTATGAGGAAGCTCGCTTTTTTATTCTTTCATTTTAGACTTTAAATTTGTAACTAATTGATCTACCGTTACATTTGCAAGCACGTTTTCCATCGCTTCTTGCGCTTGCATTAAAATAATTTCTAATACTGATTGAATATTAGCTCCTACTGGACATTCAATGTTGGGATTTTCATGGAAGGAAAATAGCTGTCCTTCTTCTACAACTTCCACTGCTTTATATACATCAAGTAATGTAATTTCTTCTAAATCTCGAGCAAGTGTCGTACCACCTTTACCAGCTTGTACATCAACAAGTCCTGCTCTCTTCAACATTCCTGTAATGCGACGAATCACAACTGGATTTGTATTCACACTACCGGCAATCCATTCAGAGGTACAGCGAGAGTTTCGATCTATCGCAAGTAATGTCAGCATATGAACACCTACTGTAAAACGACTACTAATCCCCATCTGCACACCCTCCTTTTTATTCATTCTATTAAAAGACGACTCTTATTATTATATACTATTTTTAATTTATACATAAAGAAAAAGCATGATTTCAATAGGAAATCATGCTTTTCTCTCATTATTGACGCTTTATAAATTTTGCTAAATCTTTAAATTTCACTTTATCTGAGTAATTCATTACGCCATTTACGTAAATGCGGCTTGTAACAGCATTTAATATCGCAATTGTCGCCAATAAGACTGCTAATGTTATCGTAATTTCTAGCATACCTGCTTCACCAGCTACAATACGTGAGAAGGTAACCATCGGTGTAAAAAATGGAACGTAAGAACTTACAACAACGATAGTACTATTCGGATCACTTAATGATTTAATACTAATGAAGAATGCAGCCATTATTAAAATCATTACCGGGAAAGATACAGCTTGTAAATCCTCCGTCTTAGACACGACAGCTCCAGCAGCAGCATACATCATTGCATAAAGTAAATATCCCGTAATGAAATAAACAAGAAACATGCTTACAACCTTTGCATCTAATTTCGTAAAGTCAATTGGAATACCAAATAGTGAGGCACTTTCTAAATCGACCCAACCTAACAAATATGGAATAAGATAACCACACGCCAATATGACAAGTTGCAATAAAGCCGTTGAAACAACCGCTAAAATTTTCGCATACATCATCGTAAGAGGTTTCACTTTCGGAAGCATTACTTCCATTACACGTGACGCCTTCTCAGATGCAATATTCATTGCGATTGTATTTCCAAACGCTACAATAAACATATATAAAGCAAATGTAAAGAAATAGGCAATTCCGAAAGAAGATGTACGATCTTTTATCGCTTCTTGCTTTACTTGAATTTCTGTTTGTAATTGCTGTGCAATTTCTGGTGAAACATTATTTTTGGCAATTGTCACCATCGTATATTGTTGCTTTAAATATCCTGCCATAATTGCAGAAGTTGCTTGGCTTGGAAATCCATTATACATATATGTAATCGATGGAGCCCCACCCTTTTCCGTCACATGGAATAGACCATCTAAATCGCCTTCTTCTACTTGCTTATGCAGTTTATCAAAATCATCCTTTGAACCAAGTGTTATTTTTGCTGATGGCAATAGCTTATTTAGCTCATCTTTTTGTACTTTATATGTGTAACTCTCTACTACAACTGCAATTTTATCTTTATCCTTATTTTTATCATCGCCTGAAGTAAAATGATTAAATGCAAAAATCCCAAACACAACTAAAAATAAAATGGCACTCGTAATTAATGATTTTTTAGATAAAAATGCTTCCCTAAAATAAAATGAAAATACGTGAGAAAATTTACGCATCGTTATTTCGCCCTCTCTACAAAGATTTCATTTAACGTCGGCTCTAACATTTTGAATTGTCGTAAGCTAACACCTTGCTCTTGCAACTGTTGCAAAATCTTGAGAGCTTCCGCATCGTCTTGTACTTTCACATAAAGAAGGCCTTGTTGTTTTTCATACGATACATGTATAGCCTCTAATCCCTTTTCATTCTCTACTGTATCTTCAATCGTTAAATTACGGAAACCGTATTCTTTCTTAATATCACTTAGCTGTCCTTTTACGACTGCTTCACCTTTTTTCAAAATACATACATGTTGGCAAAAAGCCTCTACTTGTTCCATACGATGACTTGATAAAATAATCGTCTTTCCGCTCTGTACTTGTTCTTCAATAATACTAGCTAACATCCCGGCGTTAACTGGATCAAGGCCGCTGAATGGTTCATCTAAAATGAGAAGTTCCGGATTATGAAGAAGAGCAGCAATTAATTGGATTTTTTGCTGATTCCCTTTTGAAAGCTCTCCAGCCGTTTTAAATTTATATTCTGGTATCGCTAAACGCTCTAACCAATGATCAATAGCTTGATCTACTTCTTTCTTCGACATTCCTTCTAATCTACCAAAATATCGCAACTGATCTATTACTCTACTTTTTGTATATAAACCTCTTTCTTCTGGTAAATACCCAATTGTTACGCCACTATCCCCAAATGCTTTTCCATCCCACGTAATCGTACCTTCATTAGGCGTTAATAATCCGAGAAGCATTTTGATTGTTGTTGTTTTCCCTGCACCATTTCGTCCAAGTAATCCTAGTACTTCACCTTTTGGTAACGAAATTTGCAAACCGTTAACTGCTTTTGATTCCCCAAATTGTTTCGTTAAGTTTTGAATTTGTAAACTCAAAGTATAAAGCCTCCCCTTTAGTATCATTCGTACTCTCTTTCAAAGACTATGTTTATTCAAGAAAAAATATAGCACTACACTTCATCCTCTTATATGTAAACACCGTCATTAATCCATCATTTGTTCTATTTAGTTAAAATTGTAAATAACAAAACCCTTTTTGTCAATTATAATTGTCATTACGACAATAAAACTTGTCAAAATAACTATTATTATTTTGCTCATCTTTCTAATATAGGACATACTACTATATATACAAAAGACAATATGCAAATGTTCATATAAAAATATTATATTTTAATATATAATATAAAATGATTTTCTAACATCAAGGAGGATACATATGAAGATGAAGAGGGGCATTACCACTCTATTATCTGTAGCGGTTCTATCTACATCACTTGTAGCATGTTCAGGAACACCAGAGAAAACAGTGGCGAAAGAAGAGAAAGTAAAATTAACAGAACAGCAATTAATGGCTGATTTATGGTATCAAACAGCTGGCGAAACGAAAGCACTTTACTACCAAGGGTACAATATCGGTCAATTAAAGCTTGATGCAGTTCTTGCAAAAGGGACAGAGAAAAAACCTGCTATCGTACTTGATTTAGACGAAACTGTTTTAGATAACAGTCCTCATCAAGCAATGAGCGTAAAAACAGGCAAAGGCTATCCTTACAAATGGGATGATTGGATTAATAAAGCTGAGGCTGAAGCCCTTCCAGGCGCAATTGATTTCTTAAAATATACAGAGTCTAAAGGTGTAGATATTTACTACATCTCAAATCGTAAAACGAACCAACTAGATGCAACAATTAAAAATCTTGAGCGTGTAGGTGCTCCTCAAGCAACGAAAGAACATATATTACTACAAGATCCGAAAGAAAAAGGAAAAGAAAAACGCCGTGAACTCGTTTCTCAAACCCATGATATTGTCTTATTCTTCGGTGATAACTTATCTGATTTCACAGGTTTTGATGGAAAATCTGTAAAAGATCGTAACCAAACAGTAGAAGATTCAAAAGCACAATTTGGTGAGAAATTCATTATTTTCCCGAATCCAATGTATGGCGATTGGGAAGGCGCTTTATATGATTATGATTTCAAAAAATCAGATGCAGAAAAAGATAAAATCCGTCGCGACAACTTAAAATCATTTGAAGTAAAATAAAAGAGGATGGCATTCGCCATCCTCTTTATTTTACTTTCTCTGTTAAAGGCAAGATAAACACTTCCACACGTCTATTCTTTGCCTTTCCTTCTTGTGTATCGTTTGGAGCAATTGAACGGTATTCTCCGTATCCAATCGCACTAAATTTTTCTGGTTGTAATTCTTTATTTTGCAGTAATACTTGCATAAAATTAACTGCCCGCTGCGTACTTAATTCCCAATTCGACGCAAACTGCGCATTGGCAATAGGGACATTATCCGTATGACCCGATACTGTAATTTCACGAGGTGACGCTGAAACAAGTAAGCTAGACATCTCTTTCGCAATCCCTAAAGATTCTAATTTCACATCTGCTTTCCCCGAATCAAACAGTATATTTTCTAATATTGTCACCATTAATCCCTTTTCAGTTAATTTAGTTTGAAAAGAAGAGGATAATTGTTTTTCATTAATATATTGATCAATCTTTTTTTGTAATGCTTTCAATTCATCCATCTCTTTTTTTTCTTTAGCTCTAGCTTCTTCTTGTTTTTTTGCTTGTTCTGCCTCAAGGCTACTTGCTGATAATTCTTTTTCCTCATTTGGCTTTTGATCACTTAAAAATTCTTTGTTACCTGTTCCCCCAGCTAATTCACTTCGAAAAGCAACTGCCATCTGTTTAAACTTCGCAGCATCTATACTACTCATTGCGAATAAAACGATAAACAATGCAAATAACAACGTTAACATATCAGAATATGGAATTAACCACGTTTCATCGATATGCTCATCATGTTTTTTCTTTTTGCCTCTTCTATTTTTCTTACTCCGCATTTTTTTCTGCTCCTTTTTCTAGCTTTTTACGCTCAGTTGCAGAAAGTGCACCTAAAATGCGGTTCTTCATAATAAACGGATATGTACCTTCTTGTAGCATTAATAAACAATCAATGATTAAACGTTTTTTCTCAATTTCAGCTGAAGATTTTTGCTTTAACTTATTTGCAAATGGATGCCATAATACATAACCTGAAAAAATACCAAAAATCGTTGCAATAAACGCACCCGAAATAGCATGACCTAACTTTTCAATATCAGTTAAGTTACCAAGCGCAGCTACAAGACCGATAACAGCACCTAAAACTCCTAATGTCGGTGCATACGTACCAGCTTGTGAAAAAATAGCAGCTCCCTTTGCATGTCTTTCTTCAATTGCCTCTAATTCAGATTCCAAAATCTGCTCTAAATCTTCTGCGGATACGCCATCAATCACAAATTTCATACCGCGCAAAAGAAATTCATCTTGAATTTTGTCTAATTGTTGCTCTAAAGACAAAATACCGTATTTTCTACTTTCAGATGTCCAATGAACAAATAATTCTAGCAACTGTTCATAACTTAAATCCTTTTTATTTGAACCAAAAAGAACTTTAAATAGTTTTGGAACCCTTTTTAGTTGATTCATCGGAAATGCAATACATACTGCAGCAAATGTACCGATAAAAATAATTAATGCTGCGGCAGGATTTAATAAGGCTGTTACGTCAGCGCCCTTGACGACCATCCCTACTACCACTGCTAAAAATCCTAAAACAAGTCCAATAATTGTTGCAAAATCCATTCCCATTCACTCCTAGTCTATACAAGAAGTTCTTTATTCTCGATAATCGCTACATCTTCTTATGTATATATATTACATAAAAAATGCAATTCATGAAAGATAAGAAATGAATTATATAAAAAAATACTACAAATTCACACATTTTCTGACATTTTCTTTGCATTTCTATTACGTTATGACTCTTATATTCCTTTTCCAACAAACTAGACTTATAATAAAAAAACGATACACATTTTATTAAGAAGGGACTGTGATTACAAGGCATTATGAAAAAGATAATAATTATTTCTGCCACTACTATTGTAATCGGTATCACATCTTTCACTTACTTTGGTTCTAAATCACCACTACATAATGAAGCGAAAGCTGTCGAAAGTCAAAAACATACTAACCACCCAAAAGAAGAGATTCCTGCTTTTCCAAAAGCTGATCATAATGCAAAGAAAATAGACAATAACTTTTCAGTTGTAACAAATCCAAAATCTAATCTTGTCTTAATTAATAAACATCGAAAACTACCAGATGGATACATTCCTGAAGACTTAACGAGACCAAACGTACCATTTGCTAGTCCAAAAGATAAAGAAAAAACATTGCTACGCAAAGATGCTGCAGAGGCACTTGAAAACATGTTCAAAGCTGCGAAAAAAGAAGGGCTTGATCTTACAGCTGTATCTGGTTATCGTTCATACAAACGCCAAAAATCGTTGCATGATACATACGTTAGGCGTCAAGGAAAAGCTGAGGCTAATTCAGTAAGCGCAATTCCTGGTACGAGTGAACACCAAACGGGTTTAGCAATGGATATTAGTTCAAAAACAGCTAAATTTCAATTAGAGCCTATTTTCGGGGAGACAGCAGAAGGAAAATGGGTCGCGGAACACGCTCATGAATTCGGCTTTGTCATTCGTTACTTAGAAGATAAAACAGATACAACAGAATATGCATATGAACCATGGCACTTACGCTACGTTGGTAATCCATACGCTACATACCTATATAAACATCACTTAACATTAGAAGAAGCGATGGAAGACAAAAAATAAGAGAGCAAATTGCTCTCTTATTTTTCTTTCACTCTATCATTGTAGTAATTTCTTCTTCCATTCTTCAGGCCATGGTTCGCCTCTTCCTGTTTTTTTCGACGCTTGAACCATCATTCCACGACCTACTAAACAAACCTCTCCTTCTGCATTCTTCACCATATAATGTAGATCTAAAGAAGAGTTCCCAACCGATCCTGCCTTTACATACACCTTCAACTGTTCATCAAAATATATTTGCTTAATAAAATTACATTGTAAATCCGCAACAACGATCATCGTTTCTGATGATGCATGTGTCCACTCTTGCATAAATCCAAGTTCTTTAAACAACGCGATACGAGCTTCTTCAAAATAAGTAAAAGCAACGACATTATTTACATGTCCAAACATATCTACTTCACCAAAACGAACCTTTACAGGATTGTAAAATGAAAAACCACTTTCCCATTTCTCGAAGTCTTCAATATAAGAAATTCTCTTCAACGCTATCTCCCCTTCCTGCCAAAAAAACAGAATAAACTGAAAAATGAAGTTATAAATATTGCCCCTTCAAGATGAAGAGGCAATATTTATTAATAGTTATTATCGCTACCAAAGAAATCTTTGAACGATTGAATTGTTGTATCACGGTTTAATGCCGCAATTGAAGTTGTTAAAGGAATACCCTTCGGACATGATTGCACACAGTTTTGAGAGTTACCACAGTTTGCTAGTCCTCCATCTCCCATAATTGCACGTAAGCGATCTGCTTTATGCATTTCACCCGTTGGATGTGAGTTGAATAAACGAGCTTGTGATAACGGCGCTGGTCCAATAAAGTCAGACTTACTGTTTACGTTTGGACATGATTCTAAGCAAACACCACATGTCATACATTTTGAAAGCTCATAAGCCCATTGACGCTTTTTCTCAGGCATTCTTGGTCCTGGACCTAAGTCATACGTACCATCAATTGGAATCCAAGCTTTAACGCGTTTTAGAGCATTAAACATGCGACTGCGATCAACTTGTAAATCACGTACAACTGGGAATGTCTTCATCGGCTTTAAGCGAATTGGCTGTTCTAATTGGTCAATAAGAGCCGTACATGATTGACGTGGCTTTCCGTTAATAACCATCGAACATGCACCGCATACTTCCTCTAAGCAGTTCATATCCCATGCGATCGGAGTTGTTTGGTTTCCTTTTGAATCAACAGGATTACGACGAATTTCCATAAGCGCCGAAATAATATTCATATTAGGACGATATGGAATTTCAAACTCTTGGTCAAACTCTTGTGCATCTGGTCCATCTTGTCTCGTAATGATGAGGCGGATTGTTTTCTCAGACATGTTGTTTATCCCCCTTCTCTTCACCCTTAGCAGCTACATCATGTTTTGAAGAATAATCACGTTTACGTGGTTTAATTAATGAAACATCAACGTCTTCGTAATGGAATGCTGGTGCATTTCCTTCTCCTTCAAATTTTGCCATAGTAGTTTTTAAGAAGTTTGCATCATCACGATTTGGGAATTCAGGTTTGTAATGCGCCCCGCGGCTCTCATTACGGTTATATGCGCCAATTGTAATAACACGTGCTAACTCAAACATATTTGCAAGTTGACGTGTAAATGAAGCACCTTGGTTACTCCATCTCGCTGTATCGTTAATGTTAATACGTTTGTAACGATCCATTAACTCTTCAATTTTCGCATCTGTTTCTAATAACTTTTTATTTTCACGAACTACTGTAACGTTATCTGTCATCCATTCTCCAAGCTCTTTATGAAGAACATATGCATTTTCATTACCATCCATCGTTAAAATATTGTTAAATTTCTCTGTTTCGATTAATTCATTTTGCTCATATACAGTAGATGAAACAGCATCTGATGATTTAGAAAGACCTTTCATATATTCAATTGCGTTTGGTCCTGCTACCATACCACCGTAAATTGCTGATAATAGTGAGTTTGCACCAAGGCGGTTACCACCGTGCATAGAATAATCACACTCACCTGCTGCAAATAAACCTGGAATACTAGTCATTTGCTTATAGTCAACCCATAGTCCACCCATTGAATAGTGAACAGCTGGGAAGATTTTCATTGGTAGTTTACGAGGATCATCCCCTGTAAATTTCTCATAGATTTCAATAATTCCACCAAGTTTAATATCTAGTTCTTTCGGATCTTTATGAGAAAGATCTAAGTACACCATGTTTTCACCGTTAATACCTAGTTTTTGCTCTACGCAAACATCAAAGATTTCACGCGTTGCGATATCACGAGGTACAAGGTTTCCGTAAGCCGGATATTTTTCTTCTAAGAAGTACCATGGTTTACCATCTTTATATGTCCAAACACGTCCACCTTCACCACGTGCAGATTCACTCATAAGACGTAATTTATCGTCTCCAGGAATTGCCGTTGGGTGAATTTGAATGAACTCACCATTTGCATAATATGCACCTTGTTGATATACAGCAGAAGCTGCTGTACCTGTATTAATAATGGAGTTTGTTGATTTTCCGAAAATGATACCAGGGCCCCCTGTTGCCATAATCACGGCATCAGCTCCGAAACTTTTAATCTCCATAGTTTGTAAGTCTTGTGCAACGATTCCTCGGCACACACCTTCATCATCAACAACAGCTCGTAAGAAATCCCAGCCTTCATATTTCGTTACAAGTCCTGCTACTTCGTGACGACGTACTTGCTCATCTAATGCGTAAAGTAATTGCTGTCCAGTTGTTGCACCAGCAAATGCTGTACGGTGATGTTGCGTTCCACCAAATCGACGGAAATCAAGAAGTCCTTCTTCCGTACGGTTGAACATAACACCCATACGGTCCATTAAATGAATGATACCAGGTGCTGCTTCACACATTGCTTTAACTGGTGGTTGGTTCGCTAAGAAGTCCCCACCATAAATTGTATCGTCAAAGTGGATCCATGGAGAATCCCCTTCACCTTTCGTATTTACGGCACCGTTAATTCCGCCCTGAGCACATACAGAATGTGAACGTTTTACTGGTACTAAAGAAAACAGTTCAACATTTACTCCTGCTTCTGCCGCTTTAATCGTTGCCATTAAGCCAGCCAAGCCACCGCCGACTACTATAAGTTTTCCTTTCATGCTCTCCCACTCCTTACTGATTTGCTAGCTGTGGATCGATGAACGCTAATAATGCACTCACACCTACATAAGATAGACCTAAGAAAATAGCTAATGTTACATAAGTAGAGATTCTTTGTGAACGTGGAGATACTGTAATTCCCCAGCTGATGCAGAATGTCCATAGTCCATTTGCAAAGTGGAAAATTGTTGAAACAACACCAACTAAGTAGAATGCAAACATAGCTGGATTGTTTAAAATATCTGCCATCATATCATAGTTTACCTCTTTACCTAACATTGCTTGAATACGAGTTTCCCAGACGTGCCAAGAAATGAAAATCAGCGTAACGATACCTGAAATTCTTTGGAAAACGAACATCCAGTTACGGAAATAACCGTAAGAAACCGCATTGTTCTTAGCTGTAAATGCAATATATAAGCCATATATAGCATGGTACAGTATCGGTAAAAAGATGATGAAAATTTCTAGCGCATACCGGAATGGAAGGAGCTCCATAAAGCCTGCAGCCTTGTTAAAAGCCTCTGCTCCTCTTGTTGCAAAGTTGTTTACAATTAGATGTTGCGTCAAAAAGACACCAACCGGGATGACCCCCATTAATGAGTGCCACTTACGAAACGTATACTCGCGGCCTTTCATGTCCCCATTACCCCCTTGAATGTTTGACTGCTGTTTTCAGATTAATTTATAACAATAATGTTTTTTCACTATTGGCATAAGAAAAACTGAAAAAATTATTCGAAATATTTCAGCATAATTTGATAACAAGTTCATTTTACCCCTATTTTTGTCGAAGCGTCAAGAAAACGTATACATAATTTGCATATAATTTGGCAATTCTTTTTTTCTTCTTAGATATTCAGATTTCCCTAAAGAAAAATCTGTTTTTATAAATGAAAAATGTTATATAATAATCCCTATAGAAAGAGGGGAATATTGTGAGTAAAAATACAATCGATATAACATCTTTAGAAGATGTTTCATTGAACGCCTTCGCTTATGAATTGCTACGTGAAGAATTACTACCTGATTTAATCGGCAACGATTTAGATGGTATTTTATACTGGTCTGGTAGAAACCTTGCAAGAAAATATCCGCTAGAAACAATTGAAGAAGTCATTCAGTTCTTTGAAAAAGCTGGCTGGGGCACTTTAAGCATTATTGAACATAAGCGTCGTGAAATGCAGTTCCAACTTAAAGGCACACTCATTGCAGAACGTCAAAAACAAAAACGACATTCTTCTTATCAACTAGAAGCTGGATTCATCGCTGAACAAATTCAAAAGCAACGGAACGTCGTTGCAGAGTCATACGAAGAAAAGAAAAAACGTTCTGACTCTATTACATTTCTTGTAAAATGGGATATAAAAGATCTCATTGAAGTGTAAGCATTACCTACAGTCAACTAGACATATCAGTTTAGTTGACTTTTTTGTATTTTCATTCAGATGCATTTATTTTAAATCTTCAGAAATTATACCAAAAAACAGAAGACGTTGTAAACTACAACGTCTTCTTATCTGTTAAATACGTATAAATCGTCTCCGCGACATTTTTCGGCATACCCGCTTCGACAAATTCCTCTATAGAAGCTTCTTTCATCTTCTTTAATGAACCAAAATGTTTTAACAATACCTTTTTCCGTTTATCACCTATTCCTGGAATGTCATCCAATGCTGATTGAATGACAGATTTCCCATGTAATTGACGATGGAATGTAATCGCAAATCGATGCACCTCATCTTGAATACGCTGCAATAAATAAAATTCTTGGCTATTTCTCTCAAGCATCACAGGTTCCGGTGGGTCCCCAATAATTAAATGGGAGGTTTTATGTTTATCATCTTTCACAAGACCTGCCATCGGAATATATAATCCGAGCTCATTCTCTAGAATATCACTTGCAGCCGCTAGATGGCCTTTTCCTCCATCAATAATAATCAAATCAGGTAAAGGTGAATTTTCTTTAAGGGCCCTTGTATAACGGCGCCTCACAACTTCTCTCATAGACTCATAATCGTCTGGTCCTTGAACCGTTTTAATTTTATATTTTCGATACTCTTTCTTCGCCGGTTTCCCATCGATAAAAGCAATCATTGCAGAAACAGGATTTGTTCCTTGAATATTTGAGTTATCAAACGCTTCAATACGATACGGCGTTTCAATCCCAAGCTGCTTCCCTAAATGATCTACTGCTTTAATCGTTCGTTCTTCATCACGTTCAATTAAGTAAAACTTCTCTTCAAGAGCAATTTTCGCGTTTTTATTTGCTAATTCTACAAGGTCTTTTTTCTTACCACGTTTCGGCTGTGTCGCTTCTACTTCTAAAAAGCGCTCTACTAATTCCGAGTCTATACTTCCTGGAACGACAATTTCCTTCGGCTTAAAATGACTACTGTTTTCATAAAATTGGCCGATAAACGTTAAAAAGCCCTCTTCTGGTTCATCGTAAATTGGAAACATAGAAACATCACGTTCAATTAGCTTTCCTTTTCGAACGAAGAAAACTTGAACACACATCCATCCTTTATCCACTGCATATCCAAACACATCACGATCCACTAAGTCACTCATAATCATCTTTTGTTTTTCCATAATCGCATCAATATGAGCAATTTGATCACGCAACTCTTTTGCACGTTCAAACTCTAGTTTCTCTGAGGCCTCATACATTTTTACTTCTAATTCTGAACGAACTTCTTTATGTCCACCATTTAAAAACTTAATAATTTCATCTACAATTTCTTTATTTTGTTCTTCCGTCACTTCTTTCACACACGGCGCTAAGCATTGACCCATATGATAATACAAACAAACTTTATCTGGCATATTCGTACATTTCCGAAGTGGATACATACGATCTAGTAGTTTTTTCGTTTCATGAGCAGATTGTGCATTTGGATAAGGACCAAAATACTTTCCTTTATCCTTTTTTACATTTCGAGTAATGAGTAAGCGCGGTTGCTTCTCCGCCGTAATTTTAATAAAAGGATATGTTTTATCATCTTTTAATTGAATATTATATTTCGGATCATATTTTTTAATTAGATTTAACTCTAAAATAAGTGCTTCTAAATTCGAAGAGGTTACGATATATTCAAAATCAACAATTTCTCCTACAAGCCGCAGTGTTTTCCCATCATGTGAACCAGTAAAGTACGAGCGCACACGATTTTTAAGCACTTTTGCCTTTCCAACATATATAACCGTTCCTTGCTTATCTTTCATCAAATAACAACCAGGTTGATCTGGTAAAATAGCCAACTTCTCTTTCAAATGTTCGTGCACTCGTCTCCCTCCATTTCTACATACTTAGCATTTTTATTTTCCCTTGAAAACATACTATGCTCAAACACCCAACATACGTTCTTTTATTGTAACGGAAAGACTGTAAAAAAGAAAATAAAAAAAGCTACCAACTGGTAGCTTTTTTATTTTAGAAATGTTTAGAAACTAATTCTACTAACGCTTCTTTCGGTTTGTAACCTAACGTTTGATCAACTACTTTACCGTCTTTTAATACGAAAAGAGCTGGAATGCTCATTACTTCGAATTGACGAGCAGTTTCTTGGTTCTCATCAACATCTACTTTTACTACTTTTACTTTTTCGCCTAGTTCTGCATCGATTTCCTCTAATACAGGAGCGATCATTTTACAAGGTCCACACCAAGGTGCCCAGAAATCTAATAATACAACACCTTCGCTAGTTTCAGCTGCGAAGCTTTGGTCATTTGCGTTTACAATTGCCATTTTATTTCCTCCTTCAAGTATATTCTACCAAGAGTATATCATTAACTTATATACGTGGCGAATAATATGTATCGTTATGTATTGTAACAAAAAAATGTTCCTTTATACTATATAAAAATATGGATTAAATACTAAAAAGATGAGAGACAGGGGATCTCTCACCTTTTTCTATATATAGGGGTACTTCACTTGGAACTCAAGGGTACTTAAATCATGAATGTACTTTTAACTTTTTAAACTCTTCTGTTAAAAGAGGTACAACTTCGAACAAGTCACCAACAATACCGTAGTCAGCTACTTTGAAGATACTTGCTTCTGGATCTTTATTAATCGCAACGATTATTTTTGAGTTAGACATACCTGCTAAATGCTGAATCGCACCAGAAATACCACATGCAATGTATAAGTCTGGCGTAACAACTTTACCAGTTTGACCAATTTGTAATGAGTACTCACAGTATTCAGCGTCACAAGCACCACGAGATGCCCCAACAGCGCCGCCTAGTACGTCAGCTAACTCTTTTAATGGTTTAAATCCTTCTTCACTCTTCACACCGCGTCCGCCAGCGATAATAACTTTCGCTTCAGAAAGATCCACACCTTCTGCTGTTTTACGGACAACATCTTGAATAATTGTACGTAAATCTTTCACATCAACTGTAATAGAAGATACGTCACCGCTGCGAGACTCATCTTTTTCCAGAGTTGCAATGTTATTTGGACGCACTGTTGCAAATAAGATGCCGTCTGTTACAATCTTCTTCTCGAATGCTTTACCAGAGTAAATTGGACGAGTGAAGATAACATTTCCACCTTCAACCTCTAAAGCAGTTACGTCAGAAACTAAACCAGCTTCAAGCTTCGCTGCTAATTTTGGTGATAAATCTTTACCAAGTGCCGTATGTCCAAAGACAATACCTTCTGGATTTTCTTCAGCATGTACAGCTAAAAACGCTTGTGCATAACCATCAGATGTATATGATTTTAATTTATCATTTTCAACTGTCACAACGCGATCTGCACCGTAATGAATCAATTCATTTGCAAAAGAGGCAACGCTGTCTCCAATTAGAAGACCTACTACTTCACCGCCTTCTGCAATTGTTTTTGCTGCTGCTACCGCTTCAAACGAAACGTTACGTAGCGATCCATCACGAACTTCACCCATTACTAATACTTTACGAGCCATAGATTTTCCCTCCTGCATATATAATTTCGTATTTTATTAGATTACTTTCGCTTCTGTATGGAGCAACGATACAAGTTCTTTTACTTGATCTTGCAGCTCGCCTTGTAACACTTTTCCTGCATCTTTCTTAGGAGGCAAATAGATTTCAATTGTTTTTGTCTTTGCTTCCACATCATCTTCTTCTAAATCTAAATCATCTAATTCTAATTCTTCTAGTGGCTTTTTCTTCGCTTTCATAATACCTGGAAGCGATGGGTAACGAGGTTCATTTAAACCTTGCTGTGCTGTTACTAAAACTGGTAATGAAGTTGCAATCACTTCTGTATCACCTTCAACATCACGCTCAATCTTCACATTTGTACCGTCAATTTCAAGTTTTGTAATTGTCGTTACATATGGAATATTTAACGCTTCAGCTACGCGTGGCCCTACTTGTCCAGATGCACCATCAATTGCAACGTTTCCGCCTAAAATTAAATCTGCATCTTTATCTTTTAAATACTCAGCAAGTACTTTTGCTGTCGTGAACTGGTCACCATTTTCTACATCATCTTCAATATTAATTAATACCGCTTTATCACAGCCCATTGCTAATGCAGTACGAAGTTCTTTCTCACTATCTTCGCCACCGACTGTTACAACTGTAACTTCTCCACCTTGTGCGTCTCTTACTTGAATTGCTTCTTCAATTGCATATTCATCGTAAGGGTTGATGATGAATTCCGCTTCGCCATCGTAAATTGCACCGTTTTTAATTACGATTTTTTCTTCTGTATCAAATGTTCGTTTCATGAGTACGTAGATGTTCATTCCATTTACCCCCTTGTTTTTCAGAAAGATTCTATCAATTTTAATTTTCCGTTAATTTATATTAAAAAAATAATTGAACTACCTGCCACTAAATGAAGGTTTACGCTTTTCTAAAAATGCGGCTACACCTTCTCTTCCATCTTCACTCGTAAATACTTCACCAAAAATTTGTGATTCACGTTGTACACCTTCATAGTAATGAGACGATTTTGTCGTTTGCAATAACTCTAGTACAGCACGAGTTGTTGCTGGACTTTTTCCAGCAATTTGTTTTGCAACTTTAAGCGTATCATCTAAAAATGATTCTTCAGAGAACAATCCGTTAACAAGTCCCCACTTTAATGCTTCTGCACCAGTAATTGGTGTACTTGTTAACATCATTTCACAAGCTTTCGCTTTCCCAACATAACGTGGTAAGCGCTGTGTACCTGCAAAGCCAGGAATTAATCCAAGTGTTAATTCAGGTAAACCAAGTTTTGCACTTTCAGTTGCAAAGCGCATGTGGCAAGACATAGCAAACTCAAGGCCGCCGCCCAGTGCCGCTCCATGAATTGCCGCAATAACTGGTTTTGAACATTTTTCAACACGCTCAAACGTAACTTGTCCAAGCTGTGCTAATTCTGTTGCTTGCTTCGCTTCAGTAACAGATGTAAATTCTTTAATATCTGCTCCTGCTGAGAAAAAACGTCCTTCACCGTGAATAACAACAACACGAATGTTATCATCCTTTTCCACTTGATCAATTAATTCAGTAACGTCATGCATAACTTGTGAAGACATCGCATTCGCTGGTGCGTGATTTAACGTCGCCACCGCGATATGATCTTCAACTCTTACAGATAGGAATTTCAACATGATCCCTCCCATTATTGACGATAACCACAAGCTGCAATAAGTAGCCCGTGTACCGTTTTTGAAAGTGCGACCAGATCATACTTATGATCGCTCATTACCCAATTGGTCACAACTTCATCTACTGTTCCAAAGATCATTTGTCTTGCCACGCGAACATTTAAATCTGCTTGAAATTCACCTTGTTTTATACCAGTCTCTAAAATCTCATCCATAACTTGTAAGTAGCCTTTTAATACTTCATTTATTTTAAGGCGCAAGTCTTGATTGGACTGCCTTAGCTCTAATTGCGTAACGATAGCAAGCGGATCATTTTGCGACAACAGCAAGAAGTGCGTTTCTACCAACATGAATAACTTCGATACAGCGCTTTCAATTCCTGCTGTTTTTTGACGAATTGTTTCGACAAATTCTCCCATCTTCTCTTGGAATAAGGATATTAATATATCTTCTTTATTTTTAAAATATAAATAAATCGTGCCATCAGCTACCCCAGCTTGCTTTGCGATTTTAGAAACTTGCGCTTGGTGGTACCCATTCTCCGCAATCACAATGACTGCCGCATCAATAATTTGATTGTATTTCGGTCTATTTTTCTTCACTTTACTGTCCCCTTCAAGAAGATGACTGAATGAATAGTCATTCATATTCTTATAATACTGACTATTTAGAAAAGTGTCAATCCTATTTTTTCAAAAAGAAAGGGCCTTAGCCCGTTTGCTCATCCTCATTCTTTCTCTTCTCTTCATCTATTAGAACACGGCGCAAAATTTTCCCTACTGTCGTTTTCGGCAATTCATCTCTAAACTCATATACTTTCGGAACTTTATAAGCCGCTAAATATTTACGTGCAAACTGATTTAATTCTTCCTCAGAGCATTCCGTACCTTCTTTTAACACAACAAATGCTTTAACTGTCTCTCCTCGGTACGGATCTGGAACTCCAATTGTCACTACTTCTTGCACTTTTTCATGCTCATATAATACTTCTTCAACTTCACGAGGATACACATTAAATCCACTCGCGACAATCATATCTTTCTTGCGATCTTTTACATAGAAGAACCCATCTTCATCCATGTAGCCAACATCACCTGTATGGAGCCAGCCATCTTGCAATACAGCCGCTGTTTCCTCTGGCTTATTCCAATATCCTTTCATAATTTGAGGGCCTTTCACTACAATTTCACCTATTTCTCCTGGCGGTAATGCCTCACCAGTTTCAAGCGACATAATAATTGCTTCTGTATCTGGCCACGGAACTCCGATGCTACCTGGCACTCGCTTTTCCCATAAAAAATTACTATGTGTAACCGGAGAGGATTCTGTTAAACCATATCCCTCTACTAGTTTACCACCTGTAACTTTTTCGAACTTTTCCTGTACTTCTACTGGCAGTGGTGCTGATCCACTAATACAAGCACGAATAGAAGAAATATCGTATTCTTTTAAAAGCGGACTATTTAAAAGAGCGATATAAATAGTTGGTGCCCCTGGAAACAATGTCACTTTATGCTTCTTAATCGCTTCAAAAACCATTTTCATATCAAACTTTGGAATAAGGACCATTTTGTATCCTTGCATAATACTTAAATTCATAACAGCTGTCATACCATAAACATGGAAAAATGGAAGAACCCCAAGAACGACTTCTTCTCCTTCTTTGCAATTATATAACCATTGAACTCCCATTAACGTGTTAGAGACGAGGTTTTTATGCGTTAACATAACTCCTTTCGGAAATCCGGTTGTTCCTCCTGTGTACTGTAAAAGAGCTAGATCATTTTCAGGATCACAAGGCACCTCAACATTCGTATTCACTTCTTTTTCTACTGAATTCCAAAGATGAATTGTTTCACTCTCTGATACTTTCACAACTAAATTCGACTGTTTTTTCTGCACAAATGGATACAATAGATTTTTAGGGAATGGTAAAAAGTCTGCAATACGAGTTACGATAATATGCTCAATTTTTGTAGCAGATTGAACATTCGTTACTCTTGGAAACACTAAATCGAGACAAAGAATTACTTTTGCTCCCGAGTCATGAAGCTGATATTCTAATTCCCTTTCTGTATACAGTGGATTGGTTTGTACTACGATACCTCCCGCAAGTAATGTACCGTAATAACCAATTACAGCTTGCGGACAATTCGGCAACATAATAGCAACTCGATCACCCTTTTCCACACCGAGTTTTTGAAGATAATTTGCAAACCGCTTCACCTTATCATGGAAGTCCGAAAACGTAATATCCTTCCCCAAAAAGTGAAGCGCTTTCTTTTCTGGGTAGCGAGAAGCCATCTGTTCTACATATCTATGAAGCGGCTGAATATCATAAGAAATCGTACTCGGAATTTCCTCTGGATAACTTTTCAACCATGATTTTTCCACCTTCATTCCCCCTTCAAATACATAAAAAATAAATGAATGTTCATTCATGATGGTTATTTTCATTATATTATAGTCACCATAGCGTTACAATCATAATATTCTGACTTTTGTATAACTATGCTTTACTTCATTAACTTCTTATTATATGTAGAAACTCTCTTAATCTTAAAAGAGTAAGAGAGTTTGTCATTAACTTAATCTTATAATTGTTAATACCGCTCCTGGGGTAGTTGTTGATAATGTTGCGACAGCTAACAAACCAAATAATTGCAAGCTAATAGCATCTCCTGCTGCAAGAGTTGTAATGATTGTTGCGCTAAATGATGTGGTCGCTACAGCAGGAGAATTGATTGTTCCGGCAAGTGGTGCTCCATTGATTGTAATCCGTGAACTAACTAATAATGAAGCCGTTATATTAATCGAATATGAAATATAGTAATTTCCAGCATTTGCAACCGTAAATACTGTATTTCCCCCGGAAACCGTAATACCTGGACCGATATTTTGATTATTCGGAAGCGGGACATTCGTTCCACCTAGAAGTACTGATATCGCTGTTCCTGACGTATTATTTGCAAATGCATATGTCGCCGTGATACTTGTACCTGTTGCTCCTGTTGGGCCTGTCACTCCCGTTGCTCCTGTTATTCCTGTCGCTCCCGTTGGACCTGTTGAACCCGTTGCTCCTGTTATTCCTGTCGCTCCCGTTGGACCTGTTGAACCCGTTGCTCCTGTTATTCCCGTCGCTCCCGTTGGACCTGTTGAACCTGTTGAACCCGTTGTTCCTGTTATTCCTGTCGCTCCTGTTGGACCCGTTGGACCCGTTGCTCCTGTCGCTCCCGTTGGACCCGTTGCTCCTGTTATTCCTGTCGCTCCTGTTGGACCCGTTGCTCCTGTTACTCCTGTTACTCCTGTCGCTCCCGTTGGACCCGTTGCCCCTGTATCGCCTGTTACTCCCGTCGCTCCCGTTGGGCCTATTGCTCCCGTTGCTCCCGTCGCTCCCGTTGGACCTGTGTCGCCTGTTACTCCTGTCGCCCCCGTTGGGCCTGTGCCACCTGTTGCCCCCGTCGGACCGGTTGGACCAAACTTAGGAACTGTCCCATCGCAACTAAAACAGCATGAATCAACATGTACACCATTTTGATTATTACACCCACAATATCCATTTACGTTATTGCTCCATGAAGACATGTTGATCACTTCCTTTACATTCGATCTTTTTAGCGCAATCACCGACTTAAAAAACACCTATCTAAATAACAAAGAAATACTTTGCCTAGTCGGGGATAAAACACAGATTTCCTCCATACATTCTAGTAATTATTACATGCGATTCACTCTCCTTTTGCTTGTACTTTCGCCTTATCTCCACAGACTATTCACAATACACATTACCCTATCGTACACAGCCACTTTCCCATTTAAACTTTCCACATTCGCCAATATTTTTAGTAAAGAGGCTTATTCTTCATAAATAGCGACTATAATATATAAAAATCCGTATAATTCGTTATTTTTCGTCAAAATTTTAAAAATATATTGACACTTAAAATACCCTCATAGTATGATTTGGGTGTTGTAATTGATAACCATTTTCACTTATGGTACTAGTTACAAAAAACACTTAATTTGGGGGCAGAAGATGAAGAAAATTCTCAGTATTTTCATAGTAGTTCTTCTATTCGCTGTTGGATGCGGACAGCAAAAAGAGGAAAAAAAAGAAACAAAAGCGGACAATAAAAATCAAGCTATAACAATTAAACACGCTGAAGGGGAAACGAAGTTAGATAAACCAGCGAAAAAAGTAGTTGTACTTGAGTGGGTATATTCAGAAGACTTATTAGCACTTGGTGTTCAGCCAGTAGGGATGGCAGACATTAAGAATTATAATAAATGGGTAAATACAAAAACAAAACCGAGTAAAGATGTTGTAGATGTAGGGACACGTCAACAACCAAACTTAGAAGAAATTAGCCGTTTAAAACCAGACTTAATTATTACAGCTTCATTCCGTGGTAAAGCAATTAAAAATGAATTAGAGCAAATTGCACCAACAGTTATGTTTGATCCATCAACAAGCAATAACGATCACTTTGCTGAAATGACAGAAACATTTAAACAAATTGCAAAAGCAGTTGGAAAAGAAGAAGAAGGTAAAAAAGTATTAGCTGATATGGATAAAGCATTCGCTGATGCAAAAGCAAAAATTGAGAAAGCAGACTTAAAAGATAAAAACATCGCAATGGCACAAGCATTTACTGCTAAAAACGTACCAACGTTCCGTATCTTAACTGACAATTCTTTAGCTTTACAAGTTACAAAAAAATTAGGTTTAACAAATACTTTTGAAGCAGGACAATCTGAGCCAGATGGTTTCAAACAAACAACTGTAGAATCATTACAAAGTGTACAAGATTCAAACTTCATTTACATTGTAGCGGATGAAGATAACATTTTTGACACGCAACTAAAAGGCAACCCTGCTTGGGAAGAATTAAAGTTCAAAAAAGAAAACAAAATGTATAAATTAAAAGGCGACACTTGGATTTTCGGTGGTCCTGAGTCTGCAACATCTTTAGCAACACAAGTAGCAGATGTAATGACAGCGAAGAAGTGATTACACGATGAATAGCTTACAACATACACTTCGAGCAAGTCTTGTATTCGGAGGAGGAGCAGCTCTCTTGCTCCTCCTTTTCTTTATTCATATCGGACAAGGTCAAGCAAACATTTCCTATAGTATGATTATTGATGCTCTTATCTCACCGAACCAATCGCTAGAACATCAAACTTTAATCATGCTTCGATTACCTAGAGCCGTAATTGCCATTTTAGCTGGAGGCGCTCTTGCTGCATCAGGGGTTATTTTACAAACGTTAACGAAAAATCCACTTGCTGAATCCAGTACAATGGGTATTCACTCTGGCGCATATTTCTTTCTAGTAGCGGCTACAATTTTCTTACCGAAAGGTTTACAAATTAATTCTCTTCTGTTCACATTTATCGGCGGTGCTATTACTGCTTTATTTGTATACCGTATTTCTGGTGGAAAAAAGGGAACCCCACTCAGAATGGCATTAGCTGGTATGGTCGTTACATTAATGCTCTCTGCCTTTACCGGAACGATGCAGCTTTTCTATGAAAATGAAACAGCTGGTTTATTTTTATGGGGAGCTGGATCTCTTATTCAAAATAACTGGGATGGCGTTCAATTTGCTTTTCCATTTATCATTATTTCTTTCCTAGTTTTACTATTTATATCTCGTAAACTCAACATTCTCTTACTTGGTGATGATGTTGCTGTTTCTCTTGGTGAAAAAACAGCAATAACACGTCTTATCGCCTTCATTGCTGCAATCTTTTTAACAGCAGTAATTGTTACTGTTGTTGGACCAATTGGATTTGTCGGCTTAGTTGCACCTCATTTAATGCGCCTTATCGGATACCGTCAACACTTTACTCTTCTTCTCTCTTCTTTCTTATGGGGGGCAGTATTATTGCTTGGAGCAGATGTTGTCGGTAGATTAATAGATCCAACCGGTGCAGAACTTCCTGTTGGGGCAGTCACAGCAATGATTGGATCTCCTTGGCTTATTTACTTAGTTTATCGAATGATGAAGTCGAAACAATATATGAATGATAACGGTGCGAATGCAGCTGGAGCTAGTTCCCGCTATTACTCTTATAAAAAGGTCATCATTATATCTATCACACTTTGTATTGTGACGATTGCTCTTGGTGTTACAATCGGTAGTAACGCTTATATCGAAAGCATTACTAATGTTATATCAGGTCAATTAACACAATTTGATAAAAATATGATGATGAATCTTCGTTTACCAAGAATGCTCGTTGCCGCTATTGCTGGTGCATGCCTTGCAATAAGTGGGCTTGTTTTCCAAGGTATATTACGAAACCCACTTGCCGATCCTTCTATTATTGGTATTTCATCGGGAGCTGGTGTCGGTGCTTTAACTGTTATGTATGTCTTTCCTGCACTTCCTGGTTTCTTCCTACCAATTGGTGCATTTATTGGTGGACTACTTGCAGTAGGAATTGTCCTCTTCTTCTCATGGAAATCAGGGTTTAGCCCCACAGCTCTTGCTTTAATAGGGATTGGTATTTCTGCACTTGGCTCAGCAATTATTCAAATCTTTATCGTTAGAGCCAATTTGAATGTTGCCGCTGCTTTAACATGGTTATCTGGCAGTACGTATGCAAGAGGGTGGAATCACTTAGAAAATATCATTCTATATCCATCTCTAATTCTTGTATTAATTATCTTTTTCTTAATAAAACAACTTGACGTTCTCGTACTGGGAGACGATTTAGCAACTGGACTTGGGCAACCAGTAAATAAAACACGTCTTGCTCTAATTGTGCTAGCGACACTACTTGCATCAGTAAATATCGCTGCTGTCGGTACAATTGCCTTTTTAGGCCTTGTCGCACCTCACTTAGCAAGAATTGTTGTTGGTATGAACCATCAAAGACTATTCGTTTGTTCAGCACTATTTGGAGCAATCCTTCTTTCTGTTGCTGACTTACTTGGACGTACAATCGCATATCCGAAAGAAATCCCTTCTGGCCTTGTCGTCGCTGTACTTGGAGCGCCTTATTTCTTATGGTTGATGAGGAAGAGTGGGAAGAAGGTTAATTAAAAGACGGCTTCATATATGTGAAGCCGTCTTTTCCTATTATGGCATAAAATTAGCATAGGCTTTGTACATAATATATATAACAAGTGAATACATGATTATATTGAACACACTTCGTTTTAAAGTTAACTTTCTCTTTAATTTCTTATCTTGTAATCTCAATTCTATTCCATTCGCTATTTTCAACCTACCTACTATTTGAAATAACTCTCTGTAATCATCAGCATTTCCCAATAATACGTATTCGTTATCATTTTTATACTTTATATGCAGAAACTCACTTCCACCTTTACGGTCTAATATTGTTTTCATATAAGCTACTTCATTCAATACACATACTTTTAAATCAACTTCATTATAATAACGATCCATAAAAAACACATACAACCGTTTATTTGTAACGATTAACACATTATTAATACCAAAGTTCATTGCAAGAACGCCTATCCCTAATGTCATGGCTGTGCCTGTCTGCCAATTTTTCACACGATGATTTTCGGCAAGCATACTATATAAAATCTCTTCGCTTCCCTGTAACTCTTCTTGTACAACCTCATAACAACGTTTCATTAAAATTGTTTTTGTTACAACTTCTTTTGTACGATCTATTTTCTTTTTATCTATTTTCTCATCATTTCTATAATCATCTACAAAATTATCGCTATACTGTAAGTTATTTAATTCCTGAAGTAACTTTTCTTTATTCATTCCTTTCCCCCCCCAGTAGCTTCTTCAATTTCTTTCTCCCTCTTGAAAGCCTACTATATACCGTATCTCGTGTCATACCGAATTCAAGCGCTATTTCTTGTACGCTATATTCATCTAAATACCTTTTTATAAAAATTTTCTTATCTTCTTCATTCAATTCTTTAATTAAAACGTAAAAATTATAATCTCGCTCTTCTTTTGTTAAATTGATATTTTTTCTATCTTCATATATTTCTTGCTGAAACTCTTGTAATTGATAAACCTTATTACTTTTTCGTTTATAATCAATGGCTTTAAACTTAGCGACAGATATAAGTCAGTTTCTAAACTTCCCACGATTTTCATCATAGCTACTAATGTTGTACCAAACGATTAATAAAATATCGTCAACACATTCATCCACTAACACCTTACTCTGTGCCGTATCTAAAACACTATGAACTACCTTATAAATTAAATCTCCATATCGATCAATTGCTGTATGTAATGCTAACATATCTTGTTTTCGAAGACCTTCTACTATTTCTATATCCTTCACCCTTATCACCACTCTTTATCCAATTCTTTATTCATTATATATACGAATGAGCACATTCGTTTCCTGACACTTTTACAAATATTTTCTAATTGTTTTCATATTGTAGCAATGCTTAAGTAATTATTTCTTATGGAACAGGGATTATACTATCTCTCACGAATTTAATCTATGAACAAAAATAGGAGGGATAACTATGTACCAAACAATTGAAGGCTTCTTGCAATCATGGACATACGAAGCAGAGTCTACTCAGAAAATGCTTGATTCATTAACCGATGCATCTTTATCACAAGAAATTGCACCTGGGCACTGGACGTTAGGTAGAGTTGCTTGGCACATCGTGACGGCAATTCCTGTTATACTATCTGGCACAGGGCTAAAGTTTGAAGGAGAATTGAAAGATTATCCTGTTCCAACTTCTGCAAAAACAATTGCAGATGAATACCGTAAAGTAAACGCGGCTTTTGTTGAAACACTTCAAAGTAAATGGACTGATAAAGACTTAGCTACTATTAATGACTTCTTTGGTCGCCCTATGCCGAATTCTATATTTCTAATGACACTCATTAATCATCAAAATCACCACCGCGGACAAATGACGGTTTTAATGCGACAAGCTGTCTTAACAGTTCCTGGCGTATATGGTCCCGCAAAAGAAGAATGGGCTGCGGCTGGAATGGAAGCTCCTAAAATGTAACGACAAAAAAGACAAGGTGTTTACATATCTTGTCTTTTTCTGTAACTTGTTTCATGTGAAACTATTTTTTAAAATGGTTGTTTTATGGAATATATAGGTTAAAATGAATACATATTACGAAGAGGAGTAACCAAATTGAATACAAAAAATAAAAAAATAGCTATGGGAACTATTTTACTAACTTCTCTTATTGGAGTTATTAGTGTATCTCTTTATTTCACCTATTATGGTACCCCTTGGGGAAAACAAGCAGCAATTACGGACTCAAAAGAGTATATTACAAAATATTTTAATCTAGATGCAGAAGTCAAAAATACTTCTTACGATGCTAAAATGAATAGCTATGCAATCTCCTTTGAAACAAGTACCGACGGCGAGTTTACTATCGAATATAAAAGTCCTAATAACTTTAACATTTCTCCAGACGTGCAAAAGTATTTAAGCACACACTCTAAATTTACAGAGTAGTAACGAAGCGTACATATACAAAAAAGAGTTGGTGTAACGCCAACTCTTTTTCACATATTCTTATCATACAGTTATATCTTCCTTCTCTATATTTTTAATGCCGTAATACGCAATCACAACTCCAATTGCCGCCAATACTAGTTGAAGGGGAAGTAAAGTTGCTGTAGGAAACTCTGGGTTGGTATTCATTGCAATTGAGACAACGATAAGAGATGAAACAATTGTAGTTGGTACTGAACGTTTACGCATTCCGAAATATAATGGGATTAAACTCATCCCCGCAGTTGCAATGGCTAAAGGAACTAGTTTTATTCCTTCTTGCACCAATTGATCTACTGTGAATGAATTAGGAAGAATTGAAAAACAACTATCTATCCCAAAGAAGATTCCTACTACTAAAATGTTAGATACAATAACTGTTATAAATGTTACTATCGCTGTAATAGCCAACTTACTAGCCATCATTTTCTTTCGGTTAATGGGATAAGAAAACATGAGTAGTATTGTTTTATTTTTATATTCGCCAATTATTAACCTTGCTATTAATACACTACCAAAAATAATAAATGTTGCTCTTACTACTGTACTAGCCATTAACAAAATCATCTGCGGATCTCTTATTTCTGGATCTCCTTCTATTTGTGCAATGAAACTAACAAAGATTAATAATGCCAGTATAATAATATTTGCAATAACTGCTCCCCTCACATACCATCCAAACTTAAATTTCTTCAATTCTAACTTCATAAGACGTAGCATGATATTCCTCCTTCCTCCTTGGACTTAATCAATATAAATGACTCCTGTTTCACTTAAAATCTTCGCTTCATTTTTTGCATCACCAATCGTTCCTACTTTTATTTTGTCTGTATTTTTATCTTTCTTAAGTCCTTTTAAATCCACTATTACGTCAGCCGAATTACTTTTAGCCATAAGCTTCAATGATGTAGGGACACCTTTATACCGTACGCCAATATCCCCTGATTCTGTTTCTACAAATAATGATTTTCCTTCTGTCATATCTTTCAGTAATACTTCCCCAGATGTTGAATTGATGTTCATATTTTTATTTTTTACATTTTTTACATAATTATCTCCAGTAGTGGAAGTTATATTTACTTCTTGTAATGAACTATCTTTTAACATTAAATCTCCGCTTTCGGATGTAAATTCACCCTTCTCTGCCGATAACCCTGTAATCATTCCATCTCCAGATTTTCCTTTTGTCACGATGCTTTTTACTACTATATCTCTTATTTTCACATCACCCGATTTATTATTTACTACAATTTTATCTATTTCTTTCTTCGGAATAGCTATAGATATACTATTTTTCTTCCTAAACGTGAAACCATTAAAAAATCTGTTCATCTTTTGTTTTTGTTTAATCATAATTTTATTTTCATCATTTTCTATTTTGACAGGATCTATCTCTTTATCTACTTGTTCACCTTGAGCGGAAATTACTATTTTATTAGCGTCTTTACTTTTAAATTCAAGATTCCAATTTTCATTGTCTACTTCTATTTCTTTTATATTATTGATTTCAAAAGACTTTTTTTTCTTAAAATCTTTCCCCTGAAACACCTTAAAACCAAAAACCGCACTAGCAATTGTAATGAATAATATTGCAATTACTATTATTTTTTTCACCATTCATACCCCAGTTCGTTTTTTGTTTTAAGCTTGCTTCACGCCACATCGATCTTGTCGATTTTACGAAACGATAGATAACTAATGAAAATTCCTAATAAACAGAGCACGATTGGGATAGCTATAAAATCAAACATACTTACTTGACCGTTTCCAGGTCCAAAGTTACCACTAATCAGCATACCAATTATTACTGCCGAAGTAATCGTTGTCGGTGTCGATTTCTTTCTCATTCCAAAAAACAAAGGAATTAAACTTATACCAGATATCATAAATGCACTTATAATAGTACCTGGAACGATAGCTATTATTTCACCTATCGTAGCTGGTCTTTCAATCAGTCCCATCATTGGACTCACAAAATAAACAAGCAAACTAATAATGAAAGTCGCGATAATGGTACTCACAAAACAAAAACAAAAAACAATTGTTAATTTCGCACTCATTAGCATTTTCCTTTGAAGCGGATACATAAATGATAGTTGTATCGTTTTATTCTTATACTCATCAATTACTAAACGTGATAAAATGACCGAACTAAAAATAATGAATGTTATCCTAATAAAAATATTTACTAAAGCCATATTCTGTGTGAAGTCAGAGAAGAGCATGTCTTCCTCGGCTTTCATTCCCAATGCCATAAGGCTTACTGCAGCGAAAATTGCTATAATACAAATTGCTACCCCTTTAAAGTAACTAGATAATTTATGTTTCTTCCATTCGAGCTTCATTAATCTAAGCATACAAACCACTCCTCCATTCTTTATATAACTGTCTTTATGCAGCTAACATTCTAATTCCAGCAGTAACGAAGCTTAACATTCCTATCACTAGTAGAATTAACAACCATTTCCGCTCTGGTTTTCTATAATATAAAATTCCACTTATTAGCATTACGATAAATCCACTTACCAGGTTCAGCCACAGTCCATTAAGCATGAATACCTTCTCCATCCATTACATTTAAGAAATATTCTTCTAAGGAACTATGTTTCTTATTAATACTTTCAATTTCCACATCGTTCATAATAAGTGCTTTTGAAATGGCCTGCTGAGACGCTGACGTATCATACACACGAATCATGGTTCCACTCATTATTTTGTAGTTTTTTATACCAAGTTTATCTTCTAAAATATAAGCTGCACGTTTCACATCAGGAACAGTGATTTCAATGTACTCTGTTTGCTTTCCGTTAATACTCTTCATTGAAACTTCTTTTATTAGTTTTCCATTTTGAATCACACCAATTGTATCGGCCATTAGTTCCATCTCACCTAAAATATGACTAGAAACTAATAATGTAATACCGTATTCTTTGCAGAGCATTTTAAATAATTCTCGTAACTCTTTAATACCAATTGGATCTAAACCGTTAATTGGTTCATCTAAAATGAGCAATTCTGGCTTTGTCACGATTGCCCTTGCAATACCGAGTCGTTGTTTCATTCCTAATGAAAAATCTTTTACTTTTTTATTATCTATCCCTTGTAGTTTCACTAAATGTAAAGCATGGTCAATTGCATTTTTATCGTAGTAGCCCATATATTCACAATGCAGGTCTAAGTTTTCTTTCGCCGTTAATTTATCATAAAAGATTGGGTATTCAATAATTGTCCCCATTCTTTTTAATACTTCATAAGATGTATCTGTTAATTTCTCACCGAAGATTTCAATATCACCACTCGTCGGTTTTATTAAATTTGTAATCATTTTCATAATCGTTGTTTTACCAGCACCGTTTGGTCCTAAAAAACCGTAAATTTCTCCTTTTTTCACATGCATGTTAACACCGGAAATAACTTCTTTCCCTTTAAACACTTTCGTTAACTGGTTTGTTTTTAATATATATGTCATGTTACTTTCCCCTTTCGCAATACTCTATATTTCTATAATAGACAACGGAAATCTCTTTTTTCTTACCCGTTTCTTACAAATTCCTTACGCTGAAAAAAAGCTTGTAGAATCTACTGCTCTACAAGCTAAAACTGCATCTTTGTTAATACAATTGTAAAAATTGTTTTTTCATACGGTTTACTAGAAAGGTGAATTTTTCCGTCCATCGCTTCCACAAGCCGTTTCGTAATCGTTAATCCTAGACCGCTTCCTTGGTACAATCTATTTCTTGAATCTTCAAGTGTGTACATACGCTCAAATACTTTATCAATATGAGATTCATCAATCCCTTTTCCTTTATCCCATACGTCTATATACACACTCGTTTCATCATCTCTTAACGTCATACCAAGTGCCTTTCCATCGTCTCCATATGTAATCGCATTTGATATTAAATTATTCAATACCCTACCTAATACTTCTACATTTCCAAGTGCGTATATATTTCTTTCTGGTACATCAATATGAACCTGAAAACCTTTCGTCGTCACTAAATCATAAAAAGATAAAATCTTCTCGCGGCAAACTTCATTCATATTTACTTTTGTCATTTCAATTGCTTTGTCACCAGATTCTAATTTTGCCAAGTCAAAAAACTTATGAATTAACTCCATCACTTCTAGTGTTTTCGTATGCACTTTTTCAAGTAATATTTGTTGTTCTTCTTTATTTATCGTTTTATCCTTATTTAACATTTCTGTATATCCAAGAATAACTGTTAGTGGTGTTTTCAAGTCATGCGAAATATTTGAAAGCATTTTTCTCATCGAAATTTCTACTTTTGCATGATCTGCATTCGTTTTCTGTTTTGCATCTAATAATTGATTAATTGCCACTAATAATTTTTGCAATTCTAGATCATCTGTCATAACGAGTAACGTCTCGCCTGTTTTGTCATTTACAATACTTTCTAACTTTTCATATGTGTATCGTAAATTTTTACTACTATTTTTTCTCATTCTATATTGCATATAAATAACACATAACAATATAAAAATAATACCTATTAACAAATTGACCATATTACATCACTTCCAACTTATAGCCGATGCCCCATAACGTTTTAATATATTCTGGATTAGATGGATCACTTTCGATTTTCTCACGCAATCTTCTCATATGAACATTAATAACGTTATCATCACCGTAATACTCTTCATTCCAAACTAACGTATATATTTGCGCTTTTGTAAATACACGATTTTGGTTCTTTACGAATAGCTTTAAAATCTCAAATTCTTTTAAAGTAAGTTTGAGAGGCTTCCCGTTTTTTTCAACTGTAAAATTAATTGGATCAATTGTTAAATCACCAATTTGAATCATTTTTTCTATTGTTTCTGTAGCCGAGTATTTCGTAGACCTCCGAATACCTGCTTTTACACGTGCAGCCAATTCAATCATAGAAAACGGCTTACAAATGTAATCATCTGCTCCAAGTCCTAATCCAACAGCTTTATCAACATCTGTATCTTTTGCCGACATCATTAAAATCGGAACTGCACTTTTTTCACGAATGATTCGTACAACCTCTAAGCCATCTAGCTTTGGCATCATAATGTCAAGGATAATCAAATCAAATGAACCTTTTAAATATGTGTTCACACCTTCTTCTCCATCAGACGCAATTGTTACTTGAAAGCCCTCTTTTATTAAATACTTTTCCACCATCTCTTGAATTGAGATATCATCTTCAACTAATAAAATATGATGTGACATATGTCTATCCCCTTTTTACAAACGTTAACAATCCAATTGTATCGTAACTACTACAGACTGGAAACAATTATATGAATTTTCAAACCAACTTCCCTTCCTTCCTTAACAATGATATGATGAAATTCACTACGATTGTTCATAATTAACTTTATATAAAGGAGACTTATCATGTCAGAGAATAAAAAAGTAAGCTTAGCTGATTTAATGCGCGAACAACTTGCTAAGAAAAAGCAAGGAAATGGAAATGGTCAAAATGCAAAAAATCAAAGCCAAGAAACGAAAAAATTACAAAACCAACAAACGAAGAAAACAAACAACCAACGTAGACGTACAGGTGTGTAAATGAACGGACAAAAACGTTCTAATATCGCGCCCGGTCTTGAAGTTGATATTGTATTAAAACAAGATCAACGAACAGGCAAATTAACACGTGGAATTGTAAAAGATATTTTAACAAAATCCCCTTCTCATCCGCATGGCATTAAAGTACGATTGCAGGACGGGCAAGTCGGTAGAGTACAAAATATCGTTCAATAAGAAAAGGAGCTCAAGTAAACTCGAGCTCCTTTTCTTTATTAACCTTTAATTTTCTCGATGAAAACTACTTTTAAGTAGTCTCCTTCTTTAAATTGATCAATGGTACGGAAATCTTCTGGTAAAGAATGTTCTTCTAATATTTTATATTTGCCATTCATTTCTTTAAAGGCTGTATCGATAAAGCCTTTAAACTTTTTCATATCGAATGCGCTACAATTTGTAGAAGCAACGATAATACCGTTATTTTCTGTAATAGCAATTGTTTCTTTTAATAAATTTTTATAATCTTTTGCTGCACTAAATGTATATTTTTTTGATCGGGCGAAGCTTGGAGGATCAAGTACGACCATATCAAATTTCATCTTTTTCTTCGCTGCATATTTGAAGTAAAGAAATACATCTTCTACAATAATATCTTGTGCTTCATAATCAACTTCATTGACACTAAACTGCTCAATTGTTTTACTTAAACTACGATTTGCAAGGTCAACACTCGTCGTTTTACTCGCTCCGCCCAGCGCTGCAAATACAGAGAAAGCACCTGTATAAGAGAACATATTTAACACTGTTCTTCCCTTTGCATATTTATCACGAATTTGTTTTCGCACGTTACGCTGATCTAAAAATACACCAACCATCGCTCCGTCATTTAAATATACAGCGAAGTTCACACCATTCTCTTTTACGATAAGCGGGAACTCACCGCGCTCTCCTGCTACGAAATCATCACCTTCAATGTATTTCCCTTTCGTATCAAAACGCTTTTTCTCATAAATGCCTTTAAAGTTTGCTACTTTTTGAAGAGCTGCTATAATCTCATCTCTGAAAGTGTAAATCCCTTCACTATACCAACTTACTACGTAGTAGCCGTCATAGTAATCAATAATTAATCCGCCAAGACCATCACCTTCACCATTCACCACACGGAATGCTGTCGTATCACTTGATTTATAAAATTGTTTTCGTTTATGTAAGGCAGATTTGATTTTACTTTCAAAGAAAGATTGATTAATTTGTTCACTCTCTTTTCTCGTTAAAATCCAGCCGTACCCTTTATTTTGTTTTCCATAATAACCTTTTCCGACAAAGTTGTTCTTCTCATCTACTACTTTGATGATTGTCCCTTCTTCACGAACATCGTTTAAATTTTGAATTGCATCTTTTAAAATAAGTGGGTATCCACTTTTAATTTCTTTTATAAATTTCGGTTTTATTTTTATAGTTACTTCTGATCGCATATAATAACTTCCTTTCCATTTGCATGCTTTCTCTATAGGAAGCATTTAAAAAACGAGCCTGAAAAAACAGCCTCGTTTCACTATACCATATTATTGCTTTGCTAGTACAACTCGCTCATTCTCGCACTTAACCGCCACATATTTACTACGTTTTGAAATGGAACTCTCACTGTCCAAAATAATAGAAAAAAATTATATATTTCACATTTACCATTGACATTGATAATGATTTTCATTATCATTTAATGTATATGAGTTCTTGAAAATATAGCTACATTTATAGGAGGAATAAACATGATTATTGTTACAAATACAGCTAAAATTACAAAGGGAAATGGACATAAATTAATTGAGCGTTTTAATAAAGTAGGTAAAGTTGAAACGATGCCAGGCTTTTTAGGTCTAGAAGTTCTTTTAACGCAAAATACCGTTGATTATGATGAAGTAACAATTAGCACTCGCTGGAATGCAAAAGAAGATTTCCAAGGTTGGACAAAGAGCGCCGCATTTAAAGATGCTCACTCACATCAAGGCGGGATGCCAGAATATATTCTTGATAATAAAATTGCTTACTATGATGTAAAAGTTGTACGTATGCCAATGGCTGCAGCACAGTAAATACAGTTCTTTTTTAAAGTATAGAATATGAGAAGCGTTATCTATCACTTCTCATATTCTATACTTTTTTCTTTAATTTCTTTTTACTAATTTTGCGTGTACAACTAGCCTTCCAGCCTCTGGATCAAGCGCATAGTCACAAGTAGAAAGTGTTACAATTTCATCATTAGCCGTCAATTCCGTATCCGTTTTGTACAGTGATTTTTCTTGAATTTCCTTTAAGAACGATGTATATGCTGCATCATTTTCAAAATCCGTTTCAATGTAATAAAAGTCCGTTGTTGTCGTGTATACTGAAAAAACTTCAACGTCGTATCCTTCAAATAATGTATCGTAATATAATTTACGATGGGACATGAAAAAGTCTTCGTCCAACATCTTTTTTAAACTACCAAACATAGAACCGTCTTTCATACGATGACCATATAAAATCGTATTGCGATTTCGAGATTTCACATCATTACGATGGTCCATAAAAATGCTGCCCGCTCTCATATCTTCACCTTTATAATTACGAAATAAATAGTACTCATTATCTTTTGCTTGAACGATTGGATAATTAATTTGTGTATCATCCATCGTAATCCATCCGACTATCTCTGGATTAATTTTCTGGAGATCCTGAAACTGTTTACGTACCTCTCCGTCTTCCGATTTTTCTTCCATTGGACTTCTTTTATAAATATGTTGTGCCTCAGCCATTACTTTACGATTTTCATAATAATCCATGAAAATCCCGCCCAACTCATACATTGAATAGAAAAAGATTCCTAAAAACGCAATTGTAAGTATGCGTTGAAAAAAAGAATTCTTTTTCCGTCCTTTCTTGCTATTCAAATTATCACCTCAAAACGGATTATGCTCAGCCTTTAGATTCCCATAGGTACCATGTACAATCCGGTATCTTCATCCTGCTTTACAATGACATCTACACCATATATTGCTTTAACCATTTCTTCTGTTATTACATCATTAGGATTACCTTTCGTAATGATCTCTCCATCTTTCATAACGATAATATGGTCGCTATAACGAATGGCTTGATTAATATCATGTAATACCATTACAATCGTTAGCCCATACACTTCATTTAACTCTTTCACTAACTCTAATATTTCTAGCTGATAGTAAATATCTAAATATGTTGTCGGTTCATCTAAGAAAAGCATTGGTGTATTTTGAGCTAATGTCATTGCGATCCAAACTCGCTGCCTCTCTCCACCAGATAAAGCATAGATTGGCTTATCACGCTTACTTTGTAAATTCGTACATACTAGTGCGCGCTCTATCGCTGCTCTATCTTCATCTGTTTGCGGAGAGAAAATATTTTTATATGGCATACGCCCAAAGCTTATTAGCTTTTCCACTGTAATATCTGCTGGAGCCTCATTTTGTTGATGGACAACTGCTAGCTTTCTAGCAAACTCTTTCGGTTTATATTCACTAATCGCTTTCCCATCAAGTATTACTTCTCCACTGCTAGGAACGTGATTTCTAGACATGACACTAAGTAATGTTGATTTCCCGCATCCATTCGGGCCAATAATTGTTGTAATTTTCCCAATTTCTATTTCACTACTAACAGACTTTAAACGATTTGTTACGTTATCGTATGAAAAGGTTACATTTTTAATTTCCATGAACTTTATCACTCTTTCTAAGCAAGAATATTAAGAATGGACCACCAATAACCGCCATAATTGTTGCTGCTGGAATTTCGTTAGGTGGCACAATTAACCTTCCAATCGTATCCGCTGTCAAAATTAATAACGCGCCTGCAAGAGCAGAAAATGGAATTAATACTTTATGGTCTGAACCGACTAATTGTCTTGAAATATGCGGAACTAGTAATCCTACAAAAGCAATAACACCTGCAATCGCTGTTGATACTGCCGCTAAGAGTACTGCAATGGCAGAAATAATAAGACGAACTCTCGTCACGTGCAAGCCTAAGTTTTTCGCAGTCTTATCTTGTAGCGATAATAAGTTACACCAAGCTCCTACGAACAGAGCAAGAATAAGACCAATCGTTCCATAAGTCACCATTATTTCTACATCGCCCCACGTCTTCATTGTTATGTTAGAAGTCGTCGTTTGCTTAATACTCTTAATAAAATACCCACAAATCGTAACGAATGATTCATTTAATCCAGTAAACATCGCATTAATGGCAATACCAATTAAAATAATGCGAAGCGGGCTTAACCCTGACTTCCATGAAAACGAATAAACGAGATAACACGCAAACGCACCACCTAAAAAGGCGAATACGGGTGTCCAGAAAAAGAATTGCGGGAACAATGTAATAATAACGAGTGTCATAAAACTAGCTCCTGAAGATATACCGATTACCCCAGCATCAGCGAGTGGATTCTTCATAACAGCTTGAAAAAGCACCCCTGAAACAGCAAGAGCCGCTCCAGTGAACAGCGCAATAATAATACGCGGGAAACGTAAATCTTTAATGACTTCAACATCTTCATTCCCACCTGTAAATATCCCTTGCACAAGTTCAACAATACCTACTTCTAAACTCCCTTTCATCGCTGACAATGATGTCATAACAATGAGCAATGCAGTAACAATGAGGAAACTCCAAGTTTTTTTATTCATTCTGCTCTTCCTTTATATTAAAATGCATCACGGATACATCATATTTTTCAATTCATCTAACGCTTCAATTGCTGCTAAATTGCCTGTCGTTCCAAATAAACGCTCTTCTAAATCGTAAACACGGTTATTTTTAACCGCAGCAAAGTGTTTCCAAATGTCATTTGTTTTAAATTCTTTATCAAACATTTTTACAACTTCATCAGGCATACCATGAGCTGCTCGTAAAATAATATCTGGATCAGCTTTCTTTAAATACTCTGTATTAGAAGCTAAATATTCTACTTGTTCACCTTGCACAATATTTTTACCACCTAGTTGTTTCACTAAATCTCCAATATAAGAATGCTCTGTTGCTACTAAATAACTGCCCGGCACACCTAATAAAATAAGCACTGTCGGTTCTTTCTTTCCTTTTACTTCCTTTTGAATGCTAGCAACCTTTTTATCTAACTTAGTTACTACTGCTTCAGCCTGCTTTTCACGTCCATATTTCTTACCTAAATCGCTAATAGAACTTTGCATATTTTTTAAACTCGTTAAATCTAAAAAGTTTGCTTTCATACCCACATCATCAAAAACTGGCTTTAATTCATATTCAAGTGTTGTCACAGATAACACTTCTGAAGGCTTTAATGACTTTACCTTTTCCATATCTGGACTCATTGGATTCCCAACTTCAGGTAAACCTTTATATCGCTTCGGTAAAGTTTTAGAACTTGTTGGAACGCCGACTAAATCTACTTCTAACGCATCCATAATTTCAGTAACAGCCACTGTTGTTGCAACAACGCGCTCCTTACTCTCACTCTTTACCTGCTTTGCTGTTTCTTTTTTTGGTGATGAGCACCCGGCTATACTCATTAACAAAATGATAGCCATTAGTACACTTACGATTTTCTTCACTCTCAATCACCACTCCCTTCCATACAATATGAAACAAGTCTTGATGCACGCGAACATGCATCAAGACTCCAAAAATTACAATCTACCTGCTCTATATTTACGAACTAGTAAAGCAAGTGAACCTAGCAGTAACACCATGTATAAACCAAGTTGTGCTGTATCTGCAGTTTTTGAGTTTTTCTCTTTTTTTGAATCATTTTTTGTATCTTCTTTTTTCTTCTGATCATCTGCATTTCGGTTAAAATCAGGAGTACCTACTGTTTTTACATTATCTACTTTCGGTGTAGTCACTGGATTTTTCGGTTCATTTTTCGGTTCCTCTTTAATAGTTCCTAACGCGCCGATATTATTTGTATCAAATTGAATTTGTACATCGTAGAAATGATGGTAGTTCATCTCATCGATATCTACCTTTACTTTTGCGTTTAATTTTTTAAATAGATCTTCTACTTCAAACTGTACTACTCGCGTATTTGCATTTTTATCTTCGCTTACTACTTTCGCATCAGCGAATAGTTCCTTGTTTTCCGTTTGGAATTTCGTAATCCACGCACTATTTTTCAGCGTCATCTCAATGTATTTTTTACCATCTTTTACGATTAATTTCGCTGGATTTACAACATAGTCATTCATCTTTGAAATCTCATCTGTTTTATCTTTTAATACTTTAAATGTAATATCATATTGGCCATCTACTAAATTTTTCGGATCAACTATTACTTTCGGGTTATTATTTCCACCTTGGTTGTCATTTCCACCTTGGTTTCCATTCCCGCCTTGGTTGTCGTTTCCTCCTTGGTTGTCGTTTCCACCTTGGTTCCCTAAAGCTTTAATACTGTCTTGATCAAATACAAATTGAACATCGTAGAAATGGTGATAATTCATTGAATCAATATCTACTTTTACTTTTGCATTTAATTTTTTAGACAAATCGTTTACTTCTACTTCTACTACTCTTGTATTTTGTTCTTTATTTTCACTTAACACTTTTGCATTAACGAAAGAACCATTCTTCTCAAATTCAAATTTCGTAATCCATGTACTATTTGTTAATGTAAACGATACGTATTTCTTACCATCTTTTACTTTTAATACACCTGGGCTTTTTGTGTATGTGTTCATCATTGAGATTTCATCTGTTTGATCTTTTAACACTTTAAAGCCAATGCTGTATTCACCATCTTTAAGAGCTTTTGGATCAATTGTTGTGTTATTATCTTGGTTGTCGTTTCCTCCTTGGTTGTTATTTCCGCCTTGGTTGTCGTTTCCTCCTTGGTTATCTAACGGCTTAATGCTACCTTTATCAAATGCAAATTGAATATCGTAAAAATGGTGATAATTCATTGAATCGATATCTACTTTTACTTTTGCATTTAACTTTTTCGATAAATCTGGTACTTCTACTTCCACTACGCGTGTATCAGCTTTTTTATCTTCACTTATTACTTTCGCATCAACAAACGAACCATTTTTCTCAAATTCAAATTTTGTAATCCAAGAACTGTTCGTTAACGTAAATGATACATACTTCTTACCATCTTTTACTTTTAGCACACCTGGACTTTTTGTATATGTGTTCATCATTGAAATTTCGTCTGTTTGATCTTTTAATGCTTTAAAATTGATGCTGTATTCACCATCTTTAATTGTTTCAGCATCTGGTTTTTTATTTTCATCTGGTTTTTCTGCTTCCGGTTTTTCTACTTCCGGTTTTTCTACTTCTGGTTTTTCTGCTTCTGGTTTTTCTACTTCCGGTTTTTCTACTTCTGGTTTTTCTACTTCCGGTTTTTCTACTTCTGGTTTTTCTACTTCCGGTTTTTCTACTTCTGGTTTTTCTACTTCCGGTTTTTCTACTTCTGGTTTTTCTACTTCTGGTTTTTCTACTTCCGGTTTTTCTACTTCTGGTTTTTCTACTTCCGGTTTTTCTACTTCTGGTTTTTCTACTTCCGGTTTTTCTACTTCTGGTTGTTTCTCTTCATTTTTAATTTGTTCAAGTTTATCTTGTTCAAATAAAAGTTGTACATCATGCGTTTGCTTATAATTTCTTGATGCCATTTCGATAAATACTTTTGTATTTAGTTTTTTAGATAAATCGTTTACTTCAAACTCTACTACTCTTGTATCTTTTTCCTTATCCTCACTCACTACTTTTGCATCAACAAATGCGCCATCTTTTTCCGTTTGGAAATTTTTAATTAATGAGCTACTTTTTAGTGTTACAATTGCTTTTTTCTTACCGTTTTCTACTTTTAATACTCCTGGATTTACCATGTAAGTATTCATCTTAGATTCTTCATCTGTTTGATCTTTTAATACTTTAAATGGAATGCTGTACGCACCATCTGTAATTGTGTTAGAATTTGGTTGTTGATCTGGGTCAAGCTTTTGGTCGGGCTTCTGACCTGGATCGGTAGTTTCATTTGGATCTGGCTTATTAGCTGGGTCCTCTTTTTCATTTGGTTTTTCTACATGAATTGGTGTAATGCTATTTTGATCAAATGCAATACGAACGTCGTACTCATGATGATAATTTAAAAAATCAATATCTACTTTTACTTTTGCATTTAATACCTTCTCTACATCTTCTACATCAAATTCTACTACTCTTGTGTCTTTTTCTTTATCTTCACTAATTACATTTGTCGCAACTAGCTTACCTGCTTTTTCTGTTTCAAACTTCGTAATCCATGAACTATTCGTTAATGTAAAGGATACTTTCTTTTTCCCATCCTTCACTTTTAAAGTTCCCGGGCTTACTGAATATTGATTCATCATCGATTCTTCATCTGATGTATCTTTTAAAACTTTGAAGCCAATTGAATATTCACCGTCAGCCAACTTGGTAGCTGCTTGAACTGCAAGTGGTTGTAATGTTGATACGAATGTAAATATCATTAAAAACATAGCAACAATAATTTTTGTATACCTGTTCAATGGAACGACTCTCCCTTTTGAAAATTATTTAATACTGTTCCCATCAAATACAAAGCGAATATCATACGAAGCATTATAATTAATAATTGGAATATTAATTTTCACCTTGCCATTTAGTTTTTTTGACAAGTCAGCAACTTCAAATTCTACAACTCTAGTATTATCTTTTTTGTTTTCACTTAACACGGTTGTTTCTACAAATTGACCATCTTTTTCTACTTGGAAACTTTTAATAGAAGCACTATCTTTCACTTTAAATGAAACATATTGTTTTCCATTTTTAACTGTTAATGTTGCTGGGCTTTCAAAATAACTATTCATTCTAGACGATTCATCTTTATCGCCTTTCCATACAGTAAAAGCAATATTATATTTTCCATCAGCTAGTTTTGTAGCAGCCTTTGCATCTTGTAAACCTAGTGTTGCGATAAACGTAAATAAAACAGCAAATACGGCAATAATCATTTTAAATTGTTTAAACATATATTCATCACCCTTCAAAAGATTTATTTACTCAATTTCACTTTACGAATTAAGAAAGCACCTGAAATAAGAATTAACGCTGTAAACAATCCAATACGTGCTTCATCGCCTGTTTTTGGGTTATCTGTTTTTTCAGCTTTTCCATTTTCATTTTTTGTTTCTTTGTTCGCTTCTTTAGCTGTTTCCTTACTCTCTACTTTTATTTTCTCTTCTTTTACTTGTGTATCTGTTTTCGCTTGATCATTATTTTTTGTTGTAGCAGCTACGCCGTTATCGCCACCTACAGCTTTTACATTTGCATCAAAAGCAAAACGAATTGTGTAGTGGTGGTCATAGTTTGCATTTGGTACAACAACATGAATTTTTACAGCTGCTGGTTTGGATAAATCATCTACTTTAAACTCTACTGTTCTTTTATCTGCCGATTCATCTTTACTAACAACTTTCGCATCAACAAAATTCCCGTTCTCTGGTGCTTTAAATTCTGTAATCCAAGCACTATGATTCATCGGAACTTGTACTCTCATCTCACCGTTTTTCACTATTAATTTTGCTGGCTTTTCAAAATAGTCATTTGCCATTGAAGCTGAATCATTTTCCGCTTTTTGAATTACGTAATTAATATCGTAAGTACCATCAGCTAGTTTTGCTGAAGCATTCCCGTATGGCATTACAAGAAAAGCTAGCATACATACGAACGTTATAATAAAAGCGGGTAATACAGAAACCTTTTTCATTTTTCTTGTTTCCTCCTTTGTTATCTTTCACTTCACTTTTTGAAAATGATAATTATTCTCAATTTATAAGAAAAAAAATAATCTCTTCTACCTATTATTTAATTAGCATTCTTTTATGTAATATAAGTATTATTGATTATCATTCTCATTGAATGTTAAAAATAATATCTCACCCTATTCCTTATATGAAGGCATAGAAACTGAGAAAAAATTTCAAAACTTATTTATTGATTATCATTCTCAATATAAATCAAAAAAAATAAACTATCTCTTCTCCTCTTCTTTCACCTCTTCCCCCTAACAACACTTTAGTTATAGAAAACCCTTTCCCTCACTTCCCTTCCAATATTTCCACAACTAAGTCAATCTTAGCCTACTCATAAATTTTTTGTCAACTATATTACGTATAAAATTTTTAATATCTGAATTTCTCTATATGTGGCTTTTTCTACAAAAAAAGAGACTTTCTATTATAGAAAGCCTCTTTTCTCTATTTTTCTACAGCAATTTCCTGTTTTTGAAACTTAGAAACTATATAACCAAATCCTATACCGATTATGCCTGGAACTAACCAACCAATTCCTACACTATATAATGGAATCTTATCTAAAATAGGTGCTAGCGCTGCAATTTGAAGGTTTGCATTGTGTAACCCATCAAAGAAACTTATTGCAAATGCTCCTACAATCCCGCCCACATACATCGCTAACGGAAGACGAACGTAGTTTTCAACAAGTGATAATACGATAAGTACGATTCCAATTGGATAAATGGCGATTAAGATTGGTAATGCTAATGCATTTAACTGAGTTAACCCAAGGTTTGCTACCATAAATGCTAATACACAGAAAATAAAAACGACTTTTTGATAAGAAAGCTTTGGTAATAAGGAAGAGAAGTAATCACCACAAGCTGCAACAATACCTACAGAAGTTGTTAAACATGCTGCTGTAATTGCGATCCCTAGTAATAAAGTTCCGTAGCTACCAAATAAATGATTCACGACATTTGTTAAAATAATTCCTCCGTTTGCGCCCATTCCAAGCGATACACTAGAAGCTCCAAGATACGCAAGCGCTAAATATACAAGTAGTAAACCAAGTGCTGCAATAAATCCTGCAAAGATTGTTACTTTTGCAATACTATTTTTATTTGTAATGCCTTTTTCTTTTAACGCATGAATTACAACATTTCCGAAAACAAGTGCTGCAAGTCCATCTAAAGTTAAATATCCATCAATAAATCCTTTGAAGAGAGGAGCACTATACGCTTCTGTCGGTGCACCAAATTCTCCAATTGGTGTAATAAGTGCTTTACCTACGATAATTGCAATAACTGCTAATAATATTGGAGTTAGTACTTTACCAATACGCCCCACTAATTTCGAAGGATTTAAAGCTAAATAGAAAGTGACTGCAAAGAAAATAAGTGTAAAGATAACAAGTGGATATGACTGACCAGCTATCTCACTTGGTAAAAACGGTGCAACACTCATCTCATAAGCTACTGTTCCTGTACGCGGCACACTTACGAATACGCCTAAACATAAATAAATTGCAGTGATAAAAACAAGTGCGAATATAGGATGTACACGTCCTGCTAGCTCATTAATATCTCCCTTTAAAGCTATAACAATTACTCCTAATAAAGGTAGTCCAACCCCTGTTACGATAAAACCAAACAGCGCGATCCATACGTCCGTTCCAGCACCTTGCCCTAACGCTGGTGGAAAAATCATATTGCCTGCACCAAAAAACAGTGCAAATAACATTAAACTTATTGCAAACATCTCTGAAAACTTTAAAGATGATTTCATTTCTACTAACCTCCTAAAATAATTAATTGACAAAATATTCTGATTTTTAATCCGTCACATATCCTCTTTCAAGCATACTTCCCCGTAAAAGAACGCAAAAAACACCCGTCCCTAACAAAGGGACGAGTGTTGAAATCGTGGTTCCACCCTTATTCTAATAAAATGAATTTATAGCAAAATAAGCTCATTTTATAGCTCGTGTAAATTGATAACGGTTTTATCCGTCAAGAATTACAATGCATCATGTATGCAGTTCACTCTTGAAGTTTAGAGGTGGTAAGCTTGTCTTTTCGTATTAGGAAGCTCACAGCCTAAGGCTCCCCTCTCTGAGAATCGTAAAATACAACTCATGTCCTCATCATTACTTTTATAAAATATCTTGTCGAAACTTGTTGTTTTTTATTATATGGGCTATTTTTTAAAAAATCAATAGTTTTATTTTTTCTGACAAAAAAATATAGGGAGAAAATTTTTCCTCCCTATAACTGCCCTCTTAATATCTCTAATTCCTCAGTTGCAATGTTCCGCCATTTTCCTACTCCAAGCTCATTTAGCTCTATATTCATAATGCGCACTCGCTTTAGCTTTATTACAGTAAATCCGAAAGCACGACTCATTCTACGAATTTGCCTGTTCATTCCTTGCGTTAAAACGATACGAAATGTTGATTGATCGACTCTCGTCACTTTGCACGGCTTCGTCATACCATCTTTAATCTTTACACCGCTGGACATCTCATCAATAAACCAGTCCGTAAAAGGTTTATCGACTGTGACAACATATTCTTTCTCGTGTTCGTGATCACCGTGTAAAATTTGATTGGCAATCGCGCCATCATTCGTTAATAAAATAAGTCCTTCTGATGCTTTATCTAATCGCCCAACTGGAAAGATTCGCTCTGGGTAATTGATATAATCAATAATATTATCTTCAATATGATCAGCTGCTGTACAAGTAATTCCGACTGGTTTATGGAATGCGATATACACCTTTTCTTTCTCTTCTTTCGCAATAACCTGTCCATCAATCGTTACAACATCACCATCGCTCACAAGTGCACCGTGCGTACATATTTCGCCATTAATAGCCACGCGTCCAGCTTTAATAAGGCGGTCTGTTTCACGTCTTGAGCATGATTTTGCTTCGCTTATGTATTGGTTGATTTTCATGTTTTATTCCTTTTCATATATAATAAAAACGTCAATCTATGGCAATATCATTATGCCACGATTGACGCTTTTTCACTTCGCAAAAACAACTAAATAAATAACCCCAATCACCAAAAATATTCCACAACAAGCTAACAATACTTTTGCAAGTTTGTCCATAAACATATAATGGTTTCCCCTTTGTTTCGTTGTTTGCTATTTTAATTCGACAACTGTTACGCCTAGGCCTCCCTCGCCCATGTCACCGTAACGGTAATTCTTCACGCCGCGATGCTTCTTCAAGTAATCTTGTACACCTTGGCGAAGCGCTCCTGTTCCTTTACCGTGAATGATTGATACACGAGGATAACTTGCAAGCTGGGCATCGTCTAAATATTTTTCAACGCGCATCATTGCATCTTCATAACGTTCACCGCGAAGATCAAGTTCCAATGAAACGTGGTAATCTCTACCCTTCACACTTGCGACTGCTTTTTTCTCTGTTTGCTTCGGTGTGTTAATGTATTCCATGTTAGATTCTTTTACTTTCATCTTCAGAATACCGATTTGTACGCTCCACTCTGTATCACTTACTTTTTCAAGTAATTGACCCTTTTGACCGAACGTTAATACTTTTACTTCATCACCTGCGCGTAACTGTTGTTTCGGCGCAGTGTTTTTCACGTTTACTTTTTGTTTCTTCACAAGCTCTGGCGCTGTTCCTTCTAGACGGCTCTTCGCTTCAATAAGCTCATGGTCTTTCACATTTACAAGCTGTGCTTTACGCAATTGACGAAGTTCTTGAATAATACCTTCTGCTTCTTTCTTCGCAGCTTCGACTTTTTCTTCCCCTTCTTTTTGCGCTTTTAATAATTTTTCATCACGCTCATCGTTAAACTCAATAATTTGACGTTGCAACTCACGATGAAGTTTCTCAGATTGTTTGCGAAGTGCCTCTGCTTCGTTCCAGTCACGCTCTGCGTTCTTCTGGCTTTCTTCTAACTTCGCAATCATATTTTCAATTTTATTTGTATCTGTACTAATGTGGTTACGTGCTTGGTCAATAACGCGATCAGATAATCCAAGGCGCTTCGAAATTTCAAAGGCGTTACTGCGACCTGGTACACCGATTAATAACTTATAAGTTGGACTTAATGTATTTACATCAAACTCAACACTCGCATTAATAACTTGCTCACGGTTATATCCGTACGCTTTTAATTCTGGGTAATGCGTCGTAGCAACAACGCGAGCACCGCGGTTACATACCTCATCTAAAATCGAAATTGCTAGTGCAGCACCTTCTTGCGGGTCTGTTCCAGCACCTAATTCATCAAATAAAACTAAGCTTTCAAAATCAGCTTTTTCTAAAATATCTACAATGTTCACCATATGTGAGGAGAACGTACTTAAGCTTTGTTCAATCGACTGCTCATCACCGATATCAGCAAAGATATTTTTAAATACACAAATCTCTGACTCATCCATTACTGGAATGTGAAGACCAGATTGCGCCATTAATACACAAATACCAACTGTTTTCAGCGTAACTGTTTTACCACCTGTATTCGGTCCTGTAATAACAATTGTTGTGAAATCTTTACCTAGCATAATGTTATTTGGCACAATAATTTCTGGATCGATTAGCGGATGACGAGCTTGTCTTAAATCCATATAACGCTCGTTATTTACAATTGGTTTCGTTGCTTTAATTCGTTTCGCATAAAAAGCTTTCGCAAAGATGAAATCAAGATTTGCAACTACTTCTACGTTTGATAAAACGATATCGGCTTCTACTGCCACTTCTTCTGTTAACATTAATAAGATGCGTTCAATTTCTTGTTTTTCTTTCACTCGTGCTTCTTGTAGTGCATTATTTAATTCTACAATTACTTGTGGTTCAATAAATAACGTTTGTCCAGAAGCAGATTGATCGTGAACAATACCGCCATATACGCCGCGGTATTCTTGCTTTACTGGGATTACGTAACGTTCGTTACGAATCGTTACAATCGAGTCAGACAGCATCTTTTGTGCGTTTGAAGAACGCGTCATATTTTCTAACTTTTCACGAATACGGCTTTCCGCAGTACGAATTTGAGTACGAATACCACGCAGTTTATCACTCGCGCTATCGACTACTTCACCGCCATCACCGATGCAATTTGTAATTTTCTTTTCTAAATCATATAAAGATACAATTTGAGCGACGTGAGTTTCTAAAATCGGAAGCTCGACACCGTTATCAGCCATATCTTCAATGAAACGTTTCATATTACGACTACCATACATCGTATTCGCAATATCAAGTAGTTCATTAGGGCTTAACATACTTCCAATCTTTGCACGCTTCACATTTGAGCGAATATCCGTAATGCCACCTAATGGTGCACTACCTTTTAAACGAATGACTTTCGCTGCTTCATCCGTTGTATCTTGCATTTCTACAATTTCTTCAAAATCAGTGCTCGGCACTAAATTCTTCACTTTATCACGGCCAAGTGAAGAGGCTGTATGTTCAAGTAATTGTTCTTTTACTTTATTGTATTCTAATACACGCAACGTTCTTTCTAACATGTTGCAGGTCCCCCTTGTGTTACTTATTACGTTTAATATAGTCTAATAAACGTTCAATATCCCATGTGTTAATCACGTTATCTTTTTGAATCCAACCTTTACGTGCTGCAGCTACACCTGTTTCCATATCTTCTAACATTTCAAGTGTATGAGCATCCGTATTAATCGCTACTTTTACACCAGCATCTTGTGCTTGTTTTAATAATTTCGCGCTTAAATCTAGACGGTTCGGATTCGCATTTAATTCTAAAACTGTATTTGTCTCTTTTGCGAGTTCAATTAATAAATCTGTATCTACATCATAACCCTCACGGCGCCCGAGAAGACGTCCTGTCGGATGGGCAATCATTGTGACATGTTTATTCTCAAGTGCAGTACGCAGACGTTTCATAATCGTTTCACGGTCTTGTGAGAAGCTAGAGTGAATCGCTCCAATGACATAGTCTAATTCTTCTAATACTTCATCATCAAAATCAAGCGAGGCATCTGGTAAAATGTCCATTTCAATTCCGCGTAAAATTGTAATGTCTGGATACTTTTCATTCATACGTTCAATTTCTTTCGCTTGCTCACGAAGACGCTCTTTCGTTAAACCATTCGCTACTTTCAAGTATTGCGAGTGATCAGTAATCGCCATAAACTTGTATCCACGAGCACGGCACGCTTGTACCATTTCTTCAATAGAAAAAGCACCGTCACTCCAAGTTGTATGCATATGTAAATCACCTTGTATATCGGAAAACTGAATTAAGTTTGGATACTCTTTAATTAATTCAATTTCTTTTCCATCTTCACGCACTTCTGGCGGAATAAATGGCAGACCGAAATGAGCGAAGAAGTCTTCTTCAGTCTCAAATGTTTTCACTTCACCTGTTTCCAAGTTCTCTACACCGTACTCACTAATTTTCTCGCCTTTATCTTTTGCGATTTGACGCATTTTTACGTTATGGTCCTTTGATCCTGTGAAATGGTGAAGAGTTGTAATAAACTCTTCTGGTTTTACTAAACGAAAATCAATTGAAATATCATATTCATATTGAAGACGGACAGAAACTTTCGTATCTCCACTCGCGATTACTTCAATCATGTTATCGAATTGTAGTAAATGCTCACGTACCGCTGCTGGTTCTGTCGTTGCAATGATAAAATCTAAATCTTTCACTGTCTCACGAACACGGCGTAAGCTACCAGCGCGAGAGAAACGAATTACTTCAGCAATATTCGACAATTTCTCCTCTATTTCCCCGGCAATAGGCAATACCATCGCAATTGGTAAACGCTCTGGACGAGAGCCTACTTGATCGATTGCTTCTAATATTTTCTCTTCTGTCTTCTTACCGAAACCTGCTAAAGCCTGTACTTTATTTTCCTCACAAACAGCTTTTAGCGATTCCATATCAACAACACCAAGTTCTTTATATAACTTAGCCACCTTTTTACCACCAAGTCCTGGTAGTTTTAATAACGGCAATAAGCTACTTGGTACTTCTTTCTCAAGTTCTTGCAATACTTCAGATGTTCCCGATTCTATATATTCTTGAATAACGGCTGCTGTTCCTTTTCCGATTCCTGGAATCTTTGTGAAATCTTCAATTTCAGAAAGACTACGATCGTCACTTTCTAATGCTGCTGCCGCTTTACGAAATGCAGATATTTTAAATGGATTCGCACCCTTTAGTTCCATAAAAAGCCCGATTGTCTCTAATAATTTGATAACTTGTTTTTTATTTACTTTCATCATTGCCCGCCTTTCTTTCATAGAAAAAAACTTCTCTTTCCGAAAAAAGAGAAGTTATACTCTGCTACCTGTCTGCCATAGTTCCTTCACCTTTTCAGATAGAATCGGTGTATCGTCTACAATTATTTTGCTAATTGATGATTTTTGTAATGGTGTTTGTACTTGTTCAATCGGAAGAATATTTCCAATGATAATTAAGACAAACAAAATAATATATACTTCTAAAAATCCGAGGATTGCCCCCGCAAACGCATTTACTTGCTTTAAAACCGGTATTTCTGCAAACATATTTAACAAATTACCAAGTAATGAAAGTGCAATTTTAGTGATAATAAACAATATGATAAACGCAAGCGCTTGATAAAATACTGTCTCAATATTATTTGCATCAATCCATTCTGGAACAGATACGTTTTTATCAAATGGATACGGAATAAATTTCGCAAGTGCTGGCGCTAAATCTTTACAGTACCAGTATGCAACAAGGTATGCGATAATAAAGCTTGTTAACTTTACAAGTTGCAGAATAAACCCTCTGCGTAAGCCGAGGAAAAATCCCATAACAAGCAGTAAAATGATAATAATATCAATCATGTTATTCCATTCCTTTTTTTGTCATACTTTCTTTCAATTTCTCATGTTCTTCTTTTAATTTTATGTAATCGTGTATGACGTTTACCGCCGTCAATACCGCTAGTCTACTCGTGTCAAGCGAAGGATTCTTGGCATTGAGTTCGCGCATTTTATCATCCACAATCGCTGCTACCATGCGGATATGACTTGTACTTTCATCGCCAACAACTGAATATTGCTGACCATAGATTTCTACATTAATTCGACTTTTCTTTCCCTTTTGTTGTGACAACTCACCGGCCTCCAATCACGTACAGAATCCTAAAGTTTATCATACCATGAACCTTCATAATATGGAAACAGAAAGAACAATCCGATATGATAAAAATAACAATATAAAAAAAGGGGCGACCATTATGTCAAATTCTATCGTAATTCAAACAAATTCTACAGTAATTGAAGACATGAAACAACAATATAAACATTCGCTTAGCCCAAAAATTCCACAAGGCGGAATCTTCATGGCAAAGGTACCATCTTGCACAATTACAGCGTATAAATCTGGAAAAGTAATGTTCCAAGGAGGCCGCGCTGAAGCAGAAGCTTCTCGTTGGCAAACTGTCTCTCAAACACCGAAAACAGCTGTAAAAAAATCTGTCGATTCCCATCTTTATGCGCCGCCCGCTTCCATCGGTACAATGTCTATTGTAGGGTCTGATGAAGTTGGTACGGGAGATTTCTTTGGACCGATGACAGTCGTTGCTGTATATGTGGATGCAAAGCAAATCCCACTGCTAAAAGAACTTGGTGTAAAAGACTCTAAAAACTTAAATGACGATCAAATTACTGCCATTGCGAAACAACTTCTACACGTTGTTCCTTACAGCTCTCTTGTCCTTCATAATGAAAAATATAACGAGCTATTTGATAAAGGAAACAATCAAGGTAAGTTAAAAGCTTTACTACACAATAAAGCTATTACAAACTTATTAGCTAAAATGGCACCTACAAAACCTGAAGGCGTCTTAATCGATCAATTCACACAACCTGATACATACTATAAATATTTAGCAAAACAAAAACAGGTACAGCGTGAAAATGTTTATTTCGCTACGAAAGGTGAAAGCGTCCATTTAGCAGTAGCCGCTGCTTCTATTTTAGCTCGCTACTCATTCGTAAAACAGTTTGACGAACTAAGTAAAAAAGCTGGTATGCCACTTCCAAAAGGTGCTGGTAAACAAGTTGATATCGCCGCTGCTAAATTAATTCAAAAGCTTGGTAAAGAACGATTACCTGAGTTTGTGAAACTGCATTTTGCTAATACAGAGAAGGCGTTTCGCTTATTAAAATAGTATCGACAAAAACAGGAGCCTACAAACTCCTGTTTTTTGTTTCACCCTACTATTGTCCTTGTAATTATGTCACAACATAATTATACATATTATTAAAATTAAAGAAGATAATTCCTATTACTATTTCTATAAATGATTCTAAACATCTTACTAGGTAATCCCATGAAAGACAATTCAAAATTAGGGAGAATATCCAACTATTAAGTGAGCAACAGGAGTTCCAAAATTTAATCGAAAGATATGGTAGATCATTCCTATTAAATTTTCGGATTCGAAAATTTATCGTGAAACACGATGCACAACAAGCTACAACACTTCTGTGAGGAATTTGAATTCATGATTAGAAGAAAAGGATTGTTTACATAAGGAGGGAATTCATATGGACGCTGTGAAAGTTAAAAAATTATTATATGTTTTCATACACCTCGTAGGTCCACTTTCTTACTTCATTATTTCTACTGTTTGGGGCACTTTCTTCACTACTAAATCCACATTCGAAAACATATCTGATAGCCTTAGCGTTATGGCCATCTATTACGTGTTCATGAGTTTACTGTGGTTTTTCTATTTCGATCGATTAGACAAAGATGTCGATAACATTACAAAAGAAATTAACGATAAGAAGATGTAATACATGAAAAAAGGAGAGTCGCCAAGACTCTCCTTTTTTATGTTAGCTTCGTTTCTGCTTCTTATTAGATGAAGGTACTTTATGAGAACCTGTTTCATATGTCGTCGTTCCTTGTCCTTCTACTTCTGGAGAACCTAGGCCCGATCTTGAATGATCTTTTTTTACTTTTTTACTCATTTATATTCACCCCTTCGCGTTACTTTTTGCTACAGGGTAATAAACTATGCAAAATAAAAAGCGAGAGGAAATCCTCTCGCTTTTTTCACATTTTAGAACTCAGAAGAACCTGGAGTTCTTGGGAATGGAATTACGTCACGGATGTTAGCCATACCAGTGATGTACATTAGGAAGCGCTCGAAACCTAGACCGAATCCAGCGTGTTTTGTACCGCCGTATTTTCTAAGTTCTAAGTACCACCAGTAGTCCTCTTCGTTCATACCTAATTCTTTAATTCTGTCTACTAAAACGTCCATTCTTTCTTCACGTTGACTTCCGCCGATTAATTCGCCGATGCCAGGAACTAGAAGGTCAGTAGCAGCTACTGTTTTTCCATCTTCATTCATACGCATGTAGAACGCTTTAATGTCTTTCGGGTAGTCAGTTACGAATACAGGGCGTTTGAAGATCTCTTCTGATAAGTATCTTTCATGCTCTGTTTGTAAGTCAATACCCCATTCTACTGGGTATTTGAAGTCAGCACCTGATTCTTGAAGTACTTTAATTGCTTCTGTATATGTGATGCGACCGAAGTCAGAGTTAATCACGTTGTTCATACGCTCTAGAACTGTTTTATCAACGAAACTGTTGAAGAAGTCCATTTCTTCTGGTGCATGCTCTAATACATATTTCATTGCATATTTCAGCATATCTTCTGTAAGATCCATTACATCGCCTAACTCAGCGAATGCAATCTCAGGCTCAACCATCCAGAACTCAGCAGCGTGGCGAGTTGTGTTTGAGTTTTCCGCACGGAATGTAGGTCCGAATGTATATACATCACGGAATGCTAATGCATACGCTTCAGCGTTCAGCTGTCCACTTACTGTTAAGTTTGTTTCTTTACCGAAGAAGTCTTTTGATTCATCAACTTGTCCGTCTTCACCTTTTGGTACGTTGTTTAAATCTTGTGTTGTTACGCGGAACATTTCGCCAGCACCTTCTGTATCACTACCAGTGATGATTGGTGTGTGAACATGTACAAATCCACGCTCTTGGAAGAACTGGTGAATCGCAAATGCTGCGATAGAACGTACGCGGAACGTTGCAGAGAATGCATTTGTTCTTGGACGTAAGTGAGCGATTGTACGTAAGTATTCAAACGTATGACGCTTCTTTTGAAGTGGGTAATCAGAATCTGATAAGCCCTCGATATCAATTTTTTCTGCTTTAATTTCAAATGGTTGCTTCGCCCCAGGCGTTGCAATTACTTTACCTTCTACTTTCACTGAAGAGCTAAGTGGAAGCTTTGCAATTTCTTTAAAGTTCTCTAATTCTGTATCGAAAACGATTTGAACGCTTTTGAAGAAGCTACCGTCGTTTAATTCGATGAAACCAAATGCTTTTGAATCACGTAAGTTACGAATCCACCCTGATACTTGTACTGTTTGACCTGCATACTTTTCTGTATCTCTATACAGACTTTTTACTAATGTGTTTTCCATAGTAAAATTCTCCTTTGCTGATATATTTAAATACAAAAAAACCTTTCATCCATAAAGGGACGAAAGGTTAAACTTCGCGGTACCACCCAATTTGTCATAAAGACCAACTTTAACTCGTATGTAATACATACTTCCCGGTTTGTAACAGGCCGGATTCCCGTCTAAGTCTACTCTTGAATACAAAATTCAATTTCGGTTAGCAACTCCAAGGTGTTCTTCACATATACCGCCTCATCAGGCTCTCACCGCCCCTGACTCGCTTTGGATTATAGTATATACTACTTTTCCTTATCATCGTCTTTCATTTTGTTAAACTAAAATTAATGTACTACATTCGAGAGAAAGATGCAAGATGCCAGAAAATATATAAGCGATTTTTGTAATATATCGACTTACCGACATCTTTCGACGATTGTGCAATAAAAAAAATTGCCGGAATGAATCCGGCAATTTTCTAATTACTTACGTAACTCCGCACCAAATTTCTCTTCTACCGTTGTTAATACACGGTTATGCGCTTCTGTTACTTCTTCATCTGTTAACGTACGTTCTGCATCGAAGTAAGTCATAGAGAATGCAAGTGATTTCTTGCCTTCTTCCATTTTTTCACCTTCGTATAAGTCGAATAGTGTTACGTCTTTCAGAAGTTCTCCGCCAGCTTCAGCAATGACTTGCTTCATTTCACCAGCTTTTGTTTCTTTTGTTACCACAACAGCCATGTCACGTGTCATAGATGGGAAACGTGGAATTGATGAGTAGTAAGTTTCTTCAGCGTCTGCACCGAATACTTTTACAAGAGATAGTTCAAATACGAATGTATTTTTCACATCTAATTGTTTTTCTGCTTCTGGGTGCAATTGACCGATGAAACCAATTACTTCGCCATCTAATACGATATCAGCTGTACGGCCTGGATGCATACCTTCACGTTTTGCTGGTGCATATGTGATTTGGTTTGAAACGCCAAGTACGTCGAATAGTCCTTCTAGTACACCTTTCATAACGAAGAAGTCTACTACTTTCTTCTCACCTTGCCATGCATGGTGAAGAGCAAGACCTGTCATAACACCTGCAAGGTGTTGTTCTTCTTTCGGAAGTTCCCCTGCTTCTGTTGGTAAGAAGATAGAACCTACTTCGTATAAAGCAACGCTGTCGTTTTTACGAGCAACATTGTATGAAACTGCTTCTAGCAATTGCGGCACTAAGCTTAAACGAAGTTGGCTACGCTCTTCGCTCATTGGAAGCGCAAGGTTTACAGGTGCTTTTTCGTTTGGCTCAACCATGTATTGTTTCGCTTTGTCAGCGCTTGTTAATGAATACGTAATTGCTTCATATAAACCAGCACCCTCTAAGAAGCGACGTACTTTACGACGTTTCGTTTGTGCTGATGTTAATTTACCACGAGTCATCGTTCCAGAAGGTAATGTAACTGGAATGTGGTCATAACCGTATAGACGGCCCACTTCTTCTACTAAGTCTTCGGAAATTGTAATATCAGGACGACGTGCTGGTACATTTACATGGAATGTTCCTTCTACTTCTGTGAATGGGAATTTCAAGTTTGTGAACATTGTACCCATCTCACTCGCAGAAATATTTGTACCTAATACACGGTTTACTTTTTCAGCAGTAACAGATACTGTACGCTCTTGTACTTGTAAGTTGTCAGCTTCTACTACACCTTCAAGCGCTTCACCGCCAGCATATTTCGCCATTAAAGCAGCTGCGTGTTGAATTGCTTCAAATGTACGTGTTGGGTCGATTCCTTTTTCGAAACGTGCACTTGATTCACTACGAAGACCTAAGTCTTTTGATGTACGACGCACTGTTTGACCTGCAAAGTATGCAGACTCAATTAGAACGTTTACTGTCTCATTTGTAACTTCAGAATCCGCTCCGCCCATTACACCAGCAACAGCTAAAGCTTTTGTTCCGTTTGTAATTACAAGGTGGTGGCTTTGTAATGTACGCTCTTGATCATCTAACGTTTCAATTTTTTCGCCTTCTTTTGCAAGACGAACAACGATTTCTTTTGAACCTAATTTATCGTAATCGAATGCATGTAACGGTTGACCGTATTCCATTAAAATGTAGTTTGTAATATCAACTACGTTGCTAATTGGACGAATGCCAGCTGCCATAAGGCGAGTTTGCATCCACATTGGTGATGGACCAATCTTTACGTTTTTAACCATTTTTGCAATGTATAATGGGTTTTCTTCTTTCGCTTCTACATTTACAGAAATATAATTAGAAGTTTTTTCTGCTGTTTCTTGTAATTCGATAGCTGGAAGTTTTACTTCTCGCCCGTAAATAGCAGCCACTTCATATGCAACACCTAACATGTTTAAGCAATCTGCACGGTTTGGTGTTAAACCAAGCTCAAGTACTTCATCGTGTAAGTTTAAAATTTCAAGTGCATCTGCACCAACTTCAGCGTCACTTGGGAAGATGAAGATACCATCTGCATATTCTTTTGAAACTAACTTTCCATCAATGCCAAGCTCTTGAAGAGCACAAACCATACCGTGAGAAGCTTCACCACGTAGTTTTGCTTTTTTAATTTTGAAGTTACCAGGAAGTACAGCACCAACTTTTGCAACTGGTACTTTTAAACCTTTTGCAATATTAGCAGCTCCACAAATAATTTGAACTGGCTCTTCTTCACCGATATCGATTAAGCATTTGCTTAATTTATCAGCTTCTGGGTGTTTTTCACATTCTAATACGTGACCAACTACAACACCTTTTACACCTTTATTTAATACTTCAACGCCTTCTACTTCAATACCACTTTTCGTGATTTTGTCTGCTAGTTCTTGTGCTGTTACAGCTTTAATATCTACATACTCTTGTAACCAACGATATGATACGAACATATTTATCCTCTCCTTCCCTTACGCTCGTTTGAATTGTTGTAAGAAACGTACATCATTTGTATAGAAATGACGAATGTCATCTACGCCGTATTTCAACATTGCGATACGCTCTGCGCCCATACCGAATGCGAAACCTTGATATTCTTTTGAATCATAACCAGCCATTTCAAGTACGTTCGGGTGAACCATACCTGCGCCTAAAATTTCAATCCAGCCAGTTCCTTTACAAGTGCCGCAACCTTTGCCATGACACATCATACAAGAAATATCCATCTCTACAGATGGCTCTGTGAATGGGAAGAAACTTGGACGAAGACGGATTTCACGATCTTCACCGAACATCTTTTTCACGAATACTTGCAGTGTACCTTTTAAGTCACTCATACGAATGTTTTTATCAATTACAAGACCTTCAATTTGCATGAACTGATGTGAATGCGTCGCATCATCATCATCGCGGCGATACACTTTACCAGGACAGATAATTTTGATTGGGCCTTTTTCTTTATTATTTTCCATCGTACGTGCTTGCACAGAAGATGTATGTGTACGTAGTAACGTTTCTTCTGTAATGTAGAATGTATCTTGCATGTCACGTGCTGGGTGATCTTTCGGTAAGTTTAGTGCTTCGAAGTTGTAGTAGTCTTTTTCTACTTCTGTTCCTTCAGCTACTTCATAACCCATACCGATGAATACATCTTCAATTTGTTCAACAACAGCTGTTAACGGATGGTGACAACCTGTTTCAACAGGACGACCTGGTAATGTAACATCAATTGTTTCCGTAGCCAATTTCGCTTCAATTACTGCTTTTTCTAAGTTACCAATTTTGTCTTCTAGACGCGTTTGAATCGCTTCACGTACTTCATTTACTAATGCTCCCATACGTGGACGCTCTTCTGCTGATAATTTTCCCATGCCGCGTAATACTTCTGTAATTGGACCTTTTTTTCCTAAATACGCTACGCGTACGTCGTTTAAGCCCTTTAGCTCTTTCGCTTCTTCAATAAGCTCTAACGCTTTTTGCTTTAGCTCTTTTAAACGTGCTTCCATTTTGGAACCCTCCTAATTTTAAAAATAAAAAAACCTCGCTCCCAAAAAGGGACGAGGTAAATTCGCGGTACCACCCTAAATTGACAGAACAAGTCTGCCCACTCATTAGTTATAACGATCAATTCTGACCGGAACGCCTTTACATATACATGGTCCTGGCGTCAACTCCAGAGGTGAATTCACTTCCGTCTACCATAAGAATGCTTTCAGTCTACGGCATTCTCTCCCTATATGGCGATTTTGTAAGCTACTCTTCTCTATCAACGTTTTTCGTTATTTAACTTTTAATATAATGTACTTCAACTTATTATAAGAAGTTTTTTATTTGTTCGCAACCGGGCTTTGCAAATAATACGTTAAAATCCCTGCTGCAACCGCAACATTTAATGATTCTGCCCTACCGTAAATCGGAATATACAAGTTTTGATCCGTTTTTGCAAGAATTTCTTGGCGTACGCCATTTCCTTCATTTCCAACAATTAATGCAAAACTTCCGGCTGGAGTTACTTCACCATACGGAACTCCATTTTCAAGAGCTGTTCCATATACAGGAACGTTATTTTCTTTTAACTTGTCTACCCATTCTTCTAAGTTCCCTTTTACAATTGGCAAGTGGAAAATAGAACCTTGTGTAGAGCGGAGTACTTTACTATTGTAAACATCAACACAACCTTCTCCAAGCACAACGGCGTGAATACCAGCTGCATCAGCTGTACGAATAATTGTTCCTAAATTACCTGGGTCTTGCAGGCCATCTAATAAAAGGAATTTCCCATCAGTAAGAGCTACTTCTTTCTCATGCTTCTCACAAACAGCAAATACACCTTGCGTCGTTTCTGTTTCACGAAGTATTTTTACAATCGCCTCAGGCACGATATACATTTCCACATCATTAACTGTCCAATCTTTCGGAAGGTCTGTCTGATCTGAAACGATAAGTTCTGTTACAATTCCTGCCTTCAGAGCTTCCTCGACTAAGTGAAATCCTTCTACAAAAAATAAACCTTTTTTATCGCGTTCTTTTTTCGTTTGCAGTTTTTTCCACTGCTTTACACGCGGATTTTGTACTGAATCAATGTTTTTCATAATATGTATTTCCCTCTCTTCTTGTCTTATCATTATAGCCTATTTTTCATACATATTTACATAAAAAAGAACAAAAACTAACGTCAGTTTCAATTCTGAAGAAGAGGTGAAAGCAATGAGTTTTAATTTACGCGGTGCCGTATTAGCGAATGTATCTGGTAATTCACAAGATCAATTACAAGAAACAATTGTCGATGCAATTCAAAGCGGTGAAGAAAAAATGCTTCCAGGTCTTGGCGTTTTATTTGAAGTCATTTGGAAAAACGCTGATGAAAATGAAAAGCACGAAATGTTAGAAACACTAGAGCAAGGATTAAAAAAATAAGCAATTTGAAAATCACCTTCGCATAAGCTAAGGTGATTTTTTTACGAAAAAAATTTTTCTTCTCCTAAACATTTCTACTTTACTAACGAACTATGATGGAGTACAATGTTCAAAATACATTTAAACCGATCGATTTTTCTTCGTATACATCATTAGATAAAAGGAGTGAATGTTTTATGCACCGTATTACGCTTGAACAAGTTTTTAAACATCACATTACACAAAAATACGTAAACCGTTCTGGAATGGTCCACGCGATCGCTGTCGCTTACCATGCGTTTCACCTAGCCAAAAAGCATCACGCCTCAGTCGATGCTGCGACAAAAGCCGGTTTCCTTCATGATATCGGACATCATACGTGGTATACAGGCGGCGAATGGGACTATGACTTATATAAAAAGAATGATATCCATGCAATTAAAGGTGCTGAAAGAGCACATAAATTGCTTATTAGATTAGGAGAACATCCAAAACTAGCAAAAGAAATTTCTATCGCAATTCTTCTTCATACAGATTCTTTCTTAGTAGAACAAGAAATTGAAAGAACATCTCTTCAAAACATTATTAAATGGGCAGACGAAGCAGATGAAGAACCAGGCGGAGCTCATCATTATAGAACGATTTCTTATGAAAAAGCACTTAAAGCTATTCAGCAATTAGATCGATTGGTAGAGCGTGAATTGCAAATAGAGCAAGCAAAATTGAATAACAAGACAAAACATAGTTATCAATGAGAAAGAGGCATCACTACAGGGTGATACCTCTTTTATTATTTTATGGAAAATAAACCTTTATCCCGCATTAACGGGCAGTAAGACCCCCACCTCGAAATTCAGCAAAGACGAGGAAGTTAGGTGGAGAATCAACTGCCCGTAAAAGCCCGATTGGTGAGGGCTGATAATCAGTGGGGGATGAACCTCCCCAATGATTAAAGTTTCACTTTATATGTAATATTTAAATGTTACATTCAAAAACATTTTACTTTATAATTAAATATACAAATATAAAAGAGGTGATTTTACAAATGCAACCCGCTACACAGCTTTCTAATGAACAAAAACACTCGATGTCATGGGGACAATTTATTAGCTCTGTTTTATTCGCCTTTTTTGGAACTGGACTTATTACTGTGTTCCTCGCAATGCCATTAACAATTTATACAGCAGGTCTTACAGATAAAAAACAAGTTGCCCTGTATGAATCTATTGCAAATACTGCAAGTACCGTATTACAACTAGCTGTATTGTTATTCTTCATTTTTAAATTCGAACCCGCAAAAAAATTACTACTAAAATCTTTTAACTTTAAAACACTGAAAGAATGGCGCACATACGTATACTTACTTCTTTTCTTCGTTATCAACATCATACTCAATTACATCTTGTTAAATTATGTGTTCCAAGACGCAACAAAGCAGCAATCTTCCGCACTAAACTTAGATGTCTTTAAGCAGTATCAAATATTATTACTTCTGGGCTTTGCAATACTCACACCAATTTTTGAAGAGCTTATTTTCCGTGGCTTTATACTTCGCTTTTTCTCAGAACGCTTTCCATTTTGGATTGCAGCGATTATAACAAGCTTCTTCTTCGGTATCGCTCATACATACTCACTTGGCGTAATGGTCATTACTTTCTTCATGGGATTATTAATGGCTATTTTATGTAAAAAAACAAAATCCATTATTCCAGCTATGTTATTTCATATTATGAATAACATGTTGGCATTCTTGAGTTAAAAAGAGGTATCATCGCGATACCTCTCTTTACTCTTTTATCATAACTTCAAACTCTTCTGCGGTTAGCGTTTTTGATAATCCGTATCGTTATTACCCATTTCCTTCAATTTATATATACTCATTAATAATATCCAAAATAAACCTCATGTAGTAAAATATAACTTAATTCACATAAAGGAGTTTACATATGTTCAGTATTATTTGGATGCTTTTCACGCCACTTCTCTTACTATGCGGGATTGCTGGTGGTATTTTTTTAATAGTAACAGGGATTAAATATCGGAAATTACTCGTTGGTTTAATGGGGCTACTTAGCCTATCCTTTGTCACACTACCTTTTGTTCTTTTAAGTGTAGGGATTCATATCGATACAATTTTCCCGATTCCAACTGCTCTTTACTGGACCCTATTTTCTTTAACTGGATTATTAGCAGGGGTAAGTGGAGTACAAGCCAAAATTAAAAGTATACGTAATATGGGATTCATTATTTTTACCATTGGAATATTAGGTGTTATCTTCTGGGAGCTCATGTCTGTAGGTGATTCATTCTATATATAATATTTTTTAGCAACCTACAAATCGGAGGTAATACAGAAGTGTTTGGAATATTAACTTGGATGATTTTAGCTCTTACTTTAATGTTATGCGTATTTATCGTTGGTATTTTTTTAATTATTGCTGGCATGAAACATCGTAAATTACTTACCATTATAGCTGGTTTCACTAGCATATTACTCATCGTTGTTCCTATTGTTTGTATAGGTTCTGGAATAGATTTAGAGGGGATGGTTCCAATTTCGGGAACTTTATATTGGTGCTTCTTCTCTTTAGCTGGACTATTAGCTATTATAAGCGGCAGGCAAATATCGAGTATTTGTTCTATGGGGACAATTTTGTTTATAACAGGGCTGTGCTCCGTAACTGGTTATCATTTTTTATATCTCACTCTTTAAAAAGGCAAAAAAGCAGGGAAATTAATTCCCTGCTTTTCTATTTGGTTTATTGCCTGATGGTAAGAAGAACGATAACACCCAAGCAATCCCTGCAAGTATCGTTGCAATTAAGAAGGCATCGTTAATACCGTTAATTGCAGATAGCTTTGAAATTTGTCCATATAATAGTTGTGTGCTCATCGCGTCTCCTGCTTGAGCTGATCCAGCTAAGGCCGCTAAGCTTTGACCCATGCCGTGTACTTTATCAACTAAAATTGGGTTTGATGTTGTTAACATGTTGCCGTAATCTGCTACGTGAGCAGTCGTTTGTTGCGTCATAAGTGTGATTAAAATCGCTGTTCCGATTGAACCAGCTACTTGTCTTGACGTATTTTGCGTTGCTGTACCGTGAGAAATTAATTTCATCGGTAGCGCGTTCATACCAGCTGTCATAATTGGCATCATAATGAATGACATACCAATTGAACGTATAATATAATCCGTCATAATAACGCTATACGGTGTATCCATCGATAATTTTGTAAATTCATATGTCGCATACGTCGTAATTGCCAATCCAATTATCGCTAATGGACGAATGCCATATTTATCGAATAATTTACCCGCTACTGGTCCCATGATCCCCATAATTAATGATCCTGGAAGAAGTAGTAAACCAGATTCAATTGGCGTAAAGCCACGAATGTTTTGCAGATATACTGGAAGCAATAACATACCTCCGAATAATGCCATCGTAACGATTGCGTTAATTACTAAAGTAAAAGTAAATACTGGATATTTAAATACTTGTAAATCAAGCATTTTATTGTCCGTTGTTAACTCTCTCCAAATAAATAACGCTAAACCAATTACACCGATAACAAGTGAAATAATGACTTCTGCACTAGTCCAACTATTATTTCCAGCTTCACTAAATCCGTACAATAAGCTTCCTAGTCCAATACTTGAACTAACCACACCGAATATATCTAATTTCGTTTTAGACACTGGCTGAGCTAGTGTAAAGAATTTTAAAGATAGGAACGTAATAATTAAACCAATAATAAACATCGCATAGAACATTAAGTTCCAGCTATAGTTTTCAATCACCCAACCTGTTACAGTTGGTCCGATAGCTGGCGCTAAAATCATCGCTACACCTAGTAATCCCATCGCCGCTCCGCGTTTATGAGGCGGGAATAACGTCATAAAGATATTCATACCAACCGGCATTAAAATACCCGCACCAACTGCTTGAATTACGCGACCTGTCATCATCATTGTAAAGTTTCCTGAAGTAGCACAAATGATAGATCCTACCGTGAAGAATAACATTGCTGCTACGAATAATTTACGATACGTAAATCGTGAAACTAAAAAGGCACTAATCGGTACTAAAATACCATTTACAAGCATGAAGCCTGTAATTAACCATTGTGCTGTTGAAGTTGATACATTAAATTCATTCATTAACGGAGGTAATGCAACGTTAATGATTGTTTGGTTTAAAATAGAAACGAACATACCGAGAATTAATACAGCTACAACTGCTTTTACGTTCACATTCTCTACAGGCATAGACATTTGTTTTTTCGGCACTTCTTTTTCTTGTTTTACTTCTTCTTGCTTTCCTGTTTCTAACTCAACTACATTAGAAATTTCCGATTCTTGCTTTCGTTCAATTTCTTTCTCTTCTGTTTCAACTTTACTTACTTCTATTTTACTTACGGCTGGGACTTGTTCTTCTCCCATTTTCGTTTTTTTCTTTCGTAAAAGACGATTTACAAGGAAGAAGACGATTATACAAAATAGTGCATATCCTGCAATTACAATTGAGGACATCTCATCTCCCCCTTACTTATGAATACGAACTGTCACATTCATGCCAGGAACAATATTTACTGATTTGCTATGATCTAAAGAAATTTTAACTGGTACTACTTGTGTTACTTTCGTATAGTTCGCTGTTGCGTTGCTTGATGGCAACATAGAGAATGTATTCGCTGTTGTTAAGCCAACTTGTTCTACTTTTCCTGTTAACGTTGTATCTGGGTATGCATCTACATACACATCTACATCTTGACCTTTTTGAACATCATCAACATCTGTTTCTTCAATGTTTGCTGTTACCCATAAATTGTTCATATCGAATGCGTAAGCAATCGGGCTACCAGCTCCAACGAAAGCATTTGTTGTTGCGTTTGATTGTACAACCGTTGCATTTTGTGGAATTGTTACATCTACTGTTTGTTCTCCATTAGCTGCCGCTACAGTAACAGTACCTAGTTTATCGTTCTCATTATAATTTTTTCCTACTTCAGCTTTCCAGTCAGTTAGTTTACCTGCTACTGGTGAAGCAACCGGAATTACCTTTCCATCAATCTTTGCATTGTCTGTTTTTAAGTAATTTTCCGTTTGGTTGTAATAGTAATAACCGCCAATACCGCCGCCAACTAGTACAATTAATGTGATAATGTTGATAATTACCATTCTTCGAAACTGATTCATTGCATTCCTCTCCTTATATCGCATATAATTTTTTTCTAAACTATTTATGTCCTTATTGTTTAGATTGTTTAATTGTTAATTATATTAACCTTTTAACAAAAAAATCACACCATCTGCAGCGTAAATCGAAATTTATCTACCTGCGAGCGGTGCTGATTTCTGAAGGACTATCGTTTATAATTATAAATAATTATTTTGAATCTACAACCGACAATTTACGTATGAAATGTCGCTTAAACAACAATATAATACCAATATGTTGTTTAAGTATAGAAAATTAAACGAGGAGAAGAAAAATGTCTATTAAAAATACAAATGATCCACGTGTAAAGCGAACGAGACAACTCATTCAGGATGCTTTTGTCGCTTTAGTAGGCGAAAAAGGCTTTGAAAATGTAACTGTGCAACATATCGCAGAACGCGCTCCTGTAAATCGCGCTACATTTTATAGCCATTACCATGATAAATATGACCTATTAGACAAAAGTATTGAAGAAATGTTAGAGAAGCTAGCAGAAGTAATTAAACCGAAAAATAGAAATAAAGAAGATTTTCAACTTACATTTGATTCACCTCACCCTACTTTTTTGGCTTTATTCGAACATATCGCAGAAAATGTAAACTTTTATAACGTTATGCTTGGGGATAAAGCTGCCGGAAACTACTCTTATAAAATGATGAAAACAATACAAGTGCATTTAACATTAAGCTTGTCTATTTCACAACCAGATGATGAAGATCTTATGGTTCCTCGTGATATTTTGATTAGTTATGTGACAGGGGCTCACATCGGAATGATTATGTCATGGTTAAAAAGAGGAATGATATATACTCCGCATTTTATGGCGATGCAATTAACTCGTTTAATTATTTTAGGCGCTCATACTGCAGCAGGATTAGAACGGCCTTTTTAAAACATAAAAAAGCGAAGGAGAATCTCCTTCGCTTTTTCTATTAATTAAATGTAATGTTATGTACAGCCTCTTTATCAAGACGTTTAATAACTTCTACAATTAACTTCACTGCATTTTCATAATCATCACGGTGTAACATTGCCGCATGAGAATGGATATAGCGCGTTGCAATTGTAATTGCCATAGAAGGAATACCATTTACAGCAATGTGAATCGCACCCGCATCCGTTCCTCCGCCCGCTACTGAATCATATTGATAAGGGATTTGTAATTCATCAGCAACATCAACTACGAAATCACGTAAACCTGTATGTCCAATAACAGAAGCATCATATAAAATGATTTGTGGTCCATCGCCCATTTTACTTTGTGCTTCTTTTGACGTTACACCCGGTGTATCTCCAGCGATACCAACATCTACTGCGAACGCGATATCTGGTTTAATATAATTCGCAGATGTTTTTGCGCCACGAAGACCAACTTCTTCTTGTACAGTTCCAACGCCGTATACAACGTTTGGATGCTTTTCATCTTTTAGTTGTTTTAATACGTCAATTGCAATTGCACAACCGATTCGGTTATCCCACGCTTTTGCAAGTAACATTTTTTCATTCTTCATCACTTGGAATTCAAAGTACGGTACAACTTGATCTCCTGGTCGTACGCCCCACTCCATCGCTTCTTCTTGGCTAGAAGCACCGATATCGATGAACATGTCTTTAATTTCAACTGGCTTTTTACGAGCTTCTGGAGGTAAAATGTGCGGTGGTTTTGAACCAATTACACCTGTTACATCTCCTTTACGCGTTACAATCGTCACGCGCTGTGCAAGCATAACTTGTGACCACCAGCCACCAACCGTTTGGAAGCGAAGGAAACCTTTGTCATCGATTTGTGTAATCATAAATCCAACTTCATCTAAATGACCTGCAACCATAATTTTCGGACCGTTTTCTTCCCCTACTTTTTTCGCAACTAAACTCCCTAAATTATCAGTAGAAAGTTCGTCCGCAAACGGCTCGATATATTTCTTCATTACTTCACGTGGTTCACGTTCGTTACCAGCAATACCACGTGCATCCGTTAATTCTTTTAGCATTGTCAATGTCGCGTCTAATTTTGTCATTGCCAACACCCTCCTTTTTCTTCAGTCAATTCATTATACAATAATTAAATTGAAATATTCAAAAATTAAATTAGTATCCTTGTGTTTGACGCTGATGATTTACCTCATTTTTATCTAAATATGCTTTTTCAATCTCTTCTTGCTCAAATTCAAGTGCTTGTCCAAGTCGAAGATAGCTCGTAAATAATTCAATATAGTTTGTAATAGATGGTTGATCTGTAAAACGAATTACTTTCGCATATGTGTCTAAGAAAATTTCCACTTGTGTTTTATTCGTTTGTGCACATTTATAGAATAAGAAGTTTTTATCAATACCTAAATCAATTCCGATTGATAAAATAAAATGCAAACCATCTACGTATTCTTCTAATATTACTTCACGTTCCGAAGCTGGTTTGTTGCTCCAATATTTAAAACAACGTGTTTCATTTGCAAGTTCACCAATTTCTACAAGAAGAGCTAACATTTTTTCTTTTAACAATTTTTTCGGTTGTAAGTCATGTTCTTTTGCAATACGGTCATCTAATTCTTTTTGTAATTTAAATAGTTGTAGTAAGTCCATTCTATTGTCCTCCTCCAACATCGCATTTTACGCAACAATGTTGTTTCATCTCAAAGTTCATTATTATGTTTCAGTTCTTATGAATAAGTCAGCTATCTACCTCTTTATAAAATAGCTTGTCCTTAATTTGCAAATACGTTTCAGTCATCACTCTTAAATTGTTCATCTGATGAAAGTTCCATATCATCTTTCCATTATAGCAGTGTCGTTTCGGCTAGGAAAGATACTCTTCTTTCCAAACGTGCATAATTAAAAAAAGCCAGGAGGATTCTCCTGACTTCATATGTATATTCTTCTATATCACTATAGTTTTTATGTTGATTTTGTCATATCGATAACAACACATCCGTTAATCTTTAGAACTTCAAACTTCTCTCTGAACACAAACAAAAAACCTTAGAAGAAAATTCTTCTAAGGTTTCAACTAATTAATTAGTTAATGTTGTTTTTTGCAACTGTTGCTAATTCAGCGAAAGCTTTTTCGTCATGAACAGCTAAGTCAGCAAGCATCTTGCGGTTAACTTCGATGCCAGCATTTTTAAGACCGTGCATTAAGCGGCTGTAAGAAAGACCATTCATACGAGCTGCTGCGTTGATACGTGTAATCCATAATTTACGGAAGTCACGTTTCTTTTGACGGCGGTCACGGAATGCATACATTAGAGATTTCATAACCTGTTGGTTAGCAACCTTGAATAATGTATTTTTTGAACCGTAGTAACCTTTTGCTAATTTAATTACTTTTTTACGACGTTGACGAGTAACTGTACCACCTTTTACTCTTGGCATAATATTACCTCCTAATTGTTCTATATATCAGCCGAACTTATTTTAAGTTGTCAAGCATTTGACGAATGCGTTTGAAGTCACCAGCGCTTACTACACCAGCTTTACGTAGTTTACGTTTAGCTTTTGTAGATTTGTTAGCGAATAAATGGCTTGTGTAAGCGTGAGAACGTTTCAGTTTACCTGATCCAGTCTTTTTGAAACGCTTTGCAGCGCCGCGATGAGTTTTTTGTTTAGGCATAGGTATTTCCTCCTCTATCTATTACTTATCGTTTTTCGGTGCTAAAACTAAGAACATACTGCGTCCTTCCATTTTAGGCTTAGATTCAACTGTACTAACTTCAGCACAAGCTTCTGAGAAGCGATCTAAAACACGTTGACCGATTTCTTTATGAGTAATGGCACGTCCTTTAAAGCGAATTGACGCTTTAACCTTGTCGCCTTTCTCTAAAAACTTGATAGCATTACGAAGTTTTGTGTTAAAGTCGTGTTCATCAATTGTTGGACTTAAACGAACTTCTTTCATGCTAATTACTTTTTGATTTTTGCGCTGCTCTTTTTCTTTCTTCTGTTGCTCAAAGCGGAATTTACCGTAGTCCATAATGCGGCATACTGGCGGTTTCGCATTTGGAGCAACTAATACTAAATCAAGATTAAGATTTGCAGCTAAGTCTAAAGCGTCATTACGAGACTTGATTCCAAGTTGATCGCCATTTGCGCCAACTAAACGTACTTCACGTGCACGAATTTGCTCGTTAATCATCATATCCTTGCTAATAGTAAGCCACCTCCAAGGTTTTCTCAGAACATATTTTGTAGTCATAGAACCCGACAAAAAAAGTGCGGGCATACGACACCCACACTTGTAAAATCTTAAGTAAGAAATACATTTACCTGCTAACTGCGAATGCGTCCATCAGGTGAGAAGCGGGTGCTTCTACTTGTTCCACAAAACAATATTCTATTATCCTTGATGAGTTTATCATAGGACATGACGTCTGTCAAGAAGACGCGATGTGTTTTACTAACAACAAGAAATATTGTAACAAACAACTAACATACTTGCAATACTTTTTTATGATAAGTGTTACATGGTTATTTTTTCTAGTTTTTCTCTTTTATATTACAAAGAAAAGCCGCGGTATACCGCGGCTTTTTCTTATCGTTTTCCTTCTACTTTAATCATATCAACAAAAGCATCTAATGCGATTGTTTCTGATTTTTGTTCACCATATTTACGTACGTTTACGCCGTTTTCAGTTACTTCATTATCACCTACTACAAGCATGTACGGAATTTTTTGCATTTGTGCTTCACGGATTTTGTAACCGATCTTCTCTTCACGAGTGTCTAATTCAACACGGATACCAGCACGACGCAATTCGTCTTGTACTTTCTTCGCATAGTCTAAATGTACTTGCGGAGAAACTGGAATTACTTGTACTTGAACTGGAGCTAACCAAGTTGGGAATGCACCTTTGTATTCTTCAATTAAGAAGGCTACGAAGCGTTCCATAGTTGATACAACACCACGGTGAATTACAACTGGACGATGTTGCTTACCGTCTTCGCCAACATAAGTTAATTCAAAGCGTTCTGGAAGTAAGAAGTCTAATTGTACAGTTGAAAGTGTTTCGTCTTTTCCAAGAGCAGTACGAACTTGAACATCAAGTTTTGGACCGTAGAATGCTGCTTCACCTTCAGCTTCATAGTAATCAAGACCCATTTCATCCATAGCTTCTTTTAACATACCTTGTGCTTTTTCCCACATCTCATCATCCGCATAATACTTTTTAGTATCTGCTGGATCACGATAAGATAGACGGAATGAGTAGTTCTCTAAACCGAAATCTTTGTACACTTCTAGAGTTAAGTTTACAACACGTTTTAACTCTTCTTTAATTTGATCTGGACGAACGAAAATGTGCGCATCGTTTAAAGTCATTCCGCGTACACGTTGTAACCCAGATAACGCACCTGACATTTCATAACGGTGCATTGTTCCAAGTTCCGCAATACGGATTGGTAATTCACGGTAGCTGTGAATATCATTTTTATAAACCATCATATGGTGAGGACAGTTCATTGGACGAAGAACTAATTCTTCATTATCCATTTCCATTGATGGGAACATGCCATCACGGTAGTGATTCCAGTGACCAGAAGTTTCATATAACTCTCTACTTCCTAATACTGGAGTGTATACGTGATCATAGCCTAAGCTTGCTTCTTTATCAACGATGTAACGCTCGATAATACGACGAATTGTTGCACCCTTTGGTAACCAAAGTGGTAAACCTTGTCCTACTTTTTGGCTATTAGTAAATAGTTTTAATTCTTTACCTAATTTACGGTGATCGCGCTCTTTCGCTTCTTCAAGCATACGTAAATACTCATCTAATTCTGCTTTCTTAACGAATGCAGTACCGTAAATACGTTGTAACATTTTATTATTGCTATCGCCGCGCCAGTAAGCACCTGCAACGCTTAATAATTTAAACACTTTAATTTTCCCTGTAGATGGAAGGTGAACACCACGGCAAAGGTCGAAGAATTCGCCTTGCTCATAGATTGAAATAACTGCATCCTCTGGAAGATCGTTAATTAAATCTAATTTTAACTCATCACCAATTTCTTCAAAGCGACGAAGTGCTTCTGCACGTGGTACTTCATGACGAACGATTTCTAAGTTTTCGTTCACGATTTTTTGCATTTCTTTTTCGATTTTCTTGAAGTCTTCAACTGTAATTGCTTCTTCCATATCGATATCGTAATAGAAGCCATTTTCAATTACTGGACCAATGCCAAGCTCAAGCTTAACATCTTTATATAAACGTTTTAACGCTTGTGCTAAAAGGTGGGCTGTTGAATGGCGTAAAATATATAAGCCATCTTCAGAATCTAATGTAATAATAGAAACTGCACCATCTTCTTCGATTGGTGTAACAAGATCGATCATCTCATCGTTTAATTTTCCAGCTACAGCTTTTTTCTTTAAGCCTGGGCTAATAGAAGCTGCGATTTCTTCAGTTGTTACGCCTTTTGGAAACTCCTTCACAGCTCCATCAGGGAAAGTAATTTTAACTACATCTGCCATCACTGGTCACTCCTCTTTTTCTCAAAATAAAAAACACTCATCCCGTAAAAAGGGACGAGTGTTGAATTCGTGGTTCCACCCTTGTTCCAATTAACATAATTGTTAATTGCTCAAGTTCAACATAACGGTGTTGTCCGTTAGCAATTACTAGAAAAACCGTTCACTGCTAAAGTTTAGAGGTGGTAAGTAATAATCCCGTACTAGGAAGCTCACACCCTAAGGCTTCCCTCTCTGAAAATCGTAGAAAACTACTCATGTCCTCATCATAACATTTCGATATATTTCATTTATGTAGGTAATTATATGCTCAAAAACTTAGAAAATCAAGGGCGTTACCTTTATTTTTTAAATTTTTCACATTGCGCTCAAAATCATGTAATCCATGTAATTGGACCCGTTCTTGAAACACATTTCGCAAAGTAATAATCATATTATGGTCTTGTTCTTTCGTATATAAATAAATCTTTTTGGGCGAAATAGAAAGAAGCGGCGCAATTACTTTCGTATCAATATATACATCATTTTGCTTTAACAATTCCTCATCTATATATTGGACCAACTTCTCCTGTTTTAAACGTCTACCTTTATCATCATAAAAGATAAAGCTTTCATCAAAAATAAGATGCACGCAGGACAAGCGTGATTTACGGCTACTTACTTGTTGCCGAAGCGTCTCAATGAACATTTGGTATTCTTGCTCCATCTTATATTCATCAATTGCCACTTCCGCAAGTTTAGCCACCATTTCCCTATATGTACGAAGACGAAAACGGATATATGATGAAAACGAGAATGAGAGCGGATCACAAAGCCAATTATTTAAAGAAGACTTAATATATGACTCAAATGCGTTACGCGTTAAATCCTGAGCTACCCCTTTTCTTCTTCCCTTTAAAATCTCATGTGCCATGTGCAATATTTGATGACACTCTTCTTGTTCTTCATAAAAAAACTTTTCTTTTAAGATCGTATAAATCCACTCATTTTGTTTCACATTCACAATAAAATACACCATTACCGGCAATAAGATCTTTTCAATATAATTTGATTCACGTACTGGTATGTGAATCACCACTTTTTGTTCCTGTAAATACACACTCGTTTCCTTATATAATACTTCCGCTCTTTTCAGCAATTGTCTATATACGTGCATAGCATCATTTTTTTCTTCGAAGCAAATTTCAATCACTTTTGTCCCCCCTTTTATCCCTGCTCTAAAGGACTGTATCTATACGTTACAAATCCTATAAGAGTCCGTCCCGCGTGAAGTTCACTCTTAGTAGAATTACATTTCCTATCGTTAGAAAATCCACTCAATATGGCTTGCTAATTTTATATATATTAAGGGAGGGAGAAAAAAATGATACAAGCTACTATGAATTTTTTTATTGTATACTTTACTTATTACTAAAGGGAGGTATCTGAATGTTTGAATATAAATTCGTAAAAGTCGAATTTCATTGGGGGCTCACTCGCTCAAAACTAGCTGAAGACTACCAAGAAATTATTCAAGAACATACTAGAGATGACTGGAGGTTCGTACAGATTGTTGCCCCTACGATTGGCAGTTCTGGACAACCTGAATATTTCGATCTCATATTTGAAAAGAAAATATCACTATAATACAAAAGAGCAAGCTTCTCAGCTTGCTCTTTTACTTATGACGACGGTTTTTCCCACCAATTGGAATTGGTTTCGCTAAATATTTAATTCGTTCCATAATACGTGCTGCCTTCATTTCTTCAGCCTCACCACGTTGTGTATACGTTAAATGATGTTCCAATTGTTTAAAATCAAAATTAGACGTAAAGAACGTCGGTAAGTTTTCTAACATACGGAATTGCAAGATTGCACCAAGCACATCATCACGCACAAAGCTCGACATCGCTTCTGCCCCGATATCATCTAACATTAAAACTTGCACGCGTTTAACCGCATCAATCTTTTCGCCAATCGAATTATCTTGAATCGAACTTTTAATTTCACGTAAAAATTCCGGGAAGTATACGAGCATCGAACTTATTTTCTTTCGAGCAAGCTCGTTCGCAATTGCTCCTAAAAGGTACGTTTTTCCTACACCAAATTTACCGTACAAATATAAACCTTGTGCTTTTTTACCTGGTTCATATGTACTTAAAAATTCATTCGCTGCGCCAATTGCATCGATACGTGCATTTAAGTCAGAAGGGTCTAAGTTTTCCATAGTTGCCTGTAAAATATCCGTTGGCATATATACACTTTGAACGAGTTTTTCATATTTCTTTCTCTCGTCATATGCTACTTTTCTAACGCAACGATCGTATTGAATATCAATCATCTTCCCTTGAATAACAAGCTTTGGCTCGTATCCTTGCAGCATATTTTTACATGCACCTAAATCCGGACAATCCACGCAACCTACACTTTGTCCAATATATTCATATAACTTCACAAGACTGCGCTCAATCATAGAAGTCGTTACTTCACCTTTATGTTCGTCTATAAATTCTTTCACACGCGGGTGCGCCATTACTTCTGCCTTTAATACTTCATATCTATTTTTAAAGTTTTCATTTTCCATTAATTTTGTAAATGAATTTTGAATATGCTCCATTTTCTCACCTCAAAGAGCGTTCATTCTCTTCTATTAATCACGCTTATATTTTTTTAACACTTCTTCTAATCGTTTTCGTTCATCTTCTAGCGTACTTGCATCTTTTTCTACACTTACATCTTTCTTCGCCGTTTCTTTCTCTTGTTCTTTCAGCTCTTCTTCCTTAAGCCAATCTGGCACCATTTCTTTTCGTACCGTTTTCTTCGCCGTACGGCCTTTTTTCTTCGTCTCAGCCCACTCTTGATATTGACGGTTCTCTTCTTTCGCTAACGCCATCGCGTCCGCTACTGTACCGACCTTTTTACGTGCCCAATGCCCAGCAATCTTCTCGACATACGTTTTCGCAAGTTTCATATCTGAGCGTAGCATAACGTAATAAATAAGTACATTCACAACTCCTGGTGTCAATTTTTGATTAATCATGACATCTTCAACGATTTGCAAGTCCGCTTTCGTTGCCTCTGCACCACCAGAAATCTCTTTCAATAGTTGTTTTGGCGAGATTTCCTCTAGCTGCTTTATTAACATCTCCTCTTGTGATGAAGGCTCTTTCTCTTTCATCGTACGTGCAGCATGAGGCTGTACTCTTTCACTTAGTACCGGTAATGCTTGACCATTTTCAAATTGATACCAATCGCGCGCTCCTTTTCTAAGCCTTTCCATATCAATTGTTTGCATCTCCGTCACCGCACCAAGAACGATATTTTGCATCGATAACACATCTACACCATACACGTAAGCAAGTGTTATAACGCAGTCTCTTACTTGATCTGTAATCGCCTTTTTAGGAACAAGAGCGGACAATCCATCTACAAATAAAGAGAAATCAAAGAAATCATTCCAAACTTTCGGAGCGTCTCCCTTCTCGTTACTTGGCATAGTTGTCGTTTTTGGAATACGAAGGTCTTCTTGCGCATGCTCAAGCTGTCCTGGATTAAACGAACCAAACACATCATTGAAAGAGCGCGTAACATTTTCATAAGAAGCAAAATCAAATTCTTCTTCTAAGAAATATTGCTTTACTTGATTATATTTTGTCCGACTCAATCGATTGTATAAAAAGATACTTAAAACAATATCATCAAAAAACTGCTTCGGAGATAAAGGTGGTTGCAACTCATATATGAACATTCGAATATCTTTTTCTTTCTTAATATATACCTTCAAAAGCCCAATTGCCTCTAACTTTACTCGTTCCTCATATATTTCAGGAAGTTGCATTTGCATAGTCACCATAAGGGAATGATGTGTATTCTCTTTTCCAAATACACGATCTTGCTCTAGCTCCCCCCATAGTGTCATGTATAAGCTAAAAGCTCTACTACCTATTAACGGCTGATACAACATCGTCAATACTTTTCGGTCGTAATTATGCAGTAGCCCTTTCGCACTTACTTTATAACGATCAATCGGCAATAGCTCCATCCATGACTGTTTTTCCATTCTTGCTTTTCCTTTCTCTCATCCAATCTATCCTCTACTTCATTCCTTCTATCTTCATTATATAAATTCTTAGTGAAAAAGAGCTATTAGCTTTCGCTTCTAGCTCTCTTATCCTATTACTTACGGTATGTAAAGAGAATAAAATACAACTTCTACTCTCTTTCTTTTTGCAGTATATCTTTTAATTCTTCAATAAATACATTTAAATCTTTAAATTGACGATATACAGAAGCAAAACGTACATAAGCAACATCATCAATATCGCGAAGTTCTTCCATAACAATTTCACCAATCATATCACTTTTCACTTCTGATATACCTAAATTACGCAGTTCACGTTCCACGCTTTGTGTTACTTCTTCTAATTGTCTTAAAGATACTGGTCTTTTTTCACACGCTTTAATTAAACCGCGTAAAATCTTTTCTTTATTAAACTCTTCTCGTGTGCCTTCTTTTTTAACAACGATAAGAGGTGACTCTTCTACCCTTTCAAAGGTCGTAAAGCGACTTAAACAACTTTCACACTCTCTTCTTCTTCGAATAGAGCGCCCCTCGTCTACCGGACGCGAATCTAACACTCTTGTACCATTATGAGAACAGGATGGACAACGCAATTCATTCACTCCTTTACACTATACTCTTTATTTTTCTCTACTCAATTCACCTAAAATATATATACAATATTATATAACTCATTCTAACTCTCTTACCACTTTAAGTTTCAGCGCATCACTTTATCATCTCATACTTAAAAATAAGATGGTATATAGGGCACTACCTCATTTGCAAGAGTCCAATGTATTCAACTAACGAGTACGTTATATTTTTCCTTTTTTATAAACTAAAAAAGAGGTGCATTATACACCTCTTTACATTTTAAATCAATTATGTTCTTTTTTAAAGAGCTTTTGTTTCTCTCTGCTTAATTTCGAAGCTACCAGTGCCTCGAGGAAGCTCGATGCTCTCACGCGTTTTCGCGTTTAAACCTTCTGCAATATATTCTGCAGCAACATTTGGATCAATACGATCCCCACAAGTATAAACATCAATACTTGCGTAACCGTGCTCCGGAAAGCTATGAATTGTTAAATGTGATTCTGAGATAATTACTACTCCACTTACACCTTGTGGTGCAAATTTATGGAAAGCAACCTCACGCACTTCAGCACCAGCTCTTAGTGCTGCATCCACAAATAATTGTTCAATATACGGCATGTCATTAAGCTTGTCGAAATCGCAATCCCAAAGTTCAGCGATCACGTGACGACCCATCGTATCCATAGTATCCATTCTACAGTTCCCCCTTGTAAATTTATTCTAACTGTTCGAATTGAAAACTAATTTGCAATTTGGCTTGCTCCACTACCACGGGGGAAAGTTAGTCCAGAGAGGTCCTAACCCTTTAAGTAGTGACTACGTACCTCAGCTCTTAAGTTTACGAGTGTTAGTATACTTTGTTTATTTTCATTTTGCAACAACAGTTTTTTCGATTTTCTGTCATATTTTCCTCTTTACTTTTCCCTAAAAAAAATAAACGATTCACAAATGCAGTAATCACAACGTTTCGTGGTATGTCCACTTTTTAAAATATACTTATATAATTTTTTTCCTTTTCAGAAAAAAATAAAAAAAGAGGGCAAATATTGCCTTGCCCTCTCCTCCCTTATTCACTTAAATGTGTTGCACATTTTCTTGTTTCGCTAACTCTTCAACAACTAACGTTACAAGATCTACAACACGACGAGAGTAGCCCCACTCGTTATCATACCAAGCAAGTACTTTCACTTTACGATCACCCATTACCATTGTAGATAAACCATCGATAATAGCTGAATGTGTATTTGTATTAAAGTCGATAGATACTAAAGGCTCTTCGCTGAATTCTACAATACCTTTTAACGCACCGTTTGCAACAGTTTTGAATGCATCATTAATAGCTTCAACTGTCACATCGCGTTTTACATCTACTACTAAGTCAACAAGAGACACGTTTGGTGTTGGTACACGAAGTGCCATACCATGAAGTTTTCCGTTTAAGTGCGGAAGAACTTTTGCTAGCGCTTTCGCAGCACCTGTCGTTGTCGGAATGATTGATTGTCCGCAAGCACGTGCTCTTCTTAAATCTTTATGTGGGTTATCAATATTTTTTTGGTCATTTGTATAAGCGTGAACTGTCGTCATTAAACCGTTTTCAATTCCAAACTGCTCATCTAACACCTTCACAACAGGCGCTAAACAGTTTGTTGTACAAGATGCATTTGAAATAACAGTATGTTTTGTAATATCTAATTGGTCTTCATTCACACCAACTACAATTGTTACATCTTCATTTTTACCAGGCGCTGTTAAAATAACTTTTTTCGCTCCAGCTTCAACGTGAAGAATTGCTTTTTCTTTCGAATTAAATTTACCAGTTGCTTCAATTACAACTTCAACACCTAAATCTGTCCAAGGCAATTCCTTTGGATCGCGGTTGTTTAAAAGGCGAATCATTTTTCCATCAACTAATAAGTGATCTTCAAATGCTTCTACTGTTCCGTCAAACTTGCCATGAACTGTATCATATTTAATTAAGTGTGCTAACGTTTCAGATGGATAGCTTGCATTGATTGCTACAATTTCGAATGCACTTTCTTTTATTGCTTGACGAAATACCATTCTCCCAATACGTCCAAATCCATTAATTGCCACACGAGTCATAATATGTTATCCCCCTTGAATGCGTTATACTATTTATCTCCAATCCCAATAATAGTATAACACAAAAAGAAGATATGTCACTAAGCATTTTCATTAATTTCACAATTTTTTAGTCAATAATGTTCCACTTCTTTAAAATTACCTGCAATTGTGTTTTCGTTCCCATAATTGTGCCATCATTATTTATCACTTCATCTGCATTTTTCACTTTTTCTTCTAACGGCATTTGAGATTGAATACGAGCTGTTGCTTCTTCTTCTGAAAATTTATTTCGTTTCATTAAACGCTCTAATTGCGTATGCGGCTTAACTGCTACAACTAAAACGCGGTCAACAAGACTTGTTAATTTGCTTTCAAATAAGAGAGGAATATCTAACACAACCGCTTGCATATCTTCTTTTATGTACATCTCCTTTTGCCTATTCATTTCCTCACGCACTGCAGGATGAACAATTTTATTTAACTGCAATCGTTTTTCTTCATTATAGAAAACGACACTTCCCAGTTTTGGACGATCTAGTTCTCCATCTTCTTGTAACACTTCCGTTCCAAATACTTCTACTATTTTGTTATATGCTGGTTTTCCTTGCTCTACAACTTCTCGTGCAATAATATCTGCATCAATAACCGGTATGCTTAGTTCACGAAACATTTGAGATACTGTACTTTTTCCACTTGCAATGCCTCCTGTTAATCCAATTACTACTGTCATAATAAGCCTCCTCATAATAAAAGGCGCGAAACTAATGTTCCACGCCCATACTTACATTTTCCAAATTCCAATTATAATGAGTAATACCCCAGGCAGGAATGTAAATTTTTGTAACCACTTCATATTCGATAAAACCGTTCCAAGTTTCATTCCAATAAATAAAAACAAAGAACTCATAATCGCAACTAATATCGCCATCATAGCGGGTGCATACCCTAATAAAGATGCACCAATTCCGGCACCAAATGAGTCTACAGAAAGAGCGGTACCAAGAAGCAATGCCTCTCCTGCAGAAATGGTGCCTGATTTATCAAAATCTGCTACAGTCGGTTTCCGTAAAATTTGAATCACTAGCCCTAGCGAGGCAATCTCTAATTTCCAGACCTTCTCCTCTTGCTTCGGTTCTTCTTTTTTTTCACTTCGAAAAAATTGATACAATACCCAAATCCCTATTCCAATAAGAACAAGCCCACCGATACGCGTTGCGATAACAGGTGAAAATACTTTCGCGATCATATGTCCAATTCCCATTGAAACAAGCATAACAGCCGCTGAACACATTCCGATAATTATAATTGATCTTAGTGGAATTCTTACGCTTCTTAAACCATATGTTAGCCCTACACTACAGCTATCTAAGCTTAATGTAAAAGCTAATAAAATAAGAGATAAATAAAGGTACATCGGTAAGCTCCTCCCTTATACATAGCTCTGCTGTATGTATATGACAAATGCCTATCCGATGTTATCTCTTTTCTATATTCTTGGCTGACAAATTGGGCAGTAATGCGTTCCTCTTCCGCCAACAACTGTTTTTTCTAATATCGTACCGCAAGTTACACACGGTTCTCCTTTTTTTCCGTATACATTTAGGAGTTCTTGGAACGAACCAATTTGCCCTTGTGAGTTGATATACGTTCGAATTGTACTTCCGCCACGCTTCACTGCTTCGCCTAGCGTTGTAACGGTAGCCTCATAAATTCGCTCAATTTCTTCTATTGTCAAAGACGAAGCTTCTCGTTCCGGATGAATTTGAGAACGGAATAAAACTTCATCTACATATATATTTCCAAGCCCTACTAAAAGACGCTGGTCCAATAGCACAACTTTTATTTTACGATTTGTCTTTTGCAATCTTTCTTGTAAATACTGTGGTGTCATTTCAGCATCAAACGGCTCCGGACCTAAGTCAGCAAGAGGCATTTGGTTCATCTCTTCACCTTTCTTAAAGAGATGCATCGTACCAAACTTTCTCACATCTTTATAATGTAATTCAGTTCCATCTGTAAATAAGAAACGGACGTGCGTATGTTTATCAATCGGCTCGTCCTCTTGATGTAGTAAAAACTTACCTTCCATACGCAAATGTGAAACAATAACATAATTTGTTACATATAGAAGCAAAAACTTTCCTCTTCGCTTTATATTTTCAATCTTCTCGCCTTTTAGCATTTCTTTAAAGATTTCTGCATCATCCGGTCGTTTCACTATTTTTGGATAAGTAACAATAACATCTTCAATCGTTTTTCCTGTTACAAGATTTTCAAGTGTCCGTCTGACGTTTTCAACCTCTGGTAATTCAGGCATTTCATCACTTCCTTATTTTGCGTCGTACCAAGTTGGACCGTAAGAATAATCAACTTTCAGCGGAACTGCGAGTTCAATTGCATGCTCCATTACTTCAGGTACAAGCTGCTCTAATTTTTCAATTTCTTCTTTTGGTGCTTCAAATATTAATTCATCGTGTACTTGCAGAAGAAGACGCGCTTGTAATCCTTCTTCTTCTAAACGATCTGCCATAATAATCATCGCTTTTTTAATTATATCTGCTGCAGTACCTTGAATTGGTGTATTCATCGCTGTACGCTCAGCGAAGCTACGTAAATTGAAATTACGACTCGTAATTTCTGGAATATAACGGCGACGATTTAATAATGTAGCCACATATCCTTTTTGTTTCGCATCTTTTACGATGTCCTCCATATATTCTTGTACACCAGGGAAACTTTCTAAATACTTTTCAATAAATTCCGCTGCTGCTTTTCTTGTAATTCCTAAGTTTTGTGAAAGACCATAATCACTAATACCATACACAATTCCGAAGTTAACAGCTTTCGCTTGTCGTCTCATATTTGAAGTGACTTCATCTTTTTCAACGCCAAATACATCCATAGCTGTTTTCGTATGAATATCCATGTCATGCTGGAATGCTTCAACTAGCCCTTTATCATTTGCAATATGAGCTAATACACGCAGTTCGATTTGTGAATAGTCAGCCGCATACATAATCCAACCTTCTTCTGATGGAACAAATGCCTGACGAATCTTTCTTCCTTCTTCTAATCGAATCGGGATATTTTGCAAGTTCGGATCCGTTGAACTTAATCGACCTGTTTGCGTTAACACTTGATTAAAGCGAGTATGAATTTTAGATGAATCTTCATGTACAACTTTCAGTAAACCTTCAATATAAGTTGAATTTAGCTTCCCTAATTGACGATAATGTAAAATGTTTGGAATAATTTCATGGCGATCCATAAGCTTGTCTAATACATCAGCTGACGTAGAATAACCTGTTTTCGTCTTTTTAATAACCGGTAAGTTTAAGTTCTCAAACAGAATTACACCAAGCTGCTTCGGTGAATTAATATTAAATTCTGTTCCCGCAAGCTTATAAATTTCCTGTTCCATTTCCTTTAATCTACCTGCGAGTTCTTCTCCCATATTACGAAGACGCTCCGTATCAACTTTTACACCTTTTACTTCCATATCAGCTAATACACGCGCAAGTGGCAGTTCTAACTCTGTAAACAGTTCATATTGCTCATTCTTCTTTAACTCTTCAACGAATGTTTGCTTTACATCATATAATACATGCACTTTACGAGCCACATGCTCCGCTACTACTTCTAACTCTGGAACAGCACGCTTCGCACCTTTTCCGTAAACTTCTTCATCTGATTTCACAGCATGCGTTTCTTTCATTTTCGCTACAGTACGGAAATCTTTATCTGTATCAGCCGGGTCAAGTAAATAAGCAGCGATTAATAGATCAAAGTCAATCCCTTGCATATCTATCCCATTCCATTTCAGTGCAACGATTGCTCGCTTCGCATCAAATGTATGCTTTCTCATTTCTCCATTTGCAAGCCATGCTTTAAATGCATCCGATGCAAGAGCAATATCCTTCTGAATAAAGTAGCAACCATTTTCATTTTGAATACCAAAGCCTTGAATGTCCGCCTTATGATAATTATCTTCTTGCACTTCTACGATAAGCGCACTATCTTGCTGAAGCATTTCTTCTGTAACTTCTTCCACAATATCAAATGTAATATCATCTAATTCAGCTGGAGCTGTTTCTTCTGGCGTAACGCCTAATTTATTTAAAAGAGATGTAAATCCTAAACTCTCGAACATTGGAATCACATCACTTGCTTCATATCCTTTATACGCCATATCATCCACATGAACTGTAATCGGCGCATCTGTAATAATAGTCGCAAGATCTTTACTCATAAGAGCTTGTTCTTTATTTTCTTCTAGTTTTTCTTTTAATTTCTTCCCGCTTACTTGATCTAGATTTTCATACACTTCTTCAACCGTTCCAAACTGTGTTAACAATTTAATCGCCGTTTTTTCACCAACTCCTGGTACACCCGGAATATTATCTGATTGGTCTCCCATTAAACCTTTCATATCGATAATTTGCTTTGGTGATAAGCTATATTTTTCAAATAAAGCTTCTTTCGTATATTCATCTACTTCCGTAATCCCTTTTCGCGGAATACATACAAGCGTGTTATCAGAAACAAGTTGAAGTAAATCTTTATCTCCTGAAATAACTTTTACACTTGCTCCTTGTTCACTCGCTTCTTTTGCTAGCGTTCCCATAATATCATCCGCTTCATAATTTTCTAATTCATAACGCGGTACGTTGAATGCATCCAGCATCTCACGAATAAACGGGAACTGCTCTGATAATTCAGGTGGAGTCTTTTGACGTCCTCCTTTATACTCACTATACGTTTTATGACGGAAGGTTGTTTTGCCTGCATCAAACGCCACTAACATATGAGTTGGCTTTTCTTCCTCTAATATTCTCATTAACATCATTGTAAAACCGTAAATTGCGTTCGTATGTATACCTTTGTCGTTATTTAAAAGCGGTAGTGCAAAGAAAGCACGATACGCGATATTATTACCATCTACTAATACGACCTTTTTTTCCAAAATTGAAACCTCCCCATACAAATTTGAAATGATTTTTTTCACAGAAAAAAACCGTTCCTTTCCTCTCTCTATATTAACATGACTAATAGAGAGAAGAAAAATAACGGTTATTTTCTTTCATATATAAAACAGACTTATATTGGCATAAAGGGAAGTGACGAGAACAGCTTAACTATTCTCGTCCAAAATTACTCCTTGGATGAAGGGGTTTTCATGTATTATATTAACAGAGCTTTATTAATATTTAATTAAGCCATTGTTAATATATTGTAAACATCCTTCATCCTATTTTTCAGTTGCTGATTTTGGTAAAACAACTGTAAATGTTGTCCCTTCCCCAACTTCACTATCCACTGTAATTGTACCGTGATGCGCCTCTACTAAATGCTTTACAATTGATAATCCGAGGCCTGTACCACCAGTATTTCTACTTCTCGCTTTATCCACTCGGTAAAAGCGTTCAAAAATACGCGGAATTTCCTCTTTACTAATACCAATTCCAGTATCCGATACTTTTATATAAGCATTATACTTATCTTCCGCTAACTCTACTGAAACAACGCCTCCAGCCGGTGTATATACGATCGCGTTATTTATTAAATTAATAAAGATTTGTTTCAAACGACTTGGATCTCCAATAACAGAAGCACGTTTTAATACATTCACTTGTAAAGAGATTTCTTTTTCTCCTGCTTTATTATCAAGCACCATATGAATATCTTCAAGCAGCCCCTTCATGTCAACGGTTCCCATATTTAATTTAAATCCTTGTTGTTCGATCTTTGACAAATCTAATAAATCTTCAATTAATCCTTGCATGCGCTCACTTTCTTTTAAAATAATGTGCAAGAAATGTTCGCAGAATTTTTTATTATCCATCGCTCCGTCTAAGAGTGTTTCTGAAAAACCTTTAATAGAAGTAATCGGTGTCTTTAATTCATGAGAAACATTCGCTAAAAAGTCTTTTCTCATTTGTTCTAATTTCTTTAACTCTGTTATGTCATGGAATACGAGAACAATCCCTTTCCATTCATGGTTTGTCCCGATAATCGGCGCTCCATATACTTCGAAATGCTTCCGCTCAATTCCAAGTGGCAATAACATTTGTTTACGCACTTTCACTTCTGTCATAAAGATTTCTTCTACAAGCTCAATAATTTCTGTATGATGAAACGATTCATAATATAAGCGATCTAAATATTCTTCATCTGTTACGTGGAAAGTTTCCTTATAAGAGCGGTTTACAAGGTTTATATACCCGCGGCTATCAATTAAAATCATTCCGCTTCCCATATTTTCAATTAACGTATGCAGACGATCTTGCTGCATTTCTTGTTCAAGTGTCATCTCTTGTAAGTTACGAGCTAAAATATTAATCGCTTTACTCAGCATTCCTGTTTCATCCGAATGACTTTCGTATGCACGTGCTTTATAATTACCCTTTGCCAATTCAATTGCAACTTTTGTAACCGATTCAATCGGCCTAATATATTGCCCTGTAATTTTCATACCTAAAAATACAACTACGAGACAAGCAATAACAAATCCGATAATTAATAATCCCCACGTTTTTTGATGTACGTCTTTTAAAGGATCGATTGTACTTTTCACCAAAACGTATCCTTGTTTTCCTTCTACATCTTGAACGAACACCGCATGATAAAATTCATTCTTTCGATCTGTCTCTTTCGTAATCACTTTACTTCGTTGTTTTGCCAATTCCGAAGTAAGTTCTTTAATCGTCTCTGGACTAAATGCCAATTCTTGTCCTTTTCTATATTGAACTTTCTTTTTTTCATCCACAAATACGATAGAAGCTGGTATTTTTTCTTCTAACTTTTCAAATACGTATGGATTTTTTAAGACATTATCAAAACCTTGCTCTTCTGCTAACGCCGCAACATACTCCGTCTCTTTTACCATTCTCTCTTTAGCATGATCTATATAGTAGTTTTCAAACACAGTTTCTAGCAATAAACCTAGTCCAACTAAAATAAATACAATAAGAGAAACAAATGTAAAAAGAAGCCTGGAACGAAATTTATTCATTCCCTTTTGGCTCCTCTAATTTATATCCTAAACCACGTATCGTTTTAATGTACGTCGGTTTTTTCGTATTTTGTTCAATTTTATCGCGCAAATGGCTAATATGAACATCAACAATTCGTGTATCACCAGCAAAATCGTAATTCCATACAGCACTTAATAATTGATCACGCGTCAACACGCGACTTTTATTTTTCGCAAGATACACAAGTAGTTCAAATTCTTTTGGTGTTAATTCAAGCTTTCTTCCTTGGAAATAAGCCTCATAAAACTCCGGTAAAATTTTAAGTTCTGCAATTGTGATGCTATCTTCATCTGGCGCTTCTGCAACTTGTTCTTCTTGTTGTAATTTCGTGCGGCGCAAAATCGCCTTCACACGAGCAACAACTTCCCTTGGACTAAATGGCTTCGTCATATAATCATCTGCCCCAAGTTCAAGGCCTAGCACCTTATCAAACTCATCATCTTTTGCCGTTAACATTAAAATCGGCGTCATAACGCGCTGCAATCGTAATTCTTTACACACTTCCATACCATCCATTTTCGGAAGCATTAAATCTAATATAATTAAATCTGGGCGTTCTGTTGTCGCTTTTTGAAGCGCCATTTCTCCATCCATCGCTGTTATAACTTCAAACCCAGCTTGTTGTAAATTAAATTCGATTAAAGTTAAGATAAATTCCTCATCATCAACTACTAAAATACGATTGTTCATTCTTTTCCTCCAAGTTATAGACTTGAAACCTTCTTCATCCTAGTATTTTCCCCGTTATTCTCATCATACTAGAAAACAAGGTCCCTCTCAATATAATTGTCTATTCATGGAGATCGTTTGTGTAGAATTGAGAAAATAGAAGTAATTACGATTCACCTGCAACTATACAGGATTTTGCCAAACTTTATAGATTACTCTCTCTTCTTTAAAGCTCACTTCCGTATGAACTATAAAATCTTGATTTTGTGCTAGGAAAAACGAAAGAGCATACGCTATTTTATAATCCGGTGTTTCATATCCATCAAATACTCTCCCGTACATTTCATTCGCAACCCCGTCTGCCCACACTTCAGCTTCTCTTACCGTTTCAAAGATAACGTTTTCTCCTTTCCACCTCATCTTAAAGAATCACTCCTTCCATTGACTTAAATTATTAAATTACAATATAGTAAATATTGTTAATCCAATAATCCGAATATAAAAAGGGGTCTATTATGCGACTATTACTACCTATTTTAACTTTAGTAGTAACATGTTTCCTTACTTTTAACGTACCGAGCTGGGATACGATTAAAACGGGGTGCTCAGAATTTGCTGAAGGGTTCAAAGAAGGATTTTTCAACTAAAAATAGCGCTAGCATCCTTATTCAAGGTATGCTAGCGCTATTCATATTTTCATCTTTTAAAAATTATCTAATGCTTTTTCCATAATGGAAACAGATTTAAAAGGCGGCGTGACTGTTAATGAACCTTTTACAACAGTTTCTCCTTTTTCATCATGAGCAGATACAAGCATATCAATTGTATGTTCCTCCTCAGAAACAGCCACAACTTCAAAGTGGATTTGTAACGTTTCATAATGGTGAACATGCTTCACGAACGTAAGGTCCTTTCTCGTAATATGACTTCCTGGACCCGGTAAATATTTCGTAACCGCCGTTGTAATCATTCCCGTTAGCATAATGCTTGGTACAATCGGCTTTTCATACGGAGTTTGGGATGCGTAATCATGCTGAATATATAATGGATTGGCATCATTCGTTAACCCTAAGTACAATAACAAATCTTTATCCTCAATTTTTTCAGTGATAGATAATTTCTCTCCTACTGTAATTTCATCCATTTTACGACCAATTTGAACTTTTTTCTTTAACATGTTACAACCCCCTCCGATTTTTTCACCTTATTATCCTACTAAAAGCGATACCTTATCCGAAATTTACTATGATGAGGGCAATGTATAGTATAAATCTATAGTTTCATTATAGGATACTACAAATGATAGCGTTTTCATATTATTTCAAAAAAACAATTCGGTAAATAGTAGAAAAAGATTCGGAATCCCGAATCTTTTTCACTACTATTCAATTATTAAACAAGAACTTTCATTACGTTACGTACAGATTCTACAGAGCGATCTAACGCTTCTTTTTCATCTGCAAGAAGTTCTAATTCAATAATTTTTTCAATTCCGTTACCACCTAGAATTACTGGTACCCCTAAGTAAAGGTCACTATAACCATACTCACCTTCAAGGTACGCAATAGCTGGTAATACACGGCGTTGATCTTTTAAGATTGCTTCTGTCATTTCAACTAAAGAAGCTGCTGGTGCGTAATATGCACTACCGTTTCCTAATAAGCCTACAATCTCACCGCCACCTTTACGTGTACGTTCTACGATTGCTTCTAAACGCTCTTTCGGAATTAACGTTTCTAACGGAATACCGCCTGCATAAGAATAACGCACAAGAGGTACCATGTCGTCACCGTGTCCACCAAGAACAAATCCTGTAATGTCTTTCACAGAAAGATTTAATTCTTGTGCGATGAATGTACGGAAACGAGCTGTATCTAATACGCCCGATTGGCCAATTACACGCTCTTTCGGGAATCCTGCTTCTTTAAATACAGAATATGTCATTGCATCAACTGGATTTGTTAACACAACAATAATTGCATTTGGTGAATGTTTTGCAATGTCGCGCGTAATACTTTTCATAATTTTAGAGTTCGTTGCTACTAAGTCATCACGGCTCATACCAGGCTTACGTGCAATACCTGCTGTAATAACGACAACGTCAGAATCAGCAGTATCTGCGTAATCAGATGTTCCAATAATGTTAGCATCAAAACCTTGTACTGGGCTCGCTTCTAACATATCTAACGCTTTCCCTTTTGTTGGATTTTCCAGTTGTGGAATGTCCACTAATACAACATCTGCAAGTTCTTTTTGTGCTAATAAGAATGCCGTTGTTGCTCCTGTAAATCCTGCACCGATGACTGAAACTTTCTTGCGTTTGATTGTCATAATTTACCCCCCGCTTTAATTATGCGTTTTTGATTATCGCTACATCCATGTTTTTAATAAGCTCATTAGCAAACTCAGAACACTTCACTTCTGTTGCGCCTTCCATTAGGCGAGCGAAGTCATATGTTACTACTTTTGATGCAATTGTTTTCTCAACTGAATCTGTTACTAATTTCGCTGCTTCATTCCATCCTAAGTGTTCTAATAATAATACACCTGAAAGAAGAACTGAAGATGGGTTTACTTTATCTAAACCTGCATATTTTGGAGCTGTACCGTGTGTAGCTTCAAAGATAGCATGTCCAGTCACATAGTTAATGTTTGCACCAGGTGCAATACCAATTCCACCTACTTGTGCAGCAAGTGCATCAGAAATATAGTCACCATTTAAGTTCATTGTTGCAACAACATCGAACTCACGTGGACGAGTTAAAATTTGTTGTAAGAAGATGTCTGCAATAGAATCTTTTACGATGATTTTTCCAGCCACTTCAGCGTCTGCCATCGCTTTATTCGCTGCATCTTTACCATCTTTTTCAACGATACGATCGTATTCAGCCCAAGTAAATACTTTGTCGCCGAATTCTTGTTCCGCTACTTCGTAACCCCAGTTTTTGAAAGCACCTTCTGTAAATTTCATAATGTTTCCTTTATGAACTAATGTAACAGAAGAGCGTTTTTCGTTAATTGCATATTGAATTGCAGCACGAACAAGACGCTTTGTCCCTTCTTCTGAAATCGGCTTAATACCAATACCAGATGTTTCTGGGAAGCGGATTTTATTAACACCCATTGCTTCTTTTAAGAAAGCAAGAACTTTTTCTGCTTCTGGAGATCCTTGTGCATATTCAATTCCAGCATAAATGTCTTCTGTATTTTCACGGAAAATAACCATATCAGTATCTTCCGGACGTTTTACAGGTGAAGGAACACCTTCAAAATAACGAACTGGACGTAGACATACATATAAATCTAATTCTTGACGAAGTGCTACGTTTAGAGAACGAATACCACCGCCAACTGGAGTTGTAAGTGGACCTTTAATCGCGATTAAATATTCACGAATTAAGTTTAAAGTTTCTTCTGGTAACCACTCGCCTGTTTGGTTGAATGCTTTTTCCCCTGCAAGCACTTCTTTCCAAACGATTTTCTTCTCACCATCATAAGCTTTTTCAACTGCTGCTTCTAGTACGCGAGATGCAGCTGCCCAAATATCAGGACCAATTCCATCTCCCTCGATAAATGGAATAATCGGATTGTTTGGTACATTCATAACACCATTAGTTACAGTAATTTTTTCACCTGTCGTCAATGTGATAACCCCCATGTTTGAAATTTCATATGTATGAAACCGAGGGAATAACCCCTCAGTTCAAACCGTTAGTCAAATTAAAATATTCTAATCATTACATCTTTCCGAAAAAATCAGACTTTTGAAAGCGTATTTTCACTATCAAAATAGTGTTATTCGCTTATCGTTGTGCAATTGGAACATACACTTGATGCGTTGGTCCATTATAATCAGCACGCGGACGAATTAAACGGTTGTTTTCATATTGTTCTAGAATATGAGCTAACCAGCCTGACATACGGCTAATTGCAAAAATAGGTGTAAATAAGTCATGGTCAATTCCTAAACAATGGTATACAGAAGCTGAATAGAAATCAACATTTGGTGGAAGACCTTTTTCTTTTGTTACAATGTCTTCAATTTTGATAGACATATTATACCATTTCTCTTCTCCTAAAAGCACGCATAATCTCTTAGACATTTCACGTAAGTGTTTTGCACGTGGATCACCTTGCTCATACACACGGTGGCCAAAGCCCATGATTTTCACTTTATTTTGAAGAGCATTATGAATATATGACTCTACATTTTCTTCTTCGCCAATTTCAGTTAACATCTTCATTACATTTTCATTTGCCCCACCGTGAAGAGGACCTTTTAATGCACCGATTGCTGCTGTAATACCAGAATATACATCTGACAGTGTAGCTACGCAAACACGTGCAGTAAATGTAGAAGCGTTTAACTCATGATCTGCATGAAGTACAAGTGCCTTATCAAAAGCTTCAATTTCAACTTCATTTGGCTCGCGATCATTTAACATGTACAAGAAGTTTGCAGCTAATGATAAATCTTTTCTTGGCTCAACAATATCTAAACCTTTACGGATTCTCGCGTAAGCAGCAACTAAAGTTCCCACTTGAGCCTGTAATTTAACCGCTTTCAAATAATTGGACTTTTCATCCATAATTTCAGCGCTCTCATCGTATAATGATAGCATGGAAATTGCAGTTCGTAAAACAGACATCGGATGTGCAATTTTTAAATCTACTTGTTTCAAATATGTTAAAATCTCACCTGGAACTTTATAGTATTCAGATACAATTTCATTAAATTCCGCTAGTTCTTTTTCATTAGGAAGCTTGCGGTGCCATAATAAGTACACTACTTCTTCAAACGTAGCATTCTCAGCTAAATCATCAATATTATACCCAACATAAGTTAATGTATCATCAATAATAGAGCTCACAGATGATGTTGTTGCTACTACCCCTTCTAAACCTCGAATAACAGTCATGACATTCTCTCCTTTTCCTGAAAATTCTCCCAACCTTGCTCCTTATATCTATTTGCTCCCCTTATGAATTATGAACGCCCGTTCACTCTTTAGGCAAGCAAAATGCACGATCATGCAAATTTGTTGCGATGTTCCCCTCTTATTGTCCATTGTTTACATGGAAAGCATGAGCGTGAATGTCTCCCCGAATCCTCACGCTCAAAACAACAAGTTAGTGAGGAAAATACATTCCGAAGAGTTTTATGATAAAAACAACATAAAACAATATCATTATAAAATTGTTTTATGTTGTTTTTATTTTATCTGGTGTAAAGTCTCTGCTGTTATGTAACTTTTCAAAGTTTCTAATCCTATTATAAACAATTATCTGACTTTTGTGAACAGAAAGAATTCAAAAATTTTATATTACTATAAAATTCCTTATTTAAACATTTGTATAATACTCATAACCGCATAGGCAATTCCAGCCCCAATTAACGGACCAACAGCAACCCCATTAAATAGCGCAACCGCTATAATTGTCCCAAAAACAAGCGCAGTTGTAATGTGAGGATCCGTTGTCAACAATTGTACGCCGCCTTTCGCTAACAAAGCGACCGCTACACCTGAAGCTAAAGCAATCCACGCATAATAAGATTTTGCCGCTTCTCCAAGTTGTTTAAAACCTATTTCCCCCGTCGCAATCGGTACGAGCACCGCTATTGTAATGACCGTTACACCTAGGTTAATTCCTTTCGTTTGTAGATAAGGAAAGACCTTATCTCCTAAAAACGTAAACTTCAATAAAAATAATACACCAATAGCCACAGTAAGCGATTGGTTTTTCGCAATAAGTCCTATAATAAGTAGTATGAATAAAAATAACGTTGACTGACTAATCATGTTTGCACTTCCTTTCTGAAAATAATGAACTCATTTCCAAACAAAAATACCTTTAAACCTATCGTTATACATGATATATCGATGCCTATTCAACATGAATCACTTCATTTTTTATGTATTTTAAAATGATAAATTGAGACTTTCACCATAAAAATTTAAGCATGTATACATTTTAAAAAACAGGCGTCTCTTCTTTCTTTTCTAATTAGAAACAGGTAAAATAAAAAGAAGAGAAAATGAAGTTTTTACCATATAGTAGAAGCATCAACACCAAGCTTTCACAGTCACTCACATACTGAAAAAGCAAGAAAAATCCATCATTCCACTATAACATAAAGTGAAACTTTAATCAGTGGGGCACACTCGTTATAAGTTGAACGAATTAGGATAATCCAAATTGGAATGGGAGGTATACATCTTTGAACCGAAACTTACTATATATGATATTGCGACTCATATTTGTCATTGTAGCAACGGTAGCTGGGTTCTATGTATTACTATACATGTCAGGGCTTATCTATCCTTTTATTATCGCTTTTGCATTTGCTTATTTGATTAATCCTGTCGTCAATTTCCTTAATCAAAAACTACAATTTCCTCGCGCACTAGCAGTACTCGTTAGCTTAATTCTCGTATTTGGAGCTATCGTTGGACTTGTTACATATCTTGTGACTGAAGCAATATCTGCCACAACATACTTACTACAACTTGTTACAGTAAAGTTTCCAGATATCGTTACATTCGCCCAGCAATTTGCACTTAATCATATTATGCCTCTCTACGATGATTTAATCTCTAAATTTAATCATCTTGGAGAACCACAGCGCTATACAATTACACAAAACATTCAAAACTTAGGAACAGAGGCAACAACACAAATGAAAGAACTTTTAACCGCCATTATAAGCGGGTTAACGAATTTCATTAGTGCACTGCCAACGACTTTAACTGTCCTTGTATTCATTTTATTAGCCACTTTCTTCATTAGTTACGATTGGCACCGTCTTGCTCAAAAAGCAAGAAAATTACTACCAAATCGTGTACATGGCTACGGAAAAACTATTTTTGTCGACTTAAAAAAAGCTTTATTCGGTTTTGTGAAAGCACAACTTACACTCGTATCTATGACAACCGTTATTGTACTGATCGGACTTTTAATATTACGCGTACCATACGCCATTACTATTGCGATTATTACAGGAGTTGTAGATTTACTACCATATTTAGGAACAGGCGCAGTCTTCGTTCCATGGGTTATATACGTATTTTTCACTGGCGATACCGCATTCGCCATTGGTCTTCTCATTTTATACATCGTCGTGATTGTCCAAAGACAAATTATGGAACCGAAAGTACTTTCATCTAACATCGGTCTCGATCCATTAGCAACACTCGTCGCTCTATTTGTCGGCTTTAAACTTTTTGGCTTTTTAGGATTAATCATCGGTCCAGTCACCTTAGTACTACTTAATACATTACACAAAGCTAATGTCTTCCATGACTTGTGGAAATATATTAAAGGTTCACCTTCAAAATAACAGTTTCTAATTCATACAAAAAATCAAGCTATAATCAGTGGGAAATTCCCACTGATTATTCCTTTTACCTATTTTTCACACTACTCACACGCAACAAGAGCATTACCCAGAAACAGGATAATCCTCTTGTTTTTTTGCATAAAAAAAACACATATTCTAGCTAAAAATACATTTTTATTCTATTTTATCTATAATTATTACTTACATTTATTACTTTTTATGTAAATGAATAAATATACAAAATGGCATAAAATAAGGCTTCAACTAACAATCACCACCTTTTATATGAATTCTTTACACCAATCGCTCCTTTATATACAAAAGCAAAACTTTAATTTGGCTGCATTTCGCACCATCTTATTCATCCAAATTAATAGCACTAAAAAATCACACGTTTAATCGAAGCACAACAAGAGTTCAAACGAAAATTATATAGCAAATATAATAAGCGGACATTTTGTTCATCCCCACTCATCATCCCCCCACAAATAGTGCGGTAAAGCAAAGCCTCAATCAGAAAGCTCCCCTCCTCTTACAAGACAAAAAAATAGCACTTAGATCGTTATAATCTAAGCGCTACTTCTGAATGATAATAGTAGAGTTCTTTCTAAACTTCCATTCCATCCACTTCATAACAAGCGGCTTCAATAAAGCTCTCGTAATAGGGATCACGCAGATAAACCCTAGCACATCTGTCACATAACCAGGAAGCACTAAGAGAATACCTCCTACAAATACAAAAATACCATCTAGTACTGCCTCACCTGGCATTTCCCCTCTATTCAACTTAGATTGAATCTCTCCAAGCACTTTAAATCCTTGTCTTTTCGCCAAATACACACCTACTACACCTGTAAATACAATCATAGCGAACGTAGACCATAAACCTATTACATGACTTGATCCGATTAAGACCGTAATCTCAATCGCCGGTATTAAAATAAACAAGAATAGTAACCACTTCATAGTTCTACACCTCTCTCACAACTCACTTTTAACGCCCTCACAACGCCTATATACATCATATGAAATATAATACCCTTTCATATTAAAACCCATAACAAACAGCTTTTAAAAGCAATTCTAGGCGTTTTAAGCTAACTCTATCTCGTTTTTGTGTAAAAAAAAGAGAAGGACTCCGATCCTTCTCTCCGTATTACTTATAGCACTTCCGCATGTCCATTATAAACAATTCCGCGTGCTGCATCAACTGTTACTTCTTGGCCATTTTTTAAAGTTGCTGTTACGCCGTTTACACCAACGATAACAGGAATACCGATTGATACGCCTACAACAGCAGCATGGCTTGTTAAGCCACCTTCTTCTACAACTAAAGCAGCAGCTTTTTCGATTGCAGGAATCATATCTTTATCAGTGCTTGTTGTAACAAGGATATCACCTTCGTTTACGTTCGCTACAGCTTCAGCAGCTGTTTTTGCTACAACTACTTTACCTTTTGCAGCTTTACGACCGATTCCTTGTCCTTTAGCAACTTCTTCACCAACAACGTGGATTTTCATTAAGTTTGTTGTACCAGTTTCAGCAACTGGAACACCAGCAGTAATTACTACAGTATCTCCAAGGCCGATTAGACCTGCATCCATACCTGTTTGAATTGCTGTATCTAACATTTCGTCAGTTGAAGCTGCGCGCTTCTCAGCCATAAATGCTTGTACACCCCAAACAAGTGCAAGACGACGTCCTACTTGCTCGTCAGATGTTACAGCTACGATTGGAGATTTTGGACGGTATTTAGAGATCATTTTCGCAGTATGTCCACTTTCTGTTGGAGCTACGATTGCAGCTACATCAAGAGCAAGTGCTGTATGCGCAACAGATTGGCTAATTGCATCTGTAATTGTTGGAGTGAACTCTTTAATACGTTTTTTGAACATATCTTCGTATTGTAATGATTTTTCAACACGTACTGCAATGTTAGCCATCATTGTTACTGCTTCTACCGGATATTGACCAGCAGCTGTTTCACCTGAAAGCATGATTGCATCTGTACCATCGAAGATTGCGTTAGCTACGTCACTTGCTTCAGCACGAGTTGGACGTGGGTTACGTTGCATAGAGTCTAACATTTGTGTCGCAGTAATAACTGGTTTACCTAACACGTTACATTTTTTGATTAGACGTTTTTGTACTAATGGTACTTCTTCTGGTGGAATTTCTACACCCATATCACCACGAGCTACCATTAAACCGTCAGAAACTTCTAAGATTGAATCGATGTTGTCGATACCTTCTTGGTTTTCGATTTTCGGTACGATTTGGATGTATTGAGCGCCATGCTCTTCTAATAATTCACGGATTTCTAATACGTCAGACGCTTTACGTACGAATGAAGCTGCGATGAAATCAACTTTTTGCTCGATACCGAAGATGATATCTTTTACGTCTTTTTCAGTGATACCAGGAAGCTTAATGCTTACGTTTGGTACGTTAACACCTTTTTTATTTTTTACAGTTCCGCTGTTAAGAACTTTTGTACGGATGTTTCCATCAGCTTTTTCGATTACTTCTAGTTCGATAAGACCGTCATCGATTAGAATGCGAGAACCTGGGTCTACATCGTCATAAAGACCAGCATAAGATACAGAGAACTTCTCTGCAGTACCTAATACTTGCTCAGTAGAAAGAACTACTTCTGCACCTGTTACAAGCTCAGCTTGTCCGTCTACGAAGTCGTGAGTACGGATTTCTGGACCTTTTGTATCAAGTAAGATACCAACTGTTTTACCAGTTTTCTTTGAAGCTTCACGAATGTTTTTAATACGAGCTCCGTGCTCTTCATGGCTACCATGAGAGAAGTTTAAACGAGCAACGTTCATACCTGCTTCGATTAATTGCTCTAATTTTTCAATACTTTCACTAGCAGGACCTATAGTACATACAATTTTAGTTTTACGCATATTGCACCTCCGAAAATTATGAAACCGTTCCCAAATATCTGACATTACGCCGATTAGATGGATAATTCTTTAGATAATTGATACATATCTTTATCGATTGTATGCTTTTGAGCTAACGCTTCGATAATATCATGATCAACAAGTTTGTTATCTTGAATACCTACACAACGTCCACCTCTACCAGCAATTAATAATTCAACTGCTCTTGCGCCAAGACGACTTGCTAATACACGGTCTTGTGCACTTGGTGATCCGCCACGTTGTACGTGACCTAATACAGTTACACGAGTATCAAAGTTTGTTGCTTCTTCAATGTGCTTACCGATGTCAATTGCACTTCCAACACCTTCAGCTACAACGATAATACTGTGTTTTTTACCACGTTCACTACCGCGCTTCAGACGAGCGATAACATCATCCATGTCATACTCTTCTTCTGGAATTAAGATTGTTTCTGCACCATCAGCTAAACCAGCCCATAATGCAATATCACCAGCGTGACGTCCCATTACTTCGATAACATATGTACGTTCATGAGATGTAGCTGTGTCACGGATTTTATCAATTGCATCAATAACAGTGTTTAAAGCTGTATCGAAACCAATTGTGAAGTCTGTTCCAGGGATATCATTGTCGATTGTACCTGGTACACCAACACATGGGAATCCTTGTTCAGTTAATTTTTTAGCGCCTTGGTAAGAACCATCTCCACCAATAACAACAAGTCCTTCGATACCATGTTTCTTTAATTGCTCGATACCTTTTAGTCGTACTTCTGGGTCTTTAAACTCAGGACATCTTGCTGTATATAATTTCGTACCACCGCGGTGGATAATATCGCCAACAGAACCAAGTTCTAATTTTTCAATGTGACCAGAAATTAATCCAGCGTATCCATGGTAAATACCATATACTTCAATATCATGGAAAATCGCTTTACGAACAACTGCACGAATGGCAGCATTCATACCAGGTGAATCTCCACCACTTGTTAATACACCAATACGTTTCATTTGTACTCACCTCATAAAGATTATTTGCCTTATAATAAAATAACACGAAAAAATATAAAAACACAATGGAGAAGATGTGTCTTTTCATAATAAAAACGTGCATTCGCGAAGAGGAACGCACGCTTTTCTTATTTTATCCCAATGGAAGCGTTTGAAAACGAAACTTGCCCAATTTTCATATATTTTTCATAACGTTTTTCGATTAATTCATCTTTCGAAATTCCGTTTAATTGTTCAAAAGTTTTTCTAATCATTAAGTCTATATTTTCTGACTGTTTTAAAAGATTACGGTGAGCTCCACCTTTTGCCTCTGGAATAATTTCATCAATTACACCTAATTCTTTCAAATCTGCTGCTGTAATTTTCATTGCTTCTGCAGCTTCCTTTGCTTTTCCTGCATCTTTCCAAAGAATTGCCGCTGCACCCTCTGGTGTAATAACAGAATAAGTGGAATTTTCTAGCATATGAATGTAATCTCCTACTCCAAGACCTAGCGCACCACCACTACCACCTTCACCGATAACGATACAAATAACTGGTACCGTTAAACCTGCCATCTCAAATAGGTTGCGGGCAATAGCTTCACTTTGTCCACGTTCTTCAGCTGCTTTACCAGGATAAGCTCCCTTCGTATCGATGAAACAAATAATAGGACGATTAAACTTTTCCGCTTGTTTCATGAGACGCAGTGCTTTTCGATATCCTTCTGGATGAGGCATTCCAAAGTTACGGCGAATATTTTCTTTCGTATCTTTTCCGCGCTGATGCCCAATTACAGTTACAGGCATCCCTTTATATTTCGCAATGCCGCCGACAATCGCTGCATCATCGCCAAATAGACGATCTCCATGACATTCGAAAAAATCAGTAAATAAGTGCTCAATATAATCGAGCGTTGTCGGTCGTTCTGCATGACGAGCAATTTGAACACGGTCCCATACTTTTAGATTGCCGTATATATCTTCCTCTAAATTTTCTAGCTTTTCTTCCAAAATACGAATCTCCTCACTGAAGTCCATCTGGCTGTTTTTCGTATAGTCTTTCAGTTCACGAATCTTATTTCTTAGCTCAACAACTGGTTTTTCAAATTCTAGCTCTGCCATACAGCCATTTCCCCTCCTTGATGAACTTCTAAAATCTTGCGAAGCGATTCTCTCATATCATCACGATGCACCACCGCATCTAATTGACCATGATCTAGTAAGAATTCTGCCGTTTGGAAATCTTCCGGTAGTTTCTCACGCACCGTTTGTTCAATTACACGTCTACCAGCAAATCCGATAAGTGCACCTGGTTCTGCAAGATTATAATCACCAAGTGAAGCGAAACTCGCTGAAACCCCGCCCGTCGTTGGGTGAGTCATAACAGAAATAAATAACCCTCCTGCATTACTATGCTTTTTCAAAGCTACGCTTGTTTTTGCCATTTGCATTAAACTTAATATCCCTTCTTGCATACGGGCACCACCCGAAGCAGTAAAGATAATAAATGGAACTTGTAAGTCGTACGCCTTTTCAACCGCACGGGCGATTTTTTCTCCTACTACAGAGCCCATGCTCCCCATTCGAAAACGAGAATCCATTACTGCAACAACAACAAGCATGTCATCAATTGTTCCTTCACCAGTTACAACCGCTTCGTTCAATTCAGTCTTCTTACGATCGCTCTCTAGTTTCTCTTCATAACCTGGAAACTCGAGTGGATTTAATGAAACCATTTCTTTGTCATACTCACGGAATGACCCTTCGTCCAATATACTATCAAGACGTTCCCATGCATTCATAGGATGATGATATCCACAATTCACACATACTTTTAAATTTTTTAGAAGTTCTTTCGTATACATGATTTTTTTACATTCCGGACATTTTGTCATAACGCCATCTGGCACATCTTTTCGTACTTGTTCTGAAGGTATTGCAGCGTACTTTTTCTTTTTCACGAATAAATCTCTTAGCACAATTTGACCCCCTTCGTTGAGAGCTAAGGTTAGCGTAAGAAGAAAATGGGGCTAACACCAAAGTTTGATGTTAGCCTTATCTTCTCAATCTGTCTAATAACCTCACTCTTTACGTTTAACTTTAACCGCTACGCGGTAGAATGTTTGTCATAACGTGTCATGGTCATTTCGACAAATTTTATACATTACGAGTGAAACTGTATATTCTCTACTAATTCATCGTAAATTTTTAGTGCATCATTTTCTTGTTTTTCTTCCAAAGTAGCATAAAGCTTTCTATACATATCGATAGAATCTCTTGAAACTTTACAAGAAAGAGTTGCTACGTAATCATTTACGATCATCCAAATGCGATATAGTAAATAATTATCGACTTGTTCAATAAGTGTTTTAAAGAACGTTTGATGAAGCGTTGGGATTGAGCTTTCATTTTCTTCAAGTACTTGGTGTAATCTACTTAGTACTTTAGAAAACGTTTCTTTCGGTAAATTACATACAATTCGAATCATATCTTTCTCAAGCAATCGTTTTGTTTGTAATAAATCACGAATTGTTTTCTCATCTTGCAGTAAGAACGGAGCAATTAATTGTACAAGACCGTTATCATAAAAGTTTCGAATAAACGTCCCTTCACCACGTCTCGTTTCAATCAATCCTACCAGTTCTAAAGCACGCAATGCTTCTCTTACAGAGGAACGTCCTACGTTTAAACGTGAACTTAACTCGCGCTCAGACGGCAAACGATCCCCCGCTACCAATCCATCCTCTTCCATAATGGAACGAATTTTTTTTACAATTTCGAGATATACTTTTGTATTTGATGATGTCAATGGAAATTCCTCGCTTATTCTTTACCAATCAGCGCTAATTGTTTTGTTTTTTCAGCGATCTCATTTGGATCTACTTGACGGCGAGCTACTCCTGTCTCCATTGCTGCTTTTGCAACGTAAGCCGCTACTTGAGGCGCTACACGCGCGTCAAATGGTGCCGGAATAATATAGTCTGCATTTAACTCGTCTTCTGCTACAAGCTCAGCAATAGCCTGTACAGCTGCCATCTTCATTTCTTCGTTAATTTGTGTCGCATGTACGTCAAGTGCACCGCGGAAAATACCAGGGAACGCCAGTACATTATTTACTTGGTTCGGGAAGTCAGAACGACCTGTTCCAACAACAGCTGCGCCCGCTGCTTTTGCCAATTCTGGCATAATTTCTGGAACTGGATTTGCCATTGCAAAAATAATCGCATTGTCATTCATTGTACGAACCATCTCTTCTGTTAATGCACCTTCTGCAGATACACCAATGAATACGTCCGCACCTTGTACAACATCAGCTAAAGAACCTTCTATACGATTCTTATTTGTATATTTTGCAACTTCATCCTTCACCGGATTCATACCTGTAGGACGACCATCATAGATTGCCCCTTTACGGTCACACATAATAATGTCGCGTACACCATAGCGATATAAAAGTTTAATAATTGCAATACCTGCTGCACCTGCGCCATTTGCGACAACTTTAATGTCAGACATTTTCTTTCCAACTAATTTCAGTGCATTTACAAGACCTGCTACTGTTACGATAGCTGTTCCGTGTTGATCATCATGGAAGATAGGAATATTTGTTTCTTTTTTCAAACGCTCTTCAATAATGAAGCAGTTTGGTGCTGCGATATCTTCTAAGTTAACGCCGCCAAAAGTTGGCTCCATTAATTTTACAGTTTCAACAATTTTATCTACATCGTTTGTATTTAAGGCAATCGGGAATGCATCTACACCAGCAAAGCTCTTGAATAATACAGCTTTACCTTCCATTACTGGAAGAGATGCTTCAGGTCCAATGTTACCAAGACCAAGTACAGCTGTTCCATCTGTCACAACTGCTACCATATTTCCCTTCATCGTATATTCATATACCTTACTTTTATCGTCATAAATTTCTTTACAAGGTTCTGCAACCCCTGGAGAATATGCAAGACTTAAATCTTTTGCATTTTCTACTTTTACTTTTGATACAGTTTCTAATTTTCCTTGATGCACTTTATGCATGTGAAGTGCTTCTTCACGAAGTGTTGACAAACTATCCACTCTCCTCAAATTATTCTTGCTGATATCAATTTCTCCAAGTGGTCTGACCACGAACACTACTACTATAATAATCGAAGTGTAGGGAAATTGTCCATTATATTTTCACAACTACATTTTCTTCCCCGACAATTTTACGAAGTGCTCCTAAACATTCTTCACTTGGATGAATCGATAAACTTCGAGATAATTGTACCATTTTATGTTCCTTTTCATAATAAATTAGTACTTTCGCAAAACCTGAATAGTCGAACAATATTTTCGTAACCTGATTTAAAAGCTTTTTCTCATACTGAGACGGCAATTTCACGTAAACAGATGCATCTTTCTTTTCTTCATAAACATCCATTTCCTCTAGCGGATATAGTCCATTTACAATCCATTGCAGCTTATGATTTCTTAGCTCAATCATGCCGTCAACTAAAACAATTGCTCCTTCTTGTAACTTATCCGAGAAATGTATATACGTTTCCGGGAAGAGGACCGCTTCCATTTCATCATTTTGATCACAGAATGTAATAAATGCCATCTTTTGAAACTTTTTCGTACGAATCACTCTCACACTTGTTATATACACAATAGCTCTTTGTACTTTTTTCTTGTGTCGCATCGCCTGAGCGAGAGATGGAATTTCTAATTCTTTTGCTAACTTTACATACTGCGCAGTCGGATAACTTGATAAATAAAAGCCAAGTGCTTCTTTCTCTTTATTTAGTTGTTCAATAAAAGATAGCTCTTCTCCTTGTACGTATTTTGATTTTGGAACAGCATCCCCTAAATCACGCGCGAGATTTGCGTACTCCAACGCCCCTTTAAGACTTTTCCATAAATTCGTTCTCGAAACACCAAAATCATCAAAACATCCCGACCAGACGAAAGCTTCTAAATTGCGCTCTGTTACAAACTTTGACGGCATACGGAGACAAAATTCAAATAAATCTTCGAACATTTTTTTCTCTCGTTCTTCTAATAATGCCGTCACTGTAGCCATTCCAATATTTCGAATCGAAAGTAAACTGTAACGTATCGCATTCCCCTCTATTTGGAAGTTGTAACCACTTTTTTGAAGAGACGGCGGCAAAACATGAAAACCCTTTCGCTTCGTTTCTCGTATATACTGTACAATTTTATCTTCATTTCCAATTGCACTTGATAATAGTGCCGTCATAAATTCCAGCGTATAGTTCGCTTTTAAGTAGGCAAGCTGATATCCGATCATACTGTAAGCTACAGCGTGACTTCGGTTAAAACCGTAATTCGCAAATCTTACAATTAAATCATAAATTTTCTCAGCAGACGTCTCATCGTAACCATTTTGCAAACAACCTTGGACAAAATGCTTACGTTCCTGATCTAAAATATCACGATTCTTTTTACTCACTGCACGGCGCAGTAAATCTGCTTCACCAAGCGAAAACCCTGCTAACTTCGATGCAATTTGCATAATTTGTTCTTGGTATACAATGACGCCGTATGTTCTTTCTAAAATTGGCTTTAAATCCGGATGTAAATATTCAATTTTTCTTTTTCCATGTTTCGATTCAATAAAGGTCGGTATCTGTTCCATCGGTCCCGGTCTGTATAATGAGTTAACAGCTACGATATCTTCAAACTCATTCGGTTTTAACCCGCGAAGTACATTTCGCATACCACCTGACTCAAGCTGGAATACACCTGTTGTATCCCCTCTTCCTAATAATTGGAACGTCTTTTCATCTTGAAGAGGTAAGTTTCTTATATCGATTTCTTTCCCTGTTTTGTTCGCGATAAATTTTATAATATTTTCAAGTAACGTTAAATTACGTAATCCTAAAAAGTCCATCTTAAGCAACCCAAGTTCTTCTAGCGCATCGGCTGGATATTGCGTAACATAAACATCGTTATGTCCTTCTTGAATTGCTACACTGCCTGTTAGCGGTTCTTGACTCATAATAACGCCAGCCGCATGAATAGACGTATGACGTGGTAAACCTTCTACACGTTTTGCGATTTCAAACACACGCTCATGCAGAAGATTTCCTTGTATAAACTCACGAAGTGATTGTGATTCTTCATATGCATCTTTTAACGTTATACCAAGCTTTGATGGGATAAGTTTTGAAAATATATCAATATCTCGCGGCGGAAGCCCCATTACGCGGGCAATGTCTCTAATTGCCGCTTTTGCTGCAAGCGTACCAAACGTTACAATTTGCGCAACACGGAGCTGACCGTATTTATCTTTCACATAGCGAATCATCTCATCACGTCTTACGTCTGGAAAATCAATATCAATATCGGGAAGCGTCACACGTTCAGGATTTAAAAACCTTTCAAATAATAGATCGTATTCAATCGGATCAATATCTGTAATTTCTAATACGTATGAGACGAGTGAACCAGCTGCCGATCCACGACCTGGTCCTGTTAAAATATGATTTTCATGTGCATACTTCATAAAATCCCATACGATGAGGAAATAATCACTAAATCCCATACGAGAAATAACATTTAATTCATGATTTAAACGCTTTATATGCACTTCTTTCGGCGCACCATATCGTTTCCGTAAACCTTCTTCACAAACACGACGCAAGTATATATCACTCGTTTCATTAGACGAAACAGGAAACTTCGGAAGTTGATTTACATGGAACGGTATTTCTACTTGGCAACGCTCTGCAATTTTCATTGTATTTTGGATTGCTTCCGGCGCATGGGAAAATAGTGCTTCCATTTCATCCGATGACTTTAAATAATATTGATCTGTTTTCAGCCTCGGCCTATCTGGATCAGTCATTTTCGTTCCACTTTCAACAGATAGTAAACATTCGTGAACAAGTGCGTCACTTTGATTGATATAGCGCACATCGTTTGTTGCAACGACTGGAATATTAACCCTACTAATAAATTCAGGTAGTTTCTCTTGTAAAAGCAACTCATCTTGAATCGCATGATGCTGCAAACTCATATAAAAATGGCCGAACATATTTTGATATGTGCGAGCTACTTCTTCAGCCTGACTCTCATTGTCTTCTAGTAATAATTGCTCAATTTCGCCATCTTTACCTGGTGAAATAGCAATTAATCCTTTCGCATAATGCGCAAGCCACTTCTTAGGAATACCTTCTTTGGATTTTGTCATAATACTGCTAGAAATCTTTAATAAATTTTGGTAGCCTATTTCATTCTCAGCAAGTAATACAAGTGGATAAGACCTTTCTTCTTCTTCACTAAAAATAGAAGCGGTTAATCCAATAACAGGCTGTATACCATGTTTCTTACATGCTTTATAAAACGGAATAACGCCATACATAACATTTTCATCCGTAATAGCCAGCGATGAAAAACCAAGTTCTTTCGCCCTGACTACAAGCTCATCAATTTTACAAGCACTTTTTAATAAACTAAAAACGGTTTGACATTGTAAATGCACAAACTTCACTGTTGTACCCTCTCTTTACCTATTTGACTACTTTTATTATAGGTGATGAGGAAAGCGGAAATCAAAACATACTTCTTATACTTTGTCCATATATATGAAGAAGAAAGGGGAATGACGATGGATGTAAGAGAACATACTTTTTTCTCTCTGCTTATTATTAGTTATTTTATTGCCTTTGGGGTTATACTTGGCGGTTCATTAATTGGTGGATTTGGTGCGTTTCTTATCGGAAAACCAGCTCTAACTTACATTAATCAATTCGCCCAAAATTTAAGAATTTGGGCACTCGTTGCAGCAATTGGTGGAACATTCGATACCTTTTATAGCTTTGAAAGAAGTTTCTTTGGCGGAGATATGAAAGATATCGTAAAACAAATTCTCCTTATTTTTTTCGCAACTGGTGGTATGCAAACAGGTCTCATTATTATTAAATGGCTAACGCAGGAACATGTATGAGAGTACCAAGTGCCAATACAGCAAAAAGATGGTACTTAGTATTAGCTGGTGCTGCTGTTGGAGGCGTGTTGAGCTGGTTTATTTTTTTGTACATATACGGTGTTTTTCAAGAAGAACAAGCTAGTAAAATAGCAGAACAAAGAGAAATTATAGAAAAACAAGAAGCAAAGCTCCACGTCCTTCTCGAAGATCAAGAAAAATTGAACACTGAAAACAAACGGCTCTTAACCATTCAAGAGATTAAAATAAAACTTATCAATCGAGAAAAATACGATTTAGACAATCTTACACTCGAAAATATGACTACATCTATCCATAATGATCTCCAGCATCTTTTAACGAAAAACATTCAAAGTATCGCAAAAAATAAAGACCTACTCAAAAAGGTAATCGAAAACAAAACGTACAAACATTACGATCGACTATACCGTTTTAAAGTCGATACAATATCTTTTGATACAGTGCTTGAAATTAGCATTACTATAGAAAAGGAAAAATAAAGAAGGAGGGCTTTAGCGCCGCTCCTTCTTTTCGTTCTAACATATAGTCCCTTATTTACAAATCTCACGTAAATCAGCAAAAAGACGATCCGCTTCTTCCCAAGAAGATGCCTTGGCACCAGAAGCCATCGGATGTCCTCCGCCGTTATATTGCATTGCCAATTTGTTTATAACTGGTCCTTTTGAACGAAGACGAACACGAATTACGTCGTCTTCCTCTAAAAATAGAACCCACGCCTTTAATCCATCAATATTGCCAAGCGCTCCAACAACACCAGATGCTTCAGAAGGAAGTACATCAAATTCTTCTAATACTTCTTTCGTTAATTTAATGTAAGCTGCTCCTTCTTCTACCATCGTAAAGTTTTGTAAAATATAACCGTTTAAACGAGCAATTTTTTCTTTTGTCTTATACATTTCATTGTATAAATCTGTGAATTTCACACCCATGTCAACAAGCTCACTTACGTAACGAAGTGTTTTTGCTGTCGTATTTGGGAATAAGAAACGACCTGTATCTCCAACAATTCCTGCTAAAATAAGGCGGGCTGCTTCTTTTGTTATTTTTAATCCTTTATCTTTTCCATAGTTATAAAACTCATAAATCATTTCACTTGTCGAACTCGCTGTCGTATCTACCCACGTAATATCTCCATATGGATCTTCATTTGGATGATGATCAATTTTAATTAACATCTTCCCTTTTGTATAGCGTTGATCGTCAACACGTTCTTGATTCGCAGTATCACAAACAATAACAAGCGCATTTTCGTATACACTATCTTCAATATCATTCATTACTCGTAAGTATGCTAACGACGGTTCATTGTACCCAACCGTATAAATATTTTTCTCTGGAAACGATTCTTTTAGAATTGTACCAAGGCCACCCTGTGAACCTAATGCATCTGGATCCGGACGCACGTGGCGATGAATAATAATTGTATCAAACTCTTTAATTGCTCCTAAAATTTGCTCATGCATATGTATAATCTCCTTTTTAATCAACTTCTTCACTTTATCTCTCATTATAACGGAAAGTATTTCATACATGCGAACAATTGCTTTATAATAAAAGTTAGAAAGTTTAGATATTTCTTTTTTCTCCACTATTTTTTTCATAAAACGATGGGAGTGTTCATTATGCCAGTATTAGTCTTCTGTATTATCATCTCATTTATGTTGTATCTCTTCTACAAAACAAAATACTTTCGTACAAACCGCCCAATGGAGAAAGGTTGGCTCTCTGGAAAATCCGCAATGGCACTCGGTTCATTCGTCTTATTCTTCGGGATAAACCAATTCTTTTTAGAACTTTCAACCGCTCGTATTATCGTTGGTATCTTATTCGTTCTATTTGGTAGTGCAAGTGTATTTAATGGATTTCGCCAATACACACATTTCTTACCATTAGCAGTTAAAGAAGCAGAAGTCTATGAAACAACGTAAAAAAGCATCAAAATTGTGATGCTTTTTTACGTCCTCTAACTTTTAAAATCATATATGCGACAAACGCAGATGGTATATTAAATGGGTTACCTTGTACGTGAAAATGTAATTGTTCTTCTCCAAAAGACATTTTTTCATATAGCTCTCGCTGAGATAATCCTGTCTTTTCCTTTTTTTCATGTAAACCTTGTAAATATAAATATTGGATCGGTATCATTACAAGAAAGTAAAATAGTGCGATACTACCAAAAAAGAGTACGGCTGACGACATAATGTATACCACCTTTCATAAATCCATTTTCTTACAATATAATCATAACACAATATACAACCAAATTAAATTACTATTCTGTCTTTTATTGCGTTACTTTTCCACTCCACCCCATACATATTTCACTAAAACTCTCATCTAAAACCATGCCTTTCAAATTTAAAACAACAAAAAAGATGGAACAAATCAAAACGATTTGTTCCATCTTTTTATTTATCAATTAACTGAACCATAAGTAATGCTTTTCCAACGACATTGCCCTCATGATGCACCTCTACATCAACCTTACCAAATTTACGCCCAATTTCTAATACTTTCGGATGAACGGACACAACATTATCAATTTGAACCGGCTTTACGAAATAAATCGTTAAGTTTTCAACAATTAAATCGCTTTTCTTTTGCGCACGAATGACGCGATTTGTCGCTTCTGTCACAATTGTTGCAAATACACCGTACGATAACGTTCCGATTGAGTTTGTCATTTGCGGCGTCACTGAAAATTGATATAGATGCTCATTTTTCGCTTCTTTTGGCGTCATAAATTGATTCGTTACAATATCATCAATTGTTTCTCCAACTTGTGGCTGACGTTGAATCATTTGCAGTGCCTGAAGTACATCTTGACGGCTAATGATACCTTGCAGTTTATTTCCTTCCTCAACGACAGGAAGTAATTCAATTCCTTCCCACACCATCATACGTGCCGCAGCTGCGACAGACATTTTACCATTCACTGTAATTGGGTGTTTTGTCATTACTTTATCAATTGGTGTTTCTTTCGCTACACCGATCATGTCTTTTGAAGTTACGATTCCTAGCACTTTTTTATTTTCATCGACAATTGGATATCTTCCGTGCATTGTCTCTTCATTATATGCATGCCATTGCTGTACTGTATCATGTGGCTTTAAATATAACGTTTCTTCAATTGGTGTTAAAATATCCTCAACAAGTACAATTTCTTTCTTAATCAGTTGATCATAAATTGCACGGTTAATTAACGTTGCGACCGTAAATGTATCGTAGCTACTTGAAATAATCGGCAGCTTTAATTCGTCTGCTAATTTCTTCACATGATCTTCCGTATCAAATCCACCCGTAATTAATACAGCGGCTCCAGTTTCTAGCGCTAATTGATGTGCATTCGTACGGTTACCAATAATGAGTAAATTCCCAGCTTCTGTATAGCGCATCATCGCTTCTAATTTCATAGCTCCGATTACGAATTTATTTAATGTTTTATGTAGTCCTTCTCTGCCCCCAAGTACTTGACCGTCGACAATGTTAACGACTTCTGCATATGTCAGTTTTTCGATATTTTCTTTCTTCTTTTGTTCAATTCGAATTGTTCCGACACGTTCAATTGTACTAACATACCCTTTATTTTCTGCATCTTTAATTGCACGGTAAGCTGTCCCTTCACTTACACTCAAATCTTTCGCAATTTGTCTTACAGAAATTTTATGGCCTACTGGCAGGCTATTAATATGTTCTAAAATTTGGTTATGCTTGGTAGCCAAATGGTTTCACCATACTTTCTTTTCCCTAAATTCTTCATGTGTTGTACTTTCAGTATACTATATTTTCAAAACTGTTACACTCTCTCTTTGCATACCTGTACTATTTTTTTTATAACAAAATGACTCTTACATTCCACCAGTCATTCTATTACAACAATGTAATGCTATTGTCATCTCATTCGATAGTTCGCCCACTTGATTCCCTATACAATGAAGACAAGAAATAAAACAAAGGAGCGGACACATGATGAAAAAATTTTTAGAGGTTGTAGGTGCTGTATTTTTAGCTTTCGTAGATGGGAAAAAAGTTGCAATGGAATTGAATGAAACACCTGAACAACCACGTACCAAAAGAAAAGAATCACCAAAACAAATACAAGCATTAAAAGCTGTTCTACACACGTAAAAACCCTTCACTTTTCTTTTCAAATGAAGGGTTTCTTTTCTATAGTGTAATACTTTCTCCAGCTTCTAATACTTTCCCTGTACAATTTTGTAGCTTTTCTACAAATTGATATGGATCTTGTTCAATAACTGGGAACGTATTGTAATGCATCGGTACAACAGTTTTCGCATTAATCCATTTTGCCGCTAGTACAGCATCTTCTGGTCCCATTGTGAAATTATCACCAATTGGTAAAAATGCTAGATCAACTTTATTTAATTCCCCAATTAACTTCATATCAGAGAATAGTGCAGTATCTCCTGCGTGGTACACTGTTTTCTCTTCTGCTGTAAATAAAATACCTGCTGGCATACCTGTATATGTAATCGTCTTATTTGCTTCATCAATATAACTAGAGCCGTGGAATGCTTGTGTAAACTTCACTTTCCCGAAGTCAAATTCATGTGAACCACCAATATGCATCGGATGTGTATTTACACCTTGCCAACTTAAAAATGTTGCTAGTTCAAATGGCGCTACAACAACTGCATTATTTTTCTTCGCAAGTTCTACTGTATCTCCAACATGATCACCGTGTCCATGCGATAAAAGGATTGCATCCACTTTTACATCTTCAGCTTTTAAATCTGTTTTCGGATTACCTGTTAAAAACGGGTCAATTAAAATAACTTTTCCATTCGCCTCAATTTTCACAACTGAATGCCCATGATAAGATACTTTCATTATTACATTCCTCCCCTATTCACATTCTCACTTTTTATTCTACATGATTTTTCAATTCCCTGTCTTTTCTAACATCTATTTACTTGTCATAACGCTTTCTTCCGAGTTAAAGTTATATTTGTAATTAAATATCTCGGGGGTGCCAATCGATGAATGCTAGATTAGAAAATTTAATGCAATGGCTAAAAGAAAAAAACGTAGAAGCTGCGTTCTTAACTTCTACACCGAACGTCTTCTACATGACGAACTTCCACTGTGAACCGCATGAAAGATTACTTGGTATGTTTGTATTCCAAGAAAAAGAACCTATTTTAATTTGTCCTAAAATGGAAGAAGGTCAAGCACGTAACGCTGGCTGGGCACATGAAATTATCGGATTTACTGATACTGACAGACCATGGGATATGATTGCAAAAGCAATTAAAGACCGCGGCATCAATGCAAATGCAGTTGCAATTGAAAAAGAACATTTAAACGTAGAGCGCTACGAAGAATTAACGAAATTATTCCCAAATGCAGCTTTCAAATCAGCTGAGGAGAAAGTTCGCGAACTTCGTTTAATTAAAGATGAAAAAGAACTTTCTATTTTACGCGAAGCAGCTAAAATGGCGGACTACGCTGTTGAAGTTGGTGTAAATGCAATTAAAGAAAACCGTAGCGAGCTAGAAGTATTAGCAATTATTGAACACGAATTAAAAACAAAAGGCATACATAAGATGTCATTTGATACGATGGTATTAGCGGGTGCAAACTCCGCTCTTCCACACGGTATTCCTGGCGCAAACAAAATGAAGCGCGGTGATTTCGTACTATTTGATTTAGGTGTAATCATTGAAGGTTATTGCTCTGATATTACACGTACAGTAGCATTCGGTGAGATTTCTGAAGAGCAAACTCGCATTTACAACACTGTACTTGCTGGACAACTACAAGCAGTTGAAGCATGTAAACCAGGTGTTACACTTGGCGCAATCGATAACGCTGCTCGTTCTGTTATCGCAGATGCAGGTTACGGAGACTTCTTCCCGCACCGACTTGGTCATGGACTTGGAATTAGCGTACACGAATATCCAGATGTAAAAGCTGGTAACGAGTCTCCATTAAAAGAAGGTATGGTCTTCACAATCGAACCTGGTATTTACGTACCAAACGTAGGTGGCGTTCGTATTGAAGATGATATTTACATTACAAAAGACGGATCAGAAATTTTAACGAAATTCCCGAAAGAATTACAATTTGTAAAATAATAAAAAGGCAGCGTGAATGCTGCCTTTTTTTATTCCTCTACTATTTCAAATTTCTCTACAATCATTCTTGCTGGATAGCTTTCAAGTATTTGAGAAAACCATACTTTTATTTTATCCCCTGTTTTTAACTGTTTATATGCGTCTTTGTCCTTAAAGCTCAAGACTATATGTGATGGATGCTCTTTATTCATTTGTTGTTCTATATAATTTTGTAACTCTACTTTTGTGTTAAACGTTTTATCATCGACAAAAAATACCGTGTCATTTCTTAATATGATATACCCTTCTTTAGGGACTTCTTTTACCGTTACCTGCTCTACTTGTTTTGTAGTACAAGCTGATAATATGACTAGAAATACATTTAAAAACATAACAATTTTCACATGCCTATTCATTTTTAACTCCTTACTTTAGGCTATTTCAAATTTAACACCATCTTCTCCTCATACTTATCATCCCATTTAATTACAACTTCTATCGGTTCATCTTTAGATAGAGGTGCACAACTTACACAAGAAGATTTTATTTCAACCCTTGCTCCTTTATGAACTTCTGACGTTTGTGTCATTGTACTAAAGGCTCCATTAATAGCAATCTCTAAGTTTTTAAATTCTGTCTTTCCATCCCCACCCTTATATTGAAACGTAAACATTCCATCTTCACTGTCATCCTTAATATGCCCTTTATATTGTCCAGTCCAACTTTTGCTCTCGCTAGAAAAATTAACATACGAAATGGAACAGCTTCCTAAAAAGAAAATACTAATAAAAAAGAATAATGCTCTCTTCATAATGCCCTCTCCATTCAAATGCACTTATTTATCCCGCATTTACGGACAGTAAGATCCCCACATCAAAATTCGGTGAAAGCAAAGAAGTTAGGTGGGGAATCCCCCCCACTAATTAAAGTTTCACTTCATTGCCTATTCCTTCCTTTTATTATACTATTAAAATACAGAATTTTCTAAAACAGGAGGTTTATATGTTACAACAACAGTTAGAAAAAATTCGTAATAATAATTACATCATAGATAACACACTTCATATTGATTCTTTAAGTTCCAGTATGCTTGAACATATCGGTGTTACTGATAGCTACTTAAGGGACAAACTCATCTACTCTACTTTTTATCATCTCATCAAAAATCGCTATCTTTCACACACACAATTACAGAAACTATTATTAGAAAGCATCGGTGAAAAATATTTATTGTATAAGATTCATTCAGATGATGAAGATGCTGTATTTACTCGTGCATTTACAACCTTATTAATTGCGCTCATTATAGATGCAGATACAACTCATAATTTCTTATCACAGAATGATATTTTAACTGTAAAAGATCAATTAATTCTATATATGAACAATGAACATGATTTCCGCGGATATGTGCAAGACCACGGATGGGCACATAGTATCGCACATGCTTCCGATACATTTGAGGCGCTTGTTCATAGTCCTAAACTAGAAACTTTACATTACGAAGAGATATTAAAAACTTTGTTAAACAAAGTTTTTGTCCATTCTATTTACTATAAATACGAAGAAGACGAGCGTCTCGTTTATCCGATTGTCGCAATGCTGCAAAATGGCCTAAAAGAAGAAATACTCATATTAGCCCTTCGTGACTTAGTAGCTCAATTACCGGTCCAAAAACAAGCACTACCTATTGAATCGTACGAGTTTTTATATGGAAATACAAAATCTTTCTTACGTAGCTTATTTTTCAGACTACGCACACTTTCTATATGTGAAGAAACCGAATTCGAAATTGAAAAATTGCTACAAGAGCTTCCAAAATATTATTAAAAAAGAAGGCCACTCAAAAAGTGCCTTCTTCTATTTCACTAATATTTAATTGAAATTTCACGATCCAAACTGAGAAAAGGTGGACAAGAAGCGCAAACGCCATACATGCTCCACTTAAAAAAGTTAGTATAGGATGCGAATACACGTGCCCCAATCCATAGGATATCGCCACGAAAAACATTGTTATGTAAATATAAATTGCTCCATGTATTTGCCTCATATAAACCTCCTTTTCCCATATTATAACATAAATTTTCTGATTATTCACATTAATTGCTTGTAATCAATATTTCTCAACTGTTACACCTCTTACAGCAGCCTTAATATACGGTGACCCTTGTAAACTTTGTAAATCCTCTGTTTTTCCTGTTACGACTATACCGTATATTGGTAGGTCTTTTGGTTTGGTGTTTTTTATTTCTTTATAATATTGTTCAAAATAATCACTTGGTATACCTTCACTATTTTTTGTTAAATACTTCATTTGGTACAGAAACTCTTTTGAGTTTATTGTTAAATCGTTTTTCACATCTTCTTTTACTTTTGCATAACTTCCTTCAAATCCAAAAACATTTCTAGCCATTTCCGCATTTAATACTGCGCCATTTTTAGGATCTTTTAACCCTACATAAGAATCACTTTTCTTTTCATTATATGTATCTACCCAAAACCAAACTGGCTGTACACTTTTCGGAAGCATCTCAATAATTTGTTCAGCTGTATACGATTTATCAAAAGATAAGGCTACTTCTGCAACTTTATTTTGCAAATCTCCAATATTTTTCAGGTCATCCACATAATTTTTATAAGTAACGAAAGGTAAATAAAACCTCATTTCCCTCTGCATTGTTTGCACATTATAATCTGGTATCGTAACAGCCTCTTCACCCCTTTTTTCCTCATCTAGACTAACAAGTTCACCATTGTAATGCTTCATACTATAACTCCATATACCAGATTCGTATATATCATTTACCCATTTCACTGGTTGACCAGCTATATTTTTATAAGAGTTATATATTACTGTACTTCCTGTCATACCAAGACTTAAATACATGCTTCCGCTGAAACGGATATTAGGCCCTTGAACCATATGTAGTGCATTCATTTCTCTTTCCATTTTTCTAAATGTTTGCTGAGAAAAGTAAGTTGCACCCAAAAACAAAGTTACTATAACCATAATGGACGCACAAATAGAAATAAGCCAGTTTCTCCAAAACTGCTTCCTCTTCGCTCTCTTCATCAAAGTCTTCATCTGCTTATCATTCATATTCAAATCAAAGTCCTTCCGACTCATCATTTCTCCTCCTATACAGTTTTTTAAATTGATTTCTTGCACGGTACAAGCTTGTTTTTACTGTATCTTCTTTCATACTTAATAAAATGGCAATTTCCTTATAAGATAGTTCATACTCATATTTCAACAGTAAAATATGACGATATTCCTCCGTCATCGTCTCCAATATTTCTTGTACTTCTCCTTGTAACTCACTTGTTAAAAGCACTTCATCTAATGACTTTTGCCCAATAAGAACGACTGATTCAATTGCGATTGGATTTAGTCTTTTTTCTTTCCGGTGCAAATCTCGGTGCTGGTTGATTGCAACTCTAAATAGCCACGGTGCTAAATGTCCTAACGGTATTTCCTCCATAAGCAATAAAGCTTTATACAACGTATCTTGCACAATATCTTCTGCTTCTTTTCTATCAGCTCCAATCTTAATTAAATATCCAAACACAGCTTTTGATTTCTCTATTAATAACGATTCAAACGTATCATGACTCATTCGGCTCTCCTCTCTATATACTCAACGTTTGAGAGCGTAAAATGTATACAGCTTTTCAAAAAAAAATCCCATAATAAAAAGCACATCCATTTTGATGCGCTTCTCTGAAATACTATTCTATTATTTCATCGCTTCCTTCACAACATCTTGAATCATAACAACTTCTGTTTTCATATCAATAGACGGTGCTTCTTCATCGATACATTCATACCAAAATGCTAAGTGCTTTTTATCAATTTCATGATGCGAATTTTCGACAAAAATACCACCTTCTCCTTGCACAGAATACCAATATAAGTACTCTTCTCCATCTCTTATTTCCCGGAAAATTGTCTCAACGTACATTTTTTCGTCGTTTAATGTCAAAAGCACTTCTTTCAAATTGTCATTAAGAAGCTGCATCCATTCATCTACTCGATGACTCTTACCAGGCTTAACTTTAAATCTTGTTAATTCTACATTCATTTTTATTCCCCCGTTTTCTTACGTACAAACAAACTATATTCTATTGGATGATAAAAACTTAATTTACTAGCTAATTTTCGCGAAGGAATATTGTCTACATAACAATCCCAGCTCGGTATAATGTCATTTTGCATGCAATGTTCAATGAACCTTGTTGCAACAGCTTGAGCTAATCCTTTCCCTTGATGTGCTTCATGTGTTGCAATATCTATTTCAGCAAAACCATTCCCGCTAAATATTGAGACACATTCAGCTACAATTATCCCATCTTGTTCTATACAAAATCCAAAACCACTGTTCAAAAACGTTTCTTTTGATCCCCAATACTCTTTGTAGTACTCCTCTTTAAATTCACTGCTGCGCTCTATATCTCTTCTATCAATACGCTTCACTTCATATGTATTTTTGTTAAAATCTCGTTGACTCTCTTCAAAGGTTACGCTTTGAAATTTCATTCGCGGGATGTCCCGAAGTACATTACTAAAACGCTCTTCTATCATCATTTCCCACTCTTCACTCGAAGTGAACAGTGTAAATCTCTTCTCTGTTTTTTCAATAGCCGTTTTTAAATATGAAAATAACTCTTCGTTATAATTTTGATCATCCGTATCACCAAATAAATAATAGATACCATTAGCTGTAATAATTAATCCTGCTGTTAATTGCCCGTTTATAAAAACCTCGCCATCTATCATTTGATCACATACCGCATAAGCAAACGTCGTCGTTCTTGTATTACCTTCTAAAACCGGAAGAACTTTTCTATAATCGGCTACAGATAATTTTTTCATAATTGCTCCACTTTAATCGTATCAGCCTCTATATGTTCAAAACAAAGATTTACCGTTCTCTTTAATGCTCTCGTTCTATGAATCGTACATGCTGGAATTAAAATAGAATCATTTGGCTTTAAAACCGCTGTTTCTCCATCTTCAAAATCAATAAGTAATTCTCCCTCTAGCACAATAAATAATTCATCCGAATTAGAATGATAGTGCCAATCATATTCACCAGTAAATACAGCGATTCGTAAACAATGACTGTTTATATTTGAAACGACGAAGTTTTTATGTTGATCTTGAATGTCTTTTGTTAATTCTATTAAGTTCACAGTTTCCATATTTCATCCTATCCTTTCGTTAGTCGTTCTTCTGAAAAATTAACTTAACCTCCACCATCACTTGAGCTACTACAATCACTACTACTGTAGTGACCGAATCCACTTGATGAGCTTGAAGTGTATGAAGATCTTTTGCTTCTTTTTCTATCTTTTTTACTTTCATGACTAGGCCATACTGTAGCAAAGAGTATAACGAATAAGGCTAATTCTATTACAACAAGTATAAATTCTAGAATGCTCTCAATAATATTGGGAGTTATCCCAAAACTGTAAAACACTCCAAATGAATACATACACAAAATTACATACAGAGCCATACAAATATACCGGAATGTTTTTTCTATCATAATGACTACTTTTTGTGAAAAAGGTATGTTCTGTTTCTGTTTTTTCTTTATGTACTTTTGTCTTTTAGCTTGCTTTTGCTTCCTTTTTTTACTCCCCATTGAATCCCCTCTTTTATTATATAATTCTAAATTATCATAATATAAATCGATTTACACCAATAAATAACAATTATTCACATGTTATTTCCCCATATAAAAAAGACCCTCCTTATGAAAAGGAAGGTCTCAAATGTATTTCTATTATGATAAAGCAGGAGCTTTTTCAAGTAGCTCTTTCGCATCAGCGTATTGTAAGCCGTGAGCTTCTGCAACTGCTTCGAATGTTACATATCCATCTAATGTGTTAATACCTTTTAATAATGCAGAGTTGCCTAGGCAAGCATCTTTATAGCCTTTGTTCGCAATTTGTACTGCATATGGTACTGTTACGTTTGTTAATGCAAGAGTTGACGTACGTGGAACCGCACCTGGCATATTAGCAACTGCATAATGAACAACGCCATGTTTTTCGTAAGTTGGGTTGTCATGAGTTGTAATACGATCAGTTGTTTCGAAAATACCACCTTGGTCAATCGCAATATCTACAACGACAGAACCCGGTTCCATTGATTGAATCATTTCTTCAGTTACAAGTTTTGGCGCTTTTGCACCTGGAATTAATACTGCTCCAATAACAAGGTCAGATTCTTTAACAGCTTCTGCAATGTTGTATGGATTAGACATTAATGTTTTTACTTGGTTACCGAAAATATCATCTAATTGACGAAGACGTTCTGCACTTAAGTCAATGATTGTTACATCTGCACCTAAACCTACTGCAATCTTAGCTGCGTTTGTACCAGCTTGACCACCGCCGATGATTGTTACTTTGCCGCGTTTTACCCCTGGAACGCCTGCAAGTAAAATACCTTTACCGCCTTTGTTTTTCTCAAGGAATTGTGCACCGATTTGTGCAGACATACGACCAGCTACTTCACTCATAGGTGCAAGTAATGGTAAAGAACGATTGTCTAATTGTACTGTTTCGTATGCGATTGATGCAACTTTGTTATCGATTAATGCTTTCGTTAATTCTGGTTCTGGAGCTAAGTGTAAGTATGTGAATAAAATTAAACCTTCACGGAAATAGCCGTATTCACTTGCTACTGGCTCTTTTACCTTCATAACCATATCTTGATTCCATGCTTCTTCAGCAGTTTCTACAAGTTTCGCACCAGCTTGTACGTATTCTTCATCTGTAAATCCAGATCCTAAACCTGCTCCTTTTTGAACAAAAACTTCGTGACCATTTTGTACTAAATGTACTGCTCCCGCTGGCGTCATTGCCACACGGTTTTCATTGTTTTTAATTTCTGTTGGAATACCGATACGCATGATTAGTTCCCCCTTGAGTTATGAAATGACCCCTGAATCATTTTTTAAAGCGCTTTCTACGCTCTTATATTTTAACATAATATCTCAATATTTGACAAAAAATAATACAAGTTTTCCGATAGATTTAATTTTATATTAAAGGACAGTATTATCCGCACCTCTCAGCACAATGGATAAACTGTCCAATTATTCGAAACTTCATCTTATTTTATTCTATCGATGTCTATGAATAACATCCACTGCACCAGTCACTTCAATAATTGTACCGGTAATCATATCGGAATCGTCCTCACATAAAAACGAAATGGTTCTTGCAATATCTTCACCTGTTCCAGATCTACCAATCGGTGTGTTATGCTCTTTCATCTGACGTGCTTCTTGAATAGTTGCCTCTTTCATATCGCCAATAATATCACCAGGACATACCATGTTCGCAGTAATACCATACTCCGCTTCTTCATAAGCAACTGTTTTCGTTAATGAAACAAGTCCTACTTTCGCTGCGGCAAAAGCTGAACGATAAATCCATCCCGGTGCACTATCCGCCCCTTGAAATCCGTAATTAATAATACGGCCAAAGTTCTGTTTTCTCATGACCGGAACAACAAGTTTTAATAAATGAAATACCGCTGTTAAATTTCCCTGAATCATTTCATTCCATTCATCTTCTTCATAATCAACTAACTTTTTTCGTTCAAATACATATGGACCAGCATTATTAATTAAAAAGTCAATTTTGCCAAAACGGCTCATCGCTTCTTCTACTATTTTATGTAAATCTTCCTTTTTCGTGACATCTGCTTGCACGAATTGTAGACGCTCTTCCACATCTTTATATGTTTCTTTCATCGTTTCCATAGCCGTGATATCGCTATGATACGTTACTGTTACTGAATAGCCTTTAGCCAATAACTTTTCTGTTACTTGCTTTCCTAAACCTTTCGTACCGGCTGTAATGAGCGCATGTCTCACAAAACTGCCCCCTTTTAAATTGCTATACTTCATATGTAACAAGTTCTCGCTCCAATTACAACTAAAATGAATTGAAACAGAGTTTTCAAAATTCTGTAACGTTTCTGGCAAGCACGTTACCAAAATTTGTTTTATAATTAAGTTGTAAACAGTTATAAAACAGATTGGGAGGAATTTACTATGAATAATACATATACAAATATTTTAATCGCGGTGGATGGTTCTAAAGAAGCAGAAAAAGCCTTTAAAAAAGCAATCCAAGTCGCAAAGCGCAACAATGCAACATTAACAATTGCTCATATCGTTGATGTAAAAGCGTACTCAGCTGTAGAGGCTTATAGCCGTGCAATTGCTGAACGTGCAAATCTATTTGCAGAAGACTTATTAGAAGACTACAAAAAAACTGCGCTTGAAGCTGGTCTTGAAAAAATTGAAACTGTATTAGAATTTGGTAATCCTAAATCTAAAATTTCAAAAGAAATCGCTCCAAACCATAAAGTAGATTTAATTATGTGTGGCGCGACTGGTTTAAATGCTGTTGAACGCTTCCTAATCGGTAGCGTCTCTGAACATATTATTCGCTATGCGAAATGCGATGTCCTTGTTGTTCGTGGTGATGAGGAGCAAGGTGAGCTTTAATTTATAGATAAAACACCAAGTCCACATAGGCTTGGTGTTTTTCATTTTATCAACTTCACTATAAACACAAGACATGCTACGACAACAACGGTAATTGCCAATACATAAGGCGGCAGAAACTTCAAAGACCATAATGCCATCATGATTGTCGCAACTGTTAAATACGTTTGCTTTGCATCTTCTGTCATTTTTTTACGAAGTAAGAAGACGTACAAATAGCCAATTGGCGGCGTAATGAAGCAAAGAACATATATGATTTTTGATTTTAAATACCATTTTTGTTCTCCAAGTTTCTTTATATCCCCTTCTATTCTCTTATGCTCTTGTTCTTTCGCTTCTTCTACAAGTGGGTCTTCCTCTTCTCCTCGCTTTTCTTTTATATAAGGAAGAAAGTGCATAAAAAAATAGTATGCGAATACGAACGCTCCAAATCCAATATTTAATCTTTCTAATGGAATATGCTCACTAAAAAAAGCAGCAGTAAGCACTACAGACAAACAGTATGTCATCATCCAAAATGAACGTTTTCTCTTTTTCCGTTCCATTTCTTTTTTGCCTTGTATATCTTTTCTTTTCGAAATCCATATAGAAATAAAGCAATCTACTACAGATAGAGCAAAAATAAATATCGCAACGTGTACTGTTTCTAAATCCTCAAATGAAAAGATATTTGGGAATGCAACATGCAATACAATTAGCGTGTACAAGATTAGCCCTATAAAATAAATACGTCTCATTTTTCATCCCTTTCTTATTTCCTAACATTACGTTAACATACATTTTTTAGAAATAGACGGACAAAATATATATGTGTAAAAAAGGAGGATGCTATATGGATGATTCTGAACGCATTATTTTAGACGTGAACGGAAAAGAAATTGAAATGCTAGATACAATTCGCACTCATTTTAAAGAGAAACATGGCGTTGAACTAAGTAATGGTGCATTGCTTCGTGATTTGATGGATATTGAGTATATTCGAATTACAGAAGATCGACATAAGTATGATTAATTTTGGGCTATAAAAAAAAGAAGGTAAGCTTCTCTCCATCAAGATTAGCGTACCTTCTTCCCTATAAAATCAATCAACTTCTAACAAACTCTCCAACTAACCCCTTCGCCTTCTCCAAAGCGTTTTTGATTTGTTCAAACCCTGTCCCACCAGCACTGTTACGACGCTTTACAGCCGCATATGGTGAAAGAACTTCATACAAATCTTCTTCAAATAAAGAGCTCATTTCTTGATATGTTTCAAGCGGGACATCTAATAAATAAATTCCTTTTTGTGTGCAATGTAGCACTAACTTCCCAACAATTTCATGAGCTTGACGGAATGGTAGTCCTTTGTTTGCTAAGTAGTCGGCAATTTCTGTTGCGTTGGAGAAATCTTGCGTCACAGCTTGCCCCATTTTTTCTTTGTTTACAGTCATCGTTTCAAGCATGCCCGCCATAATATGAAGGCATCCTTCTACTGTTTTGACTGTATCAAACATTCCTTCTTTATCTTCTTGTAAGTCTTTATTGTAAGCGAGTGGTAATCCTTTCATTACTGTAAGTAAACTGAATAAATTACCGTATACTCTGCCTGTTTTACCACGGATTAGTTCCGCCATATCCGGATTTTTCTTTTGCGGCATAATGCTGCTTCCTGTCGCGTATTGATCGCTCATTTCAATAAATTGAAACTCTTGGCTACTCCATAAAATAAGTTCTTCACAAAAGCGTGATAAGTGCATCATAAGCATAGATGAGTTACTTAAAAACTCCAGTATGAAATCACGATCACTTACTGCATCTAAACTATTTTCATAGATTCCATTAAACCCAAGAAGTTCCGCACTATATTCTCGGTCGATCGGGAATGTCGTCCCAGCTAGCGCTCCTGCTCCTAATGGGGAGATATTAATACGCTTTAATGAATCTTCATAACGATTCACATCACGCTCTAACATCCAAAAGTAAGCAAGAATATGATGAGCAAATGAAATCGGCTGGGCACGCTGCAAGTGCGTATAGCCCGGCATAATGGTTTCAATATTATTTTCTGCTTGTTGAACAAGAACAGTTTGCAATTGTTTTGTAGCTTTTATAATATGTTCTACCTTTTCTTTTAAATACAAATGCATATCTGTCGCCACTTGATCATTACGACTTCGGCCTGTATGAAGTTTCCCTCCTACTTCACCGATTTTTTCAATTAACATCTTTTCAATATTTAAATGAATATCTTCAGCTTCAACCGAAAAATGTAATTTATTTTGTTTCACTTCTTCTAATAAATATTGAAGACCTATCTTTATTTTCTCTGCTTCTTCTTTCGTCACGATGCCCTGCTTTGCTAGCATCGTGACGTGCGCAATACTTCCTTTTATATCTTGATTTACTAATTGTTGATCGAAGGAGATGGATGCTCCGAACTCTTCAACCCATGCTTCCGCTTCTTTTGTAAAACGTCCGCCCCAAAGTTTGCTCACGCTTCCACCTTCTTTTGATTCACTTGGCTGTATACTTTCGTCGGTAAACCGAATAATGAAATGAATCCAACTGCTGCATCATGATTAAATTCATCTTGAGCAGTATATGTTGCTAATTTTTCATCGTATAAAGAGTATTCAGATTTACGTCCTTCTACAATCGCATGACCTTTAAATAATTTCACACGCACTGTACCTGTTACATTCTTTTGCGTTTCTTGTAAAAATGCATGAAGCGCTTGTTTTAAAGGTGAGAACCATAAACCGTTATAAATAAGTTCTGTTATTTTCTGTTCAATCACTGGTTTAAAATGCGCTACTTCTTTTACGTGTGTTAAATCTTCCAACTCTTTATGCGCAGTGATTAACGTCATTGCTGCTGGGCATTCGTATACTTCACGAGATTTAATACCGACAAGACGATTTTCTACGTGATCAATACGTCCAACGCCGTGTTTTCCAGCAAGCGCATTTAACGTTTTAATTAATTCTGCAAGTGAATATGCAGTGCCATTTAAAGTAGTCGGTACTCCTGCTTCAAATCCGATTTCTACAAACTCTGGTTTATTCGGTGTATCTTCTAATGCCAATGTCATCTCATATGCATCTTCTGGCGGCGCTGCCCATGGATCTTCTAAAATTCCACATTCGTTGCTGCGTCCCCATAAGTTTTGATCGATTGAAAACGGGCTATCTAAATTAATCGGAATTGGTACATCGTTTTCTTTTGCATATGCAATTTCTTCTTCACGTGACCATTTCCATTCACGTACAGGCGCAATCACTTCTAAGTAAGGATTTAATGCTTGGATAGAAACTTCAAAACGAACTTGGTCATTTCCTTTCCCTGTACATCCGTGTGCAACTGCAGTTGCGCCTTCTTGTTCTGCGATTTCCACTAATTTCTTCGCAATAAGCGGACGAGATAATGCAGAGACAAGAGGGTATTTCCCTTCGTATAATGTGTGTGCTTGCATCGCCATCAATGCATATTCGTTTGCAAATTCTTCTTGAACATCAATCATATATGATTTAATTGCACCTACTGAAAGTGCCTTTTCTTTTACAAATGCTAAGTCTTTACCTTCCCCTAAGTCTAAACAAAGCGCGATAATATCATAATTCTTCTCTTGTAACCATTTAATTGCAACGGAAGTATCAAGACCTCCGGAATATGCTAATACAACTTTTTTCTTCTCCATTTTGCATCCCCCTAAAGAATAAATATTCATTTTCTTTTATAATAATTCACACTTTACCACCTTTCACAAAATGTATCAAGAGTCATTTTCAAATTTTTTCAAACAATTTCGTCGAACTTCTTTCTGTTTTTTTGTACAATATAAGCAGGAAAACGGGGGTGAACTTATGGAAAAGTATTTCTTATACGACGAACATCTAGGAATTGAAATTCCGCATTTACAAGAAGACTGGGAAGAAATCCCCGAAAAAATGCAACATGCTATTTTACTAAAATGGGAACAAGTTCGCGGGAAAATTCCTGATCGTATAAAAGAACTTGAGCACTATATTAATACAAAACAACATTATTTAAATAACGAAGAAGATTTCGAAGTTTCTTGTAAACTAAATTCAGAAATTGCCAATCTTGCTTCCATCATTAATGACCTTTGGCTTTGGTATCGACTCACTCAAAATGTATCTGAGGGGAAAGCACACCAATGAAAAAAGCATGCCCCTCAATTACTTTGGGTCATGCTTTTTTGTCGTAACATGATTTACAATATATTTCTTGTGCTGTTTTTGCCAAACATACATCGAATGGACCAACTAATATACTTCTTTCTTTCGGCAACTTTACAAAAGCAACAAGCTCTTCTTCATATTGAATTTTTTTCTGACATGAAATGCATATTAATTCTTTTCTTTTGAACATGTCTTTTAGCATATCTTCACTCTCCCCTTCATCTATCTATATTAATATACTCTCATAATAGTTAAGACTTGTAAAAAAATGACACATTCCGAATCGAATGATTCATATACTATGTACAAAGGGGGGTCTAAAGCTTATGCGTGCTTTCGTTATTATCGCTTTAACTTTTTTAAGTGTGATTAGTTGGGATGCGTTTTTTAAAGATAAAAGTGATGAAAAGAATACAACTGAATAAAACCCTTTTTTTCTTACTTATTGGACAAACCGTTACAAACTGTCCAATCCTCCGAAATAACTTAGGCTTTTCTACAAAAATATTTAAACATAACATTTTTTGTAGATTCCCTCCGTTTATTGTCGGTTTCCATCCGCATACATTTTTTAAAAGTATGATATAATAGTATAAATCTTGAAGGAAGGGATTTTGATATCATGATCGCTCGAAGGAGCATGTGGCATCGTATTGACGAATCATACACGTAGCGTATTTTTCAGCTCAGATACTTTAGTCTAGCGAAAAAAATACGAGAGTGGGGAAATTATGATTGCCCGAAGGATAATTTGGCAAAAAAAAGACTCTTCTTACACATAGCGTTTTGTTTAGGACTTAATTGTTACTAACTAAACAAAACAAAGAAGAGCAGGATTGCTAAATGACGAATCCTACTCCACGTTTTGTTTAGTCGTTTTAAGACTTAAACTAAAACGAAGGTAGGGAGAATTGATGGACGAGAGGATTATTCGTTATTTCTTCAGCGACATATAGCGTAGTTAGTTTTTTCGTAAACTAACTGAAAGCTACATGTGAGCTCGTAGTTAGTTTACAACACAAAAAGGACTACTAACTACGGAAAGAAGGAATAACGATGAGGAACATCCAAAGTCGGCAAATTATTAAAGAAATTTTTATGGTTTTAATCGGTTCATTTATTTTAGCAGCAGCGCTATATCATATTCACTTTCAAAACCACTTAACAGAAGGTGGATTTGTAGGAATTGCACTATTCATTCAAAACTTTTATGATATTTCACCATCTATTTCAACTGTATTAATGGATATCCCAATTATTTTACTGTGTGCTTCATTTTTAGGTAAAAAAATGGTTGGCTATTCATTCTTAGGTTCAATTTCATTCGGAGTATTTTATTCCTTTATGGAAAATTATTCTCCATTTACGGTAGATTTATCAAATAACTTATTTATAGCTGCAGTAGTTGGCGGTGCGTTAGCTGGTATTGGACTCGGTTTTATATTGCGATTTGGCGGTGCAACCGGTGGAGACGATATTTTAACAATTGTATTAAGTAAACGAACTCGTTTTACAATTGGGCAAATTTTCTTCGTCTTTGACGCGATTGTTCTTGCGCTTTCATTATATTATTTAAATTGGACAGAAATTGCTTTTACTATTCTTTCGATTGCCGTACAGGCAAAAACATTGGATTTAATTTATTATCCAAAAACAGAAAAAACAGCAGAAAAACAGCCAGTATCTGTTCCAATGTCCAAAAAACATGCAACAAATTAAAAAAGCGAAAGGCTTCGGCCTCTCGCTTTTTTTTATGCTCTTTTTTCTTTCTCGACTATATGGCGCACTTGATAAAATCTATTTGCAAATTCAGTAACGTTTCTTGTTAAACGATAATTCACTGTAGATCCAATTGCCATTCCAATTACCGGAATACCTTGGAATAATTTACGACGAAGAGCATAAATCGAAAATGTCTTCAAAATTTGTTTTAACACAACTTCAGTAGAAGCTGTTTGTAACACTGCTTCGTCTCCTTCATAAAAGAACGAATCTTCTTGTTCCAGCTCTTGCAATAAATTGTACCATGCGTATTGCTGAAGTCTTCCTGGTAGTAATGACGCGTGAAACACCTTTAACGCAAGCATCATTTCATATGGCTTGTTCACATCATGTCCAAATGATGTTGCAATAAGTTGGACCGCCTTCACATTTAACGCGATCATAACCGGAAAATCCGCCGTTAATAATAATAAACCTCCAGCACCTGTCGCCCCGCCTTGCACAAATGAATATAGACGATGACGTGCTGTTTGCTGCTCTGCTATGTATGTTAACTGATCAATAGATAATGCTTTCAAATCTTCAAGCTGTTCAATCGATTCATCAAATAATCTCGATGTTCCTAAAATCCGATTACGTGCGTCTAACTGTGCTTGTGAACTTTGAATAAATGCATGCAAATGAAAGAGCCATCCATCTGCTTTCGTGAAGAATTCTTTTCGCTTTTTCTCAGGTAATTTCGCAACTGTAGTATGTAACCATTTATCAAACACTTTTTGAAAATCGGTCGCTTCTTGCTCAACTAATTGCGCTTCCCATTCTTTTATATTGTCTAAAATGGCTTGTTCTCGCTTCGATCGCATCGTAACAACCACCTCGTTCGATTTTTTTCTATTGTAACATATTTCTGCTTATTCTTTACAAATATGCTTGTATATCTCTTTTCACATACCCTTTATGAGTGACATAAAATAATAGCAAAAAGGATGAGATACTTCACATGAATCTATCCAATCTAAAACAAAACTATAACGCAGTATTCAGCTTAGGACAAAACTGTTGGCCTGCTTGGGCATTATATCAATTAGAATTATCACCATTTTTTGGCGTTATTGATTTTATGCTAAGTCCTTCATTAACGAAAGTAAATTTATTATTACAAAATCGATTTGACCGTTTTTTAAATTTCGAAAATCTATCCTTCATCTCATTTTGGGATGATGATGCCAAATTAAGATTAAGGGACAACCTTTATGAAATTGACTCCTGTCATGACTTTAAAACAGATGTAAACACACCAAATTATTGGCCTTCTTATACAGAAATTAAGTTAAACTATGAACATCGAATTAATCGTTTTCTAACTACAATTGAAACGGCAGAATCCATATTGTTTATTCGAACTGGAGGAACATATGAAGAAGCATGTTCCCTAGAACAAATTTTATCTCAAATCGTTACACATACATTCTCTGTCCTATTACTAATTCCTGCCGATATACCAACTATCACCCAAGAAGATTGGGGATTACAACGTACTTGCATTATGAAATGTCCTATTATGGATGTATACCAATACAATGAAGCATTTTGGAAAGACTTATTTGATGGAATTACAGTTAGACCACACACTTAAATACACGATACTTTTATCACACCATACATTATAATCGTCCTTATACAAAACAAATAAGGAGTGATTCTATATGTATCCACGTGCAAAAGCTTTCGGTCTTGCTGTACACCAAGATCGCCTTCTCGTACAAGAATATCATACAGAAGGCGAAACATATTATCGTCCTCTTGGCGGTTCCATTGAACTTGGTGAAAAATCAGCACATACTGTTATTCGGGAGTTTACAGAATAGCTTCATACGGAGATAGAAATCATCAATTATTTAGGTTGTTTAGAAAATGTCTTTCATCTAGATGGGGGCATTGGTCATGAAATCATTCAACTATATTCTTTGCGTTTATTAGACACATCACTATATGAAATGAAAATATTAAATATACAAGATGAGCAAACAGTAGCGTATGCGAAATGGATTCCTATTACGGCATTCATTCAGAAAGAAAAAATATTATATCCGGATGGTGTTTTAAAATACATCCAAAAGAAAAAAGACGAAATCCTGTAGGATCTCGTCTTTCTTTTCATATATTAACCAATATCTCCAAGACGTAGTACGTCACGAGCAATCATAACTTCTTCGTCAGTTGGAATTACGATAATTTTTACTGGAGAGTGTGGGAAGCTGATGAATGCTTCTTCACCGAATACGTTATTACGTTTTACATCGAAGTATACGCCCATGTACTCAAGGCCTTCTAATACGCGCTCACGAATAATCGCACTGTTCTCACCTACACCAGCTGTAAAGATGATTGCGTCTACACCTTTCATACGAGCTGTGTAAGAACCGATGTATTTGTGGATACGGCTTACGAATACATCAAGTGCTACTTTCGCACGGTGGTCGCCTTCTTCTTCTTTCGCAATGATGTCACGTAGGTCACTAGAGTAACCAGTAAGACCTAACATACCACTCTTCTTGTTTAATACGTTAACTACTTCTTCTACTGTTTGGCCTGTTTTTTCCATGATGTATGGAATTAACGCAGGGTCAAGGTTACCAGAACGTGTACCCATTGTTACACCAGCAAGTGGAGTGAAGCCCATAGAAGTATCGATAGATTTACCGCCTTCTACTGCTGCGATACTTGCACCGTTACCTAAGTGACAAGAAAGTAAGCTTAAGCTTTCAATTGGACGACCTAATAATTCAGCCGCACGCTCAGTTACATATTTATGAGAAGTTCCATGGAAACCGTATTTACGGATGCCGAATTTTTCATAGTACTCATATGGTAAGCTGTATAGGAATGCAGATTCCGGCATTGTTTGGTGGAATGCTGTATCGAATACTGCTACTGCTGGTACGTTTGGTAATACTTCTTGGAATGCTTTAATACCAACAACGTTTGCTGGGTTATGAAGTGGTGCTAAATCGCTTAATTCTTCGATATCAGCTAATACTTCATCAGTAATTAAAACAGAGTCAGCAAATTTTTCGCCGCCGTGAACGACACGGTGACCGATACCGCCAATCTCATCTAGAGATTTAACGATTCCGTTTTCAGTTAATTTTTTAAGAAGCATATTAACTGCTACTGCGTGATCTGGAATGTTTGTAATTTCTTTTTGTTTTTCGCCATCTACAGTAATAGTGAAGATACTATCTTCTAAACCGATACGTTCTACTAAACCTTTTGTTAATACTGTTTCACTTGGCATTTCAAATAATTGGAATTTTAAGGAAGAGCTTCCTGCGTTAATCGCGATGATTTTTGACATCTAGTCTTTCGCCCCTTTTTCTCTTGGTAGTTGTGTGGATGTTTCCACAAACCGCTCGATTTTATCTAATCAAATTTACTAAATATGAAAACGTTTCATCATTAGCAAATTTTATACTCACGATTTTAATTTAAACATCGTCCGACATATATTTCAAGTGAAAAAATTGTAACACCAAGAAAAAATATATATTACAGATTTCAAAAAAATTCAGTTAAATCTAGTATATATTTAAAAATATGACATATTATATAAAACTGTACTACATGAATCACTAACTCTGTTACATATACCCAGCTTTATTTATGTGTTGCAAACCAAGTATTTAATTGATCCATAATGTTCTCCATCGCCTTCATGTTAGAGAATTTAGGCAACTCCACTAATAACGCCTGTTTTGGCATTGTTACATTAGAGCCTTTCTTTTGGAGAACAAATATACTTTTTGCATTTTTCTCGTTTTTAAACATGGAAACAGGTAGCTGTAATAACCCTTGAATAAAGCATGTTTCTTTAATAAATGCATGTAATTTTGGTGCCTGGTCACTTTCAAAAATGAAGTTTGGTACTAAGAAGAATAAGTACCCGCCCTCTTTCGTATGTTTCACACTTTGTTCAATAAATAAGTGATGAGCATACGACATTCCTTCATCTGCTTTTAATTTATATTCACTGGCACCGATTTCGTTTGGATAGTAACCAATCGGTAAGTCTGAAACGACTGCATCAACTGGATCGATATAAAGTGGTGCTAGTCCATCTTGATGGAAGAATTCGATTGCATGCTTTTGTAAATTTGCATTTACTAAAGCAAGTTTAATTAGCACTTCATCCACTTCTACACCAAATCCACTCATTGTTAGTCCTTCTTTGGCGCTATTAAACACTGTAGTCATTAAATTTCCTGTTCCAATTGCAGGATCTAAAACTGTAATTTCGTTTTGACCTTGCATAAATTTATGGAATAAGTAACTCATGAACATCCCAACTGCATCAGGCGTCATTTCATGATTCGCTTGTACGCCTTCTTTCATTCCTTTTAAGATGGCTAACTGAAATGCTTTACGAATTTCTTCACCTTTATATGTTTCTTCATTAAACGTACTATATTCACGATTCAGCCTTTCAATTGCTGATTCGGATAATTCCTCTTGTAAAATCGCTCCTTCAAACAAGTTATCACCTGTTTCTACAAGCGCCTCTAAATATGTCACATCTAATTCTTTACGTAAAACTACCGCAGAAGAATCAAAAATAGAAAATAATGTTTCCACTGTCTGACTCACGTACATTCCTCCTTCTCTCTTTTACACATAACTTATATCATACCACAAAGTGATTTTTTCCAAAAAGAAAAAGCGACCTCCTGTAAAGAGCTCCCTCTCAAGTTATATATGATATAACGTTTTTTCTCATATATCGGCACCGTTACGCAGCGATATATGAGAAAAAACGACCTCTTTATAAGAGGTCATTTCCTTCACATTACTTTGCAGATTTAGCTGCTTCTAATGCTGCTTCATAGTTTGGATGGCTTGTACCTTCGCCTACGTATTCTACGTAAACTACTTTGTCGTTGCTATCTACTACGAATACTGCACGAGCAAGTAAACGAAGTTCTTTCATTACTAAGCCGTAAGCTTCACCGAATGAAAGGTCACGGTGGTCAGAAAGTGTTACAACATTTTCTAAACCGTTTGCTGCACACCAGCGTTTTTGAGCGAATGGTAAATCAGCGCTAATTGTTAATACTTTTGCGTTTTCAATACCTGCTGCATCTTGGTTAAAACGACGTGTTTGTGCATCACACACACCTGTGTCGATTGAAGGTACAACACTAATTAATTTTACTTCGCCTTTGTATGTTTCTAAACTTACTGGAGATAAGTCGTTTGCTAATACTTGGAAGTTTGGCGCTTGATCGCCAACTTTAACTTCTGTTCCAACTAAAGTCATTGGATTACCTTTAAAAGTTACGTTTGCCACTTGAAAATCCTCCCTTATTTAAACAAAATATGTACAATGTAAATGATAGTTTGTCCCTATCGATAATGCAAATAAAATCGCTTTATTTACAAAAAAATAAAAGAAGCTAACCTATTGATTAGCTTCTTTATTCGTTAAATTTGAAATTCAGGATCATCTTCTTTTCGTTTATCCATCATTTCTTTCACTTTATCAACAGCTTGTGGCGCTAATTCAATTATTTTATCGATGACATGCGTTTGCTTATCTAAATGTAATACTTTTACACCATCTCCATTTATAACAAGAAAGGCAACAGGATTAATAGAAACTCCTCCTCCACTTCCTCCGCCAAATGGATGACGGCCTGAATGTTCTACCCTACCAAATTCACTTCCACCAGCAGCAAATCCGAAACTTACTTTCGAAACAGTAAGAATTACACTTCCATCTGCCGCTTTAATTGGGTCACCAACAATTGTATTTACATCAGTCATTTGTTTTAAATGCTGCATTGCGGTTGTCATTAAACCTTGAATTGGATGGTCCATTCTATATCCCCCCTATGCTTGAACAGATTTTTCTGTCATACCAGATTTTTGCTGCCTCATAAATATGAGCAATTTCACCGCTGTTTTTATAGTACGAAATATACGAAAAGATGCTGTTAACTCGCATCTCGATGCAAATCCTTTCCCTTGAAAAACAGGAGTAATTTCAAATTCTGGTACATCGACAATATGCATATATTGTCCGACAACTCCAGCAGCCATTCCTTTTGTCCCCCATGCATATCCAGTGACAATTCCAGTACTAGCTGCGTCGCCTGCTCCAATTTGCGTATGCCATTTCCAACCATTGATTTTCACTCGTTTGAGAAAATCTTTAACGATAGTATGAACTTTTTGAAGCCTTTTTATCAGTTCCCCAATACTGTCAAGTTGCGCCATAATTTTATTATCTAGTCCGCCGTCCTCTTCAGCTTTTTCGATTTTCTGTCCTGTTTTTTTCTGCTGTTTTTCAATTCTTTCCAATACATCAAATGTATATCGAATCATCCATATTTTCACTTGAAATAAACATTGCTTTTCCATTTCTGAATATAAAAATGTCACCTTAAGCGATATTTTCGACAATAGTATAAGCAAAATAAAAAGGAGAAGAATTATTATTCCAATTACGAGCCACTTCATACGTATCATCCTTTCACTCCGTACCCATTATCGACAACTTTATTCATCATTAAACAGAGTTCCATAAGATTGAATATAAAAATTTTTCTAAAAATAAAAAGGTGTTTTGACAATTTGTATCGAAATATATTATTTGAACATATCATCAGGGAACGGACTCTAATGATATGTAGCACGAAAAACAGAAAATTTAACTGCAGTGGAGGGATACATAATGGCAGATCGTCGCAATTTATTTTTCTTTTATGGTGATGACAAAGCAACGCTCGTTGAAAAAATGAAACCAATCTATCGTATTTTAGAAGAGAATGGATTTACCATATTAGATCATCCAAAAAATGCAAACGCTATCGTCAGTGTTGGAGATGATGCAACCTTCTTACAAGCCGTTCGTAAAACTGGTTTTAGAGAAGATTGCTTATACGCAGGGATTTCTACGAAAGATGAAACTTCGTTCTACTGCGATTTCCACATTGATCACATTGATACAACCCTTCAAGAAATTACAAAAAATGAAATTGAAGTGCGAAAATATCCAACAATTCAGGTAGATGTAGATCATGGTACATCTTTCTATTGTTTAAATGAGTTCTCATTACGTTCTAGCATTATTAAAACATTCGTTGTAGATGTTCACGTTGATGATTTATATTTCGAAACATTTAGAGGGGACGGTTTAGTAGTTTCTACCCCAACAGGAAGTACAGCTTACAATAAATCATTGCATGGTGCAGTTGTTGACCCACTTATTCCATGTTTCCAAGTAAGCGAACTAGCATCTTTAAACAACAACACTTACCGTACGCTCGGTTCACCGTTCATTTTAAATCACGAACGTACATTAACTTTAAAACTAAGACCAGACGGTAACGATTATCCTGTTATCGGCATGGATAACGAAGCGCTTAGCATTAAACAAGTGGAAAAAGCTGTTGTACGCTTAAGCGATAAACAAATTAAAACAGTTAAATTAAAAAATAATTCGTTCTGGGAAAAAGTACAGAGAACGTTTTTATAGGATTAAAATAACCGCAGAATTATGGAATTCCATAATTCTGCGGTTATTTATTTACCCCGATTGACGCGAACAATAATCTCTTACTATCCGGCCGTTATTCTTGTCAGTTTTTGTCGGTAAGTCGATATATTTTAATAATCGCTCATATATTTCGAGTTACGGTCGATATATTCCGAAAATCGCTGATATATTTTTACACATCTTTTCTATAGACAACTCGGCCATCTATTACAGTCATTTCTGCTTGTACTTCTTTTATTTCTTCTGCCTCAATTTCAAAAATATTGTGGTCTAATATTGTAAAGTCTGCTTCATATCCTTTTGTAATTTGCCCTCGTTTCGCTTCTTTTCCGATTGCATAGGCACTTCCTGTTGTAAATAAAGAAACAGCCTCATATACCGTTAATCTTTCCTCAGGCATATAGCATACACCGTCAATAAAACTTCTACGTGTAACAGCGCTATATATGCCTAGAAACGGATTTACTTGTTCAATAGGAGCATCTGAACCACCATTACAATGTAGTCCTGCTTCCAGTAATGTCTTCCAAGCATACGCATAACGAAGACGGTGTTCTCCCAGTTTTTCAATGACTGACGGAAAATCTGATGAAAGAAAGACTGGCTGTATATCGATAATGGCTTGCAAGTTTTTCATTCTTTCTATCAACTCTTCACGAGCAAGCTGACAATGAATAATGCGGTCACGTAACCCTTTTGCTGGCGGATATAATTCGAGTGCATCAATGACATATTCAAGCGATAAATCACCGATAGTATGAATCGCAACTGGCATATGTAAATCTCGTGCTTTCTTCACTAATTCCGCAAGTTCTTCACGTGAGAAAATTGCAACCCCATTCGTTTCCTTCGCATCTTCATACGGTTCACTTAATAATGCTGTTCTTCCGCCAAAAGAACCGTCAGAAAAAATTTTCATTGCCCCAAATTCAATATAATGTTCATTTTCATATTCTTTTCGTTCATGTGCTACTTCATGATGAACGAGCAAATGGGCTTTAAATGGCATTTCTTTTATAACGTGAGAAAACGCATTATATGTTTTTCTAAAACCACCGTAGTAATTTAAATCTTCCGTATGCCCGCCAACAAGTCCGTATTTCCAGCAATCTTTAATCGCTGTTTGCAAAGCTCTTTGTAAATACGCTTCATCAATTTCAGGCTGAACATGTTTAATTAATTCTTGTCCTTGTTCATATAAAAGTCCTGTTAACTTATTTGATGAATCCCTACCGATTTTCCCGCCTTTTGGATTTTGCGTCGCTTCTGTTATGTTCACTTCTTGCAATATGTATGAATTCACCCATGTAACGTGACGACAAACTCGCTTTAATAAAATGGGGTGTTCTTTCGAAATTTCATCTAAATCACGCGCGTGAACATCTTTCGTATCTGTAAAGTTATTTTCATTCCATCCTTCTCCAATAATCCAAGAGCCCTTTGGAGCTTCTTTCACTCGCTTCTGAACAAGAGTAAGCACTTCACCATAAGATGTACAATTTGATAAATCTAGACGGAGTAATCTCTCTCCATGCCCAATAAGATGCATATGGCTATCAACGAGACCTGGGATCATTGTTTTGCCTTTTAAATCGTGCAATGTAACCGCGGCATATTGGTTTTCTAACTCTTCTTTACTTCCAAAATCAACGATCGTACCGTTTTCAACGTAAACAGCGTCCACTTTTTCATTTTCTTCTCTCATTGTGTAAATGGTACCGCCATACCAAATTTCTCCCATATATCCCATCTCCTTTATTTTTTATTGTATAAAAAAAAGCACCATTTCAAAACATGGTGCTTTTCTAAAAATTACTTTTGTTCAGTAGTAGACGTTGTAACTTGCCATTCAATATTAAATTTATCTTTTACTTGTCCGTATGCTGGGCTCCAGAATGTTTCTTGAAGTGGCATGATAACTTCTCCACCTTCTTGTAACTTATCGAATACTTCTTTTGCTTTTTCTGCATTACTAATTTGAATTGCGATTGTTACTTGAGATCCGATTGCATGCCCTTGACCTGGGAATGTATCAGAAATCATAAGATCCGTATTACCAACTTTTAAAGTAGCGTGTAAAACGCGCTCTTTCGCTTCAGCTGGAATCGGGTATTCTGGATTTTCAGGCATGTCACCAAAAGTTTGCATGACTTCTACTTTTGCATCTAAAGCCTCTTTATAAAACTGTACAGCTTCTTGCCCACTACCATCTAAAACTAAGTACGGATTAATACCTAAAATCATACGGACACCTCTTTTTTAAGTTTATAAAATCGAACTTGTGTTCGTTTTTATATTATCATTGTTTTGCATTTCATTCAACTATTTACTTCACTGTTTTCAAAATTATTTTGACGGAATCTCCATCTCTTGTTTTCTAAGTTCAATACGGCGAATTTTTCCAGAAATCGTTTTTGGTAGTTCATCTACAAATTCAATTTTGCGAGGGTATTTATATGGTGCAGTGAGTTCTTTGACGTGTTGTTGGAGTGTTGGAATTAATGTTTCTTCGTTCTTTTCTATATTCTCTCTTAATACGATAAATGCCTTCACGACACTTCCGCGAATTTCATCAGGACTTGCGACAACCGCACATTCTCTTACGTAAGGATGTTTTACAAGCGCATCCTCTACTTCAAACGGCCCGATTGTATAACCAGAGCTAATAATGATATCATCACCACGCCCTTCAAACCAGAAGTAGCCGTCTTCATCTTTCTTCGCTTTATCACCTGTAATATAATAATCACCGCGGAATTGCATCGCTGTACGTTCATCGTCTTTATAATATTGTTTAAAGAGTGCCGGCGTTTCAATGTGAACTGCAATATCACCAACTTCGCCTACTTTAACTGGAATACCTGCCTCATTTACAATATCGACGTGGTTACCTGGCGTTGGTTTCCCCATTGATCCTGGTCTAATATCCATCCCTTTCATTACACCAACAAGTAGTGTATTTTCCGTTTGCCCATAGCCGTCTCTTACTGTAATATCAAAGTGCTTTTGGAATGTTCCAATGACTTCTCTATTTAACGGCTCACCTGCGGATACAGCGCTATGTAACGCCTCTAAATTGTACTCGCTTAAATCTTCTACCTTTGCCATTAATCTATACTCAGTCGGTGTACAACAAAGCACATTCACCTTATTATCGTCTAATAAATTTAAATACGTTTTCGGTTCAAACTTACCGTTGTACACAAATCCTGTTGCCCCTGAACCGAGAGTTGCTAAAAACGGGCTCCAAATCCATTTTTGCCACCCTGGACTAGCCGTTGCCCATACAACATCATTCTCTTCAATTCCGAGCCAATTCGGGGCGCTTGTACGTAAATGAGCGTATGCCCACGCGTGCGTATGAACAACACCTTTCGGGTTTCCTGTCGTCCCAGACGTGTAAGATAAAAAGACCATATCTTCTTTATCTGTTTTCGCCATTTCTAACATGTCACTTTCTGTTTCTAATGCTGTTTTTAAATTGATCCACCCGTCTACTGACTGCTCGCTCAGGACGAATTTTTGAAGGGATTCCATTGCTTCTATATCATCAAACTGTCCAATGTACGGCTCATAGCTTACTATCGCTTTTACTTCACCATGTCCAATTCGATATTCAATATCTTTTTTACGCAACATTTCCGAACTTGGAATTACGACAAATCCCGCTTTAATCGCAGCGATATACGTCATGTACGCTTCAATTAAACGCGGCATCATAATAAGGAGCTTGTCCCCTTTTTGTAAGCCACTTTTTATAAAAGCGTTTCCAATTTTATTTGCCCCTTGCATTAATTCAAAATATGTAACTTCTCGTCTATTCCCTTTATCATCTTGCCAAATTAAAGCAAGCTTCTCTTTATCGTCTGTATATTTCTCTATTTCTGAAACTAAATTATAAGATGGTGGTGCCAACAATTCCTCTCTCTTCATAAACATCCTCCTTTTTATTTATGCCTCCCTTATATAATAAAGAATTTTCAGTAAATTTTGAACCCTCTTCTTTTGACAATTTTTTTATGCTTTTGTCGAAATGAATTTATACTAATATGAACAACAAAAAGAAAGAGCGGGAGAACCCGCTCTTTCTAAGCCATCATATGGGATTATTTTTGGTAACCGCCTAATTGTTGCTCAGCTAGTGAAACTAGACGTTTAGTGATTTCACCACCAACAGAACCGTTAGCGCGAGCTGTTGCATCAGCTCCAAGTTGAACACCAAACTCTTGAGCGATTTCGTATTTCATTTGGTCTAATGCTGATTCAGCACCAGGAACCGCTAATTTATTTGTGCTACGTGACATGTTATATCACCTCCTTGTGAGTATAGAGTGTGATAAATAACATGACTTCATACACGTTTTAAATATGGTAATTTATGGTTTTAGAAAAGTTCTTCAAATTTTTCTTCTTCCGCCACTACTTCAACCGTTTGTAATACCATTGTTTCTTTGTTCGCTACAGCTTCTTCGATTAACGGTGTGAAATCGTATTTCGCTTCAAATCGATTTGCTTTTTCACGCTTCGGCTTCGTCGCCGGGCTAGCTGGTGTGAATACTGTACAGCAATCTTCGTATGGACGAATTGAAATATCATACGTGCCGATTTCTTCAGCAATTTTAATAATTTCTAATTTATCCATCGTAATAAGCGGACGAATAACTGGGTAGTTTGTTACTTCGTTAATCGTATGCATGCTATCTAATGTTTGGCTTGCTACTTGTCCAAGACTTTCACCAGTTGTGATTGCAAGTGCGTTACGCTCCTCAGCAATCTGCTCTGTAATACGCATCATCATACGGCGCATAACCGTCATTGAATAGCTAGATGGGATTTCTTTATTAATCGTTTTTTGCACTTCTGTAAACGGAATAAGGTGAAGCGTTACACGTTTACAGTATTTCGTTAACTCTTGTGCTAAATCGATTACTTTTTGTTTTGCACGCTCACTTGTGAAAGGTGGGCTATGGAAGTGAACTGCTTCCACAGATACGCCGCGTTTCATCGTTAAGTACGCTGCTACTGGGCTATCAATACCACCAGAAAGAAGTACCATTACTTTTCCGCCAACGCCAACTGGTAAACCGCCAGCTCCCATGTGCTCACCACACATAATATAGCTGTAACCACTGCGAATTTCTACACGTACATTCACATCTGGATTATGGACGTCTACTGTGATATCCTCTGTATTTTCTAAAATGTGCCCACCGATTTCTGGAAGTAACTCCATCGTCTTCATTGGGAAGCGCTTATCAGAACGGTGCACTGTAATTTTAAATGTTTTCACATCATCTTTTACTTGTAAGAACGCTGCTAATGCACCTTTTTTAATGTCTTCTAATTCTGATGGTACTTTCATCGCTAAGTTAAACTTATGAATACCAAATACGTCTTTCAATCTTTCAGAGATTGCTTCATGATCTTCACCGTTTAACTGGATGTACATACGGTCATGCGTTGCATCAATTTTAATATTTGGGAACTTTTTCAGTTTGAACTTCACGTTATCTTTTAATGTGCTTACAAATTTAGAACGGTTTTTACCTTTTGTCGTCATTTCTCCGTAACGCACTAAAATATATTCATATGTCATCATATTTCTTTACCTCATCACTTCATATAATTTTGGCATCGTCTCTTTCACAATACCTTCAAATTGTTTTACTTCTTCCATCGTGTTGTCTGGTGCCAAACTAATACGAATAGCACTTGCAGCTGCTGCATGCGGCACTCCCATTGACACTAACACTCTGCTCACTTCATTTGCTTTTGAAGAACAAGCAGACTTCGTCGATACATATACACCGTTCTCTTCTAAAGCATGAACGACTACTTCTGGTTTTAAACCAACAAATGATACATTTAAAATGTGCGGTGCTGCATATGCAAGCGATGTATTAATCGTCACATCTTCCATCTCTTTAAAGAAGCTGACAAGCTCTGCTTGTAAACTTTGCAAATGAGCTACCTTTTCTTTCACTTGTTCCATTGTCATGCGAAGTGCTTTCACCATTGCTACAATGCCAGGTAAATTCTCTGTACCAGAGCGATACTTAAGCTCTTGTTGACCACCTGATAAAATCGGATCTAATCTTACGCCATCACGTATATAAAGAAGACCCGTTCCTTTTACACTGTGGAATTTATGTCCAGATATTGAGCAAAGATCAATATGAGAAGCATATAAATCAAGCGGTACTTTTCCTATCCCTTGTACATGATCTACATGGAATCTTATTTTCGGATGATTCGATAATAACGTTCCAATTTCAGCAACGGGCTGAATTGCTCCAGTTTCGTTGTTCACATGAATAATTGACACAAGAATCGTATCTTCACGAAGTGCTCGTTTTACATCCTCTACCGATACGACACCGTGCTCGTTAACCGGTAAATATGTTACATCAAATCCGAGTTCTTCTAATTGCTTATATGCCTCAAACACAGACGCGTGTTCAATATTTGTTGTAATGATATGTTTGCCGCGCGAACGATTCCTCATCGCTATCCCTTTAATCGCAAGGTTGTTCCCTTCCGTTCCACCTGATGTGAAAATAATTTCAGAAGGTTTAACGTGAAGAAGCTGCGCTGCAATCGTTCTTGATTGTGTTAATAGACGCTCTGCCTCTCCTCCAAGCGAATGAATAGAAGAAGGATTACCAAAATATTTCCCAGCAACCGTCACGTACGATTGAAGAGCTTCTGGATATGGCTTCGTCGTCGCACTATTATCAAAATAGATCATCGTTCTTCCCCTTTCAGCGCTATCACATCATATAATCATATCATAAATACGTGTCATTACGCTAAGACTACGCAAAGGTTCCGTTTTATCCCGATTAGTGAATAATAATAATTAGTGAGATACCCCCACTGATTACAGTTTCACTTTATTTTGAAACGAATAACCTTACTGTATTCCGCTATTCATTATAGCAACATCGCCTGCAAAATTACACAAAAAAACAAACCCTTTTATGAAAGGGTTTGTTCATTGTCTACATATTCAGCTATTTTTTGAACAACACCAGGTTCAAGTTGCTCTAGTACAGAAGCTGCTTGTTCTAAAGCTGCATCGTATTGATATTCACGGAATAATTTCTCCGCATAATTTAAGCTTTCTGCAAGGCTTTCATCATGACTGCGGTAACGGTTACCGTATTGAATTAATTTTTCAACTAAATACGCTTGTCCAATTAACTCTTCTGTCATTTCAGCTACACCGTTCACAGTTGTGTATGCTTCTTCTAAACTGCTATTTACAGCGTTCATATTTAACGGCTTCACTTCTAATTGTTCATATACAGCTTGCATTGCCATTTGCCCTCTTTTTAAATCTTCCATAATACTCTCTGGAAGACCTGGCAAATTCGACTTTTGCATAAAGCGTTTCGTTTCGAAAATAGTATTTCGCATTTCTTGTAACTTCTCACGCGCTTCAAATTCTTCTTTACGCATCGTTTGCAGCATTTCTTTATATTCTGCATGAAGTACTTTTAATGTTTCACATTGCTCATAAACCTCTTCTAGTTCCTCACGAATAATAGAGAAGGCAATATCTTGTTCAGCAACGCGTAATTGTAGCATTTCAAAACGTTTCGTTAAAATGTGCATTTGCTTTTCAATTACTTTTTGAGATTCAATATCCTTATCTTGCAATTGATAGCTTTGTTTCACAAGTTGTGTTTCTGTTTTCGTTTCAATCGTTTCGATACGTATTTCTTCTAAGTCTTCATAAACAGAAAGTGTTTTTTGCTCCACATAATGTCTCGCATGCACCTCTTGCTCAAGTTGATCATAGAAACCATCTAAACGAGTTTTTAAGTCTTCCACTTTTTCAGCCGCTTCTGTTATATGAAGCTCCTGTATATCCATTAAACATGTGTTTAGTTGTGTCGTCATATCACGAACTTCTTTAGGGACTTCCAAATACTCTAATACATAACCTTGTCTTACCATATCATTATGACCCTGTAATAAATCTTCCAGTTGAACTGGTAGCGTCGCTTGACACTCTACTAATAAATCTGGAATTTGGTGAATAATGATTTCTAAACCAGCTAAACCTTCTTCTAAACTAATAACAATTTCTCTCGCTTTTAAGTAGTCACCATTATCTGTTGCTTCTTCAAAACTTTTAAATTTATTAGATTCAGCGTCTAGCATCTCTTCGATTTTCTGCTCTGCTGCACCATACATATGTCTATGAGCAAGAACACTCTTTTTCATACTACGATATGTATCACGTAACCCTTCAATTTCCGAGCTATTTTTCTCATGGCTTTCTAACAATTGCTGTAATTCATTTAAAACACCTGTAATACGATTATCAGCGTCATCTAAACCACTTATGGATTCGTTCATCGCATGCTTTGCTTTTCGGAAGGAGAATTGCGAGGCGAATTTTCGCGCTTGCGCTAAATCTTTGTCAGCTTTCGGAAGGGTTGTTGATACAATTTCATCCCATTCTTCACGCCATTTACCAAACAGTTCTTCTGTTTGACCCGTCATGTTTAAATCTTTTACCCGTTTTAGTTCATCTGCCACAGGTTTATCTTTTATCTCTTGTTTCCACTGCTCCAGTGCTTCAATATCTTTATATGAACGATTTCTTATCACAAGCTCTATCATGAGCAGCACTAGAATAGAGCTTACTACAATGATAACGATCGTCAGGATAGAATCCATGCAAAAAAGCCTCCTAGTTATATCTCTTTTTTTGTCCGTTCCGTTTATGAAATGGAAGGCATTATGTATAAAAAGGGAATTCCCCTATATTTAACAACTAACAATGTACTAATCATACCATGTAATGGCTTGTTTTTGACCTAGTTTTTTTTAAAATTTCATGTTTCTTTCAATGCGATTGTAATCTTTCTCAATATTCCGCCTACCTCACTACCTATCCTCAAATGATTGTAATAACAAACAATCTTTCGTATGAGATACGAAATAAATTTTCCGCATGAGTGGTGGTTCAACAGAAATTCCATGTACATTCCCCTGCCTTACAGACTGCTCTACTGCCCTTTCTGGAAGTAAAGTGATGCCAAGGCCAGCTTTTACCATTGCAAGCATCGGTTCTGCGTAAGATGTTTCCACAGCTATAGTTGGTTTTACACCTTTCTCATGAAACATGTTCATAATCATTTTCCTTACATCGCATATTTCTGGATATACAATTAATTTTTCATTTTGCAGCTCTTCTATTTGAATGACTTTCTTCTCTTTATACGGATGATTATTTGAAATGACACAAACAATTTTCTCTTGTTGCACTTCTTTTATATACGTAGCACCTTCTACTACTGAATCGATGAACATCGCGTCGATCTCCCGCGCTTTAAATAAATCTCTTAATACTTCCGTATGTCCGATTTGCCACTCTACTTCGAACTCATCACCTAATACATCTTTACACTCTAATATGTAATGCTCTGCTAAACTCGGTAGTATACCAATTGAAAACTTTCGGTTCTCTTGATACCCCCTCATTTCTGTTTTCACTTCATTTATTTGTTCCAAAATCGGTAGCATTCTTTTTATAAATAACTCTCCTGCCTCCGTTAACTCCACTCCTTGCGCAGAACGCTTAAGTAAAGTAACCTCTAAATCCGCTTCTAACTTTTGAATTTGCTTACTAAGCGCTGGTTGAGATATATGTAAAATCTTACTTGCCTTTGATAAACTTCGCGTATGCTTCACTTCGATAAAAGATCGTACTGCCTCCAAATCCATCGTACACACCTCTAACAAAAAGTTATAACCGTTATAAGAAATCGATATTTCCTCCTATAAACAATTACTCTTTATACTTATTTCATCAACTTACTATAACGAAATGTAAAGGGGAAAGATACTCTTGAACAAAAAACAAATGCTACTCGGATCCTTTCTATGCTTACTCGCCGTCACTGCCTGGGGATTTATGTTTCCTGTAATGGCAAATGCCCTGCAATTTATCGATCCGTTCTTCTTCACAACGATTCGCTATGGATCAGCAGCTATTATTTTTCTTATTTTGCTATTAATTACTGAAGGGAAGACTTCACTCCGCTTAGAAAAAAGAACACTTTCTCTGTTCTTTTACGGGACAGTCGGTTTCGCAGGATATGGTTTTCTCGTTTTCTACGGACAACAACTTGCCGGGCCTTCTGGAGCAATCCATGCAGCGATGATTCAGTCTCTCATGCCACTAATTGCCTTATCATTACAATGGATAACAAAAAACAAGCGCCCACAAAACTACACATTCCTTTGTATGTTCGTTGCATTACTCGGTGTTATGCTCGTCATTTCAAAAGGAAATATTCACTTATTATTTGGAGCTGCAAGCCACTTATCGACAAATATATTGATGCTATGCGGCGTTACTTGCTGGGTCATTTATACAAACGGGGGTGCTCGTTTTCAATCTTGGTCACCACTTCGATATACGACATTAACTTGTTTATTTGGCTCCATTTCACTCATCGTTATTGTTACTTTCTTAACGTATACAAATATAGTTACTATGCCGTCACTGCGTACAGTTGTGAGTGTTCGTTTTGAGCTCTTTTATATGGCGATTATCGCAGGGGTTATCGCTGTATTTTGCTGGAATATGGGAAATCGCTATATTTCATCTATTAACGGCATATTATTTATGAATTTAGTTCCTATCCTTGCACTGATTGGTTCTATGTTTCGAGGTTATACAGTCGATAAAATTGAAATTGCTGGAGCTGCATTAACAATTATCGCGCTATTATGTAACAATTTATGGCAAAGAAAAGTAAACATAAGAATCCCCACCTCAGTTCGTTAGGTGGGGATTCTTCACATATGAACAGCTCTTGGCCATTCATGGTACATATTCACTTTACATAATGCTTGTTCCATCCATTGCTCAATCTCTTTCGTGTACATTTCTATGAAAAATGTCTCGGACGGGAAAGAATGCAGTACTTCTGATATATATTGTGGATATAAAAACGGCATATTTATCATGCCTTTTAATTGCGTCATAAACATTGTAAATGATACTTTCTGAAATTCTTGTTTCATTTGTCCTTGTCTAATAATTTGCTCTATATAATATCTTTCTTTAGAAAAATAAACGGTCATCACTTCACGAATTAATGTCGTATCAAGCGAAAGCTCTCGGTAGAAGAAACGTGTTAGTTCTCTATTTTCAAATTGATATCGTAACATCCCACGCACCATTTGCACCATCACATCTTTAGCCGACAAATACTCTCTCTGTTCAAACGAAATTTCAATCACATGAATATACCCTTCTAAAAAATCAGTAATAAGCTGTTCTAATAAACCTTGCTTCCCAGCAAAATAATATGAAATATTCGCTACATTCACATCCGCTCGCTTTGCAATGTCTCGCACCGACGTTCCATCATAACCTTTCGTATTAAACAACGATATTGCCGCATCAATTACTTTTTGTTTCGTCTGCTTCATGCGCTCACTTCCTCTCAATGAACAGCTATAGTTTAAATTTCTTGACTTTTAAGACAAATTCCTTTAATTTTCTATCGACAAAGTCATGTGAAATACATCGTATTTTGCTAATATTTTACACATCTCGATAAAAAAGGAGCTGTTTCCATGTTTACTAAAGAAAGTTATGCAGGATCTCGTGTGCAGCAATATGAGACAGTAATTAAACAACTGGATGCGTTATTAACTGGCGAATCAAACGTAGTCGCAAACTTATCAAATGCGTCCGCATTATTAAACCAATTTTTAGATCGCGTTAATTGGGTTGGCTTTTACGTAACAGAAGGAAATCAGCTTGTCCTTGGACCGTTCCAAGGAATGCCTGCTTGCGTACGCATTCCATTTGGACGAGGCGTTTGCGGCGTAGCAGCTGAAACGAAAACAACTCAGCTTGTAGCGGACGTTCACCAATTCCCAGGTCACATCGCTTGCGATAGTGCTTCTAATTCAGAAATCGTTGTACCGATTGTGAAAGAAGGAGCTGTCATTGGTGTACTTGACATTGATAGTCCTGAAAAGAATCGTTTTGATGAAGTAGATCAGCGCTATTTAGAAAAGTTTGTGGAAACACTCCTAAAACATATGTAAAAAGAAAAGAGCGAGTTATCGATTTAGTACGTCCTGTACAAAACCGATAGCTCACTCTTTTTTTATTGATTAACAGTAGATATTTTCTTTAATGCTTGCTCTAAATCAGAAACGATATCCTCCCAAGATTCTAAACCGACCGATAAGCGTATTAAATTATCGAAAATGCCCATTTCTTTTCTTAGTTCAGCTGGAATCGCAGCGTGCGTCATCGTTGCTGGATGCTGAATTAACGTTTCTGTATCTCCTAAACTCACCGCAATTGTAATAAAGTGGAGGTCATTAATAAATGCTTGCGTCTCTTCTTTTCCGCCTTTTACTGAAAAAGAAATAACACCGCCCCCGCGCTTCATTTGACGAGATGCTAACTCCCCTTCTGGATACCAAACACCTTCTACCGCATCATGTTTTCTTAAGAACGATACAATTTTTTCTGCATTATCACAATGACGATCCATTCTTACCGCTAACGTCTTTAACCCGCGTAATAATAACCATGCATCAAACGGCGCCATAATGCCGCCGATATCTTTTCGCATCGGGCGAATCTTTTCAGCTAACGCTTTCTTTTTACAAATTGTTACACCCGCTACAACGTCACCATGGCCACCAATATATTTTGTCGCACTATGCACAACAGCGTCACAGCCAAGCTCAAGCGGTCTTTGTAAATAAGGTGAACAAAACGTATTATCAACAATGACAAGTAAACCATTTTGCTTCGCAACCTGAATAACTTGTTTTAAATCGATTAATTTCATTGTTGGATTAATCGGTGTTTCAACGAAAATAAGCTTTGTATTTGGACGAATTTTATTTTCAATATCAACCTCTGTCTCCATCTCACAAAACGAATGCGTAATCATAAATTTTTCTTCTAACACTTCTAAAAAACCGTACGTACACCCATATAATCCATTTGAACAAATAATATGATCTCCAGCCTTTAAAAAACCGATTAAAGTTGCTGAAATAGCTGACATACCAGATCCGAAGGCAAGTGCTTCTTCTCCTCCTTCTAACACCGCCATACGTTCTTCAAATAATTTCACAGTCGGATTTCCAAGCCTTGAGTAAATATAAGATGGATCCACTCCCGCAAAACTCGCCTCTCCTTGCTGCGCAGTCTCAAATGTAAACGTAGAGGTTTGAAATAAAGGTGGTGTTAAACTTCCTTTATGTTCCTCAGGTGTATAACCGTGATGAATTAACGCTGTCTCCATATGCTTCTTTTTCATAAAAACATCCCCTTTATGTTTTTATTACCGCATATTCACCAGTAAAAAACTGATGAACGTTTTTACTACATTTTATGTAAGCGTTTTATTTGTGTTTCTATCTCTTCTTTTATATTGTTTTAAATTCCTTCTTATATTAATTTCCAAAATTTATATGCATAAAACAAAAACGTACTCGCTTGACGAAACTCTGGGTAAAAGATATAATAGCGTTTGTGTAAAATAAAAAGGCAGCCTTGTAATGTGAGTTTATCGTTTGTATTTTGTTCCTCTACGGAGGTGTATCTCGTAACTCCCTGCTGCTGGAGCGAAGGTACATGAAAACAAAATGCCCGTAAATATCGATTACGTCTGTTTTTATTTTACGTAAATAAAAACATTTTTAAAGGAGGAGTCAACTATGGCTCGTTATACAGGTCCAGCTTGGAAACTGTCTCGTCGTCTTGGAATCTCTCTAAGCGGCACAGGAAAAGAATTAGAAAAACGCCCTTACGCACCAGGTCCTCACGGTCCTAACCAACGTAAGAAACTTTCAGAATACGGTTTACAATTACAAGAGAAACAAAAACTTCGTCACATGTACGGCATGACTGAGCGTCAATTCCGTCGCACATTTGACCAAGCAGGTAAAATGCCTGGTAAGCACGGCGAAAACTTCATGATCCTTCTTGAAGCTCGTCTTGACAACTTAGTTTACCGTATGGGCTTAGCTCGCACTCGTCGTGCAGCTCGCCAATTAGTAAACCACGGTCACATCATGGTTGATGGCGCTCGCGTAGATATCCCATCTTACCGTGTAAAACCTGGTCAAACTATCAGCGTTCGCGAAAAATCTAACAGCCTTGTTGTTGTTAAAGAAGCGATCGAAGTTAACAACTTCGTACCAGAATACTTAACTTTCGATGCTGACAAATTAGAAGCTACTTACACTCGTCACGCTGAGCGTGCTGAGTTACCAGCTGAAATCAACGAAGCATTAATCGTAGAGTTCTACTCTCGTTAATCTCGGTACTCTGCAAAGAGTATTATTAAAAGCCTTAGGAACCTTGTTTATCAAGGAGCCTGGGCTTTTTTTATTTTATTTAATAATGCAAGATAAGGCATAAAAAAGAATGTAATTGGGGCTAGTTTGGGGTCACAATAAAAAAGGCTGGCGTGTGTATAGAAATGGATAAGTACACAAAATAGATGGTAAAAGGAGTTACTTGTTTTGAAAGAAAAATCCAACAAGATCCCTCTCCATGTACAAGACTTTCAAAAATTTAAATTGTTATTAGAAGAATTAGTGCAAGATGAAATAATGTTCATAGAAGGCCTTTCTAAGTATTCTTTAGATATTTCTTCTAAAAAATCTAAAGTCACCATTAACCTTAGAAGCGAATTTTTCCCCGATCCATACTTGGCGATTACTGCTATAAACATTATACCAAGTAATCAAGGTAAGGGAAGTATTGTTCTTGAATGGTTTAAAACATTCGCTAAAGAAAAAGGATTCGAACGATTAGTATTACAAGAAGTTATAACTGAAGAAGGTTACCACTTTGCATTAAAAAATGGTTTCTCAAAAAAGATTGATCCATTCGAGGAAATTTTTAGAAAGCCCGATAGTACGGACGGAAATTATGAATTGCATTTATAAAGGGTAAAATAAAAGTGAACGAATATTTTTCACACTCGTTCACTTTTTTATTAGGTGAATTATCTAATATCGCCGGCTCCTTCTACATCCAATACATAATAAAGAGCCATACTAGATTTCACCCAAAATCCCTGTAACAGAAAAATGCCTATATGGTATAATTTCATTGGTAAATTTTAGGGAGAGGAGGGGCTATATGGTTCAAATCAAAGTAACACCCGAAATGCTAGAAGAAGTTGCAAACCGTGCAAATAACACTAGAAACGCGTTAGAATCCATACATAACGACTTATGTAATCAAATTGATTATTTATGTTATCAATGGATAGGTGCTTCTAATCAAAATTTCATCCAAATGTTCAATGATGCAAGACCAAAAGCATTTACCTCTATCAATGCAATCACAAATGTGGAAGAAGAATTGAAAAGGATTGCTGAAAAATTCCGCAATGCGGATAATCAAGATGTTACACTAGAAGAAGGTGCAATGTGTAGCAAAATTCCGCCAAAATCAGAAGAGACCTTTTGGGATAGAAATAAAAAGGACTTGAATGATGCGTGGACTGGGATTTCTACTGGGGTTGTAGATGGGGTTGTAGACGCATGGGACGGATTTGTCGCTTTAGGAGATAAAGAGACCTGGTTAAACATGAAAGATGCAATCGTAAATTATAAAGAAACCCTACCTGTGGCATGGAATGCCCTATCCGATTCATTCATGAATGAATTATGGAATGGGGATATGAAAAGTAGAGAACATTATGCAGCTTATGCGGTCACCTCGCTACTCACAGGTTTTATTGGTAGCAAAGGTCTGGATAAAGTTGGACAAGTAGGAAAAATAGCAGCTGTTACAAGTCTTACAAAAGGAAAATCGCTTCTAACTACTGCCCCTGCATACAGAGATGCATTGTATACATTAAATAATTTTAAATTGAACACCGGAAACCGTTTTGCTTATGCTGGTGTTGGGGGGAATTCTTTAAAAACTAGCCTTGTTGATACTTATCAAACAGCTAAGGATAAACTATCGCCTTATCAATATACTAAAAGCAACACAGATGGAGACACTTTTGTTGGTAAATTATATGGAAAAGATGTACATCTCGACGATGTCCAAGTTGCAGATATTACTTATTCTAAGAGAACTAGAGAAGAAGCTGAACAACTTCGGAAGGAATTTGATAGAAGTGTGAGAAAAGATTTTCTTAATGCATTGGTAAATGACCCTGTTAAATTGGAAGAACTCAAAAAAGCGGGGATAACAGATGCTGATATAGAAAGGATGAAAAGAGGAAACAACCCAAAAGGGTGGCAGGTACATCATAACCTCCCCTTAGACGATGGAGGAACAAATACATTTGAAAATTTAACTTTAATACAAAATCATCCATATCATAAAGTTATAACTAATACACAACGTACATTAACTAAAGGCTTGCAACCAGGAGATAGTGTAGACATAAGCTGGCCTATCCCAAAATACAACATCTATCCTAAAGGGGAATAAATAAATTTAGAAAGAGGTTTTTGTATGTGGAAAAATCTAGTTTTAGAAATTGAAAAAATAGAGAAAAGTTTTAATGATAAATTGAATACACCCGCAACGGATACTGAAATTCAGAGATTAAGAGAACATGCAAAAGAGAAAATTAGTATTGATTTACCGCGTGAATACGTAGAGTTTCTTAAAACTGTAAATGGTTTAGATTTTAATGGGCTGGTACTTTATGGAGTCGATTCTTCTTTACTAGAAACAGAAAAAGATGAACAAATTTGCGGCTTTATAGAAACGAATGAGATTTGGTATGAAAATGAATTTCAAAAAGAGTATCTTTTCTTTGGAGATTCAAATATTGCGTGGTTTTGTAAAAACTTATCTGACAGTACTTATTTAGAACTTGATAAACCATCTGGAACAGTGATGAACACATATAATGATTTCAATACAATGCTTGAAGAAGCATTGAAAACAGCCCTCCTTTAATATGGAGTATTAAAATGAAGAATATTACATGGTCCTTTATGAGTAAAACACCAATTACAGATGAAGAAATCCAAAAAGCAGAAAAATATTTTGGTATTAAATTTCCTGAAGATTTCATTGCATGTGTAAAGAAATACGATGGAGGTTATCCGAGACCTAAAATATTTGATGTGCCTGGACGGGATGAAAATGTATTTAGTAAGCTTTTAACTTTTGATTTAGAAAGTAGAAATTCAATTATTCAAGTTTATGAAGATATAAAAGATCGATTAGCAAATAAAACATATCCTTTTGGTAAAGATTCATTTGGAAATCACTTATGTTTTGACTATCGAAACAATCCTGAATCACCAACTGTTGTATTTTGGGAACACGAAGAAGAAGATATCGAAAAAGCAATTTATCCTGTTTGTTCGTCTTTTACCGAATTACTTAATAGCTTACGCGATTTAGAAGACGAGGAATAAAAAATAAAAGAAGAACGCCTTATTATAAGGATTAACGTTCTTCTTTTTCATTTTGAATATGGATAAGTTTTCTTTGAGTTATATTAATACCCCTAAAAAAAGCGCAAAAAGAATCTACTTATAATTAAATAACCCCCCTCTTTTCAAAATAACGTAATAAAAATCAGATTATCTTCAGATACCAAATTTCTTTCATACGTCAAATATTAAATTCCAAACTTAGCCACTTCGAATGCTGATAATGGTAAAATATCCTATATAAATACAATTTATGATGGTGTTAAATTTTCTTTATTAGGAGGAGAGGAAAATGGCAGTAACAATGAAAGAAGCTTACTCGACAATTTTGAATGAAAAGGTTTCAGCGCAAGAAATAGATGAACCTGTAAATAAGCATTTAAAACAAGAATTAGAATGTGGAGTTTGTAGAATACCTGTGGCGCATCGCACAAGACATATGAGAAATGAAGTAGATATTCCAGCGCTTTTTTACCGAAAAGGCGGCATAAACCACGAGGAATTCTGTTCATACAATACACTCGGTCAGATTAAAGTTATCGCACGTGATTCCGATGATGACATTTTAAAAAGTGTAGAGGATAAAACTTTTTTATTTCGCTTAAATATGATCCATGAGCCTTTAGAAGAATTGAAAAATCAAACTACAAAGCCAAAGAATGATCAAAACAAGGCACTGAATAAAAAAGATAGAACTTATCATTCTAGCGGGAGCTTAAACTCATACTTATCAACCATGAAAAAGATAATTGAGTTACGGAATATTCTAGAAAAACAAACCGAACTACACTCTATTATTGAAATTGAAATGCATGGAAAAAGAATAAAGTGGAGTGATTTTTATTACGAACCAAATCGTTATATACAAGCATTCAATTACATAAAACAACTAGAATGGAAAAACAGACACCCTATTTGCATAGAGGGTATTGTAGACAGTGTGCGGTATATAGAAATATCAGATAAATATGCTATAAACCTTCGCTGGGAAAAAAAGGGAATTAACAGCAAAGGAATAGAACAAATTCCTTCACCATCTATTTTTTTCGATGCTGGAACACTTTCACCAGACGATATAAAAGCCGGACAACATATTGCGGTATGCTCACTATGTTCACCTCGTATGAATGGCGGGAAAGTTAGAGAATTTTTAAATACTAATGCCCATTTGTATCATAAAAATCAACTTGTTATTTTATCAGATTAATAAAAGTTCAAATGCTCCCCCTCTTGAAGATTTCATGAGCCTGTTTTTTTATTTATAACCTTCGAATTCACATCCCATAACCTTGGATATGAGTTTTAAATTTATCATCACCTGCACATTTCATTTTTAATATGGATGAGTTCGCTTCGATAACACCTTTCATGATTAATACAGTTAATGTCATACCAACGCTACATCCTATAAAGAATGTTCACCATGTCATTTATCTCAATCCTTCCAAAATAAAAGCACCCGTTATGGATGCTTTTTATTTTACTTACAAACCCTTTTCCTCTTCTTCCTCTTTTACCGTTGATACTTTATCGTACATGTCCATCATTTTCTTAAACGAATTAAAAGCCCCTACATATAATCCGATTAAACCAACATAAATCAATAAAGCACCTTTATTTTGTACTACTGAAATAATTACAGTAATTGTACCTCCACCGCTAGTCAACAAACTTCCCATTACATCCATGTATTCTCGAAACTTGATACCTGCCTTTTGTTTAGTTCCGTAGCAATAAAGTGTCAAAACCAAAAATGAGACAAAAGCTATTGTCCATAAAGACATGTAAAACCCTTCTAATAAACTTTCCATGTAATTACCCCTTTTCTATAAATAAAATTACTTGCCCCTTTCTATTTACAGAAAAAAAGTAGACTCCTTCTTTTTTTTCAAAAAAAGATTTTTTGTTTAATTCTACTTTCCAGCTTCTATCTTCCATACATAATAAAAAGAGCAACCAAATAGATGCTCTCGTATTGCTTCAATATTATTTTATTTTACTAATATTTACGTTTAATAGGCATCTCGGGAGTGCTTAAGTTGTCGTAAAATTTTTCTGATTTCCTTAGACTTAATGCGTTAGCCATGTTATTTTCAAATATATCAACTTTAACGTTTGGGTCTACATGAATGCAATTCATTTCCTTATCAAGCGCATTCTTCTGAAGTTTTTTAACATAAAAAGTGGATATTCTTTTGTCTCTCAACGAATCATCAATAACATATAATAAATTTAATTTTATTGCCCTTTCATCCTCTTTACTTTTCATAATTGGAGGCCTCTTTTTAAAGAAGTCCATAGAAAACAACGCTTTTTGATTTATTTTATCATAAAGACAAAACTTCACACCTCCATCTTTGCAATGGTATTCTTGTTCATGCCCATTAACATCTCTATGACCATTAAACTGATACTCAATATTGCCTTCTTGTTCTTTTTAAGGGCATCCGGCAAGCCCCAAAATCACAGGGAGTGAGTAGAATTTTTATTGATAACGTTAATGACTTAAAAGATCTGGAAGCACTTATTACTTCGTGCTATGATCAAATTTTAGCTAATGTTTAAAAGAGAAAAATGTACGCTCTTTTTCCAACAACCTGACAAAAAGCCAATCCAATGGATTGGCTTTTGAAGTTTATATATAAAATAAAGTTATTTATTTTCCTCTTTTTGAACATATACATAAGCATCTTTCTGCTCTTTATGTATATCAACCTTCGAATTCTCTGCAAGCTGACCCGCATTTAGCAAAGAAAAAATAATGAGCGCTTCTAGTGACATTTTGTTTTACCACTCCTTTCTAGTTGTTATACATTTATCATACCGCTTACATGTGATTTCCGTATGAACTCGAAAAGGAGATTAAAACAAAAAGCTTTGAGGAATTTCCCCAAAGCTTTTTATTTATTAGTAACGAATTAAGAAATATTTCTTCTTACCGCGGCGAATGATTGTAAATTTACCTTCGATGCGGTCGTTTTCTGTTACAACGTAGTCTAACGCTTGTGTACGCTCACCGTTTACGTAGATTGCGCCGTTCGTTACATCTTCACGTGCTTGACGTTTTGATGGAGAGATTTTGCTTTCTACAAGTAAGTCGATTAATACTGTATCTTCTACAGTACGTTCTACAGATGGTACGTCTTTGAATCCTTGTTCAATTTCGCTTGCAGTTAGTTCTGCTACAGAACCGCTGAATAGTGCAGCTGAAATTTTGATTGCTTGCTCTAATGCTTCTTCGCCGTGAACAAGTTTTGTCATTTCAGAACCTAATGCTTTTTGTGCTGCACGTTTTTCTGGCGCTTCAGCTACTTGCTTTTCAAGCTCAAGAATTTCTTCATGAGATAAGAATGTGAAGTATTTTAAGTATTTAACAACATCGCGGTCATCTGTGTTAATCCAGAATTGGTAGAACTCGTAAGGAGTTGTTTTCTCTGGGTCTAACCAAATTGCGCCACCTTCTGTTTTACCAAACTTCGTACCGTCAGATTTAGTAACAAGTGGAATTGTTAAACCGAATGCTTTCGCATCTTCCTCTGATTTACGGATTAATTCAAGACCAGCTGTAATGTTACCCCATTGGTCACTACCACCGATTTGCAGACGGCAATTATGGTGTTGGTATAAGTTTAAGAAGTCGTATGATTGTAAAATCATGTAACTGAACTCAGTGAATGAAATACCAGTTTCTAAACGAGATGCTACTGTATCTTTTGCTAACATATAGTTTAAACCGAAGTTTTTACCGATATCGCGTAAGAATGAAATTACATCTAAGTTACCAAGCCAGTCATAGTTGTTAGCCATTGTTGCTGGGTTGTCCACGTTTTCGAACTCTAAGAAGTTTGAAAGTTGGTTTTTAATGCTTTCTGTGTAGTAAGCAACTGTATCTTTCGTATTTAATGTACGCTCTGCTTTTTTACCACTTGGGTCACCAATCATACCAGTACCACCACCAACAAGTGCGATTGGTTGGTGACCAGCTAATTGGAAACGACGTAACATTAATACTGGTAACATATGACCGATGTGTAAGCTATCTGCTGTCGGATCGAAACCACAGTATAATTTAACGCTTTCTTTTTCTAATAATTGCTCAAGGCCCTCAGCATCTGTTTGCTGATTAATTAGACCGCGAAATTCAAGATCTTGTAAAATACCCATATCCTACATACTCTCCTTTAAGTTCATTACTGGCGTGAAGGTTGAAAACATAAAAAAATCGCCCCTTCAAATAAGGGACGATTTTGATTATCGCGTTACCACCCTAGTTGCAGGCAAAAAAGCCTACCACCTTATTTACATAACGGCTTAGCACCGTCTTTTCCCTTTTGAATACAATTCAATCGAAAAAAGATGCTCTAGGGGCGTAATTCGCGATCATCTATGTGCTGATTTTCACCGACCATCAGCTCTCTAAAACAGGGAAATGATCACTACTTCTCCCTTTCCACGCTCAATTATTCATATACTTTTCTTTATACCATCATTTATATAGGCGTGTCAAATAGAGGTCCGGTTTCTCTTCTTGTCAATCCTTTACAACGTCGCAAGAAGTAATTTATTAGACATAAAAAAGCCTCCCTCATCTATTCTTTCACAAATGTATACAGACGAGGAAGGCACTTCGTTCACATATTATTTTATTTTTTTAATAATCTTTGCGGGATTCCCGCCAACTACTACATTATTAGGTACATCTCTCGTTACGACAGCACCAGATGCGATCACCGCATTGTCTCCAATTGTTACACCTGGATTAATAATTGCTCTTCCGCCAATCCATACGTTATCGCCAATTGTAACTGGTTTTCCGTATTCTGATCCGCTTATGCGCTCTACTGGATCAAGCGGGTGTGTTGCTGTATAAATGTGAACACCTGGAGCTAACATACAGTTCACTCCGATTGTTACCGGGCATACGTCTAAAATTGTACAGTCAAAGTTCGCGTAAAAATTTTCGCCAACGTGAATGTTATAACCGTAATCACATCTAAAAGAAGATTCAAGATGAATATTATCTCCTGTCGTTCCAAATAATTCTTTTACGATTTCGCTACGCTCTTTTAATTGCTCTTCTGGCGTATCATTTAATTTTCTCGTTAATATACGTGCTTGCTCTCTTTCTTGTACTAAAACTGGATCAGCCGGTATGTACATTTCTCCTAGTATCATCTTTTCTTTTTCTGTTTTCATCATACTCCCCCCTTCAACTTATATATATAAGTTAATAATAACATAAAAAAAGGTCTGAACGTTGTTTCGTTCAGACCTTCCTCTCTTAATCTTCCATCGTTGATAAGTCACCTGTTGGTAAGTTTAACTCCCACGCTTTTAATACGCGGCGCATAATTTTACCACTTCTCGTTTTCGGTAATTTATCTCTAAATTCAATTTGCCTTGGCGCTGCATGAGCTGCTAGGCCTTTCTTTACAAATTGACGAATTTCTTCTTTTAATTCATCAGATGGTTCGTATCCTGCTCGAAGTGCGATAAATGCTTTAATAATTTCGCCGCGCACTGGATCAGGAATACCAATTACACCTGCTTCTGCAACAGCAGCATGCTCGATTAATTTACTTTCTACTTCAAACGGACCAACGCGCTCACCTGAAGTCATAATTACATCGTCAATACGTCCTTGGAACCAGAAGTATCCATCTTCATCCATATAGGCAGAGTCACCTGATACGTACCAATCTCCCGGCATGAAATAAGATTCATACTTTTGCTGGTTATTCCAGATCCCGCGCATCATAGATGGCCAACCTTTCGCAATTGCTAAGTTACCCATTGTGTATGGAGGAACTTCATTTCCTTCATTATCAACAATCGCTGCTTTCACACCTGGAATTGGTTTACCCATTGAGCCTGGGCGAATTTCCATACAAGGGTAGTTACAAATAACTTGTCCACCTGTTTCTGTCATCCACCACGTATCATGAATACGAAGTCCAAATGCATTCATACCCCAGCGAATTACTTCTGGATTTAACGGCTCACCAACGCTTAATACGTGACGAACTTGTGATAAGTCGTATTTTTTAATTGCGTCTTGTCCAGCTCCCATTAACATACGGAACGCTGTTGGTGCGCTGTACCAAACCGTCACACCGTAATCTTGCAGTGCTTCATACCAAGCTTCTGGACTAAAGCGTCCACCTAAAATAACATTTGACGCTCCAACTAACCACGGTGCGAAAATACCGTAAGCAGTTCCCGTTACCCAGCCCGGGTCAGCTGTGCACCAATATACGTCATCTTCTTTTAAATCTAATACCCATTTCGCCGTTTGATAATGCTGAACCATTGCATTTTGCGCATGAAGCACACCCTTTGGCTTACCAGTAGAACCAGACGTATAGTGAAGAATTAAACCATCTTCACGGCCTAACCATTCAATATGTAATTCTTTTGAAGCTTGTTCAAATAAAGGATTGAACGCTACCGTTTTACCGCCTTCTTCTACATTATCTCCAACAAGGAAAACTGTTTTTAAAGCAGGTAAATCATTTAATGGTACACGCTCTAATAACTCAGGCGTTGTAATTAACACCTTCGCTTCACTATCTTCTAAACGATCGCGAACCGCACCTTCCATAAATGCTTCAAATAACGGTCCAACAATTGCTCCTAATTTCACTGCACCTAAAAGTGCGAAATATAACTCTGGAGAACGTGGCATAAAAATAAAAACGCGATCGCCTTTTTCTACATCGCCATAATTTTTCAGGACATTCCCTGCTTTATTAGAAAAATCCTTCATTTCCTTAAATGTATATTTCTCTTTTCGCGATCCATCTTGATAATAAAGAGCTACTTTATTCTTTCGATCGGATTTCGCATGCTTATCAATTGCCTCATACGCCATATTTACTCGGCCTGTTTCATTCCAAGTAAAGTTTTTATTAACCTCTTCCCAGTTAAAATTCGCGTATGCCTCATCATAATTCGGCAAATTATTTTCTCCTTTAATGACAGGAAGCGTTTCTACTTTCATACTTTACATCCCCCTCCTATGTATTCTATTATCTATTATAATGATATTATTTAAAATTTTCAGTATATTTGTTGATTTTTAGACAAATTTTTAATGACAAAATTCGATTCACATCGCATATATTATAAAGTACGATATTAATAGATTCACAAACCCTCAAGGTGGTGAGCAATACATTGATTCATAAAAAAATATACAATGCTAGAAACTTAAAAACAGCGAAAGGCACTTTAATTATTGAAGGTCCTGTCTCTACACATAATCTTGAAATGTATGAATTTCATCCAGATTTAGTTGCATTTCGTCCTGCTGAACAGCAATATAAAGCAATTGTCGAAATTTCTAAATTACCAGAAGCTCGACTCATTATTGCTAGACATGACCAAATGATTGTTGGATATGTTACATATTTATATCCTGATCCACTTGAACGATGGTCAGAAGGAAAAATGGAAAACTTAATTGAGCTCGGGGCAATTGAAGTAGTCCCAGCCTTCCGCGGGAGTTCTGTCGGAAAGAACTTACTAGAGGTTTCTATGATGGACGATTATATGGAAGATTACATTATATTGACGACTGAATATTATTGGCACTGGGATTTGAAACAAACAGGATTGAATGTGTGGGAATACCGAAAAGTAATGGAAAAGATGATGAATGCCGGCGGGCTACAATGGATGGCTACAGACGATCCTGAAATTTGTTCACATCCCGCCAACTGTTTAATGGTCCGCATCGGTAAACGCGTTGATACGGATTCTATTCAAGCTTTTGATCGTCTACGTTTTCACAATCGTTTTATGTATTAATAAAGGGGGCAACTGGAATGATTGTAGAAGAAATTATGAATCAAAATGTAGTTACACTACATCCAAACGATACAATCGAAACAGCAATCCGAACGATTCGCACGAAAGGCATTCGGCACATTCCAATTGTCGATCAAAATAATCACGTCGTAGGCATTATTTCTGATCGGGATGTAAGAGATGCAAGTCCGTCTATTCTAGATGAACAAGTTTCACTCGATATGCTACAGCAACCGCTTGAACTTATTATGAAACATCCTGTAATGACTTGCCACCCTCTCGATTTCGTTGAGGAAATTGCTACTTTATTTTTTGAAAATAAAATTGGCTGCCTTCCTGTTACAAAGGCTGGTAAGTTAGTTGGTATCATCTCAGAATCTACAGTACTGCACACGTTAGTGAAATTAACAGGGGCACATCAACCGAGTTCACAAATTGAAATTCAAGTAAAAAACGAACCTGGTATTCTTGGAAAAGTCGTTGCTATTTTTAGTGATTTACAAATAAATATCGTGAGCGTTCTCGTCTATCCAGCAAAAGATGAGAATGATAAAGTACTTGTTTTCCGCATTCAAACGATGAATCCTCTAAAAGTGATTGATGCACTTGAAGCAGAAGGCTATCGCGTATTATGGCCGAACATCATGGGGATGCAAGCATGAGTAGCGCGTTTATTTATTCGGATGACTTTCGGGGCTATTCATTTAGCCCTGATCATCCTTTTAACCAACTGCGCGTCACACTTACGTATGATTTATTACAAAAGGGCGGTTTCATCTCTTCTTCCCAAATCATCTCACCACGGATGGCTACAGATGAAGAGATTGCCTACGTTCATACAGAGGAGTACATAAATGCGGTAAAACGTGCTGGAGAAGGAAAGTTAGAAAAATCAATTGCGATGACATATGGACTTGGAACAGAAGATACACCGATGTTTCCAAATATGCACGAAGCAAGCGCATTGCTCGTTGGTGGTACATTAACAGCTGTCGATGCTGTTCTTTCCGGAAAAGTAAAACACGCGCTTAACTTAGGAGGCGGCTTACATCATGGCTTCCGTGGTAAAGCATCTGGCTTTTGTATTTATAACGACAGTTCTATCGCAATGAAGTATATTCAGAAGAAATACGGTTTACGCGTCCTATATATTGATACAGACGCTCATCACGGTGATGGTGTACAGTGGTCATTTTATGATGACCCTAACGTATGCACCATTTCATTACATGAAACTGGTCGCTATTTATTCCCTGGAACTGGCGCTGTAAACGAACGTGGACAAGGTAATGGTTATAGTTATTCTTTTAACGTTCCACTCGATGCTTTTACAGAAGATGAATCGTTCTTAGAATCATATCGAACTGTTGTAAAAGAAGTTGCAGCGTACTTTAAACCGGATATTATTTTAACGCAAAATGGTGCTGACGCACATTATTATGACCCACTTACACACCTTTGTGCGACCATGAATATTTACCGCGAAATACCGAAACTCGCTCGTGAAATTGCTAATGAATATTGCGACGGTCGCTGGATCGCTGTCGGCGGTGGTGGCTATGACCATTGGCGCGTCGTTCCAAGAGCTTGGGCACTCATTTGGCTCGAAATGAACAACATCCAAAACATCTCAGGTTATCTCCCTCCAGAATGGATTGAAGCTTGGAAAGGACAAGCAGAAACAGAACTTCCCCTCACATGGGAAGATCCAGACAACATGTATAAACCTATCCCCCGTAAACCAGAAATTGAAGAAAAAAACGCATTAACTGTAGCGAAATCCCTTGAAATTATTCGGAATAATATGACAAAATCTTTGTACTAAACGAAAAGGAGGCTCGTTTTTGAATAGCCTCCTTTTATTTATTGTCGGTTTCTGTCGGTAAGTCGATATATTTTAATAATCGCTGATATATTTCGAGATGCGCCGATATATTTTCATTTCATAACAGCCTGGCCCAACTTTTATGAGAAAAGGTCGTGATATTATGTGGAAACGACAAATGATCCACACGAAACGTGGCACATTTGAACTCTTTACAAAAGGAGATGGCGAATCGCTTTGTATTACACATCACTATTCACAATTTAATGAAACTGGTGATTACTTTGCGGATGTTTTTACTGCTACGCATCGTGTATTTCTCATTAATTTACGAGATACTGGTAGCTCTGTAACCGCCCAGTCAGAAAACGAATTAAGCATGATTGAAACAATCCACGACTTGGAAGCCATACGAGAAGCATTACAACTTCCAACATGGCATTTCGCTGGCCATTCAACAGGTGGTATGCTTGGACTTTTATATGCGATTACATATACAAATTCCTTACAATCATTAGTCGTAGCAGGAGCTGCAGCAAGTAACTATACCGAAACACCATTTTGCATTTATCATCCCGAACATTCACAATTTCATTATATGCAAGAGCTCATCGAAAACTTAAAAAGCCCTCACCTTACAAGTGAAGAACGGAAAGAACTATCTACTAAGAGAACAAAATTATCATTGTATAAACCAGAAAACTACAACTCTTATTTTTGTAAACCAATCAAAAAAACAATGTCCGTTAGCCGGATGAATGCTTTCGTCAATGAATATCCTTCATTTGATTTAAGAGAGTATTTACCTTCCATCCAAACAAAGACACTTATTATATGCGGAAGATATGATGTACAGTGCCCAATTCAGTATTCTATCAAGATGCATGATGGGATACGTAATTCTATCTTCATTCCATTTGAAAACAGCAACCATTATCCTTTTTTAGAAGAGGCTACTCAGTTTACTTCTACTACTCAAACATTTTATAAATCGTTAGTACCGTTATTATTAAGAAAACCTAAACACTGACAAAAAGCTCACAGCCTCTATAAGACTATGAGCTTTTTTCAAAAGAAATATTTCACACTAAAAACAACTAAAAAAATACAAGAAATAACAACTAAACCCACATCAAGTAATACCGACTTTTTATCTCTATCTTTTAAACTTACCTTAGAGCTAGAAATGCTTTTAATTACCCAAAAGATCACAAAAAAGAACCAACCAAAATGATCATTCGTAGAATCTTCATCATAAAACATTTGTATTGCACCAATAATCAATAAGATAAGTACGATATTAGTTCCAATCTTTAAAGCCTTGTTTGATTTATTATCTTTTAATATATCCCCCAACATATAGCACGCCCCTCATGCTCTCCTCTGTTTTGTTTCTCTTTACATTTTAACATAAATTACCTATTCCTTCCTTTTCATTCGAATAACATACAAAAAAACCTGCCAATTACTCGGCAGGTTCCCTACACATTAAAACGATAACCAGCTCCCCATACTGTTTCAATATATTGCGGGTGGGCAGGATCTCTTTCAATTTTTTCACGTAGCTTTCTAATGTGGACGACAACAGTGGCTAAATCACCAGCGGAATCTAATCCCCAAATGCGTTCAAATAACTGTTCTTTATTTAATACTTGGTTTGGATGTGTTACAAAGAATGTTAATAAATCAAATTCCTTCGTTGTAAATGCCACTTCTTCATTGTTTATAAAAACTTTCCTCGATCGTTGATCGATAGAAATTCCGTGAATATATAACGTATCACGTTGCTTACTTACATTTCCTGATAATCTTTCATAACGGGCAATATGTGCTTTTACTCTTGCAACTAATTCGCTTGGACTAAACGGTTTCGTTATATAATCATCCGCTCCTAATCCGAGTCCGCGAATTTTATCTATATCTTCTTTTTTTGCTGAAACAAGTAGAATCGGAATATCTTTTACAGCACGTATTTGTTTACAAATTTCGAATCCGTTCATTTTCGGGAGCATAATATCTAAAATAATTAAATCATATTCTTCTTGCAGGGCTATTTGTAAACCTGTTTCTCCTGAATGCTCTACATCAACTTGGAAATCATTAATTTCTAAATAATCTCGCTGTAATTCTGCAATACTTACTTCATCTTCTATTAGTAAAATTCTTTTCAATTTACTCACCACATTCCTCTACTTTTTCCAATGAGAAGAAAATGCTTGTGCCTTTACCAAGCTCGCTTTCCGCCCAAATTTCCCCGCCATGTTCTTCAACAATTTGCTTCGCTATTGCTAAACCAAGTCCACTTCCACCTGTGCTAGAATTTCGCGATTGTTCTGCACGATAAAAACGTTCAAAGATATACGGTAGCGTATCAGATTCTATACCTGATCCATTGTCCATCACTTTCACAATAACTTTATTGTTATCACTCGATACTGTTACAGTAATTTTCTTCTCTTCTTTATCCATGTACTTCACACTATTATGAATTAAATTTGATATAACTCTATTTATCTTTTCGCAATCAGCCGTTACATATAATGGCGATGAATGTAATTGTAAGTTAACTTCTATACCTTCTTCACTTAAATCCATCTGCATCTCTTCTATTAATTCTTGCATAAACGTATTTAATTCAACTGTCTCAAATTGGAATGGAACTCGATTCAAATCGAGCTTTGAAAACAAAAAGAGTTCATCAATGAGTGTGTCCATATGTTTTGCCTTCGTGTGAATTGTCGTTAAATACTTATCCATTTTTTCTGGCGTATTTGCTACCCCGTCCTTTATTCCCTCTACATATCCGATAATAGATGTAATCGGTGTTTTTAAATCATGCGATATGTTTGAAATAAGTTCTTTTCGATTTTCTTCATACTGCGTTTGTACTTCAATCGATTCTTTTAACTTCTTCCTCATTTCCTCAAATCCTTGATTTAATTGACCTATTTCATCGTGCGATGTAACTGGCATTTGAAAATCTAAATTTCCTTCTTTAATTTTCTCTGTTGCGCCTTTCAATACAAAAATTGGTTTTATTACACTTCTTGAAACGAGATAACTTAATAATCCAATAAGTAAAATAGCTAATAGTAAAAGCGATACGAATAAGATTGGAAATAATTTTTGTGTAAGGTCTACAAATGAACTTTGCTTTTTTAGTACAAATATACTCCCTTCTTCTTTCTCTGCAAAATAAAAATCAAATTTTACATATCGATAAAATGTATCACCTAGTTCCGTTGTACCACGACTATTAATATTTGCTGCTTCAAATTTCGGAAGGGCTTCTGTTAAAGTCGAACTTTCAAAACCCTTTGTAGCATAAGAAATGTTTTCTCCCTTTCTTACAATTATTTTCACGCCTTCTTTTTCAATTGATGAAACGAACGATTCATCTAATAATTGAGATTGATGTTGCTTTGCCGCTAATTTTAATTCAAGATAGGCATTCTCTTCTTCTGGTGTAAGCGGCTTTTGAATGTAAGAACTTTTATAGAAATTTTTCACTGCTTCCAAGTCACCTGTTATCGAAAAAACAATTAAAAATCCCGCGACTAATATGAGCGTAATAGAAACGAGAATTACAGCAATATAAGAAAATAAAAACCTTGTTTTAATAGACATCATTTACATCCTCACTTTACCCATCCTTCATATTCATAAGCATAAAAATATATGTTCAAATACTCAAGCGATTTTATAGTAATTTTAGCGTCAGTTTATAAAAATTTAATGTTCCTATTTTACAGTTGAAATTAGGAGGTTGAAATTCCATGTTCAAAAAAACATTCAGTATGATATGTTGCGTAATTTTTTTACAAGGATGCTCGCAAGAACAAGAAGTAAAAAAGGAGATGATAAACATGGAGACTGCACTACTAGCAGCTACTGAAAAAAACGAAACGAATACTGTTATATCTTTACTAAAACAAGGCGCAAATATAAATGCGACGGATAGTCAAGGACGCACTCCGCTTATGATTGCTACATACAAAAATGATGTAAAAACCACAAAGGCACTTATCGAAGCTGGTGCTGACGTAAATATCCAAGATGACATGAAAAATAATCCCTTTCTATACGCCGGTGCGGAAGGTTACTTAGACATTTTAAAATTAACAATTGATGCTGGTGCAGATCCTACGATTACAAATCGTTACGGCGGAACAGCTCTTATCCCAGCCTCAGAACAGGGCTATATTGACGTTATAAAAGAACTCCTCACTCGAACAAATATTGATGTAAATCATGTAAATAACCTGGGATGGACAGCTTTAATGGAAGCCATCGTACTAAGTAACGGAAACGAAACACAGCAACAAGTCATTCGCCTTCTTATTGAGCACGGTGCAGATGTAAATATTCCAGACAATGATGGTGTTACCCCGCTAGAGCATGCTCGCACTTATCACTTTGAAGAGATAGAGAAGATTTTGTTAGAAGGCCGTAAGTAAAAAGCTAATTTTTGCCTTCCTCCCCCACCCTATGCTACATTTAAGCCGTTACATTAATATTAATAGGGTGGGATTAAAAATGAACAAACCTAAAATTGGGATGATTGGACTTGGAAGTATTGCGCAAAAGGCCTATCTTCCAACACTTACAAAAGAAACAGATTGGAACTTTGTAGGGGCGTTTACACCTAACGAGGAGAAAAGAAAACAAGTTTGCCAGCAATACCGGATTCAAGACTTTCATTCTATTGAAATGTTAGCTTCGGAATGCGATGCAATCTTCGTGCATAGTTCAACTGCATCACATTATGAAATCGTTTCTGAACTTCTGAAAAAAGGGATCGACGTTTATGTTGATAAGCCGCTAGCAGCTACAGTGGAACAAGCTGAGCAACTAGTCGAGTTGAGCGAGAAATATAACCGAAAATTAATGGTCGGATTTAATCGCAGATTCGTTCCTATGTATGTCGCTGCCAAAGAACAGGCTAATGATATTTCATGGATTCGAATTGAAAAGCATCGCACAAATAAAGTCGGGCCATATACGTACGATTTCACTATGTTAGATGATTATTTACACATTGTAGATACAGCTCGCTGGTTAGCTAATAATGACCTTAACGTCGTTCACAATATGATGCAAATCAATGAAAAGAATGAACTTCTTTACGGACATCATACATATACAACTCCAAGTGGACTGTTACTTTCTACTGCAATGCATCGCCATGCCGGTACAAATTTAGAACAAATTGAACTTGTAACGCCAGGGAAAATCATTCGCGTAAAAAATATGAACACATTTGAAATTGAACAGGAAAACTCAGTTTCACAAAGCGGTTCCCCATCATGGGATACAACGTTAAAACAACGTGGTTTTGAAGATGCTGTTCATCATTTTATTGAATGTGTACACGGAGATACAAAGCCTGTTGTAGATGGATTAGAAGGATTAAAAACGCAGCAAATGCTACAATCTTTACTAGATGATGTAAACAAAAATTAAAACGGATACATTTTTCAGAATTTACTTTCATTCCCATTTCCTCTTTATTTCTCTCGTAAATTTCTATAGAATATGTTGATAGGAATTATAAATTTCATAATGAATCGTGGAAAGGATGGGATTAACACATGTGGAACGAGTTTAAAAAATTCGCATTCAAAGGTAATGTAATCGATTTAGCTGTCGGGGTTGTAATCGGTGCTGCATTCGGTAAAATCGTTAGTTCTTTAGTAAAAGATATCATCACACCATTACTTGGTATGGTATTAGGTGGCGTTGACTTTACAGATTTAAAAATTACATTCGGTAAATCATCTATTATGTATGGTAACTTCATCCAAACTATTTTTGATTTCTTAATTATTGCAGCTGCTATCTTTATGTTTGTTAAAGTTTTCAACAAACTAACATCTAAAAGAGAAGAAGAAAAAGAGGAAGAACTTCCAGAACCAACAAAAGAAGAAGAACTTCTTGGCGAAATTCGCGACTTACTAAAACAGCAAAACTCTTCTAAAGATAGAGCATAATTGAACGGATAAAAAGGCATGTCCCTCGGGACATGCCTTTTCTATATGCTATAACGTTTCCGAATTCATATGAATAAATAAAATAATACCAGCAACCATAAGTACCATAATGCTACCTGCAAATAGTGTAATACCAATAAACATTAAACTTGTGCTCATATCTACTGATACACTTTCAATAAAAATAGAAATTACATACGTGATAAGGGCAATTCCTGCAAGAATACTTCCTGGAACAAATCGCTTTAAGCCATTTTGTTTTAACGTCATATATGCAAAAATAGCAGTCATACAAAGCGTAATTATCCAAAGAACGATCATCTCTTCTCCCCCCTCACAAGCCTTTTCTTTCTATTATACATGACATTGCCCTATAATAGGTAAATTTGCACTTATGTGACATATAACAAGGAATCATACAATTTATAGAGAAATCTTCTAAATAAGCTATAAACTAGGGAGAATTTCAATTGGAAGATGATATTGTAGGATATTTTAAACAAGTAGAGTGATTCGATTAAATTACAATTGACTTAGGCAAAGATGAAACCATTATTACTGGCCATGTGAAACAATATGACCCTTCTAAATTTGAACAGTTAATACAAAGTTTTAAAACGCACTGCCCAAACATGCCTTGAACATAATTTACGAAGCGCTGAAAACTTTTTGCATTTTGGAAAAGAAATTGACCACTAGGAAAATATGGATATTTTTCATATAAATTGATATAATTACCATATACAAATATTCTTTGTAAGGGAGTGTTCATAATGATTTGGATTTCACTAATCGTATTAGCTTATTTCATCATTCTCGTCCCAATACAGTACAACTACATTAAAATGCTCAAAGAAAAACAGAAAAAAATGAATGTCTCACAAAACGAACTATATGACAACATGTCTTATGAAGAATCCCAAGTACATTACCATTATCAAAGTAACGTATTTACAATACCTGCTTCGCTTGTCGCAAGTATTATTTATAAAGTGAAACATGCAGCATAATGTGTACGCTGTAAAATTATTGTTTGAGTCTGTTCATACTGGTGAGCCTGATCCTACGAAAATTGATGAGGATTATGAAGAGAATCACGATACACTTTTTGAAGAAAGTATTATTCTTGTTAAGGCAAACAGTTTAGAAGAAGCTCATGAACTAGGTGAAAAGATAGCTATACAATCGGAGCACACATACGATAATATGTATGATGAGCAAATCACATGGACGTTCCGAAAAGTGTTACATGTGTTTGAATTAGACGATACGCCATTTGAAACTGGAAAAGAATTGTACGCAAGATTTTTACACGTTAAGAAAAATGAAAATGTAGATACAGTAATTGAAAAATATTATCCTGAATATGAATAAAAGCTCACAGCAATCGCTGTGAGCTTTTTTATACTTACTTCGTTGAATCTCTAAATTGGATACGGTGAGGTAAGATAACAGTGTGATCTTCCACTTTTTCTTTGTTCATATACTTTGTTAATAGACGCATTGCTACTGCACCGATATCATACATCGGTTGTACAACTGTTGAAAGTTGCGGACGAACCATTAATGCAAGGCGTGTATTATCGAAACCAAGTACTTCTACATCAGTTGGTACGTTTAATCCAGCGTCTTGTGCTGCATGGATTACACCTAGTGCCATTTCATCAGAAGATACGAAGATTGCTGTTGGCTTTTCATCATTGCTCCAAAGCTTTTCGAATGCTTCGATACCTGAGTCATATGTGTAATCTCCATCGATTACAAGATTTTCATCATATGAAATACCTTCTTCTTCTAAAGCTTTTTTATAACCTTGTAACTTCTTCGCGCTTCCCGCTTTATCAATGAATGGACCAGAGACGAAACCGATACGCTTATGTCCTTGCTCAATAAAGTGCTTCATTGCATCGTAAGCTGCTTGTGTATAATCAATATTTACTGATGGCGTTTCATTTTGCTCATCGAATGACGCTGCTAATACAATTGGTACTGGAGATTTTTTAAATTCTTCAATGTGAATGTCTGTAATATCTTCACCCATGAAAACAATTCCGTCCACTTGCTTTCCAAGCATCGTATTTAATAAATGGAACTCTTTCTCTTTGTTTTGGTCAGAGTTACTTAAAATGATGTTATATTTGTACATTGTTGCGATATCTTCAATTCCACGTGCAAGTTCTGCATAAAACGTATTTGAGATATCAGGAATAATAACACCTACTGTAGTTGTCTTCTTACTTGCTAGTCCACGTGCTACCGCATTTGGTCGGTACCCTAAACGATCAATTGCTTCTAATACTTTCTTTCTTGTTGTAGGCTTTACATTTGGGTTACCGTTCACAACGCGTGATACGGTAGCCATTGAAACGTTCGCTTCGCGCGCTACATCATAGATTGTTACGTTCATCTCATCGCACACTCCTTCTATTTTTGTTATCTATTTTTATGTATCGGTTACTTGAATGAAAAAAAGACATCAACTCTATTTGCAGATGCCACCAATCGTCCCGAGTTCTTCCTTTTACTAATGATACGATAAAAACGCAGGCTCATACAATATTTTCCCGCAAAAGTTTCGAAAAAATTCGCTTCTTTTCTCGTATTTTCGTATTTTTTATGAAAAAAGAGCATTTTTTGTAAAAAAATAGATGTTTCCTAAGTAGAAATCTTATTTTAAGCGGTACGATAGTAAATAAAATTTATATCGACGATTTTTCGAATATATGAACCGTAACTCGAAATATATCAGCGATTTTCCAAATATATCTACCACAACTCTAATTATATCAGCGATTTTTTAAATATATCAACTTACCAACAAAAATCGACAATGACAGTCTCTATACAGATGCCCCAAAACACCTTATTGGAACAGCTCATTAAAAGTTTTTATAATTTACTTCCAAATGATTTTAATTCATTCATAAAATCATTGAACTGCGGAATATTCATTTGCTGCGCCTCATCTGATAAAGCTACAGCGGGATTTGGATGTACTTCAGCCATAATTGCGTCTGCACCAATTGCCATCGCTGCTTTTGCAGTTGATAAGAGAAGGTCACGTCGCCCTGTAGAATGCGTTACATCGACAACAACAGGTAATGTGTTTCTTTCTTTAAAATCGGTACAGCGGAAATATCAAGCGTCTTACGCGTCACTCTTTCATACGTGCGAATACCTCGTTCACATAAAATAATGTTCCCATTTCCCTTTGCCATAATATATTCTGCCGCATTAATGAATTCTTCAATCGTTGCTGATAGACCACGTTTTAATAATACTGGTTTATTTACAGCACCAGCTGCCCTTAGCAAATCAAAGTTTTGCATATTGTGAGTGCCAATTTGAATAACATCAACGTAATCTAATGACATCTCAATATCATTTGGATTTAAAATTTCACTAATAACAGCCAAATCATATTTATCTGCTACTTGGCGTAAAATTTGTAATCCTGCTAATCCAAGACCTTGAAAATCATACGGTGAAGTATGTGGCTTGAAAGCACCACCACGCATTAATTTCAACAATCGTATCTTCTATTTTTTCTTACAAGACACAAGTAGTGCTTTACGATGATCCTCTTCTTGTAACTCTAAGCCAACTTGAAAAATTTGTTTGAAAATATGTTGTAAAGTCGAAGTTTCAAATGGACCATTATTATTCTCTACAATTAAATCCAGCATATTTCTTTCACGTACAGGATCAAAACGTTTCACACCTTATACTTCTTTTAAAGTACCAACTTCTTGTACGAGACGACCTCTTTCGTTTAATAACTCTAATATTTGTAAATTAAGTTGATCAATTTCAGAACGTAAACGACCTAATTGTTGTGATGCCATAAAAAAGCCACATCTTTCAAATTCCTATATATTACTTTTTAAGATAACTTATTATAGTTGATACATATACGATTGTCACACGATATACAGCAATGAATTATCATCAAAAAACATTGTATATTTTCATTTAAAATAAAAAAAAGACAGTTTACATACTGTCTTTTTTACAAGAAGGAAACAAACGGTTTATCACTGTTTTTCTCTTTTATAATAACGGCCTCAATTTTACTCTCGGACTTGATCTGTAATTGTACTTTCGCATCTTTAGGCAATTTGTCCAACATACCTTGCGCAGCCAATTGGGTAAGAGCCATTAATTCTGTTTTACCGTTATATTTAATAACAATATTCATATTTAATGTATCCATTTGATCTTTCTTATAAGAAACTTTTGCGTTGACTGGAATAAAATCTCCAGTAGAAAAACCTTTTATTTCCTTAGCAAAGTTAGTTATTTTTGTATTATCTTCTCCATGTGCTTGTGTAAATTCATCAGAAGGATATGAATACGACTTTTCATCAATTGTACTCCAATTTCCAAGGTTCGTATCATTTTTTTGAACAGTAGCACTAGCAATATACGTACCATTTTTTAAAGAACTTGTACTTTCTTGCTTAAAGATAGCAAACGTAATTGGAGATTTGTTATATTTATCATTTTTGTTAATAGCTTCAATAAGTTGTTTAGCAACTTCAGACCCTTTAGACATAGCTTCTTCATTCGATACACTTGAAGACATAGCTAAGCCAATCATAACACCAGATAAACTTAATTCATTTGAATTCTGTTTTCCGAAATAGTCTTGTTCTATAATATTCGTCAAAACTGGCGCTTCTACTTTCGCAACTAGTTCATCAACTAGTTTCTCTGGAATATACTGATTTAATTGCAGTACGTGGCTCTCTGTATCAAATTGCTGCGTTGCAATATTTATTAAACCATTTTCATACTCTGCTAAATCTAATTTAGAATTTGTTTTTATATTAGCTGTATTAATAACCTTTTGTTCTTTTAAAGGAATAACAGTTCTATAATAATCTTTAGAAACAGCAGTTCTCGGAATCATACTTTTTTCTTTTGTATCTTTTTGTATAACTTCATCCTTCTTACTAATCGTATTACTATTGTTACTACAAGCTCCCAGTAATAAACTTACGACTGCGAAGGATAATGCCATTTTCTTCATTACTTAAAACCTACTTTCAACAATCTAGTTATTTAGTTTGAACTATTAATAGTGTACCATTAAATATATTTCAACAAAAACAAAAAAAAGAAGCAAGCACCTTTAGCTTGCTTCTTTTTACTTTATATTCTCTTCTAAAGCATCTTTTTTAATATTCCAATGAGATGTATTCCATACTACCATACCATCTTTTATGTATAATACTTGCGGGGATTCATGTCTAATACTGTATTGTTCTGCAACACGATTTGACACATCTCTTGCATCTTGTACGTATAAGTAATACGCTGGCACTTCTCTTTCTTCACTGCAATACGCTTGAAATTCTGTGTATGCACCGTGACTAATCGGGCATGTCGTACTATGTTTAAAAAGAACATACGGCTCATTCTTTTCTACTAAGACTTCAAGCTCTTCAATTGTTTCAAGCTTTGTCATATTCATCACGATTCACCTCTCATACGAAATCTAGAGCGCTTCTCTTTCTTTTCAGCGTTTTTCTCAATTCTTTCTAATTTACGCTCTTCTTTTTCAACCTTCTTCTCTTGTCTCGACGCACGGTAATGATTGTATACTTCAATCGCCGCACTGCTCCACTGTACAACTTGCGCTACTTTATCAGCGTTATTTTCAATTTCGTCCGTTACAGAGTCTGATACATTACGAAGCTTCGTATTTAAGGATTGGATTGTCGTTCCAATCCCATCTACACCCGCTACCACTTTATTTAATGACTGTGACTTCTGTTGAATATCATCAGCTAACGCATTCGTTTTATGTAATAATTGCTCTGTCTCTACGCTAATTCCTTGCATTTGTTTTTCTAAACCTTCTAACGTGCTTGCAACGTTTTCTAACGTCTTCTGAACCGATAACAACGTTCTGCATACATACACTACTAATACTGCGAAAGCAACCGCGATAATAGCCGCACTTACATATAAAAGAACTTGCATTTCATCACTTCCTTTATCTTTTTCATACTTTCCCCTATTATACAATCATTTTCCGTTTCATTCTAATCCCTATCTCATCATTAGAATTTTCATACTTATTCGTTAACTGTAACATAAATCATTCAACAAATTCCACTAAGTAGGTTACAATAGGAGAGGATACATAATTAGTAGGGAGGCTTTACATATGAAAGATCCACGTATTGAAAAGTTAGCATACAATTTAATTAACTACTCTATCCGCTTACAAAAAGGTGAAAAAGTATTAATTGAAAACTTTGGCTTACAAAAAGAACTTGTAACTGCACTTGTAAAAGAAGCATATGCAGCTGGTGGTTTCCCATTCGTCTCTTTAAAAGATCATCAAGTAGATCGCTCTTTATTAATGGGTGCTACTGAAGAACATTTCGAACAAATCGCTGCATATGAAGCAAGCGTAATGAAAGACATGGACGCTTATATCGGTCTTCGCTCTGGCGATAATATTAATGAACAAGCTGACGTTCCAAGTGAGCGTATGAAAGTTCATGGCCAAACAGTTGGCAAAAAAGTTCATAGAGACATTCGCGTTCCAAAAACACGCTGGGTTGTTCTTCGCTACCCAAATGCTTCTATGGCACAGCTTGCTAAAATGAGTACAGAAGCTTTCGAAGACTTCTACTTTGAAGTATGTAACTTAGACTACGGTAAAATGGATAAGGCGATGGATAGCCTTGTTACATTAATGAATAAAACAGATAAAGTTCGTTTAACTGGTCCTGGAACTGACTTAACATTCTCTATTAAAGACATTCCAGCAATTAAATGCTCAGGTCATTTAAACATTCCAGATGGTGAAGTATACTCTGCACCAGTTCGTGACTCTGTTAACGGTACAGTTTCTTACAACACACCATCTCCTTACAACGGTTATACATTTGAAAATGTACAACTTAAGTTCGAGAACGGCCAAATCGTTGAAGCAACTGCAAACGATTCAGAACGCATTAATAAAATCTTCGATACAGACGAAGGCGCACGCTACGTTGGTGAATTCGCAATCGGCGTAAACCCATACATCTTACATCCAATGGGAGACATCCTATTCGATGAAAAAATCGATGGCAGCTTCCACTTCACTCCTGGACAAGCTTACGACGATGCATGGAATGGTAACAACTCAAACATCCATTGGGACTTAGTATGCATCCAACGCCCTGAATACGGCGGCGGTGAAATTTACTTCGACGACGTACTAATCCGTAAAGACGGACGCTTCGTTGTACCTGAATTAGAAGCTTTAAACCCAGAAAACTTAAAATAATAAAAAACGCTCGGAATTATATCCGAGCGTTTTTTATTATCCTCACCCTATATCGATCTACTGTTCTTACTTTTTGTTTGCTGAAAATGAAAATAATATAAAAGTGCCACTGCGATAGTACCTATTAATATTGGTACATATAAAGGCAGGTTCCATTTCATATTTACCCTAGTGCAGATAGCAAACACAAGCAAAATTTCCAAACAAAACAAAGGTTTTACATATTTCATTTCTTACCTACCATTTCTATTTTCACATGTGGATTTTCTTTCTCAATAAGCGCCAAAAATTCATTCATATTTTGCGGCATCGCAATTATATGTACTTTATATGCATTCGTCGTAATTTCAAGCGATTTCCCAACTTGACGAATTATTCTTATCTCTTTCAATACAATATCGTCATTTAAAACACCGTACTTTAATACGCCATTTTCTACTTTATGTTTTTTAATAAATACTTCCCAAACAAGTGGTACATTTACAATGAAGCATAAACCCATCCCAATCAACGCCGATATCCAATGCGCTTTATTAGTGAAAAGCATGAAAATTGGATATATACACATAAAAGCTAACGTAAGACAAACAAAAATGACTACTGACTTACTTCTTTGAATTGGAAAGTTCATACCTACACCCCCTAATCCAAATTATACCACTATTTCCATTTTGGTTCATAGAAAAAGGCCATTTCTAAATGACCTTTTACACAATGTACCTATAAAATTTCTTATCTACCTGTAACACTGGAAAATTTTTCGGCAACTGATCTATACTCACACTTTGAAAACCATTCTTTTCATAAAAACGATGTGCCGCTAAAAATTTTACTGTTGTTCCTAAGTAAATATCTTTCAATTTTTTATCCTCAGCCCATGAAATTGCTGTTTGAAGCAACATATGTGACGCGCCCCATTCTTTTCCGCGAAACTCTTTCTTCACGAACATTTTTCTTAGCGCTACTTGAAGATTCTCAATATCTAATAAAGCTACTGTTCCAACTACTTTACCATCATAAATTGCTACCCAAAAGTTTCCGTGATCCTTTTGATAGAATATTTCTATTTCAAGTAAATCAGGTTGCTCTTCTTTCGTAATGGGAACATTATACTCTTTTTGCTGAATATGAACGATAAGATCTACTACTTCCTCTTGAAACGTACTTTCATACGGAACAATACGAATTTTCTCGTTCATCGAATTTCTTTCCACTCTGAAGCTAATAAACTATATACAGCGACATCATGGAAATGATCATATAACCATTCTTCATCTCGTAAAATACCATCTAACTTAAACCCTAAACGCTCTGGAATAGCGCGACTTTTCACATTTTCAACACCGCATCGGATTTCCATTTTATTTAATTTTAAATTCTCAAATGCATATTGAAGCACAGCCTTCACGCTACGCGTCATAACGCCTTTTCCTCCAGTATCTTCTGCAAGGTAATACCCAAGACTCGCGGCTTTCTTCCCCCAGCTCACTGGATGAATACCTACCATCCCAACGAGCTTTCCTTTGTAACGTATACCACTTTCAAAACCGTCTCCCTCTGCAAACTTCTTTAACCACATCGGAAAAATTTCATCATAAGCATCAGCAGATTTTGTCCCATCTACCCAAGGGAGCCATTTCCGTAAATGATTACGGTTTTGATCTAATAATTGATATAATTCCTCTTTATGATGTTTTTCTAGTAATTGTAGTTCGATTTCGTCATCTACTCGGAGTGTGAACATGCTTTTTAGTCCCCTTTTTAGTTTTCTTATTATTCTAACATTTTTAGGTGTAAAAAGTTAAATATTAACACTTTCTTTTGATTTTCTTTGTATAAAACCAGAAGAATACGATACTCCCGTAATAACTAATATCATTCCTACAGATTGTGCAGATGTTATATTGACTCCTTCAATAAAAGAAATAAGTATTGTAACAACAGGCACTAGATTAAAAAATAATGATGTCCTTGCTGCACCAATTTGAGCAATTCCATTATTCCACCATAAGTAACCAAGCACACTCATTCCAATTGCCATAAAGAGAATTGCTCCCCATGCCAACAAAGGAATTTCTAAAACTGGTACTATACTTTTTTGTGTAGAAGATATGATAATAAAGGCGAGTGCACCAATAGTCATCGTATATGTCGTCGTTTGTATTGGATTACCAGTTTTAATAAACCGTCTGCCTAGCACGCCGTATAACGCCCAGCAAATATTCCCCAATAAAATATAAAAATCCCCTTTTGAAAATGATAAATGTTGTAGTATTGTAAACGAACCTTGTGTAAGTACAAAAACAACGCCAATTAGTGCAAGTAACATTCCAATAGCTTGGCGCTTCACAATTTTCTCTCGTAAAATGACACTTGCTAACAGCGTCGTAACGAGAGGATTTGTCGCCATAATAAGTGCACCATTAACAGCTTCTGTATATTTCATTCCTAAAAAGAAAAAGAAGTTAAAGCCGAATACACCAACAATACCTAGCAAAAGATAATAGGTCCTATTCTGCATCCATACTTTCAAATCAAAATCTTTTCGTATTTTTAACAAACATAACATCACAAATGCAGCAATCCCAAAACGCCATGCTGCTATATGAATTACGTCGAAATACTGCACCGCATATTTCGACGCATTAAATGTCCCACCAGTAAATATCGCAAAACCTAATAACTGCGTATATACTTTATTTTTCATTGCCGGCCTCCAAGTCCTTATCTTCTAGAAAACCGTAATAAATTTCTAACTTCTCCTCCGTTAGCTGAACAACTTTTTGCAATTGTTCCTGCTGTTCTTTTAATCGCTCCAAGTGCGTTGTTAAAATGGAAATTCTCTTTTTTACTTTCGCTGGTACTTCCTCTTTCTTCTGCCTAATTTCCTCTATAATGCACCCATCACTTGCAAACTCAGCCATCTCTTCTAATGACATCCCAGTTTGTTTTAATGAATATAAAAATTTTAATAAACGTACATCGCCTTCTGTATATTGACGAATACCGCTATATCGCGTTGGTGGTGGTAATAAACCTAATTTCTCATAGTAGCGCAAAGTGTGAATGCCCATCCCTGTTAATTCTGCTACTTCACCGATTTTATACATGTTCTCTCCCCCTTGTTTTTACATTTTCATCTTACAACCTAGAGTTAGCTCTAGGTCAATACATAAATAAAAGTTGAACACAACAAAAAAGACGCACAGCCACCGCTATGCGTCTTTTCTATTATTTCTCTGCAACTTGAACTTCTTTTACGTAAGCTGCTTCGAATTTTTGGATGTCACCTGCGCCCATGAAAATTAGAACGCCGTTTTTATGTTTCTTTAATACATCCGTTGTTGTATCTGTAATTAATTCTGCACCGTCAATACGCTTTTGCAGATCTTCGATTGTTAATTCACCTTTGTTTTCACGTGCTGATCCGAAAATATCACATAAGTATACTTGGTCAGCTTTGCTTAGGCTTTCTGCGAACTCATCTAAGAACTTTTCTGTACGTGAGAATGTATGTGGCTGGAATACAGCGACAATTTCACGCTCTGGATGTTTTTGACGAGCAGCTTCAATCGTTGCATTAATTTCTGTCGGATGGTGTGCGTAGTCATCGATGATTACTTGCTCTCCCATCGGCTTTTCATTAAAGCGACGTTTTACGCCTTCAAAAGTTGTTAATTGATGTTTTACTGCTTCTACATCAACGTTTTCATAATGACAAAGCGCGATTACTGCTAATGCATTTAATACGCTATGGTTGCCGTATCCTGTAATTTTGAACGTGTCATAGTACGTATTACGAACGAATACATCGAATATCGTGCCATCTGTTCTCTTTTGAATGTTACGTGCTTGGAAATCATTATCTTCTCCAAATCCATAGAAAATAACAGGTACTTTCGCTTGAATTTTTTGAAGTTCTTCATCATCTCCACATGCAATAATGCCTTTTTTCACTTGCAATGCCATCTCTTGGAATGCACTGAATACATCATTGATGTCTGCAAAATAATCTGGATGATCAAAATCAATATTCGTCATAATTGCATAGTCTGGATTGTAAGACAAGAAATGACGACGATACTCACAAGCTTCAAATACAAAATACTTACTATTTTCTACCCCATGCCCTGTTCCATCTCCAATAAGGTAAGATGTCGGGTGTGCACCTTGCATTACATGGGCTAACAAACCTGTTGTTGATGTTTTTCCGTGTGCACCAGTTACAGCAACACTTGTGTATTGGCTCATCAGGTCACCTAAGAAGTGATGGTAACGATGGACTGGGATGTTTAATTCTTTTGCTGCTACGATTTCTTCATGCGTATCAGGAAATGCATTTCCTGCAATAATCACTTGTCCTTCTTCTACATTATTCTTATCAAAAGGAAGGATCGAGATACTACGCTTTTCCAACGCTGTTTGTGTAAAGAAACGCTTTTCATAATCAGACCCTTGAACAGTATGCTTCATATCATGAAGAATTTGCGCTAATGAACTCATTCCTGTTCCTTTAATTCCTACAAAATGGTAAACTGTCATCTTAAAGAACCTCCAACATTTCGAACTAATACAACGGCCTATCTATAAGACAGTATATGAATCTTTTCTTATTTTGGTAATCATCATACATTTTTGATGTAGTGAAGTTATTCTTTCCCTTCACTTATCAGGATAAACTCGTACGTACTTCTTTATATGTCCATAACAAGTCCATTATAGCAAAAAAGAAGCCGCTATACTATGATAACAGAAAAACTGATAGGGTCAATCACCTATCAGTTTTTCTCTCTTTTACATATCTTCTCTTTTTTCTAATTGAACACGCTCTAAGCGTGGATTTGGACGATATTTACGACCAGCTTTTGCTTCTGGTTTCCCATTTAATTCTACATTATCACCAGTAAAGCCAATATTCATTTTTAACAAGCTACTTCCTACCCCGTATATGTCAACAGGTACCTTTTGAGCTTCAAATTCACGAATACGTTTTTCATCAAATCCACCAGTTACAACGATGTCTACATGCTGGAATCCTTCTTCATCAAGCGCCTTGCGAAGTGCAAATACGAGCGATGGGTTTACACCACGTGGATCGAATGTTCCAAGTACTTCTGGGTGGCGAATAAAGTATTGATCAATCATTGTTCGAGACGTATCTACACGCACACCTTTTAATGTTGATCCAAACTCACGCGCTACACGAAGTGCATCTGTAATAACATCATTATTGTAATCAATTAGTACAACTAATTCATCTTCTGGGAATTTCTTATGATATGCTTTTGCCGCTTCTACAACATCACCATTAAACATTTGAATTAATGCGTGAGGCATTGTTCCCATACCACTTCTGCCCCACCATTCATTCATCGCATGCGTCGCTTGTGCGCTCATACCTCCGATGTATGCTGCATAACCGTCACCAGCTTGTTGTGTATAATGATCGTCACGATCTCCCATGAAAATAACTGGTTTTTCTTTATCTACACTACGTGCAGCTTGGACAACATTATATACGTTTGTTGCAACCGATGTACGACGAGCTAAAATCCCATCAATAACACCTTCTAAAAATCCGAAATTCTCATAAGGACCATGAATTGTTAACACTGTTTCAAATGGACTAATTTTATCGCCATCTTTTAAAGAGTTAATTTCAAGTTCCTCAGGATTTTCAGCGAATGTTTGCAGCAATGCAATCACTTCATCTGTTCCGCAAAGAACTGCATTTTCTTTTTGGAAAAATTGCATCGTTACAACACTTTTTGGGCGAAATTCTTCAATAATTTCTCTAGTTTTTAAAAAGTAAACGGCGGAGAACCAACCTTCCCCAACGCGTTCGTCAAATTTAAATGTTTTATTTGTTAGTCGATTTATTTCACCTTTTAATTTTAATTCAATTTCTTTCATGTCGCTTTACTCCCTACTTTACTATCCAACATTTTCTATTAGTATACAGCAAAACCGTGGACTATACATTCGTTTCCTGCATAGCAGCAAATTCATCCTCAGAAATAAGGACATCTCTCGGCTTAGTTCCTCTCGCTTCAGAAATAATCCCTTGCGATTCCATCTCTTCAATGAGACGTGCTGCACGATTATAACCAATACGGAATTTTCGCTGTACAGAAGATGTGGACGCTCCCCCTTGTTCTACAACAAATTGACATGCATCAAAGAACAGCTCATCTTCCGACTCAGCCTGTTCTGTTTTCGCTAATAAATCCTCTTGCTTAAATAAGTAATTCGGCTTCATTTGCTTTCTCACATGATCAACTGTTTTTTCAATCTCATCATCCGATACATATACACCTTGTACACGAACTGGCTTAGATGTACCGTTCCCTAAAAATAACATATCACCACGGCCAAGTAATTTTTCCGCGCCCCCAATATCGATAATCGTACGTGAATCAACTTGAGATGATACAGTAAACGCAATACGCGTTGGAATATTTGATTTAATTAACCCTGTAATAACATCTACAGATGGACGCTGCGTCGCAACTAATAAATGAATACCACAAGCACGTGCTTTTTGCGCAATACGACAAATTGCTTCCTCAACATCACCTGGTGCTACCATCATTAAATCGGCTAACTCATCAATAACGATAACGATATAAGGTAATGTCTCACCTGGAATATCTCGCTCACTTACAATTGTATTATAGCGAGTTAAATCACGAGCACCAGCATGCGCAAACAATTCATAACGACGCTCCATTTCATCAACTGCCCACTTTAACGCAGCTGTCGCTGCTTTTACATCCGTAATAACAGGTGCTACAAGATGCGGAACAGAATTGTATGGCGCAAGCTCAACCATCTTCGGATCAATTAACATTAACTTTACTTCATGTGGTTTCGCTTTATATAAAATACTCGTTAAAATCGCGTTAATACACACACTTTTACCTGAACCCGTTGCACCCGCAATAAGTCCGTGCGGCATTTTCCGAATATCCGTTACAATTGGATCACCTGAAATATCAAGTCCAAGCGCAACAGTAAGTGGCGATTCACTCTTTGTGAATACAGGACTTCTTAAAATCTCACGAAGAAATACCGGCTTACTTTCTTGATTTGGAACTTCAATTCCAATCGCACTCTTTCCTGGAATCGGCGCTTCAATACGAATATCTTTCGCAGCTAAACTTAACTTAATATCATCACTTAAATTTGTAATTTTATTTACTTTCACGCCTGGGTCTGGTTGTACTTCAAAACGAGTTACTGCTGGCCCTTGCGATACATTAATAACATGTGCTCCAACATGAAAATTATTAAACGTTGTATCTAATAATTCTTTTTGCTCATCTAACCACTCTGTATTATCTAGTGTTGATTGCTGTGGAATTGACAACAACGCTAATGGTGGAACAGTATATGTCGGTGGTGTGTGCAATACATTTCGCATATCGTTCTCTCTTTGATTTACAACATATGCCTTCTCTTTTACTTCCGTACTTGAAATTGGCTTTTGTACTTGCTCTACCACTACTTGCTGCATTGGTTGTTCTTCCACTTGTGGTTCTGCTACTACTTGCTGCACTGGGCTTTCTTCCACTTGTGATTCTACTACCACCTGCTGCATTGGCTGTTCTTCCACTTGTGGTTCTGCTACCTCTTGTTGTACTGGCTTATTCTCTACTCGTACATTAGCAGAAGGCTGCATTGCATTTGCTCTAGCTGCATGTCTTTCCATTAATCGTGTTCTATCTTGTTTCAACATAACAACATTAAATGGTACATGACGCTTTTTCTCACGTTTTGGTTCTTCTTTTTTTACAACGGGTTGTTCTTCTACGACCGGCACTTCTTCTTCAACTGATTGCTCTTCTACGACCGGTGCTTCTTCTTCAACTCGTTTATTTTCTTCTGTTTCTGCAATTAAAACATTCGCAAAGCTTTGAACATCGTTCTTTGTCTGTTCATCAGCCTCAGCTACATGTATGAATTCATTGTTTTGTTCAATTACTTCATCTTCTTGCTGAATTTCCTCAAGTGCTACAAATGTCTCTACTACAGGCGCTTTTGTTTCTGCGATCACTTCTACTTCTTCTAGCTCTTCTGTTTCCGCAATTACTTCCACTTCTTCTGACTCTTCTGCTTCTGCAATTACTTCTACTTCTTCTAGCTCTTCCGTTTCCGCAATTACTTCCACTTCTTCTAGCTCTTCCGTTTCCGCAATTACTTCTACTTCTTCTAGCTCTTCTGTTTCCGCAATTACTTCTACTTCTTCTGACTCTTCCGTTTCTGCAATTACTTCCACTTCTTCTGATTCTTCTGTTTCTGCAATCACTTCTACTTCTTCTGATTCTTCTGTTTCTGCGATTACTTCCACTTCTTCTGATTCTTCTGTTTCTGCAATTACTTCTACTTCTTCTAGCTCTTCTGTTTCTGCAATCACTTCTACTTCTTCTGACTCTTCCGTTTCTGCAATCACTTCTACTTCTTCTAGCTCTTCTGTTTCTGCAATCACTTCTACTTCTTCTGACTCTTCCGTTTCTGCAATTACTTCTTCTGGCTCTTCTGTTTCTGCAATTACTTCTACTTCTTCTAGCTCTTCTGTTTCTGTAATTACTTCCACTTCTTCTAGCTCTTCTGTTTCTGTAATTACTTCCACTTCTTCTAGCTCTTCTGGTATTTCCACAATGATTGTTTCTTCAAGTTTTTCTTCTGCTTTGACAATCACTGATTCTTCTGGAGCTTGCTTTTCTACTTCAATAGTAGGTTGTTTTATTTCTGTATTACGTTTAATTTCTTCTGATAATATTGTATCCTCGTGCTCTACTTTAGAAGCTACTAATTCTTCTTGTAGATTGTTTTCGTTTAACACCACTACATCTTTTTCTAGCTTAGCACTTTCCATCTGCTCAGCTACTGTTTTATGAAGTAATTCATCCGCTGAAACTTCCTGCGGTGTACTCATTTCTTTAATCACTTCTTTTTCTTCTACTAAAGGCACTTGGCGTTCAATTTCATAACCGTTTTTCTCTAGCCATTGATCAACAACTGATTTTTCTTCTTTTTTGCCCTGTTGGCCTTTCTGTTCAACTACTTCACCTGGAGCAGAAGACGTTGCTTGCCCTTCTGAGAAATCAGATAATTTATATCCTTTTTTCTCTAACCATGCATCAACAACTGCTTTTCCCTCTACAGATATTTCAAGATCTTCTCTTTCTTTTACTTCCTCCTGCTTTTCAACCTTTTTCTCTACTGAAGGACGATTATATCCATAAATTGGCGAAATCATTTCTGTTGGACGAAATGGTCTACGGTTACTCTCTTGCGAAGGTGCAGATACCTTTTTAACGACAGACTCCCGCACCGGTTCATATTGCACTTCCGGCTCTTCATATGTAGAAACTACCTTTTCCACATACGGTCGTCTGCTTCTTTCCACCTTTATTCCTCTTTGGGCAGTCGGTTCTTCATATGCTACTCCTTGAACAGGTTGTTCTTCAAAGCGATTTACTTCGCTTTCATCCTCTTCATCGAACCCATTATCCGGTACTAAAGGAAAACGGCATTTACCTGCATTCCTACTTGCCATTTGTGCTTCTCTTGCTTCAGTGTAGTGGTTTACACGAGGAATTTTCGGCTGACTTTCAATTTGCTTTGGTACTTCTTTATTCATCGCTGTTTGTTCTTCCTCTTTGTTAAACAGCTTTTTCATCCAATCTAACATGCTTACCACTCTTTCTACTAAATAGTAACATCCTTTATTGTATCAGCATTCGGCAAAAAGTGCAGGTAAAATTAAGCATGTCATATTTATCCACAATATTCTAATTTACGAGTGTTTTCATATGGAAAAACGCAGCCTTTCATGTAAGACTGCGTTTAAGCTTTACTCTTCCGATATGCATCTACACTATCCGTTACACTTTGCAATAAAGAATTTACATACTGCGGGTCAGATAATTTTTTATCTTCTTCATGGTTTGACATAAACCCAAGTTCTAATAGTACGCCAGGTACTTTGGACCAATTGAATCCAGAAAGGTCATCCCTAAATTTAATTCCATTTACTTTTACTTGCTGGTTCTCCCTCATTTTATTTACAATCATTTGAGAGATTTGAAGACTTTCCGCATAAATCTCTTTCGTATACGGACTTCCTTCTGCCGGCGTCAATACAGCAAATCCACTTTCGTTTGGATTTTCAGAACCATCTGCATGAAGACGTAAAAATAAATTAGCCTTATGATTATTTGCGAATGTCGCCCGTTCTTTATTACTTATATCAACGTCTTGTGATGTTCTCGTCATTAATACTTGTATCCCTTTTGCTTCAAGCTTTTCTTTTAATAAAAAAGCCATTTCTAATACAAGTACAGCCTCTCTCTTTTTCGTCACAACACCTGTTGTACCGTCTGTCACTTTATATTTTTGCGTTGTTGCCCCTGGTCCAATTGGCTCTAAATTTAAATTCGCTTTTTGTTGATGCCCTGGATCAATAACGACGAGAAACTTTCCTTGCTTTTCATTACTCTCTACTTTTTGTTCATTATTTTGCACTGGTTGCTCAATTGGCTGCACTGGCGTAGTTTCTTCTTTCTTTCCCTCGGCTGATACTTCCTCTTGCCTATGTTCTACTTGCGATTCTTCGTTCTTTTCTTGTTCTTGCTGCTTTTCTACCGGTGCGTCTTCTTTGGTATCTTTGTTTTTCTCTTGTATAGAAGATGTAGTTTCTTTTTTCGGCTGCTCTTGTGAACAACCGGCCATATATATTCCAATGAATGCAATCATGCTCATTATTTTTATATACTTCATACTTCTCTCCCATCACTTTGCACCGGATTCAAAGTTTTTCTTATAATTGCCCTATAATCTCATCCATATTTCCAATATAAACTGGCTGCCATGTTTCTGTACCACGTTCTGCAGTATAAACTGGATAAGCGTCATCATCTATATTTACGAAAACTGGATCGCCCATATCCGTTTCATATCCAATTGCAATCCATCCTTCTTGCCACTTTCCGTTTTCTTCACTTATTAATGACTTTTTATGTTTATCATATCGGTAACCGATTTGTCCTTTTTCTAATTCACTTTCACTAAACACATATATTTCATAAGTACCTAGCTCAACATCTTGCTGTTTTGAAGTTTCAATTCGTTTTAGAAGTTCTGCGATTTTTGGTTGTTGTTTCATACGTCTATCCCCTTCTATTTTTCTAAATTTTAACTAGTTTGTTTATAAAATACAATATAGATTTTAAGACAAAAGGTGACACCTTTATCATATTTACGATTTTTTGAGTATATCTATCACAACTCTCAATATATTAACGATTCAACACGAAATTTCGACTTACCAACAAAAATGACAAAAAAGAGAGGCTGCCCAAAAGGACAACCTCTCTTTTCTTATATCAATTAAAATTTAAATTCTTGTCCAACTTCAAAACTATCTTCTAATACAAGAATACCTTTTTCTTGTGGAGCGTCTGGAAGCTCTAATTCACGTGCAGAGCAGATCATTCCAGAAGAAGGAACACCGCGAAGCTCAGCTGGCTTGATTAACATACCGCTTGGCATTACAGCACCGATTTTTGCAACGACAACTTTTTGTCCTGCATCAACGTTTGGTGCGCCACATACGATTTGTAATGTTTCTGTACCGATTTCTACTTTACAGATGTTTAACTTATCAGCATTTGGATGCTTTTCTTTTTCAGCTACATAACCTACAACAAATTTCGGAGAAAGATCTGCTTCTACTGTTTCTTCAAAGCCGTTCTTCGCTAAAATTTCGTTGATTTTCTCAACAAGCTCTTTCGTTAATGTAAGGTTACCTGTTTCTGTTACTTCTAAATAAGAAGATGCATTAAAGATGTTGAATCCTCCCGTTACGTTGCTTTCACGATCATAAACGCGAGCAACATCTCCTTTGCGATCAAAAGTACGGTTCTCTAAAGTAATATCTTGTAAGGCAACAATTAAAGTGTCACCAATTCCTTCAAGGTTGTAAAAAACGTTCACTTCGTTCATCCTTTCTCTTTTCCATCTGTCTTCTTCCGATTCTTCGCTAAAATAAAGATTGGTTCAAAGTCTCCATCTTCATATACGAATGAAAGTGATGTAATCGGAACATGCCCTTCGGCAAAAAATTTCATTGTCATTTGTGCAATAATATCATAACCGATTTCGTTAACGATATCAGCAATAATTAATACATCTTGGTGAGGAACAGCAACAACCATGTCACCAGAAATCTTTTCACGCATCGATTGTAGTAACGATTCGTTTAAAATACGCGTCGCGTCATATCCATCATTTGTGTTTAAAAAGTAGAATGTATTACCCGCTACTGTGTCTTGTTTAAATTCATAACCTAATGAACGAGCATTGAATAATGCCATTTCACGTACTTGCTGTTCTGTAAGTTCTAATTTTTGTAACAGACGCTCATCGATTAGTCGATACGTTTTATTCGAATCTAACGCATAGTAAATACGTGTTTCCGCCGTATGATCCGTCATAATAAACGGATTTCCTTCTTCTGCTTGTTTCGGGAAAGAAGTAGAGCGAATAACAGGTAAAATTTTCGCTCCGCTATTTTCTTCTTTATGCATCGCAATTAGCGCTTCTTGTACATAATAAGCAACCTCTTCAATTGCTTTTTCTTTATTCACTTCCCATTTTGCCACAACTCCTGGAAGCGATACGTTAATACCTTTTTTAGAGTCTTTCTGTTCAATACGTAGAACTTCTTTCTCGCTATCATACTGAAAGTCCCATTCTGGGCGAGATAATTTCTTCATTAACTCGTCTTTCATCTTTTTACTTGTCATCTTCATCTCTTTTTCCTCCCTTCCAAAAAAATAACCTCCCCCGCGAAGGTAGAGGTTGTTTTACAATTCAATTGGCAAATTGCCTTATTTTAAACCTTCAATAAACTCTTCGATTTGTTCTTGTGTTTTACGATCTTTGTTTACATAGCGACCAGTTTCTTCACCCTTATTGTACGCTACAAAGCTCGGAATGCCAAATACGTCTAATTTTACACATAGATCAATAAACTCATCACGATCTACATAGTAAAATGAGAAATCACTATATTTCTCTTCTACTTCTGGCATAAATGGGTCTACAAAACGGCAGTCTGGGCACCATTCTGCTGAGAACATAAAGACTACATTCTCTTCATTTTTTAATTGTTGGAATTGCTCCATGCTTTCTAATGACTTCATCTATATTTCCTCCTCTAACGAGTGCATGTTTTCATGTTATAATCTTTCTTTTATACTACCATACATCACGCATGGTGCAAGGTTTATGCTTGCTTTTCGTCATACTTATATTGCCCAACAAGTAACTTAACAACGTGTACAAATAATTCCGTGCGATCAACATAATCATCTGTAAAAATACCGATTGCACCTTCGTGACTACGAATATCTTTTCTATGTACAAACTCTTCCATCACTTCACTTAACTCCTTGCCCTCTTCAAGAGGTGCTAAAAAATCATCCGGTAACGTAATACGTGCCCCGCCGGCAACAAATATTTTACCATCACTTGTTGCTAGCGCGCCCCAATTACACATAAATAAACCGTACTCCGTTTTCATTACGCCGCCTTCTAGCCCAATACCAATTTGAGCTCCTCCTTCCTCTAGCGCTCGCTTCGCTCTATTAATCGCTCCTTGCATCGTCTCTTCATCTGAAAACGGCTGATTTGCTACTCCTGAAGGAACAGAAAGAGATGTAATTTCAGCATCTTTCCAAACCTTCTCCACAGCGCCAACCTTCGTTTTATTCTTCGATCCAACTACTACCTTCATTTCGTTCACCTCTATAAAAATTCATCATTCTATTCTAATATCCGCATCAGATACGAATTAAGTATCAACCACTACCACATATCACCAAGTCATCTATTCAGCCTAAAAAAGAAGGTTTTTTCTAGCAACATTACCGTCTTCGAAAACAAAAACAGCCTTCCTCTCACTTCCTACTTGGAGTCTTCATACATCATTCGAACACCAATTAAGCACTGACCGCTCCCAATCATCGCTGGGTCATCTCTTCAACCTAAAAAAAGAAGGGTTTTTCTAACAACATTATCGTCTGCGAAAACAAAAACAGCCTTCCTCTCACTTCCTACTTGGGGTCTTCATACATCATTCGAACACCAATTAAGCACTGACCGCTCCCAATCATCGCTGGGTCATCTCTTCAACCTAAAAAAAGAAGGGTTTTTCGCCCTTCTTCTCTACGCGTTATTCTTAATTGTCTCTAACGTCGTTTTATCTGTTGTTCTTACAAGCTTCGTAATTAATTCTTTCGCCGCTGCATAATCATCAACATGTAAAATTGAAGCATGTGTATGAATGTAGCGTGCACAAACACCAATTACTGCTGATGGGATACCAGAGTTACTTGTATGTACACGGCCAGCATCTGTACCACCTTGTGAAATAAAGTATTGGTACGGAATGTTGTTTGTTTCTGCTGTATCTAAAATGAATTCGCGCATTCCTCTATGTGTTACCATCGTGCGATCGTAAATACGAAGAAGGGCACCTTTTCCTAATTGACCGAACTGCGTTTTGTCACCAGATGCATCGTTTGCTGGACTTGCATCAAGCGCATAGAAAATGTCTGGTTGAATCATATTTGCAGCGGTTTGCGCTCCGCGAAGACCTACTTCTTCTTGTACAGTAGCACCAGAATATAATGTATTTGGTAATGTTTCATCTTTTAATTCTTTTAACAATTCGATTGCAAGACCACATCCGTAACGGTTGTCCCAAGCTTTCGCCATAATTTTCTTCTCATTTGCCATCGGTGTGAATGGGCAAATCGGCACGATTTGTTGTCCTGGTTTTACACCAATTTCAATCGCATCTTCATAACTATCTGCACCTATATCAATTAACATATTTTTTATATCCATCGGTTTTGCACGTTGCGCGTCACTTAATAAATGAGGAGGAATAGAACCAACAACCCCAATAACAGGACCATTCTTCGTCATAACTTGTACACGCTGCGCTAATAAAACTTGACTCCACCAGCCGCCTAACGTTTGAAAACGAAGCATTCCGTTTTTCGTAATTTGCGTAACCATGAAACCTACTTCATCCATATGACCTGCTACAAGAACACGCGGGCCAGTTTCGTCCCCTTTTTTCAGACCAAATACGCTACCTAAACCGTCTTGTACAATTTCATCCGCATATTTGCTTAATTCTTGTTTCATAAAACGGCGTACATCATGTTCAAAACCTGATGCACCTTGTAATTCTGTTAACGTACGAAATAATTGCAATGTCTCTTTATTCACGAAGTCCCCTTCTTTCAAACCTTAGTAGAATACCTCTTTTATTGTAACGAAATTTTCGAAATGTTTCTAGTTTCTTCTTTTTTAGCTGTATTTGCTTTATAATTATTATTGGTACACTATTTTTATTTTATAGAATTGAGGTGAATATATGAGCTGGAAAGGTTTAGTAGCAGGTCTTGGCGTTGGGTTCGCAGCTGGTTATCTCGTTGCAAACAAAGTACAAGAACAATCCCATATTTCTTCAGAAAAAGCATTGAAAATGGTGAAACAAGCATTAAGTCATAAAGGTGAAATTACTGGCTCTTGGGTACATATGGTTCCAGAGACATTTGAAAAATATGATGTCGCATATGAAGTTTATCGCGGCGGTCTTACAACAATGTTAGATGATATACAAGAACGATTTGAATTTTTAGTTGATGCTAAAACAGGTACTGTTTTAGAGGTTATAGCAGCATAAAACGGAGGGTTCCCATTAGGTGAACCTCTTATTTTTTTGAAATTGCGGGTATTGATTAAAATTATATCAGCGTAACTCAAATTATATCGGCGATTTTTTAAATATATCGACTTACCAACAAAACCCGACAATAAAAAAGAAGCTGCTCCAATAAATATGATGGAACAACCTCCTATTTTTATGCTTCTATACTCGTTTTCCGTTCTATTTTTTCTACGATATGACCTTCCTCATTCCACTTCACAGCGCGATAATATGCGTCATGGTAAAACGTAAACCATGCCTCTTTTTCAGCACCATACTTCATCCATTTTTGTTTATTTTCAATCGAGGTCATCGGATAATCATCGTATGCCATTACCCATAATACATTTTGATGCGCGTGCGTCGGCAAGAGATCTGCTAAATGTAGCATCGTTTCCCCTTGACTCTCCAAAATGATGACTGCATGTCCATCACTATGCCCACCCGTATGTGCCATCTTGATTTCATCTGTAATTTCTATTTCTTGCTGAAATGTAACAACTTGATCTACAATCGGTTCCCAATTTTCCTTCCAATATGTATTACGGGATCTAATATTTGGGTTCCTCATTTCATTCCACTCTGTTTCACTTACGTAAACTTTCGCATTTGGAAACGCTGGTACAAGTTGATCCCCATCCCATTTTGTTAGGCCAGATGCATGATCAAAATGAAGGTGTGTCATTAAAACATATTGAATATCTTCAGGCTTTAATCCCTGTTTTTCTAACGATTCATAAACCGATGATTCTTCTGTTACACCTTGATTTCGTTTCATCTTCTCATCCAACTTACCGTTTCCTATTCCTGAATCAATGAGCATATTTCCATCTTTCGTTTGTAAAAGTAACGGATCTGTTCGTAAGTAAATATGATTTGTGTCATTATGTTTATATTTACGTGACCAAAGTACTTTCGGCACAACACCAAACATTGCCCCTCCATCTAAATGTGTATTTCCGCCTTTTAACCACGTTACTTTTATATCTCCAATTTGTAACTGTTCCATTACACATCCCCCTTTCAATTAATCTTAACATAAAATTCTGATTATTTTAGATGTAAAAAAACCTATGCATTACTGCATAGGCTCTGTACGATATTTTGCTTCAACTCGGTAAATACGATGACCTTTACTAGAGAATTTCTCTTCGTATTCAGTCATGATGTTACCTTCAAAGTCGCTGTTATGAAGATCTAAGCTTAAGTAAGTTAGTAACATACCATACTCAGCCATACTCATAAGAGAATATTCAAATAAACCTTGGTTATCTGTTTTGAAATGAATTTCTCCGCCTTCTACTAACACTTCTTCATAATTGCGTAAAAACGTTTTATACGTTAAACGACGCTTCGTATGACGCTTCTTTGGCCATGGATCTGAGAAGTTTAAATAAACGCGATCAATCTCACCTTTTGCAAAGAAAACTGTTAAATCTTCAGCATCTTTATTAATTAACTTTAAGTTCGGCACTTCTTCTTCAATTAATTTATCAAGTGCATCTACAACAACACTTGTGAATTTTTCAATTCCAATATAATTAATATGTGGATTCGCTTTTGCCATATCATACATAAAGCGGCCACGACCTGTACCTACTTCAATATGAATTGGTTGTTCATTTCCAAATACTTCTTTCCAGTTACCAGCGCGCTCCTCTGGGTTTCCGATTACGATATGTGAATACTCGTTAATTCGATCCATTGCATATGGTTTATGTCTTAAACGCATAGATGTCTCCCTCTCTTTACAAAACTATTTTAAAGGAATAATTCCTTCTTTCTTTTTTTAATCAATCTACCAAACAAAAAACCAAGTACGTACGAGCACTCGGTCCGTTTCTTTCAAGTATAAGATGTACCATTTTGATAAAAACTACATACAGCATTAAACATTCCATGACGAAACAGCTTTTTCTCTTACATTTGAAGAGAAAAACAATCGAAAGGATGATCCGTTCATGCCAATTAATCAACAACATCAATTAGAAGTGCTGAAAGATATTTTAGTCAACCACCAAAGTGATTGCTGCGGGACAGTTTCAGAATGCGAGCAATTAGAGCGCCTCATTCAATCGTTACTCGCAAACGATAATATAAGTAGTGACGCTAAAACAATGCTAAACGATGTATATTCTTATAGTCAATCGGGTAAATCTTCCTCTAATTTGGACAACCATATTTCCAATAATCAAGAACAACTTACTCAGTGGATTGCTGGAATGGACAATTTTTCTTAAGTATTATTCTGAAGCAAGTAGTTGCTGTAAATATTGATGCCAATATTCAGCTTCTGCTTGCTGTTTTTTTGTTGTATGCCATTGAATAGACAAAATCGTTTGTGCTATCACATACCATCTCATGCGCCTAAGCAGCGATTCATCCATTTCAATATCATAAAAACCGAGCCACTCACTCCACTCCTGGCGCGGGATGTACCAATATAATAACATACCAAGGTCTAGAGCTGGGTCAGCAATTACAGCTCCATCCCAATCAATTAAAAACAACTCATCTTCATCCGACAATATCCAGTTGTTATGGTTTACATCACAATGGCATACAACGAATTCATTGTATTCAATAGCTTTTAATGAATCCATTAAATATTGAAGGCCTTGCTGAATTGTTTCATCATCCCTTATATCTCCTCTTAAAACGAGTTGCAGTTGTTGTAATAACTCTTGTGCGTGAAGCGGTTGCTTCCCAAGTCTTTGAATCATCTGTACAAGCGCTTTAGAGGAGTGAATTTTCTTCAAAAGTTTCGCAACACGTTCTAGTTTCATATCCTCTGGCTCTAACTTCTGTCCCGGAAGCCATTTTTGAGCAGAAATTACATCACCGTTCGTTACCCTTCTTGTCCAAAGTAATTTTGGAACAATTCCTTCTGCTGACAATACCGCTAAAAAGGGCGATGTATTCCGCTTTAAAAATAACTTCTGTTGTCCGTTTTGCGCAATATATGCATCGCCCGTTACTCCACCAGCCGGTACAAGACTCCACTCTTTTCCTAATAATTGTTCCAACCATTCCATATTCATTACCCGTTAACAAATCCTTATCTTTTATAGTTATGAAAAGAAAAACCGCAACATTTCTACACATGTTGTGGATTCATATATTTTACTGTAAATGAAAAGAAAAATTAGCCTCAGCCAAAAATTCTCTATTTTATTTTACAAAACCTGTCATAGAATGACAACTTATCAAAATCGTCACCTTTGTCAATTCTACATTTATTACATTCTCATCGTCAAGTAGCGATTTGTCACATTATCGTCAATATATACGTGCTAATTGGAGCGAGCCTAAGTTCCTTTCCTCTAAATAAAGAAATTGGCTCTATTTTCGCTTGCTTTTCGTCTACTATCACATGCCACGTTTCTTCTTTCGGAAGTTGCACAGTTTTAGCTTCTAAACCGCTATTAAATAAAACGACAATCTCTTTCCACGGCCCAAACGATTCTGCATGCTCTAGGTGATATGCAAGTACTTCTGTAGATGTTTGTAAAAAAGTCATATGTTTTTTTATAAGGTCTGCGTTTTGTAATCGGAATGCCCCATGCTCTTTACGAATCGCAATTAAACCTTTTATATAGTTAACGGTCTCTATTTCTTTCTCTTTTTGATCCCAATCTAATTGATTGATTTCATCATTTGCATTATAGCTATTTTCATTTCCTTTCTTCGTACGATAAAACTCTTGTCCTGCATGTAAGAAAGGAATACCTTGTGAAAGAATAACCATTGCGCTCGCTAGCAGGTGACGTTTTTTCAAAATCGCTTCTGATTCTTCATTACTGCGCACTAGTTTATCCCACATCGTCATATTATCATGACATTCTACATAGTTAATGCTTTGCGCCGGCTCTAGAAACAGCCCTGTTTCTTTCATACTTAAAAGACTTCCTGCTGCAATATACTGCAAATGATTACAGTCTACATGCCCACCAAATGCAAAACCACGCTTATTTATATGAAATGTACTCCCTTTTATCCCATCACGAAATTGATCATTAAACTGCGCCATATGTGGCATTTTCTTCGCATTATTTAACGTTGCTTTTTCCTCACGAGGAAGCGGTGTTTGTAAATCCCATCCTTCTCCTAATAACAAAGCATCTCGTTTTATGTTTCGCACTTCTTTTTCTATCATATTCATTGTATCAACATCTAAAATTCCCATTAAGTCGAATCGGAATCCATCGACATTATATTCAGTAAGCCAATATAAAATAGACTCTACAATGAATTTCCTCATCATTTTCCGTTCAGATGCTATATCATTTCCGACTCCCGTCCCATTAGAAGGCATACCATCTTCACCATGACGAAAATAGTATCCTGGAACAAGCTTTTCAAATGATGATAGCTCTCTTTCATAAACATGATTATATACAACATCTATAATTACCCTAATGCCATGCTCATGAAATGTCTCGATCAACTGTTTACACTCTACTATCCTGTTATACGGATCAGAGGGATTTGTAGCATAAAATCCTGTTGGTGCATTGTAATATAATGGATTATACCCCCAATTATAGGCAGATGAAGGATTCGCCTCATCTACACCACCGAAACAATATAACGGTAATAGTTCAACATGTGTAACACCTAAATCTTTTATATGAGACAACCCTGTTAAAGTCCCGTTCCGTCCTGTTGTTCCCTCTTCCATCAATCCTTTATATGTTCCCTTTTGAATCACTCCACTATTTTGATGTATAGTCGCATCACGAATATGCAGTTCATACAATATGGCATCTGTCATTGATTGTAATGGTGGTAATCCTTCTCTTCTTGTTACATTCGTTTTTTCTAAATCGATAACAACACCGTGTTTTCCGTTTACCGTCACCGACTTTGCATAAGGATCTACAGCTTCGTTCCATATTAAATTAATACAAACAAGAAATGTATAGCGTGCTCCGTCTAAATCACCTTGTAATGTTTGAATCCAAACTCCGTTTTCTCCCCTGTACATTTCATGATCGGCATATTCTTTATCGCTCTTATAAATTCTTACTTTCGCAAGCCTTGCAGTTGGGGCCCATACTTTAAATGTCGTTTCTTCTTTTTGATACACAGCACCTAAATCTGTACCTTCGTAATAATACTTTTCATCGAAAATTATTGTTCGAATAACAGCACCTATTTGTAAATCCGTTTCTTCATTCCGTTCATCTCGTACTGTATAATACTTTCCCACATCTAGCGGCTCTTCTATAAAGCACTCATACTTCGTTGCATCTGGAAGCGCAATCGTATGAGCAATCGGTAAATCTTTCACATTACTTCCTTCTTGCAAACGAAATGTCCGACTTGTTCCATACGCATGTGGGAGCAAAATTGTAATTTTATTCATTTCATCTAAATAGGCATCAAATGGACGTTTTACTTTCAACATAAAAAAATCACCATCATTCTCAAAGTTAAAATAAAGTGAAACTTTAATGAGCGAGATAAAATGAGCTGCAAATGATAAGGCTTTTCTTATCAACAAGACTCTATACAGTAACTCCATTCTTCTCTATAGTATATTCACCTGCATAAAAAACGTTTTCACCATTCTATTTTTGTAATTTTATTTCAGCAATCGATTTATACTTCGGGGTTTCTTTCACGTGGGATTCGTATAAAGTAATTGTATCTGCTTGAAATGATATTTCAGGGACTTCTTTTATACTTTCTAAATGAAACTTTTCTTCTCCTATCCATTTACGAGCAACAGTAATATGCGGATGATATGGGCGTGTTTCTAGAGAAAATCCATTTTCTTCACAAATGGCATGTACTTGCTTTTGCAACTGAAACAAATCGTGATTCTCACTTACCTTCGCCCAAAAAATACGGGGCTGATCTTCTCTACCAAACGTTGAAAAACCTTGTAACGTGAACGATAGTTCTTTTGTTTTTGTAAGTGTTTGTAATCCATTCTTTATCCCTTTTAACTGTTCTTCTGTCGCACCTCCTAAAAAGGAAAGGGTAATATGATAATCTTCCTTATGTACCCACGAGCGAAATGGTAATTCCTCATTCGTATCCTCTTTATAGTTAGACAGCACTTCTTTTATATGATTTGGTAAAGTAATTGCGACAAAATAATGCCTATCCATGTACACCGTCTCCTTCTTTCTATTGTTTCTTTTCTTTCTTATCTCATTCAATTAAAAAGAAGCCGCCCTCTAAAGTAGAGAGCGGTCATTATTCATATATCGGCGATTAAAGTTTCACTTTACTTCGCTAGTTCATGAATTGCTTGCGCATAAATTGCTGTTGCTTTTAATAAGTCTTCAATTTCAATGTACTCATCTTTTTGATGCGCAAGTTCCTCTTTTCCAGGGAATAGCGGTCCAAATGCCACACCAGCTTTTAATGAGCGAGCATAAGTACCTCCGCCGATTGCTAATAATTCAGCTTTTTCACCTGTTTGTTCCTCATATACACGTTGCAACGTACGAATTAACTCGTGATCTTTATCAACGTGATGCGGACGAGAGTTAGAATAGTCTACTACTGCAAATCCATACGTACCTACATATTCTTTTAACTTTGCAATCATTTCTTCAAAGTTAGTCGTAACTGGGTAACGTACGTTTAATCCTAAATTACCACCATTCTCTTTCGTATAAGAAAGGCGACCAACATTCACTGTTAATGGACCGCTAATTTCATCTTTATAAGCAATAGTAGCTTTTTCACCAAAAATATCACCAGTAAATGTTTCTGTTGCAAATGTCGCAAATGCATTTGCTTTTCCATCAAGTGAAACTGTAGTTAAGAAGTTTGCTAATAATAAACCTGCATTTTCTCCTTTTTCAGGAGTAGATCCGTGCGCTGAAATTCCTTCTATTTGCAACGTCACTGTATTGCCTTCTATAGTCGATTTCCCTATTTTTTTAGCAGTGTGTAAATACTCTTCATATGCTACTGTAAGTGCATTTACATCTTCTCCTGTAATAACCGCTTCTGCAAAATCAGGAACCATATTTAAACGACGCCCTGAATCAAATGAAACAAGTTCATATGTACCTTTTTTCTCTTCACTACCATTTTGCACAACTTGTATATCAGAAATTCCTTTTTCTGCATTAATAATTGGAAAGTCTGCATCTGGTGCAAAACCGATTGTTGGCATTTCTTCGTTTTTAAAGTAGTGATCTACACATTTCCAATTGCTTTCCTCATCTGTTCCTATAATCATACGAACACGTTTTGAAAGAGGTAAGCCTAATTCTTTCACAATTTTCATTGCATAATATGCTGCCATCGTTGGGCCTTTATCGTCAATTGCACCACGTGCAAAAATCTTTCCGTCGCGAATATCCGCACTATACGCAGGAGTCGTCCAGCCATCTCCTTCTGGTACAACATCAACGTGACAAAGAATACCTACTAACTCTTCTCCTTGTCCCATTTCAAGATGACCTGCATATCCTTCTAAATTTTTAGAAGCAAAACCTTCAGCTTCTCCTTTATGTAACATGAAAGATAGCGCTTTTTCTACACCTTCACCAAATGGTGCGCCTTCTTTCGCCGATTCTTCTTCCCATACACTTTTAATTTGTAAAAATTGTTGTGTATCACGAATTAAATCATCTTTTCGTTTTGCAACTTCTTCAGTCCAATTAATCGCTGACATCACGCATCCATCCTTCACTATATTATCTCTTTCATCATAGCAAACCAAAATCCCTCATGCCATACACGAAAACTAAATACCGAACAATTGTAATATTTCAGACATTTCTTATTAGTTTTTCTTTTATTTTTTCAAAAAAATTTGCAGGAATTTGGCGTTTTACGTAGAATTTTATGTGTTAGTTGACTGACCATATATACAATGTCAACTACCAATATTTTTCTATATAAATATTTGTTAAACTTTTGTAAAATTTAAGTAGATTAAAGCATGAATTTTATCATGTAGAGTACAATGGTAGTAACGACCTTCTTTCCTGAATGGGGTCAAAAAAACTAGTAGAGGAGTGGTTTTCTCTTGAAACCTACAACTACTCGTATGCTAACACGCATTAAATCAATTTATATGTACATCAATGAAAACGGAACGGTAACGACGAAAGACCTTGTAGATGAGTTCGGGATCACACCGCGAACGATACAACGTGATCTAAATGTGTTGCAGTTTAATGAACTCGTGTATAGCCCTTGCCGCGGTAAGTGGACAACAACAGGAAAGAAAGTGAGAATGACCTCATAACGAAAAATAATTGTATGTAAATAAATACATACCCCTTTCTAACTATTAGAAAGGGGTTTTTTCTGCACCTATAAAGGTACTACTTTTCAGTATCTACTTGATATGTTCTTAACATTTCTACTTCTTCATCTGTTAGCTCTCGGTATTGTCCAAGTTCTAGTTCTTCATCTAATACTAACGGACCCATCTCCGTTCTTTTTAGGTAGACTACTTTTTTCCCTACCGCTTCAAACATACGCTTCACTTGATGGAATTTCCCTTCCGTAATCACAAGCTCAATTTCAGAAATATCATCGCTTTTCAATATTGTAAGCGTACCTGGCTTTGTTTCATAGCCATCGTCTAAAATAACACCTTTAGCAAACTCTTTTACATCCTCTTCTGTTACTACTCCTGCAACGTGTGCATAATATTTTTTCGGCACATGCTTTTTCGGAGATAATAATTGATGTGATAACTTCCCATCATTTGTTATCAATAAGAAACCTTCCGTATCGATATCAAGTCGTCCAACTGGGAACGGATCAAAGATTGCATCTTCTAATTCTAATAAATCTATTACTGTTTCATGATTATCATCTTCCGTCGCTGAAATAACACCTTGTGGTTTATGCATCATTAAGTAAACAAACTCTTTGTATTCCACAACTTCACCGTGAATCATAACTTCTTGCTCTTCTACATTTACATGAACTTTCGCATCTTTTACTGGCGTTCCATCAATTTTCACAACGCCATCTTTCAATAATTTCTTTACTTCTTTTCTACTTCCATATCCCATATTCGCTAATAATTTATCTAATCTCACGTTTTTCACCTTCTTTATTTATCATAGAAAAGGGGACGTAATTACGCCCCTCTTGATTTCAACTTTATTTTAAATCTACTACCAAGCTTACGTTGAATTTTATCTAATGCTTCTCCGCCAAATACTCTTTCAAGTACTCCTGTGCGAATTGCTAACAATCCGTAAACAAGACCGCCAATACCTGCACAAATCGCAACTGTTATAAGAGCACCAATACGGCCATCAGGCGAAATCATGAAGGATAGAAGCCATTGTGATAGTTTTACAGCAACGACCATTATAAGTGTCAGTACTGCAATTTGGAATGTTCTTTTATATACAACACCGAATGAATAGTGTGCGTATTTTTTAATTTGTCGATTTGTATACCAAACAGAAGCTAAGAAACCAACTGCGGTCGCTAGAATTGCTCCTACTGTACCGAAATAACGAATAAAGATTACGTTACATACAAATTTCAAAATAACACCCATAATAAGCGCGACAATCGCATGCTTTTGCTGATTAATCCCTTGAAGAATTGCCGCTGTTACTGTAAATAAAGCAAATAACAATGCAACTGGTGCATACCACATTAATACTTGTCCACCTAATGGATCTGAGTCATAGAAAGCAGTGTAAATTGGATATGCAAGTGTTGAAATACCGATAACTGCTGGCAATGTTAAAAACATATTTGCTTGGAATGTTTGTGTAATTTGTAATTTCAAATAGCGGTATTGTTTTTCAGTAAATGATTTTGTAATTGCTGGTACAAGCGTTAAACTAAACGCTGTTGCAAGTGATACAGGAATCATAATTAACTTATGCGTCCACATTGTGAAAATACCAAGCGCTCGCTCTGCGATATCACCTTGACCAATCGCCTGCATAATTGAGTTAAATGTCAATGTATCAATTTGTTGATATAAAGGAATTGTTAACCCAATTACAACGTAAGGAATCGCATATGCGAATAACTCTTTAAACAATTGAACAGTACTTACTGTTGATTCTGGTACAGTTTGTTCAATTAAATATTGATCCAAATATTTTTTACGTTTTAACCAGTACCAAATTAACACACCGAGTGCTCCAACCGCTGAAACGAACGCAGCAAATGTCGCTACTCCAACTGCTGTTGCAACTGTACCGCCAAGTACTTTAATAACGATAAAACTACCAGCTAATAAAAAGACGATACGAATAATTTGTTCAATAATTTGTGAAACGGTAGTTGGTCCCATAGACTGGTGACCTTGGAAATAACCACGAATTAAACTCGCTGCTGGTACAACAATAAGTGCGAAACTTACAAGACGAATGATCGTCGTAACTTCTCCTACATTATTGTGTATACTTTGTTTACCAAGCATCGCTTCTGCAAACAGTGGCGCCGTCATGTACAGTACTAGGAACGAAAGAACTCCTGTTACTATCATCATAACCATTCCCGAGCGGAACATTCTCCGGCTCGTTTTATAATCGCCAAGCGCATTATATTTGGAAACAAATTTTGAAACAGCAAGCGGCACACCTGCCGTTGCGATACTTAAAAAGATCGTATATGGAATGTATCCATATGTATAGAGCGTTCCGCCTTCTGTGCCTACTAATGCATGAAACGGAAAGACGTAAATCATGCCTAAGAACTTTACTAAAAATGTCCCTAGCGTAACAATAAGCGTTCCGCGCAGAAATTTCGAATCGGACATACAAAAATCCTCCTACATCTACATAAAGTGAAACTATAATTAGTTGGAGACTTCTCTCCTACTCCTTATTAGTTGAACCATTCGAGCATTTACAGGCTAACAGACTCCCTATTTACTTCTCCTAAATCTTGAGGTTTTAGTCTTATCGCCTACAAATAGCAGGATAGTGCTGAACTCTAACTTTTGTATTGTACCACAATTCTCTCATTAAGCAGTACTTCACTCTATTTTTCTTTTAAGGGAAAACATGCTATTCTTTTAGGCAGGAAATGTAGAAAATGAGGTCGATATATTATGCATTATGATGTTATTGTCATCGGCGGCGGTCCTTCTGGGCTAATGGCTGCAATTGGTGCTGCAGAAGAAGGCGCAAATGTCTTACTTCTTGATAAAGGAAATAAACTTGGGCGTAAACTTGCGATTTCTGGTGGCGGACGCTGCAACGTAACAAACCGTCTACCACTTGATGAAATTGTTAAACATATACCAGGAAACGGTCGCTTCTTATACAGCGCTTTTTCTATTTTTAATAATGAAGATATTATTACATTCTTCGAAAATCTCGGTGTTAAATTGAAAGAAGAAGACCACGGTCGCATGTTCCCTGTGTCAAACAAAGCGCAATCTGTTGTAGACGCACTTTTAACACGATTAAAAAACTTAGGTGTAAAAATCCGTACAAATACGCCTGTTGAAACGATTGAATATGAAAATGGTCAAACGAAAGCAGTTGTACTGCAAACAGGCGAAGTGTTAGAAACAAATCACGTCGTTATCGCTGTTGGCGGAAAATCTGTTCCTCAAACTGGTTCCACTGGAGACGGATACGCTTGGGCTGAAAAAGCAGGTCATACAATTACAGAATTATTCCCAACAGAAGTACCTATCCTGTCAAACGAGCCGTTTATACGTGATCGCTCATTACAAGGTCTTGCTTTACGTGATATAAACTTAAGCGTATTAAACCCGAAAGGAAAAGCTATCATTTCTCACAAAATGGACATGCTCTTCACTCATTTTGGCCTATCTGGTCCTGCTGCTCTTCGTTGTAGTCAATTCGTCGTGAAAGCACTGAAAAAGTTTAAAACGAACACAATACAAATGAGTATTGATGCATTGCCAGAGGAAAATAGTGAGCAATTATTTCAGCGCATGCTGAAACAAATGAAAGAAGATCCGAAAAAAGGAATTAAAAACGTTTTAAAAGGTTATGTCCCTGAACGTTACTTCCTATTCTTATTAGAAAAAAATGAAATTGACGGTAGTGAACAAGCTGGACAAGTTTCTCACGAAAAGATTCGTGCACTTGTGAAAGACTTTAAAGAGTTTACTGTGAATGTAAATGGTACGCAGTCAATTGAAAAAGCATTCGTTACTGGCGGAGGTGTATCCGTGAAAGAAATTAATCCGAAAGAAATGTCTTCTAAATTCACGAACGGCTTATATTTCTGCGGAGAAGTTCTTGATATCCACGGTTATACTGGTGGCTATAATATTACATCAGCCCTTGTTACTGGTAGAATTGCTGGAACGACAGCTGGAGAAAACGCGAAAATGCAATATTAAAAAAAGAAACAGGGATTCCTGTTTCTTTTTTAATATTGCCATGAAATCATTATCGGCAATTCCACAGATATATCAGCGATTCTGTAATTATATCGGCGATTTTCCAAATTTATCAGCGATTCTACAACTTATATCGGCGATTTCTCAAATATATCGACTTACCGACAAGAAGCGACAAACATCTGCTCCATGTAACTTTCCATTGCTTTTTTGTTGCTTTATATACCTTAGTACCTTTATATTTTATATTGTTGAATATTTAAAAAAGGGTAAGGGGAAAACAAATGAGAAAAAAAGTCATGATGTCTTTAATGTTAATGACGTTTCTTTCTGCAGTAGAAGGAACGATTGTTAGTACAGCAATCCCTCGTATAACGAGTGATTTGTCAGGCGTCGAACTTGTTAGTTGGGTATATGCAATTTATATGCTTGCAACAGCTGTTTCGACTCCAATATACGGAAAGCTCGCTGATTTATTTGGTCGTAAAAAGGTTTTACTGATCGGGGCTACAATCTTTTTAGTCGGTTCTGCACTTTGCGGAGTCGTTACATCGATGGAACAATTAATTTTCTTCCGCGCGCTTCAAGGTATCGGTGCTGGTGCTGTTATGCCAATCACAATGACGATTATTGGAGACTTATATAGCGAAGCGAAAGACCGCGCGAAAGCACAAGGTTGGATGAGTGCCGTTTGGGGTGTATCCGGTGTTATCGGACCGTTAGTAGGTGGATTTTTAGTTGATTCCCTTTCTTGGCGTTATATCTTCTTCTTAAACGTTCCATTCGGAATTATCGCTTGCTTAATGATTGTAATTTACTACAAAGAATCTATTAAGCCCGCTAAACACCATATCGACTATCTTGGTGCGACAGTCTTCTCATTAAGTACAATCGCTCTACTATATGCATTATTAACAGGTAGCAGTAAGCAAAACTGGGGAGACATAACAATTATCGGCCTATTAATCTTCGCCGTCGTTTCATTTATTATTTTCTTATTCATCGAGAAAAAATCTCCGGAACCATTAATTCCGCTAGCACTTTTCTCTAACCGTACATTATCTACGATAAATATATTAACTCTTATTGCTGGCGCAATGATTATTAGTATTACTGTGTATCTTCCAATTTGGAGCCAGGGTGTTTTAGGAAAAAATGCAACAGAAGCTGGACTCATTTTAATGCCAATTCCTGTTATGTGGACATTTGGGGCTATGTTCTCGGGTAACTTAGTTGGTAAGTTAAAAACGAAACAAATTATTTTACTTGGAGCTAGCATCTTATCAGTTGCTACGTTCTTATTATTTACACTATCAACAAATTCACCATCGTTCCTTATTTATGTAGCAGTCGGATTATTCGGCTTAGGAATGGGGCTTGTGACACCGATTTACATGGTAACAATTCAAGCAGCCGTGCCAGCTCATACACGCGGGACAGCTGTTGGTTTAAATACATTTATTAATACATTTAGTCAAACGTTAGGTGCTGCAATATTCGGTACAATCTTTAATACGATGATTCACGCACGTGGTATTAAAAATCTTGATCTTGTATCTGGTGGACATGGCGGTACTACAGCAAACGTAGTAACCGAATCACAATCCGCATTAGCATCAAGCGTACATGTCATTTATATGAGCACTTTCGTATTAGCAGTATTTACATTAATTATTGCTTGGCTTTTATTAAAGCCAGCTACACAAACAAGTGAGCAACAATAAAAAGGATGACCATTTTGGTCATCCTTTTTTTATTCTTCATTCTCCACAATATGTTTCAGCATGGATAATTTATTATCCCAAAAACGTTCATAATACGAGAGCCACTGTTGTAATTCTTCTAATGGTTCTGGATGCAAACGATATATCTTCTCTCTTCCGCTTTTTCTTCCACTTACTAAATTCGCTTCCGAAAGAATATGAAGGTGCTTTACAACCGCAGTACGACTCATCGGAAAATAATCCGTTATTTTGGAAATCGGTAACTCTTTGTCACTTAATAACCGTATTACTTCTCGGCGGGTTGGATCAGCAATTGCTTGAAATACATCATATTTCGCTGCTGACGAGGACACTTAGCCTTCGACAACCTTTTTCAGTTTTTCATTTACAATCGCTACCCAACCACCGCTCATTCTATCGCGAATAATAGAGCTCTTCGCATTCGCTTTCGGAAGAATTTCATCAGGATGTTTCCAGCCGCCGTGAATTAACGTAAATTCTGTTTTGTTATCTCCTAAGTCTTTCAAATTAAATGAAACAACCCAGCCATCTGTATCCCATGAGAAAGATAAATGGTTTGGCTCATCAATTTCTAACACTTTACATGGTGATGGCCCAAATGGCGATTGCACATGAAATTCATGCCCTACCTCTAATACAAAATCATTTGGCATAAACCATGACGCAATCCCTTCTGCAGTTGATACTACACTCCATACCTTTTGAAGAGACGCGTTAAAAATGATTGTTTGTTTAATATCATTTAATGTATTTTGTTGTTCCATTTTCATTCTCCTTTACTCGGCGTTATAACATAACACCTTTTGGTTTCACTTCGATAATATAACACCTTTTGGTTTCATGTCAACGCTAATTCTTTTACTGTTGAGAAATTCTCAACATTTTTTCAACAGGACAAACACCCTCTTAGCATTTCCTCATAATATACTCACAAAGGCAATACAAAATAAAAACTTCTCTCAACATGAAACTCCATCATTCATATTGAAAGAAACGCCTTACTTATATCATGCGTACTTCGTCTCTCCTCCTTCCCTCAGGGACAATACGCGAGATATGACAAATCAGAAGGAATATGCCCACCATTTGAGTAGGTAGTTATTTCTCTTCTCCTCAACATTTCCTTAGGAGCGAAATGACTACCGACTCACTTTTTTCAAACAAAATAAAAAGGGGTTGAACGCTATGTTCTATTGCATTAACTGCTCTGATATTCACCATGAAAAACATCCGAATGATAAAGTATTTAAAAACGGTTTTTATATTGATCCATTTTTAGGTGATCGTTATCACCTTGGTATGTGTAAAGATGCCCAAAATCATGAAACAGGGGAGCCTCTTTTAACGACAAAGAAATTAGGCACACCCCAATCTATTATGAACGTATTACCGACACATGTTGTCCCAACATAAAGCATAAAAAAGAGCTGGGTGAGCCAGCTCTTTTTTATGCTTTATAAACGATCATTGCTGAAAAACAATAAATTTGGTTTTCATCGTCGTTAATGGAAACACCAACTTGATACTTAATATCTACAAAGTTGCTATCATCAATCTTTTTCAAAAAAACATTTACAGCGTCTTCTAAGTCTTTTTCGTGACTTTCATCAAATACTTTCACACGAATCATGTTAACACCGTCCTAGATCGCAGCCCTCCGCCGCTTGATTATTGCCACGGTGCGTATCTATGATGCGATAAAACTTTCCATTCTCATATATATATCCGTCTTCTAACACATATTCTTTATCTTCAGTATAGACATAAAACTTACCTATCATAAATTTACTCGTATATAATTCCAAATAATTTTGTCTAAATTTAGCTACAACTTTATTTGTAATATCAATTTTTATTGTGCGCCCCACCTTCTCTCCCTCCTTTGCAAAGAACGGATTTAGGTATATTGTATTAGCGCTTTTACATTTTATGCTTAAAAATAAGTGGATATGCCTTCTTTCTTCACCTGTACTATTTTTCTAAAAAAATCACTATAAATAAGGTCCCAAAAAAAACATAAAAAAGCACTTTATCTTATTGACTCGAATATAAATATTATGTTATTATATAAAATTTGACATCTTTACATACGTATGCTATCATTAAAAGTGGTTACCACATATGGAGGTGGATGATTTGTTTCAAATTGGTGATAAAATCGTTTATCCAATGCACGGTGCAGGAATCATTGAAGCAATTGAAGAGAAAGAAATATTAGGTACTTCACGTCAATATTGTGTGATACGCATCATTAGTAAAGATATGCAAGTAATGCTTCCGATGGAACAATTAAAAAAATCAGGTATTCGTTATATCGTTGATCGAGGTACGTTAGATGATATACTTCTTGAATTTCAAAACGGGGAGTCAGACCCATCACTCTCATGGAAACAAAGATATACAATGAATATGGAAAAAATGAAAAACGGCAATCTGCAAGATAGCGCAGAAGTTGTTCGGGATTTACTTCGCCGCAATAAAGAGAGAGCATTAAATGCGAGCGAAAAACAAATGCTAGATAATGCACGAAAAATGATGATTAGCGAAGTCGCGCTCGTACAAAATGTTACTGAACATCAAGCAACAGAATTTCTTCAAGATACAATTAATCACTAAATTTAAAATAGCTGGCCGCTATTTTTTTTGTAAAAAAAGGACGAAGAGTTTTATCTCTTCGTCCTTTTATATTACCCACGCCCAGCTTGAAACGATGGATATAACGTCATTCCACCATCTGCAAATAGCGTAATGCCCGTTACATAACTCGCCTCTGAAGAAGCGAGCCAAGTTGCTACTGCTGCAATTTCTTCAGGGTTTCCAATGTAGCCCATCGGTATCATACTTTCTACATCAGCACGTTTTTTAGGATCAGCAAATTTTTCTGCATTGATCGGCGTATTAATTGCACCTGGTCCTATATTATTTACTCGAATACCTTTTGGCGCATATTCTAGCGCTAACGTTTCTGTCATCAGTTTAATGCCACCCTTACTCGCTGCATAGTGCACAAATAGTGGCCACGGAATTTTCTCATGAACACTAGACATATTAATGACAGACCCTTTAATGTCATGTTCTACAAAATATTTAATCGCTTCTCTACTTCCTAAGAAAGCACCTGTTAAATTTGTATTAATTACCTTATTCCAATCTTCAAGTGGCATTTCATGCGATGGTACTGCATTTTCTATCCCTGCATTATTAATCATAACGTCAAGCGTACCAAATTCTTTCACAGCAGATTGAATGAGATTCACAACATCTGATTCGACGGTTACATCACCTTTTACAGCAATCGCTTCTCCGCCTACCTTTTTAATTTCTTCTAACACATCATTTGCTTCTGATTCTCGTGAGCGATAATTAATAACCACTTTCGCTTTTTCCTTAGCAAACCTTACTCCCATCGCCCTACCAAGACCTGTTGCTGATCCTGTAATAACGACCACTTTTCCTTCTAAATCACTATACATTTCAATACCTCCTTTAACTTTTTGCTATACCTAACATAATTCCGGCTGCAATAATAAAAACGATACCGACAACGATACCCGTTAATTGGCGTTTCGTTTTCTTTTCACCTAATATAAGGATCCCACCAAGCGTGGAAATAATAATCCCCATTTGCGATAGCGAGAAACTTGTTGCGACTCCAACACGCGGCTGCGAAATGAATAAAAACATATTTCCAGCTGCCCAAATTAATCCTGGAATAATATTTCGGATTGCATATTTATTAAATGGATGATGTTTAAAGGTAAGCAAAATCCCTCCTAATACCATACCAACTGCTTGTGGTAATAAAGCTGACCAACCATCTACGTTAAATAGTCTAATCACTACTACGTAAACTAAATAACCGACTGTTGAAATTAATAAAATTATGATACCTCTTTTAAAATTTGCTGCTTGCTCTGCATTCTTTTCTTCTTCACTTTGAAGTGACGTTAAAATAACACCGACAATAATACAAACGAGCGCTAAAATCCCAAGGACGACCGATATTGTCGTGGACCATTCATGAAATACGATAACGCCAAATAAAGTCGTCGCAACTAATTGAAGTCCTGTTGAAATTGGCATCGTCCTCGAAACGCCCATTAAATCAATACTTTTCAATTGATTCGCCTGACCAAGCGCCCAAAATAAGCCTGACACAACTCCAACCCCAATCACGGTAGGTGTTAATACTGGCTTCATAAAAATATAAACAACAATTGAGAAAATAAGTGCTCCAAACGTTGTTCCAAGCGTTTGACTATACGGTCCCCCGCCCAGTTTTACGTTAAATAACACAATACTCCCCCAAAATATAGCTGGTAAAATTGCTAAAAATATATCCATCGCCCATTACCTTTCTCTGTAAAATGTCATAAATTTAAACTTTAATCATCCCGCAAATAGCGGAATAAGTTACCGCTCTCAATCATTAGAATGAGCTTTCATTTTTTCTTTTTTGCGAGCACAAATCTTTTCTACAATATCATTAGAAACATTTTTTTCTCGCTCCACATTTTTTACCTTTATATGATCTAAATAATCCTCCAAAGTAAGTGTAACTTTGTCATTTGGCGGATTATGCGCCCCTTGAAATGTAAGAAATTGTAGCGTCACTTCAAATCTAGGAACAAATTCATCTTTCCTGCCGAGACGCTTTATATTTATAACTGCATCACATTCATATTGATCTTCTGTCACTTGTCTAATAACCGAATAGTACCTATTCAATAACGCACTCTCTAAAAGCTGTTCTCTTGATTCTTTCGCGAAAGAATCGCTTGGAGAAGAGAAAAAGATAGAACATATCGCTGTAATAATTACACATATTTTTTTCATAACGTCCTCCTTATCCTATAAGTTAGTGTTCTCAAAAACGCCATAAAAAAACGACTTCCCCTACTTAGGAAAGTCGTTTTAATGAATCCAATATTAACCACCACTCACTGGTGGTATAAGTGCAACCACATCACCATCTTGGACCCTGTCATCTTCATTTGCGTATTCTTCATTAATCGCAACCATAATTGGCTCTGAAACTGGTACATTATATTCTTTCGCAACAACATCTTTTAACTCTGCAACCGTAATATTTTCTTTCTCTATTTGTAATTCACTTGTCCCTGCTTCTTCTTGCAAGTGCGCAAATAACAATACTCTAATCATACTTATAGCTCCTTCCCAGGCTCTCCCGCCGGATATGGTGTTTTTTCTAATTGATCACCAATCCATGAGTCACCATCTTCCCAAAACTCCTTTTTCCAAATCGGAACAATTTGTTTTATGCGTTCCATAATATATTCATTTGCTTCATAAGCCGCTTTACGGTGTGGTGTTGAAACAGCAACAACAACCGCTATATCAGAAATTTGCAACGTACCGATGCGATGTGTAATCGCAACATATGTACCCGGCCATTTCTCTTTCACTTCCAGACCAATTTTCTCTAGCATCTTTTCTGCCATCGTCTTATAAGCAACATACTCTAAGTATAATGTACGACGCCCTTTCGTAAACTCTCTAACCGTTCCAATAAATGTTGTAACAGCACCGCATTCACGTCGAATCACTTTCTTCGTTACCTCTTCAATCGAGATTTCTGTATCAATTACTTCATAATATGTATTTGTCATTTCGCACTCCTAACCATTTGTAAAAACCAGTCTATGTACAACTCTTCTTCTGTTATATGAAATACTTTATATTCTTCTCGTATATTTGCCGGGACATCATACCACGTAATAATCGCCACTATATTTTCTACTTCATGTAAAAGTTCAACGTCTTCCGCAGAACGAAGTAACACTACTTTCGGGTAGTTCTCTTTTTTATAGCCCTCTATTAAAATTGTATCCACTTCAAAAAACTCATATAAGCGAATAATTTCTTGCAAGGACCATTTCTTTCTTAGTGAAGAAAGTGAAAGCAATCCAGCACCTTCTACACTACTTACGACAGCACCAGCTTTACGGTGCCTTTCGCTATCTTTTTGCGCTACTTCTGGAAAACCTCCGTGCCCGTGATGTTTAATTGTAGCAACTTTCATTTCACTTTCAGCTAACACATGCACAATTTTCTCTACAAGTGTCGTTTTTCCGCTATTTTGATATCCTACTATTTGTAAGATTGAAGGGGCTTTGCCCATGGCCAATCACATCCCTCAGAGTGCTCTAACAATAATACGGATACTTTCATTCCGGTCTCAAATCCTCTCGTTCCTCCAGGTAACACGATAAAAGCATTCGCATCTGCAAGTGAAGATACCGCACTCGATTTATCTAAACCAACCGGCATCGCTTGTAACGCTCCGTCCACAATTGTTACGTTCGCTCTTACGAAACGAGTAAATGGATTTGGCTTTGGAAAATCTTTTTGTAAAATAGCATCCGCTCTATATACGTGAGGTTCCTTCGCATACAAATATGTTTTTATAATTGGATGCACAAATAATTCAAAGCCTACATAACAAGCAGACGGATTTCCTGATAAACCGAAGAGTAACTTCCCATCAACTTCAGCTACTGTCGTTACACTTCCCGGTCTCATCGCTATTTTATTAAAGAGTACATTCGCCTGTAACCTTTCATAAATAGCTGGTAAATAGTCATAATCTCCTACTGATACACCGCCTGTTGTAATTAAAATATCGACCTCATCCATCGCTAATTGAACAGCTGTAAAACATGCATCTAGCTCATCGGCGAGTTGACCATAATAACGAACTTTCCCGCCAGCTTTCATAATTTGAGCTGCGATCATATACGAGTTACTATTTCTAATTTTCCCCGGCTGTAACGGCTCATGTACTTCTAGTAATTCACTTCCTGTTGTTACAATACCGACAACAGGCTGTTTTACAACTTTCACAGTGCTATATCCAAACGTTGCTAATAAGGCCGCAACACCTGGATTAATTGCAACACCTTTCTTAACGAGAACTTGATTTTGTTTTATGTCTTCTCCTTTAAACGACACATTGTCACCGTTATTAAAAGGGCGTTTTAACTTCATATATGTTTTCCCGTTCTTCTCAAACCCTTCTGTCAGCTCGAGCATTACGACTGCATTACATTCTTCTGGAATAGCTGCTCCTGTCATAATACGAATCGCTTTAAAAGCTCCTACTTCTTCTAAAAAAACAGACCCCGCCCCGATTTCTCCTATTACTTCAAATTCAATTGGATTCTCTTGGGTTGCTCCTTTCGTATCTTCTGCTCGAATGGCGAAACCATCGTAAGGGGAACGATCAAAATGAGGAACGTCATGATCTGAGACAACATCTTCCCCGAGAATTCTCCCGTAACTTTCCGTAATAGAAATTTCTTCTACTTCACCATGCTTCGCATATTTCATTACCCGTTCTACTGCCTCAGCAACTTGAATTGGAATTCGTTTTTCTACCATCGTTTCTCACCTCATATTTGCAATTTTTTTTATCTCGATTAAACTTTATGTATTCAATAGAAATTACTTCAAGGAGGAATTCCATGTCTTCATTTACACATTTTAATGACCAAGGACGCGCAAAAATGGTTGATATAAGCGACAAAAAAACAACCGTTCGAACAGCAATTGCGTGCTCTAGCATTGTCGTTACGAAAGAAATTTACGATAAAATCTCTCACAATGAAATTGGGAAAGGTGACGTATTAGCAGTTGCGCAAATCGCAGGCATTATGGCTGCGAAACGAACTTCTGATATTATCCCAATGTGCCATCCTTTATTATTAAAAGGTGTTGACGTTTCTTTCGATTGGAAACAATCAGAAGAACAATATCGTTTACTCATTGAAGTAAAAGTTAAAACAGAAGGTAGCACCGGTGTTGAAATGGAAGCTTTAACAGCTGCTTCCGCTACCGCTCTTACTGTGTATGATATGTGTAAAGCTATCGATAAAGGTATGATTATCGGCGAAACGTACTTACTTGAAAAAACAGGTGGAAAAAGTGGAGATTATACGAGAAATTCATAATCCTCTCTCCGTTGAACCTAAAGGATTTCCTTTAGGTTCAACCTATATATCTTGCATATAAACTTTTCGCTACATTCATATCATTCGTCCCATGAATAAACGCCCTGCCATCTGTAAATAAAACAAAACGATATTCTTCTACCGGAAATGATAATAAATAAGGTGTCGCCTTTATCTCTACGCTTCTTTGTAAGCGCTTTTTAATTTCTTCTAAATTAAAATTCTTCCGCACACCCGGGCGAATTTGTACTGTATTTCGCCCACATAACACTTCTGTTTTTGTTTGTGCTTCAAATGTTAAACTCGGATATGTACGTAACCTTCCGCAAGATAAACAAGTATCTTTTTTCTGCCTATTCACTTTAAATGCCATCTGTTGATTATTCCAAAGATCAAACGATAACATCGTTTCACGAAGCGCCCCAAAGTCTTCTACTAATATTTTCAGCGCTTCCGTAATTTGATGCGCAACTACTAATTGTACTGCCGGTTGTATAATACCAGCTGTGTCACATGTTGCTCCGCTCGCCGGATGCTCCATTAAACAGCGAAAACACGGTGTTTTCCCTGGTAAAATTGTATACGTTACTCCGTAACTCCCGACGCAACCACCATATATCCATGGAATATTATACTTTTGTGAAATATCATTAATGAGAAGACGCGTTTCAAAATTATCTGTCGCATCTAATATTAAATCTACATCACGCACTAACTCTTCCATTTCTTGCACCGTTACATCCGTCACAACCGGATTTATTTCCACCTCAGAATTAATCGATTGTAAATGTTCTGCAGCCGCTATCGCCTTCGGTTTATACTGCTTTGCATCTTCTTCCGTATATAGTTGTTGTCTTTGTAAATTACTCCATTCTACATAATCCCGATCAGCAATCGTTACTTTTCCAACCCCTGCTCTAACAATCGCTTCTGCATTTGCCGCACCGAGAGCACCAGCACCAATAATAAGCACATGCTTCTCTCTTATTTTTCTCTGTCCTTCTTCTCCAACACCAGAAAATAATATTTGTCTTGAATATCGCTCCTGCATGCGATAGCCCCCTTTCTTATCCTCCTATATAAGACATTTCGATTTTCGGACGATTTTTTGCACTTTCTTCTGTCCGTTCATCCGAATACCTATCTTTTCTATTCATCCATACATCTTGTATAACACTTAATAACTCCTCATCCGAAAGATTTCCTCTAAGAAGTTCTCTTACATTCAAACCCTCTGTCGCAAATAAGCACGTATAAAACTTTCCATCTGCCGAAATTCTCGCCCTCGTACAAGAGGCACAAAATGACTCAGAAACAGATGTAATAAAACCAACTTCAACATTTGTTCCAACGTACCGATATCGCTTTGCAACTTCACCAAAGTAATGGGCTTCAGCTGGCTCAAGCGGATACACCTTATGAATCATCTCAATCAATTCTCGTTTTGTAACGACTTGATCAAAATTCCACCCATTTGTACTACCAACATCCATAAACTCAATAAACCTAAGCGTGATTCCTTGCTCTTTAAAATACGCAGCCATCGGTAGTACTTGATGATCGTTCATCCCTTTTTTCACAACCATATTTACCTTTACTTCCAAGCCCGCCTCTTTAGCTGCTATAATTCCCTTAATTACCGGTTTCGTATTAATATTTCGACCATTAATATTCTTAAATATGTCATCATCTATCGCATCTAAACTAACATTCACTCTATGTAATCCAGCTTCTTTTAATGCCTTCGCTTGTTTCGTTAAATGAATAGCATTTGTCGTTAACCCTATATCTATTAGCCCATCAATTTTCACAAGACGTGCAATAAGTTTTGTTAAATCTTTACGAAGCAGTGGCTCACCGCCAGTAAGTCTAATTTTCCGTACACCGATGCTAACAAATAATTTTGCCAAACGCTCAATTTCATCAAAAGTTAGTAAAAACTCGTCTTTCAAAAAAGCATATTCTGGCCCAAATATTTCCGCTGGCATACAATATGTACATCTAAAATTGCAACGATCAATGACAGATATACGTAAATCTTGAAGTGGGCGTCCAAAAAAATCTTTAACCATCTCCTGCATCGCCACCCTCCCTTTCTGCCAAATTTCTTTCTTTTCATTCTATTATAATATATTTTCGAACTGCGATGTTTTTGCTCAAGTGAATAAAGTGAAACTTTAAATAATTAGAGGGTATCCACTCCCCCTGGTTAACGAGGTTTACTTACAAATACAAGGATAAAAAACCTTGAAACATAAAAGTTTCAAGGTTTTCTGCTTATTAACTTAATCTAATAATAGTTAGAGTAGCCCCTGGCGTTGCCGTAGATAATGTAGCTACTGCAACTACTCCAAATAACTGTAAGCTAACAGCAGCTCCAGCAGGCAAGTTAGTGATTATTGTTGCACTAAATGAACCAGTAGCGACTGTCGGGGCATTTATCGTTCCCGCAAGCGGACTGCCATTTACAGTTATACGAGAACTTACAAGTAAACCTGCCGTTAAATTAATTGTATAGGCTATATAATAGTTTCCTGCATTCGCAACTGTAAATACAGTATTTCCCCCACTAACGGTTATTCCTGGGCCAATATTTTGATTGTTCGGTAATGGTACGTTCGTACCACCTAATAAAACGGAAATAGCGGTTCCTGATGTATTATTCGCAAACGCATACGTTGCAGTTGTACTAACTCCAGTCGCCCCGGTCGCTCCAGTGGCTCCAGCTCCGGTTGGACCTGTATCTCCAGTTGGACCTTGTGAACCGGTTGCTCCTGTAGCCCCCGTTGGACCTTGAATTCCTTGTGGGCCTTGGATTCCTTGTGGGCCTTGAATTCCTTGGAGACCTGTAGCTCCGGTTGCTCCTGTAGCTCCCGTTGGACCTTGAATTCCTTGCGGGCCTTGAATTCCTTGGGGGCCTTGTGGGCCGGTCGGGCCTATGTCACCTTGCGGACCTTGGATTCCCTGTGGGCCTTGTGCCCCGGTTGCCCCCGTCGCTCCTTGGATTCCTTGAGGACCTTGTGGACCTTGAATTCCTTGTGGGCCGGTTGGACCTATGTCGCCTTGTGGGCCTTGAATTCCTTGGGGACCTTGTGCTCCAGTTGCCCCCGTTACTCCTTGGATTCCTTGCGGACCTTGAATACCTTGGGGACCGGTTGGACCTATCTCTCCTTGAACACCTTGGATTCCTTGCGGACCCTGTAAACCCGTCACTCCGGTTGCTCCCGTTGCTCCTGTCGCTCCTGTCACTCCAGTTGAGCCTGTCGCCCCGGTATCTCCTGTTACTCCTGTCGTACCTGTTGCTCCTGTCGGGCCAGGTGGTCCACCTGATGGACCTGTCACTCCTGCCGGACCTGATGGCCCCGTTGGGCCGGTCGGTCCTGCTGGTCCTCCTGACGGGCCAGTCACCCCTGTTGGACCGGTTACTCCTGTTGGACCGGTAGTTCCTTCTCCCGTCGCTCCGGTTGCCCCCGTATCTCCTGTTGCTCCCGTCGGACCTTGTATCCCTTGAATCCCTTGTGGGCCTTGCACTCCTTGTGCACCTGTTGCTCCTTGAATCCCTTGTATTCCTTGCACTCCTTGTGCGCCCATCGGACCTGTTGGACCAATCGCCCCTTGTATTCCTTGCACTCCTTGGGGGCCCTCTGGACCCGTTGCTCCTATTTCCCCTTGTATCCCTTGAATTCCAGTTGCTCCTTGTGCTCCAGTTGCTCCCGTTATCCCTTGCACACCTTGTATTCCCTGTATTCCTTGTGGACCTTGTGGGCCTGTTGCTCCTACCGGTCCTTGAATGCCTTGTATCCCCTGAGGACCCTCTGGACCCGTTGCTCCAACTGGCCCTGGCACACCTTGGATTCCTTGCGGGCCCTGAAGTCCCTCTGGGCCTTCTGGACCTGTTGGACCTATCTCTCCTTGTATCCCTTGGATTCCAGTTGGACCTTGTGGCCCAGTCGGACCTATGTCACCTTGCGGACCTTGGATTCCCTGTGGACCTTGTGCTCCTGTTCCCCCTGTCGCTCCTTGGATTCCTTGAGAACCTTGTGGGCCTTGAATTCCTTGTGGGCCGGTTGGACCTATCTCTCCTTGTGGGCCTTGAATCCCTTGCGGACCTTGATCTCCAGTGGCCCCCGTTATTCCTTGAATTCCTTGGGGACCTTGAACACCTTGGGGACCCGTCGGACCTATCTCTCCCTGCACACCTTGGATTCCTTGCGGACCTTGCAAACCCGTCACTCCGGTTGCTCCCGTTTCTCCTGTCGCTCCTGTCACTCCAGTTGAGCCTGTCGCCCCAGTATCTCCTGTTACTCCTGTCGCACCTGTTGCTCCTGTCGGGCCAGGTGGTCCACCAGATGGACCAGTTACTCCCGCCGGACCTGATGGCCCCGTTGGGCCGGTCGGTCCTGCTGGTCCTCCAGATGGGCCTGTTACCCCTGTTGGACCGGTTACTCCTGTTGGGCCTGTAGTGCCTTCCCCTGTCGCACCTGTTGCTCCTGTATCTCCTGTTGCCCCCGTCGGACCTTGGATTCCTTGAATTCCCTGTGGACCTTGCACTCCTTGTGCGCCCGTCGCTCCTTGAATTCCTTGTACTCCTTGCACACCTTGGGGACCCATCGGACCTGTTGGACCAATCTCCCCTTGAGCACCTTGCACTCCTTGGGGACCCTCTGGACCCGTTGCTCCTATTTCCCCTTGTATCCCTTGAATTCCAGTTGCTCCTTGTACTCCAGTTGCTCCCGTTATCCCTTGCACACCTTGTATTCCCTGTATTCCTTGTGGACCTTGTGGGCCTGTTGTTCCTACCGGTCCTTGAATACCTTGTATCCCCTGAGGACCCTCTGGACCCGTTGCTCCAACTGGCCCTGGCACACCTTGGATTCCTTGCGGGCCCTGAAGTCCCTCTGGGCCTTCTGGACCTGTTGGTCCTATATCACCCATCGGACCTTGTATCCCTTGAACTCCCTGTGGGCCTGTTGCTCCTGATGGCCCTGGTACTCCTTGGATTCCTTGTGGACCTTGATCTCCTGTTGCTCCTGTGGCCCCTTGAGGCCCTATAGCCCCCTGTATTCCTTGTTGCTCCCGTTGCCCCTTGAATACCTTGAACTCCTTGTATTCCTTGTTCACCAGTTACTCCCGTCGGACCAGGAATACCTTGAATACCCTGCGGACCTTCTGGACCTGTTGGCCCAATTGGCCCTTGAATCCCTTGGATTCCTTGCAAGCCCTGTGCTCCCGTGCTTCCAGTCGGACCTGTACTTCCCGTTGCTCCTGTTACCCCTGTACTTCCTGTAGCCCCAGTATTCCCCGTTGCTCCAGTCGCACCTGTACTTCCACTTGGTCCACCACCCGGACCTGTCGCACCAGTCGGCCCCGTCGGACCAGGAGGTCCTCCTGACGGGCCAGTGATCCCTGTTGGACCGGTTACTCCCGTCGGACCTGTTATCCCCTGACCAGTCGCTCCGGTTGCACCTGTATTTCCACTCGGTCCTTGTGTTCCTTGTATCCCTTGTGCTCCTTGTATTCCTTGTGGACCAGTTGCACCCGGTAACCCTTGGACGCCTTGAATTCCTTGAGGTCCCTCAGGTCCCGTCGCTCCAATTGGCCCCTGTAATCCCTGTATCCCTTGTATACCTTGTGCCCCAGTCGCTCCCGTTGGACCAATCGGACCTTGTAACCCTTGCACCCCTTGAGGTCCTGTCGCTCCAGTTTCTCCTTGTGGTCCTCTCAATCCTTGTGGCCCCTGCTGTCCTTCTGGTCCAGTTGCACCTATTGGCCCAACTGATCCTTGTATCCCTTGCACACCTTGAGGTCCTGTCGGGCCCATCTCCCCCATCGGACCTTGTAACCCTCTCGGTCCTTGAGGACCAGTTGGACCCCGTGGACCTGTTGGGCCAGTAATCCCTATACCTGTAAATCCAGTTGGAACAGGAGGGAAAGTAGGCCCAATAAGTTCGGGGGGAATTCTAAAATTAGAGCTTAACGAATTTTGCCCCCCATTATTATCACGTTTCTTCACACTTTCACCACCTACAAACCGTCTTTTTCATAATAAATAAACCTCTTCTTAATCTATTTACAAAAATAATTTCCAAGACTATTTTTATTTTAAATAATAAAAACTCCCTTAATTCCTTAAGGGAGTCCAGCAACTGAATCCATATTATCTGTATTAGGGACAGCTTGTGCTATACCCGATGCATTTACACTTTGCCCCATATTTATTCCTGTTACAGTACCAGCAGGAGTGCCTCTTGTATATGTTGTCGTCACCGAATCACCCGGCTGTAAACAAAGCTTTGTCTCCGTCCCTATTACTGTAACAACATCAATCCAAGTACATCCCATCGAACCACTATATGATTTCGAAGCAGTAAATGAAGTATCACTCAAATTATCACCGGTAAATATATTTCCAGTATTATTAACAATAACAAATTCTTTTATATGCGCAGGCATAATTACACTCTACCTTTCCTTTATGAACCTAACGTACGTGTACTTGTTGCCAAAGGCGGAAGAAATACCGATGTTCTAATCACCGCTTCTGGCTGCCTTTTTCCATTTAAAAAAATAGCCGCACTCGATCCTCCAGCACCTGCATATACTTTTGCCACAGCTAAAGGCGAGATATCATAACAGTCACCGACATTAACAGCGCCTGTATTATTAATAATTTTCACTTTCCGCAAATTAATCCCCATTGACCCCTCCTCCTTTTTTATACTGTATGCAAAAGAAAAAAACTTGAAACAGACTCGTTTCAAGTTTTTAACTATTAACTATTTCGTTTCACCTTCATATTGAAGCATACCGCCAACCATATTCACTGTTTTAAATCCTTGCTCATTTAAATAATGACATACATTTTCACTGCGCATTCCTGAACGACAAATAAAGATATATTCATTCTCTTTATTAAAGAAATCTACTTTATGTGGGATATCGCCCATTTTAATATGTACAGCTTCTGGAATCTTTCCTGCCGCTACTTCTTCATCTTCTCTTACATCTACTAAAAATAACGTTTCTCCATTTTCTAAACGCTCTTGTACCTCTTCTGTAGTAATTGTATTAACTTCTGTCATATGTAGTTCCTCCTTATATACAATAAAACCTTTAGTTTCTTTTTCACAAACATTCTCTACCAATTTTAGCACGCAAAAGAAAGAACGCAAAGAATCGAAAAACTATTTCTCAATTTTCTCTAAAAATTTATTCTTTACAAACATAACTAGCACATTGTATCCTCAATATACTTGTTTTATGAAAGGAGTCGATTAAAATGACGCTTTTTCTTTTCATTATGGGCATTGTGTTCTTACTCGCTGCAATTATTGCTCTTAGTATGAAAAATAATAGAAAAATAAACTCCCCACAAGAAATGTCATTCTTATTTCTATTGCTTAGCATAGCGTTTTTCGGTATAGCAATCGCTACATATATTTTCCGTCTACAAATTATGTAAAAAAAGGTGCCTACTACAAACATTGCACCTTTTCCCCATCATTTGTCTTCTACACAAAACTAGATACTTTCCGATTCAAAAATTCATAAACTTTCTTTTCAAATAAATGAATATCAAATGCTCCTGCCATATGCCCATTTATACTTTCTATCTCATACACTTCCGCATATTTTCCTTGTTTTTGCAAAATATCTACCATTTTATAATTATAACGAGACGGCTGAAGCAAATCTTGTTTACACGGAATCATAAGTACATTCGCTTCTATGTTAGAAAGAGATTCTTCTAGTGAAGAAAACCCATGTGCAATATCATGCAATAAAACTGCCTTCGCAGTATACATCCATGAATTTGCATCTACTAACTCTATACTTCTATATGTCGCTTTATTTATCTCTTTTTCAAATGATGTTAATGTAGAAAACTTTTTATAAGGTTCTATCTCTATACTATTACGAGGAAATGCCATTTCATAAAAATGCTCATCAAACGCGTTCATAAACATCATTCTATTTGCTAAATGAAGCCCTTTTATCGGCTGCTCTTCCCCGTATTTTCCATCTTTCCAACTTGGATCCAGTTGAATTGCCTCAATCGCATTTTGTGCTACGTTTACAGACGTTATAATTGGATTTTGTGGGTTCGTAATAACGCCAATCATCCGCTCTACCATATGTGGATAGTGAACCGCCCATTGTTGTGCAATCATTCCCCCCGCCGACGGTCCGATTACAGCGTGTAACCTTGAAATTCCCATACCTTTTATTAACTCATATTGCATACGAGCTACATCAAGAAATGTAAAAACCGGAAAATCCATAGCATATTCTTCTCCAGTTTCTGGATTAATCGATTTCGGTCCTGTTGTAATCACATATGGATTCCTCGCCTGCACATTACAAAGATTATCCGTACATATAACAAAATACTTATTTGTATCAATTGCTTTCCCAGGTCCAATGAGCCCATCCCACCAACCAGACTCCTCATCATGCACTGTATATTTTCCTGCCGCATGACTTGTTGCACTAAAATAATGACAAACCAAAATCACATTTGACCTTTCTCTATTCAACGTACCATATGTCTCGTATCCCATTTGAACAGGAATTTCCCTGCCATTTTCAAACGTAAACTCTTTTAACACAAACTTCTCCTTTTTTACAATTTGCACAGACTCTCCCTCTCCCCGTTATAGTATGAACTGCTTACTAAAGATTTTTTTCTATGCAAACTAATCTCCTTCTTCTTTTCATAAATAAATGAATAATATACAAAATTAGCCACAAAATAGCACTATATTACAAGATTAAAGAGGGCGTACATATGATTTGGAATTGGTTACGTAAGAAAAAAAAATCAAATACACCAGAAGCAAACGAAACAGATAACTGGGAGCAGCATTCTAACAATCAAGAGGATGATAACAAAGAACAGACTAGAAGTATGAAACATAATAAAGATAAAAATAACGAGAAACAAGATTCCTCTCAGGATAAGCAACAAAGCTCTAAACAAGAGGACTCGTCTCAAGAGAAACAACAAAGTGCTAAGCAAGAGGATTCCTCTCAAGGTAAGCACCAAAGTACTAAACAAGAGGATTCCTCTCAAGATAAACAACAAAACGCTAAACAAGATGAAACTTCTCAGGATAAGCAACAAAACTCTAAACAAGAGGATTCCTCTCAAGATAAACAACAAAGTGCTAAACAAGAGGATTCCTCTCAGGATAAGCAACAAAGCGCTAAACAAGAGGATTCCTCTCAGGATAAGCGGCAAAACGCTAAACAAGAGGATTCCTCTCAGGATAAGCAACAAAACGCTAAACAAGAGGATTCCTCTCAGGATAAGCAACAAAGTGCTAAACAAGGTGATTCGTCTCAAGGTAAACAACAAAGCACTAAGCAAGATGACCCTTCTCAAAATAAGCAACAAAGCTCTGGAGGTAATAGTATTTATGACTTTACAAAACCAGAGAAAGACCGTATTCATTCTCTACAAGATTTAATAGAGAAACTCAAAAAGTCTAGTGATTTTATTAATTACCATACATCTGACGATGAAACGATGCCTTATTGGATTTCTTACTATCGCCCTTCACTTGATGGAGAAAAATTACAAAAGTATTTAATGCCCACTCTTTTAGAACGACCTAACGCATCACTAGAAGAGCTGAAGGAACATATCCCGATGAGCGGCATTACAATTACGAACGACTTACAAAAAATTGAGGATATGGTTTTAAAGGGGCATGCGATTATTCAATTGAATCAGCAAGATCAAAAATGTATGCTTGCAAACATTGCAATTGATAATTATCGTGCACCAACCCCTCCTTTAAACGAATCAACTGTTATTGGTCCGCAAGAAGGTTTTGTAGAGGATATTGATACAAACATTAATTTAGTTCGAAAACGTCTTCCTGTTTTGGATTTACAAACAAAAGAAATGATTATCGGCGAGTTTTCCAAAACAAAAGTTGTCATGATGTATTTAGACAACCTTGCTGAAAAAGATAATGTAGATTTTCTAGAAGAATCATTACGCGCTCTTGAGTATGATCAAATTAATGATAGTGCTTATATACAAGAATTGATGGGTGAAAAATCGATCTTCCCTCTCTATATTAATACAGAACGCACTGATAGAGTTACAAAAGCACTAATTGATGGAAAAATCGCTATTTTCGTTGATGGTTCTCCAAGTGTTTTACTAACACCTGTATCCTATTTCGATTTTTTCATTTCACCAGAAGACTATAACGTCTCCTGGATGTACGCTACATTTTCAAGGATTTTAAGATTAATTGCCGTTCTATTTTCAATTTGCGCTACACCATTATACGTTGCAGTTTTAAATTATCATTATGAACTTATTCCAAGTGATTTACTTGAAACTTTGATTTTATCAAGGGCACAAGTACCATTCCCACCTTTAATTGAAGCGCTCTTTTTAGAACTTGCAATTGATTTATTAAGAGAAGCCGGCGCAAGGTTACCAATGAAAGTTGGTCAAACGCTCGGTATTGTAGGCGGTATCGTAATCGGGCAAGCATCTGTACAAGCTGGTTTAACGAGCAATATTTTATTAATTATCGTTGCCTTATCAGCACTTGCTTCCTTTATTACACCTATTTATAAAATGGGTAACGCTGTTCGATTACTACGCTTTCCTTTTCTTATGTTTGCAGAAATAGGCGGATTGTTCGGGATTTCTCTTGGATTTATCTTCTTATTTACTCATCTATTCAGGCTTACTTCTTTACGCAAGCCATACGCTTTGTTTTATCCAACAAGACAACAATCTGTTAAAGATTCTTGGATTCGTTTTCCTTTAACAATGATTGATACAAGAGATGTACAAGCAAGACCACAACATGTAAAAAAAGCAGCGAAAGGAATTTCAACAAAACATAGATCAGACTTTGATGATTAAGAAATGAGGTGCATTCGATGAGTAAAGTTCAAGAAAAATATCAAATATCTCCTGTCTTTGTTTTCTTCTTAATTCACGGTGCACAGTTCGGTGCTGGAGTTCTCGGATTCGCTCGAATTATCGCAAAAGCCGCTGGATACGACGGCTGGATGGGAGTTATAATCACGGGAATTTTCATCCATATTATTATATGGATGATGTATGTCTTATTAAAAGAAACAAATGGGAATTTAGTTGATTTACATCGGCAAACATTTGGAAAATGGCTAGGAAATGGCATTAGCATCATCTTTATGGCTTATTTTTTAATCGTTAGTATTTCAGTCATCCGAACATATGTTGAAATTATTCAAGTATGGATGTTTCCTACCGCTTCCACCTTTATGTTAACACTCTTTTTATGCTTAGTTAGCTATTACATTATCTCTTCTGGATTTCGTGTAATTACCGGTATTTGCGTCATCTCTGTTGGTGGTACATTAGGATATTTATTTCTAAGCTTATTCGTTTTGAAATATTCACATTGGGATAATTTACTACCTATATTCACACATTCTTTTTCAGACATTTTAAAATCCGCTCAACTGTCAATCTACAGTATGACCGGTTTTGAGATTTACCTCATGGTGTATCCATTTGTGAAAAAGCCTATGCAATCTCATAAATACGCTCAGCTTGGAGCACTATTTTCAAATCTTCTATATCTATTTAGTACCCTTTTAGCCTTTGCATTTTTTAGTGAGAAGCAATTGTTAAAAACAATATGGGCACAACTTTCTATGACCCAAGTCATTCAATTACCATTTATAGAAAGACTCGAATATATTGCAATTTCAGGCTATGCACTCGTTATTATTTCAAGTTTTATCCTCCCTTTATGGGCGTCAATGAGAGGAACTCATGAAATATTCCGTGTAAAACAAAGGGGTGTTTTAATTGCTTTTATCTTTATCACTCTCATTGTTTCGCAACTTTTAACAAACAGACACGATATTAATAACTTTATTAGTAATGTATCAAAAGTTAGTTTTTGGCTCATTTATGTATACATCCCAATCCTATTTATTATTGTGTGGGTGAAAAGAAAATGGAAAAAATCAAAAGCACAAGCAAATTAATACTTATTTCTTGTATAACATTCTTCAGTCTAATTGGATGTTTACAAAAAAATATTATCGATGATGTACAACTTATTCAAGGAAGCGTTTTTGATGTCGCAAAAGATAATAAAGTAAAAGTGACATTCGTTTGTCCCATTCAAAAAAAAGGAAATAAAGTTCAAGTTTTTGAAGGCAGTGCAAATGCGGTAAAACAAGTAAAAGCAGACACATCTTTAGAGTCTTCTCAACCTTTTGCTAGTGGACAAATGCGTGTCGCTCTATATACGATAAGACTTGCCAAAACAGGAATGTCTACTTCATTCGATACATTACTCCGAGATGTGAATATAGGGAACGCTTTATATGCTGCTTTATTAGATGGGAATGGTACTGAACTTTTAAAAGGCAAATATTCGACTTCATACAACGTTGCAATTTATATAAAAAAATTGCTAGAACATAACATGGAGACCGGACCTTTACCAGCGGATAATCTACATATAGGAGCATTTCGCTATTATCAAGAAGGAAAAGACTACTATATTCCCATTCTAAAGAAGCATGGTGATAAAATAAAAATTACCGGAATTGGCCTTTTTAAAAAGGATAAATATATCGGTAAAATTGCGGAAAAAGATATGTTCATATTTAAAGGACTATTAGAGAAACATAAATTAGATTCACATGAATTTAAAACAGATTCTGCGTACGTAATGATTAATAATATTCGTTCTGTTCCAACTTACGATATAAAAATTAAAAACGGAAAGCCTTCTTTTTTCATTCACGTTCGTCTTGACGCACGTATTCAAGAACTATCAAAACAAATTAACTTAGAAAATAACAAGAACACAAAAAACATTGAAAAAGATGTCCAAAAACAATTAGATAAACAAGCTGCTAAGTTAATTAAGCAATTTAAATCTTTAGGCGTCGATCCGCTCGGACTAGGTGCAAAGTATAAACAACATTATCGCCCATTCAAATTAGAAGAATGGAGACAAATGTATAAAGATGTTCCGGTTCATATAAAATACACCGTAAATATTACAAATTCTGGTGTCATTGAATGAGAAATGATTGAACTCCTCTCTCCAGCATGATACAACGGAGAGAGGAGTTTTTTATTATCAAATAGAGAGAGAAGATATTTATGGGGGAGCTTATGTCTAAAAAATTAGTAAAGCCTATTTTAAATGGTATTTTATTTCTCGGCGTCTTTTTATTTGCTCATACATACTTAAAAAATGTTTCCTTCACACGTTACTTGCTTGTCGTTATACCAATGTTACTCGTCGGTATTTTTGGCATCGATCTTATTTCATCGCTTTTAATAAAAAAAGAAGAATAACGAGCGAACATCTTATTTCGATAAGATGTTCTTTTCATTTCATAATCACCTTATGTTACAATAAACTTCGGCATAACGTAAGAAAGGATGAAACAACATGACAAACGAAAAAGGTTTAGATAAAGGATACGAACTTGTTGCGAAAATGCATGAAGTATTCGGACATCCTGTGACAAATACTCCAACAAAATTAACAGAAGAGCGTGCAAAAATCCGTGCAAGTTTTATGCAGGAAGAACTAGAAGAATTTCTAGAGGCAACGACTGTTGAAGATCAATACGATGCACTGATTGACCTTATTTACTTTGCATTCGGAACGTTTGCAGAAATGGGCGTACGTCCAGATAAAGGATTCGAAATTGTAAACAACGCCAACATGGCAAAACTATTCCCTGATGGGAAGCCTCGATTCCGTGAAGGCGACGGTAAGATTCTAAAGCCAGAAGGCTGGCAAGCACCGGAACCACAACTTCGTGCTGAAATTGAACGTCAGCGTCAAGAAGCTGAAAAAAACTGCTAGGATTTCCTAGCAGTTTTTTATTATGGCTTTTTTTCTGCAAATCATTAATGACCCACGTGCCCTGCGTGTCCTGCTGCTCCACTAATACTAGCTGCTCCTGCTGCTGCCCCTGCTCCTCCTGCTCCAATTCCACCTGTCCAAGGAGAAGATTGTTGCTGTTGTTGATATTGCTGATATTGTTGATGATGTTGGTGCTGTTGACCTTGGTGTCCATGATGTTGGCCTTGGTGCCCATGATGACCGTGTTGGCCTTGGTGCCCATGATGACCGTGTTGGCCTTGGTGCCCATGATGACCGTGTTGGCCTTGGTGCCCATGATGACCTTGATGACCTTGGTGATGGTGGTGACCTTGGTGTCCATGATGTTGGCCTTGGTGGTGATGTACATGGTGACCATGTTGGCCTTGGTGAGTTTGATAAAGAACAGCTTGCGGATGAATGTGGTGGTGACCTTGATGATGTACTTGTTGTTGGTGATGACCATGATGGCCTTGGTGACCTTGATGGTGATGATGACCATGATGGCCTTGGTGACCTTGATGGTGATGATGACCGTGGTGGCCTTGTTGGCCTTGATGGTGATGATGACCATGATGGCCTTGGTGGCCTTGGTGGTGGTGATGTACATGATGACCGTGGTGGCCTTGGTGATGGTGATGTACATGATGATCGTGAACACCCTGTGGATAACCACCTACTCCTCCTGCCACTACACCTACTCCCGGTACAGGGAATCCTGTCTGCACTCCTCCAACGAAAGAAGGAAATGTAGTTGGTCCCCCTACTGGAATTCCTGTCTGTACGCCAGCTACTGATGTTGGAAATCCTCCTGTTACTGTAGGCATTCCAGCCCCTGATGTCGAAAATCCTCCCATTAATGTAGGCATTCCAGTTTGCATGCCAGCTACCGATGTTGGAAATCCTCCTGCTGCTCCACCCATCCAGCTCGGAATTCCACCGTATCCTTGTTGTCCTCCTCCCATTAACATCATTTGTTCATAACTATCCGATCCACCCCCGAAGAAACCATGTGGTGCATTATTGTCCATCCCTTTCATTCCTTTCACCTCTTCTGCTCAATTTTACCTACCTTTTTTATCATATTTCCTAGTGAAGAATAGGTGTTTGTCTTTATAAGAATTCCTCAACAAACAAATTAAAGGAAAAGATGCAAAACGCCTTTAAAGTAAACTTCTTTATAAATTAAAAACTTATATAAAAGTGATCCAAAGATTATTTTTTACACAAAAAAGCTCAGAGTATAAATACTCTGAGCTTTCATTTAGAATAAATTAGTTTGCAACAACGTTAACAAGTTTTCCAGGAACAACAATTACTTTACGAACTGTTTTCCCTTCAATTTGGTCTTGAATTGCTTCAAGTGCAAGTTGTTCCATTTCTTCTTTTGATGCGTCTTTACTCATTGTTAGTTTTGCGCGAACTTTACCCATAACTTGAACAACGATTTCAACTTCATCTTCTACAAGTTTAGACTCATCAAATGTTGGCCAGCTTGCATATGTGATTGTTTCATTGTATCCAAGTTTGCTCCATAGCTCTTCCCCGATATGAGGTGCAACTGGTGCAATCATTTTTACGAAACCTTCTACATATTCTCTTGGAAGTGTTTCAGCTTTGTATGCATCGTTGATGAATACCATCATTTGAGAAATCGCTGTGTTGAAGCGAAGCTCTGCATAGTCTTCTGTTACTTTCTTCACTGTTTGATGGTAAGCTTTTTCAAGCTCTTTATTTGGTGCGTCAGTAATTTTCTCACTTAATTCACCGTTATCTTGAACGAATAGACGCCATACGCGGTCTAGGAAACGACGAGCTCCGTCAAGACCATTTTCAGACCAAGCGATTGAAGCATCTAATGGTCCCATGAACATTTCGTATAGACGAAGTGTATCTGCACCGTGGCTTGCTACGATATCATCAGGGTTTACAACGTTACCTTTTGATTTACTCATTTTCTCGTTGTTTTCACCTAGAATCATACCTTGGTTGAATAATTGTTGGAACGGTTCTTTCGTTGGAACTACACCGATATCGTATAATACTTTATGCCAGAAACGAGCATATAGTAAGTGAAGTACAGCGTGCTCTGCACCACCGATATAAATATCAACTGGAAGCCATTGTTTTACTTTTTCAGGATCTACAAGTGCTTCGCTATTGTTTGGATCGATGTAACGTAGGTAATACCAACAGCTACCAGCCCATTGCGGCATTGTATTTGTTTCACGACGACCTTTTTTACCAGTCTCAGGATCAACAACATTTACCCACTCGTCAATGTTAGCAAGTGGTGATTCACCTGTACCTGAAGGACGGATGTTTTCTGTTTTCGGAAGAACTAATGGTAATTCCTCTTCTTTCACAGCTGTCATTGTACCATCTTCCCAGTGAATTACTGGAATTGGCTCACCCCAGTAACGTTGACGGCTGAATAACCAGTCACGTAGACGGTACGTTACTTTTTGATTTCCTGCGCTCGTTACTTCAAGCCATTCAATCATTTTTGCGATTGCTTCTTCTTTATTTAATCCATCAAGGAATGCTGAGTTTACGTGTGCACCATCACCTGTGTACACTTCTTTCGTAATATCTCCGCCTTTTACAACTTCCTTCATTGGAAGATTAAATACTGATGCGAATTCATAATCACGCTCATCGTGAGCTGGAACTGCCATTACAGCACCTGTTCCGTAAGTTGCAAGAACATAGTCAGCAATCCAGATTGGTAATTTCTCACCGTTTACTGGGTTAACTGCGTAAGCACCAGTGAATACACCAGTTTTTTCTTTCGCAAGTTCTGTACGCTCTAGGTCACTCTTCATTTTTACAGCGTTAATGTAAGCTTCTACCGCTTCTTTTTGTTCTGCTGTTGTAATTTCTGCAACAAGTGCATGTTCCGGAGCAAGTACACAATATGTTGCACCAAATAGTGTATCAGGACGCGTTGTGAAAACTGTGAACTTCTCATCTGTACCGTCGATGTTGAAGTGTACTTCTGCACCTTCAGAACGACCGATCCAGTTACGTTGCATATCTTTTAAACTTTCAGGCCAATCAAGCTCATCTAGATCTTCTAATAGACGATCTCCGTAAGCTGTAATTTTTAACATCCACTGTCTCATCGGACGACGCTCAACCGGATGTCCACCACGCTCACTCTTACCGTCAATGATTTCTTCGTTTGCAAGTACTGTACCAAGTGCTGGACACCAGTTTACAGGTACTTCATCAACGTAAGCTAAGCCTTTTTCAAATAGTTTTAAGAAGATCCATTGTGTCCACTTATAGTAGTTTGGATCTGTTGTATTTACTTCACGGTCCCAATCATAAGAGAAACCTAATGATTTAATTTGGTTACGGAACGTATTAATATTATGCTCTGTAAATTCAGCTGGGCTGTTTCCAGTATCAAGTGCATATTGCTCTGCTGGAAGACCAAATGCATCCCATCCCATTGGATGAAGAACGTTATACCCTTGCATACGCTTCATACGAGATAAAATATCTGTCGCTGTATAACCTTCTGGATGTCCTACGTGTAGGCCTGCACCTGATGGATATGGGAACATATCTAGTGCATAAAATTTTGGTTTTTCTGTCTCATCTGGCGTACGGAATGTTTTATTCTCTTCCCAGTACCCTTGCCACTTCTTCTCAATGTCTTGATGATTAAAGCTCATGAGATACCCTCCTTGAAATTCTATTTATTTTCACCGCCCAAAATACAAAAAACCTCTCATCCCTAGAAAGGGACGAGAGGTTATAGATTCCCGCGGTACCACCCTAAATTAATGTACAAATATACATTCGCTTAGATCCGTAACGTGGATTAACGGCAATTGCTACTATTAGTTTCACAACTGCAACTCAAAGGCGAGTTCATAACGAAACGTGGATTGACTTGCACCGACCGTCAACTCTCTAAACCAGCTTCTATTACTACTACTCCTTCTCACTGTTATTACACATATAAGTTAAGTGAACTATCCTTCACCTAGTATCTCTTAAGAGCTTACTTAAAGCGAGGACTTCTCGGTTAATCGTTACTCTTAATAACTAACGAATTTATCTTAAGACAGCCGAGCTATCTCCCTTGTTCTAAAGGTTGTTTTATTTAAATATATTCTAAAACATGTGAACATGTTCCGTCAAACTAAACTGCAATTTTTTCTTCAACTGTTTCTTCTACTTTTACTCGTTTATCATAAATACTCGTTGCTATAAGCGCTACTACAAGCATTACCATGATTGCTATAAACAATACTTCCATATTGTATAAATCCACAATTGCTCCGCCAACGACCGGCCCGAACATTTTCCCTACAGTCGCCGCACTATTTACGACCCCTTGATAAAACCCTAATTTATCTTTTGGTGCAAGTATATTTGCAATCGTTGGAACCGCAGGCCATACAAATAACTCACCAATTGTTAATGTTACCATCGCAATGAGGAACATCGTAAATTGCTGCGCTTGACTTAACACAATGAATGACGCCGCAAAAATGAAAATTCCAATGATAATTTGTTGCTTTAAAGAACGCTTCATCCAGCGAATTAACATACTAACTAACGGCTGCGCACAAACGATCATCGCTCCGTTTATCGTCCATAATAAACTATAGTGGCGAAGGCTAATATTCAATTCTTGCATATGTGTTGCAATCGCTCCTTGCCACTGTACGTATGTAACCCAGCATAAAGCATATGCTACACATACGATAAGAAGTGCTTTGAATCCAGGTGTAAGTGACCAACCTTTTTTCGTCTCGACTTCTTTTTGCACTCCTGGCTCTTTCTTGTCTTCCATACCACGGAATCCAATAAAAGCAATTAAGAAGAAAACAAAGTATAAAATAAAGTTCGCTAAGAAAATATAATCAAAACGATATGAAGCAACTAAACCACCGCACGCTGTTCCAATCGCAATACCAACGTTTTGTCCAACGTACATCGCATTAAACGCTCGTCTTCCGCCCTCTGGCCAAACCGTACCAACCATCGCGTACATCGATGGGAAGACCATCCCAGAACCGAAGCCGATTAACGCTAGCCACACAACATATAACGGCCAACCGTGGAAGAACACAAGACCTAAAATCGATACAAGTGTAATGACAATCCCTACTAAAATTGATTTATAACCGCCCCATTTATCAAATAAAACACCGCCGAGCAAGTTTCCGATTACACCAGTAAGCGAGTTGATCATTAATACCATTCCGGCCACAGATAAAGATTTGCCTAGGTGATCATGCAAATAAATTGTATTAAAAGGCCATAAAAAAGAAGCACCCGTGACATTAATAATCATCCCAGCTACTAATAGCCATACTTTCCTTGGCATAGTTTCCCCTCCTATTCTATTTTTTTCGTTCATATATATAACAGTAAAATTGTAGTCGTTTTTAAATAGGAAGGCAACTGATTAATAGTTGATGAAATTCAGATAATGGTTTTGCGGTAAATGAAATTATATTGATTACTTCTTGGATTATATCAGCGATTATTAAAATATATCGACTTACCGACAAAAAACGACAACAGTAACAATATATAAAAGGGTAGACTGCATGAAATTTTCATGCAGTCTACCCTTATTTGTACTATCCAACTTCTTTTTCTCGCTTCGCACTTTCTTTAGCGCTCCATTTAAATATTTTATCTAGTAAGGAATATATTCTCCCAGATTCTTTTGTTAACAAAGGTCCTAACGATGCTAATATTAAAACATACAAAGCTGAGAATGGTTTAATCGTTGCCATTAAGCCGCCCGCAATTCCAATATTCGCGACGATAATGGAAAATTCTCCGCGTGATACAAGTGTTAAACCGATATTCGTAGAAGCCTTATGCGATAACCCAGCTTTACGCCCCGCAACCATTCCAGCAGTAAAATTACCGATAAGAGTAATGAAAACTGCTCCTAATGCCAACCACACTGCTCCGCCAAGTGAAAATGGGTCTATACTTAAACCGAAGCTGAAAAAGAATATAGCTCCAAAGAAATCACGAAACGGAACGACAAGCTGTTCAATTCGATCACTATGCTCTGTTTCAGAAAAAACGAGTCCTAGTAATAATGCTCCAATTGCCTCTGCAACATGAATCGTTTCTGAAAATCCTGCTACAAAGAATAAAATAGCGAATATTACGATAATAAAAATTTCATTGGACGAAATATCTAACATTTTATTTAAGAATCGTGTAGCTTTTCTAGCAACTACAAAGAATAGTAGCATATACCCTACTGCGATTAAAATAGATGTAAGAGCACCTACAAATGACGTTGCCCCTCCGAGTACTAATCCTGAAACGACTGATAAATATACCGCTAAAAAGATATCATCAAACATAATGATTCCTAAAATTAGCTCCGTCTCTTTATTACCAGATCTTCTTAAATCAACAATTACTTTCGCAACAATTGCACTCGATGAAATTGTTATGATCCCAGCAATAATTAATGTTTCTAATAAGGGGAAACCCATTATATATCCGTAAAGTAAACCTAATATAAAATTAAGCGATATATGAACAGTTCCCCCAAAAGCAATTGATTTTCCTGATTTAATTAATTTTTTAATTGAGAATTCTAAGCCTAAATAGAATAAGAGGAATATAACGCCAACACGGCCGAGGAAGGAAATAACTTCTCCACTTTCAATAAATCTTAAATCGATAAGCCCTAAATCTGGGGCATGTGGTCCCACTAGCATACCGAGTATAATGAGAAACGGAATAATCGAGAACTTTAACTTTGCAGCGAGAATAGCTGCAAAAGCGACTAATACTAACGCAGTTCCAACTTCAAAGATTAAAGTATCCATCGATTATGAATCCCCTCCTACTGAAAGCAACTCATTAATAATTCTTTTTACTTCATGTCTTTCGCCTGATAATACGAGCATATCGCCAGCTTCAATGATAGAATCTGGGCCTGGATTAAAGAACTTCTTCATATTCTTTTTCAAAATGGCAATAATCGTTACGTTATATGTGTTTCGAACATGTAAACTACCAATTGTTTTTTGTACAACTGGTGCATTATTTTCCACCTTAAACCACTCAATTGATAATCCCTCAAAAGCCATTTCAATCGTATCTAAAGCTTGTGGCCTATATACCATTCCGCCCAATATAGCTGCAATTTGTCTCGCTTCAGAATCACGAAGAGAGACACTTGAAATACTCTCTTCATGATCAGCATCAAAATGGTACATTTCTCTTCGGCCATCATCATGAATAACGATAACCATCTTTTCATTACCTTTTGTAATCACTTCAAACTTACATCCAATACCCGGCAGTTCACTCTCTCTAATATTCATATTTTCCGCCTCCTAATTTTTTAGTTACGGCTTTTATAAATCGACATCAATCTCCGTTTTAAAGGTCTCATCCTTTGAGATACCTAAATACTTTAGTGTCTCTGATGGAGTCGCGTGATGAAAATGTTTTTGCAATAGCGCAATCGCTATCCCTCTTTTGTACGCATGAAATCCGAACGTTTTTCGCATTGAATTCGTTCCGATTTTACCAACAACTCCAACTGCTTCTGCAGCATTATGAATTACACGATACGCTTGTTGGCGCGTAATTGAATTTGGCGTTTTATTAGATTGAAATACGTAATTTTCTCTTTTAACGCCAATAGATTGTACGTAATCTAAAAGCGCTTCTTTTACTTTTGTATTTAAATAAATATCTTGTTTAAATTTTTCATCTTTCACAGGAAGAGCATAAAACTCTTTAACAGTCCCGTCTTCATTTAATACATCTTCAAATTTCATGCTAAGTAGTTCTGTAATTTTTAATCCTGTGTTAATTCCAATAACAAATAAAAGATAATCTCGCTGGGAGTGCTCTTTTAAATATTTTTTCATAGCCTCAATTTGGCTTATATCTTTTAATGCCTCTACAACTTCCATACATGTATTCTCCTCATCTTATGAACGGTAATTTTCTCATTATGTTGTCCATTTTACCTTATCATGCTATGAGATTTCCATGTGTTATCCATTATTTTCACAATATACTCAGGTGGTTCTGAAAACTTTCAATGTGGAAACTTACGATTGTATAAATACGTTGCGGTAAAAAAATGTGGGGATAAAAGTTCAGCTTCTTTCTACAGATTGGATTCCTCCTTTCCTTATACAGCTACTTCTACTTTTATATTACGTTACTTACTTACATTATATTATACATTTCAGTAACATTAAAGTGTTTTTTTCTGAAAATAATAAAAACCGAGCGTTTTTGCTCGGTTTTTATTATTAGTCTTCTTTCGGAAGAACAATTCCTTTATACAATTGAACGGTAATGAAGTAATAAATCGCATAAATAACTACGAAAATTACAATTGGTACCCAAATACGGAAGTACGGATCGATTAAAATAAATCCGAAAATATTCATACCAACTAATACGTGAGCGATACCCACAATTGCTGGGAATAAGAATACTAAGAATAACTCTTTATAAATCGATTTCGTTAGTAACTCACGGCGCACACCGATTTTACGAAGCATTTGATAACGCGTAATATCTTTTGATGCACCAGAAAGAATTTTAAACATAAGGCAGCTTGCCATCATTGCTAAGAACGCAATTCCAAGGAAGAATCCCATAAATACTGTTCCACTCGCAATGCCATAGAACCCACTATAAGCTTGATATTTACTATCCATTTGTTCAGCTTTTACATTTTTATATTTATCTAGCTGCAACTCATCAAGTTTTTTCCATTCTTTTTTATATGTTAAAAAATCATCTGTTTTTCCGATAAATGCTATACCTTCTTTACCATTTATCCCATCGTACATTTTTTGATCTACAATTTTAATTGCATGATCATTGTATAAATAATATGGATGGATTGTACTAAAAGCATCTGTCCATTCCGCTGAAAGTTCTTTAGTATTCGCATCTTTTTGATTCATCTCTCTAGAAACTGCACCTACCGGTAGTTCCTCTGAAACTTTTTTCGTATTTACTAAATCCTTCATAGACTTCATCTTTGCCATATCTTTTACGAAAGGACGATTTTTCTCTAAATCTTCTTTTACATAGTAAACGTATTTATCATCAACTTTATAACGATATTCGCTTTTCTCTTTAAATGTAATACCATCTAAAATTTTCTTTTCTTCAGCTGTTGGATTATGAACTACTGAATCATATATTACTAAACCATCTACCATTTTTATAACGTTATTTTTGAACGCCATACCGCCCGAAATTGCACCAGCTCCAAGCGCAACTAACATTGCCACTGTTGCAAGTACTTTCGTTAAACTATTAATTCGGAAGTTTAATTGTGCAAATGTAAAAGCATTAAGTCCTTTTTCACTACGCTTTTTATTACTTTTTAACTTTTTAATAATGACTGGAAGAAGTGAGCCAAATAGCATGTAAGTACCAGCTGTCGTTGTAATTAATGCAATAAGGATTCCCATCTCTTTTAGTTTTTCCATATAGATCATAGATGCATAACCTATACCTAATAAAATAACAGCAAGGAATGCCACTACAACTGTCTTTTTACCTTTTACTGCAACACGCTCTGTTTGTGCATCTGCATGTACTAGTTGCAATACAGAAATACGTGACAATTTAATACTGTTCATAATTGCTGATAATACAAATAGTGCAAAGAAGAAGATGCAAGTAACAGTCATAGATGGTAGATAAAATGCTTTATACCCTTCACCAGCAAATTCAAGCTGTTTCATTAATAACTGTCCAATACCTTCTGCAAGTCCTACTCCAACTGCAATCCCGATTGCAAGAGACGCAGCACCTAATACGATTGTTTCAATAAACATAAGTAATGTAACTTTATGTTTTTTCGCACCTAACATCATATACATACCGAACTCTTTTTGACGAAGAGATAATAAGAAAGAGTTTGCATATAAAATGTAGAAGAACGTTATAATTGCTAATAAAAATGATCCTGCTTGGAATACGAATCCAATAGATTTAATCACTGAATTAGATTCTAAAAATGCTTTATTCAGTGCTAACGTTTGGAACATGTAAAAAATTGAAATCGACATGACAAGACCAACAAGTAAGACGATATAATCTTTCAGCTTACTTTTCAGCCCCGACATGGAAAGTTTAAATAACATACTGGAACCTCCTTTCTTACGCCTTTTGTGTACCTAAATCTGCAAGTACATCTAAAATTTCTTTGTAGAACTCTTCACGCATACCACCGCGATGAATTTCTTTATATAGCTCACCATCTTGAATGAATAAAATACGCTGACAGTAACTTGCACTATATGGATCATGCGTAACCATCATAATCGATACGCCTTGATCTTTATTTAAGTTTGTCATCGCATCAAGTAAACTCGTTGCATTTTTAGAATCAAGCGCTCCTGTTGGCTCGTCCCCTAAAATAATTGCCGGCTCATGCACAAGTGCACGCGCTGCTGCTGAACGTTGTTTCTGTCCACCAGATACTTCAGATGGATACTTTTGAAGTATTTCTGTAATCCCTAACATATCCGCTACTTTTTCTACTTTCGGTCCAATATTACGTGATGCGACACCTTGAAGAGAAAGTGGAAGTGCAATGTTTTCATAAATAGATAAGTTCTCTAATAAGTTAAAATCTTGGAAGATAAATCCTAATTTTTGCGAACGGAAATCTGAAAGCTCACCTTGCTTCATTTTCGTAATATCCGTTCCCGCAATTTCAACAACGCCGCCCGTTGCCTTATCTAACGTTGAAATTACATTTAATAATGTCGTTTTACCAGAACCAGATGGTCCCATAATTCCAACAAACTCACCCTCTTGAATTGAGAATGAAACACCCTTTAACGCGTGTGATTGGTTCTCACCTTTTTTACCGTACACTTTTTGAACGTTTTTCACGTCTACAACTGGTTTCGTCATATATATCCTCCTACGCTTGTTTTTCCATTACCTATTTTGCGCTTTTTAGAAGTGAACTGCTATTTGTTAACATTACATTTACCTTACACTTTTGTAATATAAAAAAGGTGTGCTTGTAAGTTTGGCTTTTACTACTTTAAATATTAGTGACATATTGAATCGGTAAATGAAATTATATCGGCGATTTTTCAAATATATCGGCGCAACTACAAAAGCTGAAAATAAAAAATGGGCTGCTCCACAAAAGGAACAGCCCACTTCTCTCTTTATTTCTTTAAAGGTGTTACCGTCCAGTACGTAATAACACGCCAAATCCATTCTAATGGACCCATTTTAAAGATTTTCATCCAAATTACGCTACATACAATTTGAATTGCGTAAATTGCAATACATACATATAACGTCTGCATATAAGTTAAATTTCCTGCAAAGTTAAATACACTTCCTGCGATTAAAATCATTGCAGTTTGTCCGATATAATTTGTTAAAGCCATACGACCGTAGTATTTCAATGGTGCTAATAATGTTTGAACTGGTTTTAACTGAAGTAATAAAATTAATGCTCCTACATAGAAAGCTGAAATAATTGGTCCAACTGTAATGCCAATTTTTAAGAATTGACCTGCAGCGTCCACTGTTCCATCCTCATTCATGAGCATCATATTTACAAATGGTTCGGCAGGAACGTGTCCATATTGATACCATAACGCGACAACACTTAAAACAAACATAATTCCTGTAAAAATAGCGACTTGTTTAATTTTTGCTGAAAGATTTTCAAATACTTTATACTGCCCCGCAGCAAGACCTAATAAAATTAACCCTAATGGTAATAATTCCTTAGCTGCCATAATACTAAAAGCTACCGTAAGAATAAGACCAATTACTACATTCACTTCTTTTTTCGCTTTATAAAACGGTAAAACGATTAACCCACAAATTGCGTATAACGCTAGTGCTTCTCCAGGCTGAAACATTTGATGAATTAAACCAAAAATAAATAATGCTACTAAGCGACGTAAAAATAAAACATAGCCATTTTTCCCTTTCGCAATCGCTCTTGAAATAAAGATATAGAATCCCACTCCAAATAAGAATGAGAAGATTGAGAAGAAACGACCTTCTACAAATAAGTATAAAAATCTTTGATAGCTAGCATCCACTGTATTAGGATCTGGAATTTTAATGTTAAGTAATGCGAGAATATTTACTAAAATAATTCCCAGTAGTGCAAAGCCACGAATGTAATCTAACTCATCAATTCGCTTGTTTGTAATATTGTTCCCCATAAAGCAACTCCTTGTATAAAACTTAATCCTTCCTTACTCTACTGGAGAAAGCTGCTCGCAACTATCGACAAACCTTACATAAATCTTACATTATTGTCATATAGCAAAATAAAACCAGGTCATATTGCGACCTGGTCTACTCTGATTGTTTCGACTTTTGAGGTTGTCCTTTTTTACTATTACGCTGTTTTACTTGAACAATCGGATCAAGTTCATTCGAAAACTCAGCGTTATGTCCATTTTGTGTTTTTTGCTCTGGGTTATTTTGATCTGAACGTTTCGCCATTACATTCACTCCTTATTAGTGCGGTGTAATAATCATTTGATGTTGCAATTGGCGAATTGCCATACGTGCTCTATTTAATTGCTCACGTTGCTCATCATTCGCATGTTGTTGCATCGTTTGTAAATCGTTATATGCTTGTTCTAATTGCAACTGCGCATCCGAATACTCCATCGTATTATAATGCTCTTGTCTCATACCTTGATCTAATTGTTCTTTCGCATATTCCACCGCTTGTTCCGCTTGTGTAATATACGATTCAAGTGATTGACGCTCTGCCATAATTGTCCCTCCTTGCTTCAATTCCCCTTTAGTGTGTCCCTTCCTTATGAACCTTATGAGTATGTTATAATGGATTTTGTGTTATTTTGACTCGGCTTAGGAGGGAAAGTAATGAAGGTTCAAAACCCTTTTCCATATACAAACGACAATAAACGTTATCATACATGGAATTATCATTTACGAAATGAATTTGGTGAAAAAATCTTTAAAGTTTCATTAGATGCTGGCTTCGATTGCCCGAACCGTGACGGTACAGTTGCTTATGGCGGTTGTACATTTTGCAGTGCTGCTGGATCTGGTGACTTCGCTGGCGATCGCCGCGATGATGTTATAACGCAATATCATGAAATGAAAGAAAAAATGCGCTCAAAGTGGAAAGACGGAAAATGTATCGCTTATTTCCAGGCGTACACAAATACACATGCACCACTTGAAGTGTTAAAAGAAAAATTCGAACCGCTTCTAGCAGAAAAAGACGTTGTCGGTCTTTCTATTGCGACTCGTCCAGATTGTTTACCGGACGATGTTGTTGAATATTTAGCGGACTTAAATAAACGCACTTACCTTTGGGTTGAACTCGGACTACAGACTGTTCATGAACGTACTGCAAATCTTATTAATCGCGCTCACGATTATCCGTCTTATGTGGAAGGTGTAAATAAATTACGTAAGCACGGCATTCGAGTTTGTTCTCATATTATTAACGGCCTTCCACTTGAAGATTACGACATGATGATGGAAACAGCACGTGAAGTAGCGAAGCTTGACGTACAAGGAATTAAAATCCACTTACTTCATTTATTAAAAGGAACGCCAATGGTGAAGCAATATGAAAAAGGACAACTCGAATTCCTTTCTCTTGAGGATTACGTAAGCCTCGTTGTTGACCAACTTGAAATTATTCCAGAAGACGTAATTGTGCACCGCATCACAGGTGACGGTCCGCCTGATTTAATGATCGGTCCAATGTGGAGCTTAAATAAATGGGAAGTATTAAATTCCATCGATGCAGAATTTGTACGCCGCGGAAGCTGGCAAGGAAAATATGCAAATGAGGAGAAACAAAAATGAAATTAGAACGTGTATTACCGTTTGCTCGCTCGCTTCTGCAAACGGCAGTAAAAGAAGGCGATTACGCTGTAGATGCAACTTTAGGAAACGGCCATGACACTTGCTTCCTAGCTGAAATCGTTGGAGATAACGGAAAAGTATTTGGATTTGATATTCAAAAAGAGGCGATTGAAAGCTCAACAACTCGTCTAAAAGAAAAAAAACTTTTCGAACGTACTGTTTTAGTTCACGATAGTCACGATACACTTCTATCCGTATTACCGGAAGACGCACAAGGAAAAATAACAGGTGCAATTTTCAACTTAGGTTACCTTCCTGGCGGAGACAAACATATCGTCACAAAACCGAACTCAACAATCTCGGCGATCGAGCAATTATTAGAAGTAATGGCGCCTGAAGGTATCATCGTCCTTGTCATTTACCACGGACATCCAGAAGGACAAGTAGAACGCGACGCTGTACTTAAATTTGCCGAAGAATTAGACCAAAAACAAGCACACGTACTGCAATACGGCTTCATTAACCAACAAAACAACCCGCCATTTATTGTGGCGATTGAGAAACGATAATATATCAACGATTTTTCAATTATATCTATCGTAACTCGGGATATATCAACGATTTTTTCGATATATCTATCATAACTTACAATATATCAACGATTTCTCGGATATATCGATTGTTCGACAAAACATAACAAAAAAAGACGTGCATTCACTGCACGTCTTTTTTTATTCTCCTATATAATGGATATATACATTCTTAAAGGAGACGAAACAATGATCGGAATACTAGCAGGAATGGGTCCAAAATCAACTGGACCATTCGTCGATACAGTTGTAGCAAGGTGCCAAACAATATACGGAGCAAAGTATGATATGGACTTTCCTCATATGATGATTTACTCGTGCCCAACACCGTTTTACATGGATCGCCCTATTGATCACGAAGCGATGAAAAAAGCAATTATTGACGGAGCACAAAAACTTGAAAGTACTGGCGCAAGCTTTATTGCTATGCCGTGTAATACGGCGCATCTTTATTTTGAAGAATTACAGCGTTCGCTTTCTATCCCGATTTTAAATATAGTCGATGAAACGTTACAAGCAATTCCTGAAAATACAAAAAGAGTCGCTCTTCTCGCAACAGAAGCAACTGTTCAAGCTAGGATTTACCAAGATGGGATTGCAAAGCGTAATATAGAATACATTCATCATGAAAAATGGCAGGAAAGCATTAATCAAATTATTACTTACATTAAATCTGGAGAGATTGAAGAAGCTCGCGAATTGTGGAATGCGCTCGTTTTACAACTGAGAGATGAAGTAGATACTGCAATTATCGCGTGTACCGATTTGAATGTGGTGGCGAATGAGGATTTTGTTGATTCCTCTCAATATCTTGCTGAAGCGGTTGTTGAAATGTATTTATCAAATAAGAAGAAACATTTATAAACGTTGAAAACCCTAAAAACTTTTAACTTTCTTCACAATTCTTTCAAAGTAATCACACTTAATCTCGCTATATTAAATAAGTAGTTATTCATATAGGGAAGGTTAGGGGAACTGAAAGTATGAAACAAAATCGTTCGCTTCATTACATTTTTTGGCGTTGGCATTTTTATGCTGGACTTTTTATTACGCCGCTTCTTATTACTTTGTCACTGAGCGGAATTGGGTATTTATTTCGGGAGGAAGTTGAAGATTTCATCTATAAAGATTTATATTTTGGAAAGAGCGCTCAAACAGAATCTATTTCGATGGCTGATTCTATTTCCTTAACAGAGAAAAAATATCCACATTATAGCGTGGCGAAAATTAGTGAGTTTAATGGGGATTATAATACGAGACTTACGATTGCAAATGAGTATACTGGGCAACAAAAATATGTGTATTTAGATAGTAATAATCAAATTGTTGGGGATCAAAACGCAAGTGAAACGTTTGCCAATATAATGAGGGAATTACATAGTTCTCTTTTAGTTGGTGGCACTGTCGTCAACTATACTGTAGAACTTGCAGCATGCTGGACAATCTTTTTAATTGTAACCGGATTGTACATGAGTATACGCCAATTCAAAAACACACCATCATCCAATAAGCGAGAAAAGGCAAAAAGACGTCATTCTATTATCGGTATTATATTTACAATTCCTCTCTTTCTGCTAATCGCATCTGGATTGCCATGGTCAGGATTTATGGGGAACCAAATTTATAAAATTGCATCTTCTAATGAATCACTCGGATATCCAAAATTGTACATGGCACCGCCTGAATCAAAGGTAAAAGAATTGCCGTGGGCAACAAGAAAAGAAGCTCCTCCTGAATCGAATTCAAATGAACCGAAAGCAATTTCTGTCGATGAATTACAAAAAGGAATTGAAATAAAGAAGCCATATGTTATTTCACTACCAGCTGATCCGAAAGGTGTATTCACTGTTTCGAAATCGAGCGGTTCTGGTATTACAGGGATGCATGTTGCACCAAGTGAAGAGATAACAGCTTACTTTGATCAATATAGCGGGGAACTCATTTCAAAAACGGACTATCGTGATTATGGATTACTTGCACAATGGTTCACTTACGGTATCCCACTTCACGAAGGACATTTATTCGGATGGCCAAATAAAATATTATGCTTACTAACGACATTATCTCTATTACTTCTTATTTATTACGGAGTAAAAATGTGGTTAGCAAGAAAGCCAAAAGGAAAATTAGCAGCACCTCCAAAGCAAAGAGATAAGAAAAGCGTACTCGTTTTCTTTATCATGATGGTTATATTAGGCGCTGTCATGCCTTTATTCGGACTATCTGTTTTAGTTATTTTTGCGATTGAACTTCTCATATATGTATTTTCAAAAATACGATCATAATAAAAAGAAAACCACTCTACATGAGTGGTTTTCTTCATCACTGCGCCATTTTCTTTCGGTACATCTTCCCGTTCCAATAGAAGAATCTTGAAGTGAGGCCTCCGTACTTTACAATGCGCCGTGCCATTTTGTGCATATTCTTTTGTGCTGATACTTTTTGATCTGATAAATAAATACCAAGTAATCCTCGGCTTATAAGACGATGAAACTTCGCATGAGGCAAATCACCAATGCTCTTCTCTGCTTCTTCTACAAAGTGTTTCATACGATCTAATATAGCTTGCTCGTTTTCATAATAACTACAGAAATTCAAATCTCCGCCTATGCGGTCTTCTTCTTGATCGATGAAATAATCAAGTAAGATATGAAGTCCTTGTACGTAAGGAAAGTATCCTTGTCTAATTTTCGCAATATCTTCATCATGTAATTCATCATGAAATGCATATGCTACAAGGCAGAAAATTCCAAGCGTAGAACCGGCACATGCTGAAAATTCAAACCAGCTCATCTCAGGTAAGTTTTCTTTATGTGCTTCAAACCATGTTTTCAGGCGCGGTTCTCTCTCTTCTAACTTCACGTGTTTATGAATTTGTAAATCACAATAATAACAAGCAAGTTCATGGAGAACAGGAGCGATTTTGTCATAGTGCTTCGTTTTCTTTAAAACATCTTGGCACGTTTCAACAAGTTCATCTAAATAACCACCATCATCTTGATCATCACGGTAACGATAATAATTACCGCCACCTTCCACTTCAGGTGATAGTGCCATTAACATTGATTCATGTAGCGCGGCAAAATCATTTGGATCAAGTGATGTACTGCGATCACATAAATTATCTAAATAGTCACTGATTGTTTGATACGCTACGATAAAACGAATACATTCCTCTCGGTGTTCATTTGCTAGCAGCGATAAAATGCCACCACCCTCACAATGAAACGTTTTATGCTCAATACTTGCGATTGCCTGACTATGAAGCTCATCATTCGGAATATGGTAGGCACGCTCTTTCCACATCGCTAGCTCATGGTGTACAACCGGAAACACATCACGGTATACTTTCGCCATGAGCGTTATGGGATTACTCGGTACGTTCACTTCTTCCTTCATCTCCTCTATTAAATGTACAAATAATGATTTATTTGTTTGTTTTTACTATATTATTGACATGTATTTCAGTAAATGACTGAATATAATTCAAAATTTCATCACGCTCATACTCATTTAATAACTCGTGATAACAATTCGGCCATTCTTTATATGCCTTATCACCTATTTTAACATTATCAAACCACATGCGGACACGTGTTTTATCTACAAGTTTATCCTCACATGCTTGCATTAGCAAGAGCGGAACGTCTGGAAAATCGTCTATTTTTTTATGAGCAATTTCGATAGACTTAATCAATTCACTATACCAACGTACTGATACTTTGCGCAAGAACAATGAATCATTCTCCATTGCATCTCTCACTTCATGATTCCTTGTTGACATTTCCACCGTAAGATTCGTTGCAAATTGCAATTTTGGAGCCACAACATTTAATATTTTTGAAGCAAATTGAAGCGGAGCAGAGGGTCCAGTCACTACCCCTAAACAAGGCGAACTCAAAATAATACCCTCTACATCTTCTCTCTTCGTTTCTTGCATCATACGAATGACGATAAGACCACCCATACTATGACCGAATAGAAAAATAGGTAACCTATACTTTCTTGCTTCTTTCACCCATAATTTAACTTCCTCTATGTATTCATCAAATGAATCAATATGTCCTCTATTTCTTGAAGTTGTTCCATGTGATGGAAGATCCCCCATCACGACGTGGTAGCCGATGTGATTCCACATTTCCGCAACGGCTTCGTAACGTCCGTGATATTCCATTGCGCCGTGCACGATAACAATGACAGCTTTTGCTTCCTCTGCTTCATAATTCCACATACGGACCTCCTCCATTTCACTCTTTCTCATAATTTGATACACTAAAACTAGTCTCTAGGAAAGGAAGACTTTACATGATATATCCTTACAAAGAAAAAAATCCGAAAATTGCGAGTAGTGCTTTTATCGCTGACTATGTTACGATTACAGGCGACGTTTCCGTTGGCGAGGAATCAAGTATTTGGTTTAATACAGTCATCCGTGGTGATGTGTCACCAACAATAATTGGAGACCGAGTAAATGTACAAGACCAATGTACACTCCACCAAAGCCCTCAATATCCTCTTATTTTAGAAGATGATGTTACAGTTGGGCATCAAGTTATTTTACATAGCTGCCATATTAAAAAGGATGCTTTAATTGGAATGGGATCCATTATATTAGATGGTGCTGAAATTGGTGAAGGAGCTTTTATCGGCGCTGGAAGCCTCGTTTCACAAGGAAAGAAAATTCCACCAAACACGTTAGCTTTCGGTCGTCCCGCGAAAGTCATTCGTGAATTAACAGAAGAAGACCGTAAAGATATGGAGCGTATTCGTACGCAGTATGTTGAAAAAGGTCAATATTATAAATCACTACAAAAATGATTTTACTGCTGCCATAATACTGGCAGCTTTTTTATATAAAAACTAACTTTTTCTTTACAAAACATTATTACTCCCTCAACAAAATCTTATTAAAATAAAAGCTAATATCTCCATATATATGTAAACGAGGGAGGAGAATTTTCATGAAGGTCAGTGGATTATATAAAATAGAATGTTACATTTTTAAAGGAATTAATCGCTACTTTGATCAAAAAACATTAAATATCTTTTTCAGCAATATTACCCATATCGGTGGTGCTACTTTCTCCATTGCACTTACACTTTTCTTTTTAATTTTTGCAAAAGGGACTTTACACCAAGCAGCAATCGCTACTGCTATTTCTTTAGCAATTAGCCATATTCCTGTACAAATATTAAAAAGGTGGTATCCACGAAAACGTCCTTATTTAACAATTCAGGATGCGAAATATCCAGTCCATCCATTAAAAGACCACTCTTTCCCGTCTGGTCATACAACAGCCGTTTTCTCTGTCTTCATTCCATTTATTTGCTATAATCCAAGCTTACTTGCTTTCCTATTACCGTTAGCATTATGCGTCGGTATTTCACGTATTTATTTAGGACTTCACTATCCGTCAGATGTGTTCGTCGGCATGTGCCTTGGCACTTGCTCTGGCATCATCTCTTTTTATCAATTCATCCCACTTTTCACATAAAGGAGTGATATGATGAGAGTCGCCATTTTTACCGATACTTTTACGCCACAAGTTAACGGGGTTGCGAAAACGTTAGAACGATTAACAAGTTACTTTCAGAAAGAACAGATCGCCTATTCTGTTTTCGCCCCTCAGCATACAGCTGAAGATAATTTCGTAGCTAATGTGAACAAGATGAGAAGTATCCCGTTAACAATATTATATCCAGAATGTCGCTTTTCTTTTCCTACTCCGCGTATTAAACGGGAACTTCATTCCTTTAAACCTGACATTATTCACATTGCCACACCTTTCAACATGGGACTTTGTGGACTGTATTACGCCAAAAAGTTAAACATCCCAGTTGTCGGTTCTTATCATACTGATTTCGATGCGTATTTACGCTATTACAAAATTGAATTTCTCTCCAATATGCTTTGGAACTATTTAAAATGGTTTCATAGTCATATGCAAAAAAATTTTGTTCCCTCCTCTGAAACATTACATCAATTAAAAAATAAAGGCTTTCAGGCCCTCTCCATTTGGGGACGTGGTGTAGATTGCACACTCTTTCATCCAGCTTACAATACAGACCTATTCCGAAAAAAATATAATATTACAGCGAAGTACGTTCTTTCCTATGTAGGACGAATTGCTCCTGAAAAAGATATTGATACGTTGCAAAACCTTATCGTTAAAACATCGCATACTCGAAACGACATTCATTGGCTCATCGCAGGAGACGGACCTCTAGCAACAAATTTGCGTGAAGCTGTTCCACAAACAAATGTCACTTTTACTGGCTATTTACAAAGTGCAGATTTAGCTGAAGCATATGCTTGTTCTAACATAATGGTATTTCCATCAGCTACTGAAACATTCGGAAATGTCGTACTTGAATCACTCGCATGTGGCACACCTGTCATTGGTGCAAATAGTGGCGGGGTTAAAAATATTATTACAGATGGAAAAACGGGAATTCTTTGTCCCCCTAAAAATGAGGATGCATTTCTATCATCCATTTATTCTTTATTGCAAAATGAAGAAAAACTTGAGCAGATGGGAATAGCAGCTTCATCTTTTGCAAAATCAAAAAGCTGGGATGAGATCTTTCGCGGCTTACTTAACCAGTATGAAGAAGTCCTTCAGCATACCGCATCAGAGTTACTTGCTTGAACAGAAAAACTCCCTTCAAAAAACGAAGGGAGTTTATTACACACTTGTAAATTTTAGTTGAATGAATGATACATAAGGTGAAATATCATTTATTTCCATATTCATTATAGCAAAAATAAACATAACTAAACAGACTTGTAATAAAAACCCATAAAAATTAATATATGGTTATACAGTGTTTTTGCTGTATAATGATTTTAAGAATTCCCCTTAAAATCAACTTACTCACATACCTTTATACAGCAATTGTTCCCCAATTCTGTATATCAAAAAAACCTTTCATTCATTTGAAAGGTCTTTTTGAGCCTGCACATATTCTTCTTTCGTATTTACATTTATAAACCAACCCGCATTCACTTGTACATCTTCTCCAGAAACATACTTCACATTACATTGTGATAAAAGCTGCCCCATACTTCTTTTTTCTTCCTGAAGTAAAGCATAAATCTTTTCTTTCACGCGGTTATGATACGCTGCAAGTAGCGGCTGTTTTCTTCCATTAATAATAGGTACAACCGCATCATATTCATTGCTCGTTTGCTCCAGTAAAATGGTAAACCATTCATGCGAAACATTTGGCGCATCGCAAGGCATAATAGCATACCAATCTGCTTCTATGTATTCCATACCTGATACAATGCCGGCAAGCGGTCCATTTCCTTTATAGCGCGGAATGTCTTCTATAACAGGTACTTGTACGAATTGCTCTACTCGCTCTTTTATATCAGAATGACTGATGACTACAACTTCTTGGAGCGCACTTGTCATCTCTTTCAAAATATGCTCAATAAAAGTACTACCTTGCCAGCTCGCTAACGCTTTCGGCTCACCAAATCTACTCGACATACCGCCCGCTAATACAATTCCAGCCCACCTACTCATTGGCGATGTAGCTCAAATGTAATATGGCCTAATTCCGGTAAAATTAATTTATTCATCGCAAGGCGAACCGCCCCGCTCGATCCTGGCATCGAGAAAACTACTTTGCGCCCAATTGTACCCCCAATCGCTCTACTTAACATTGCGCTGCTCCCGATATCTTCTAAATAACTAATCATGCGGAACAACTCACCAAACCCGACAATCTCTTTATCTAATAGAGCTGACACTGCTTCAATTGTTACATCACGCTTCGTAATACCAGTACCGCCATTTGTTAATACAACATCTACATCTTCCTTATGATAACCAGCTAACACTGCTTGCTGAATACTTTCTTTATCATCTTTTACAATTTCATAAGAGGTTACTGTATGGCCCGCTTCTTTTAACAATTCATGTAATAGTTGTCCGCTCTTATCCGTTTCTTCCGTACGTGTATCGGAAATCGTAACAATCTTGCAACGCACTTCTTTTGGAGCTTGTTTTTTATGTTCAGTTACACTCATTTTTTATCTTTCCTTTCTTAAAGACTTTTCTTCATTTTATCATACATATCTTTACACAATTATGTATGAAGCCAATCATGCGCCATGATACAATATAAGTATACTAACCCACAAAAAGGAAAGTGCACTTTCTTATACTCCTAGACTACACATCTTTAGTTACTCTTTATATTTTCTACATAATAGAATTCAATTTTAAAACTTGTACTAAAAAATAAATTGGAGGTCTACATAGTATGGAACTTTATAAAAAATTAACAACAACATTCATCCTCTTATTCATCGCTTCCATCACTGTCGGCTTTTCCTTAAAAGGTGCAATTCCATACGCTACATTAGTAAGCATTATATTCGCGACACTATTTTTACTAAGTAGTGCCTTTTGCGCAGGTAAAGTACGTCAAATGAAAGGTTGATCACGTATGTTCCAGAAGAAACCCATCCTTTGTAAATCATGTAAAAAGGAAATACAAACGTATGAAAAGGCATGGATTCATATGCCATTTCCAGCAAGTGGCATGACTAATATGAAAAAGTATATTGAGCTAGAAGGCGAAGTATATTGCAAATCATGCATTCAAATTGTAAGTAAAACGAAATAAAAAAAGCTTTGCGCTCACCGCGCAAAGCTTTTTTTCATATATTATAGACCAGCTTGCTCTTTTAAAGCTGCAGCTTTGTCTGTACGTTCCCATGAAAGATCTACATCAGTACGTCCGAAGTGGCCGTAAGCTGCTGTTTGTTTGTAAATTGGGCGACGTAAGTCTAGCATTTTAATAATACCAGCTGGGCGAAGATCGAAGTTGTTACGAACTAGTTCTACTAGTACGTCTTCAGATACTTTACCTGTGCCGAATGTATCAACTGAAATTGATACTGGTTGTGCTACACCGATTGCGTATGCAAGTTGTACTTCTGCTTTGTCAGCAAGACCAGCTGCTACGATGTTTTTCGCAACATAACGAGCTGCATATGCTGCAGAACGGTCAACTTTTGTTGCATCTTTACCAGAGAATGCACCGCCGCCATGGCGAGCGTATCCACCGTAAGTATCAACGATGATTTTACGTCCTGTTAAACCAGCATCACCTTGTGGTCCACCAATTACGAAGCGGCCAGTTGGATTAATGAAGAATTTCGTTTCTCCATCCATTAATTCTGCTGGTACTACAGCTTTAATTACGTGCTCTTTTAAGTCGCGATCGATTTCTTCCCATGTAACATCTGGGTGATGTTGTGTAGAAATTACGATAGTATCAACACGTACTGGTTTACCATTTTCATCATACTCAACTGTAACTTGCGTTTTTCCATCTGGACGTAAGTATGATAATGTATCATCTTTACGTACTTCAGTTAAACGGCGAGCTAATTTGTGAGCAAGCGAGATTGGAAGTGGCATTAACTCTTGTGTTTCATTACATGCGAAACCAAACATTAAACCTTGGTCTCCTGCACCAATTGCCTCAATCTCAGCGTCAGTCATTTGACCTTCGCGTGCTTCTAGCGCTTGGTCAACACCCATAGCGATGTCAGCAGACTGCTCATCGATAGATGTTAAAACAGCACAAGTTTCTGCATCGAATCCGTATTTTGCGCGTGTGTAACCAATGCCTTGAATTGTTTCACGAACGATTTTTGGAATATCTACGTAAGTAGAAGTCGTAATTTCCCCCGCTACCAATACTAAACCAGTTGTTACAGTTGTTTCACAAGCTACACGTGCATTTGCGTCTTTTGATAAGATCGCATCTAAAATTGAATCAGAAATTTGGTCACAAATTTTATCTGGATGTCCTTCAGTTACAGACTCAGATGTGAACAGATGACGTTTTTTTGTCATGTGGTAAACCTCCCTACAGTAATTGTATATATTGTACGGAACTCATCCTTAATTTGCCACAAACTGCGACATACATTTATTCTCCCACACAAGCATACAGAAAAACCTTTCCTACTTTACATAGAGGAAAGGTTTAATTTGCTACTTGCATACTGCTTTTTGCCCTTCGCTCTTATCGTTCGAGACCTGTAGCCTCGCACAGGTTTTAGCACCTATTCACCTGCATTTATCAATACAAGTGAGGTTGCTGGGCTTCATCGGGCCTGTCCCTCCGCCAGCTCGGGATAAGAGAGTATCCGTCCCAACCTATACTAAAGAAATGATATTCATTTGTCAATTAATATTCACATTTTCCTGAAAGTTTTTCTCAATACGCCTGAAATGAAATATTAATAGGGAAATAATGCATTCACACAAACAAAAAGAAATAAATAGTATACATTATTTATATAATTGTGTTATACTCTTGTTGGGGATTACGAGAAATATTTCATTAAATGAAAAGGATGGTATATAAATATGAGTACTGTGAATGTCCAAATTGGTTTACACGAATTATTGAACGGAAGCAATGCACAGATTCAACTAAGTGTTCCGCAATTAGTGGAAAAAGTATTAATGCGAAATGAAGGGAAATTAACTTCGACTGGTGCCGTTTCTGCTTCAACTGGAAAATATACAGGACGTTCTCCTAAAGATAAATTTATTGTGAAAGAAGCATCGGTTGCTGACAAAATTGCTTGGGGAGCTGTGAACCAACCGATTTCTGAAGAACATTTTAATAAATTATATACTAAAGTTTTAGAATACTTAAAAGAAAAAGAAGAGTTATTCGTCTTCAAAGGATTTGCAGGCGCTGACCGCAATTACCGCCTACCAATTCAAGTTATTAACGAATATGCATGGCACAATTTATTTGTACATCAATTATTCATTCGTCCAACTGAAGAAGAATTAACAACTCATGAATCAGAGTTCACAATTGTTTCTGCACCGAATTTCAAAGCTGATCCAGCTGTTGACGGTACAAACTCTGAAGCATTCATTATGGTTTCATTCGAAAAACGTATCGTACTAATTGGTGGTACAGAATACGCTGGAGAAATGAAAAAATCAATCTTCTCTATTATGAACTTCTTATTACCTGAACAAGATATCCTTTCTATGCATTGCTCTGCAAACGTAGGTGAAGAAGGCGACGTAGCACTATTCTTCGGTTTATCTGGAACAGGTAAAACAACATTATCTGCTGATCCAAACCGTAAATTAATCGGTGATGATGAGCACGGTTGGTCTGATAACGGTGTATTCAATATTGAAGGCGGTTGCTATGCAAAATGTGTAAACCTTTCTCACGAGAAAGAACCACAAATTTTCGATGCAATCAAATTTGGATCTGTTTTAGAAAACGTTATCATTAATGACCAAACGCGTATCGCCGACTACAACGATACTACTTTAACAGAAAATACTCGTGCTGCATACCCTATGCATGCGATCGACAATATCGTACTGCCAAGTGTTGCTGGACACCCAAATACAATTATTTTCTTAACTGCTGATGCATCTGGCGTATTGCCTCCAATCAGTAAGTTATCAAAAGAGCAAGCTATGTATCATTTCTTAAGTGGTTACACTAGTAAACTAGCAGGAACAGAGCGCGGCGTTACATCTCCGCAAGCTACATTCTCAACTTGCTTCGGTTCACCATTCTTACCACTTGATGCATCTCGCTACGCTGAAATGCTTGGTGAAAAAATCGAGAAACACGATGCGAAAGTATTCCTAGTAAACACTGGCTGGACTGGCGGCGAGTACGGAGTTGGTAAACGTATGAACTTAGGTTATACTCGTGCAATGATTCAAGCAGCATTAAGCGGCGAACTTGCAAAAACTGAAACAGCTAAACATGACATCTTCGGTCTTGAAGTTCCACTTCACGTACCAGGTGTACCTGACGAAGTGTTAATGCCTGAACAAACTTGGGCTGATAAAGCTGCTTACAAAGCAAAAGCAATCGAGCTTGCAAATGAATTCAAAGAGAACTTCAAAAAGTTCGAAAGCGTTTCTGAAGATATTATTAACTTAGGCGGTCCAATCGCTTAAATTAAAACTTTCTGTTGGAATAACCCTTTACTCATATGAATAAGTGTCGTGTAACCGTAAAGTTTCGCGTACTCACCGACAAAACCCAATGCGGCTTAACGGTTACACACACTTACATAAAAAAGAAGCTTACGTGAAAACGTAAGCTTCTTTCTATATCTTATATAAAGTGAAATGCTAATCTCTTCATCTGTGACCTAGATTATAAAATTACAGCTTCGAATATATACATTATATCCCTACTCGCTACATCTCTCGGGTTTCACATCGTATGGGGTTAAAAAAGGCCCTGACCGCTTCTATTCGTGGCTGGATCATCTATTCCATCTAAAAAGAAGTCTTTTATCTTTTTATCTCTTTTAGCTCTTTGTTAGTTCTTTCTCATCTTTCATGCTATAGTATCCTAAATTCACAACGATTAAGAAATAACCACCCATAATCCCTACTGCAAATGCCCACATAACCATGTGGTGCTCAATTTCGTACATAATAATAGCACCCAAAATGGCAGCTGCAAAACGGTTAAACATACCGAGTGTCGGTGCTTTCGTCTTCTTTACAATACTATCTCCAAGCTTCTCAATTCTTCTCCCTAAAAGCCAAACGCAATACATACTTACAATAAGCCCAATTCCAGCGCCTAAAAAGTGTGCTGAAAACGGTGTTAACATCCAACCTAGTAACAAAATACCTAGTATATAATACGATTGGATTTTAAATGATCTTAGTGACATACTAATCATGCTGTACCTCTCTTCATTCGTTCTTATCTATCCAACAAAAAATTTCTTTCAAATTCATATTCCTTACATCCATTTCACTCAAATTAAAAACAACATAAACAGTATGTTTATGTTGTTTAAATGTTTTTAGAAAATAATATTATACAAGATTTCAAACATTATATTCTCATATTTTGTGACGGTTTTTCAAACTTTTTTCGTCCATTTATGAAAAAAATGATATCAATCTATGAACATACGGATATGATGTAATAAGTACACAAATAAAGGGGGCGTCTAATGATTTATTTTTTAATGGCTCTCATTCACCTCATTATCCCTGCACTTATCGGACTTTCATTGTATTGGTACACGAAAAACCATAGCATTTTTTACGCTGTCCTCGGTGTTCTTCTTCCAGGTATTATTCTTATTACACTCTTCCGTATTCCATTTTTAAACTTAATCCCACTTATTACTGCTATCTTATTTCTCATCTTCTTACCAAAAATAAAAAAATAGGAAAGCAGATCATAGGTGATCTGTTTTCCTATTTTGATATAGGTTCCCCTGCAATAGAATGAACTTTTACTTTCTCCGATTTCACAAACCATAGACCGACAAAAATGATAATTCCACCGATGATCTGTTGAAACGATACATATTCATTTGCCCAGACAGCTGCAAATAAAACAGCTACAAGCGGCGTTATATACATATATACCATCGTATGTGACGCCCCAATTTTTTGAACACCAACATACCACATTACTAGACCAAATACTGTGACAAAGAAAATAGAATATAGTAAAGCAAATTGTGTCATTCCGTGAGTAATGTGAAATGGCATGACAAACACATGCGGACCACTTAACAATAATAGCGGAATCGCACCCACTAATGCAGACCATGCTGTAACACGTAATGCTGAATATTTTTTAATTAATGGTCCTGCTAAAACAGGATAAAGCCCCCAGCATATGGATGTAATAAGTCCAATTCCATTGCCATAAAAAGAACTAGTAAGTGAATGTCCTGCTACTAAAACTAATGCTGCACCAACAAAAGCAATCATAGAACCGATTAACTTTCGAGAAGAAAAATTTTCTTGTTTCAGAAAAATCGCAAATACAGTTGTAAAAATAGGTGAAATAGAAATGAGTAAAGAGGCATTTGTAGCGGATGTATATTTGACAGTTTCCATAAATAACGTTTGATACAGTACAATACCTACAACGCTAACGATGATTAGTCTAGGTATATCCTTTCGCTCCATATAAACCGACTTTTCAATAAAAAAGGTAAGAAGTAACAGGAGCGGTGCCGCCGCCATCATACGAAGTGCAGTAAATTCAATTGCTGTAAATTCTAAAAATCCATACTTTGCAATCGTATAGTTAATCCCCCAAATAATAACAACACTTAAAATTAATAACTCAATTCCCCATCTTCTCATGCGTATCCCCTCCGCAAAGAAGATTATACAGAAAATTCAATCACATGTACATTTCATTATGTGAAAAAATCTTTTTACTATTGGGACGTTTTGGTAAATGAAATTATATCGGCGATTTTCTGAATATATCGGCGCAACTCCATTTATACCGGCGATTCCCCAAATATATCAGCGCAACTCCATTTATATCGGCGATTTTTTCAATATATCGACAATAATAGCGACTTATAAAATAAAAAAATGTGAGTCCAAAATACATTTTGGACTCACATTTCCTTTACTATACTCGAACGTGTAATTTCATATTTGGATTATAAAACTGGCTTGGGCTCTTCAACTGAAAAGTTCCTCCACCTTCATGCCAATCAACCGTTAACTTATCGTCCATAAATACAAGCTTTGTACGATCAGCGATAAAATTCATTGTGCTTGATTCAATATCCACATCGCGCTCATCTTTTTCTGCTACAGCTACTAAATCGATGATTCCGCTCATGACACAACCGCAACCCTCATTATCATAAAATAACTTTATATATTTCGCTTCGCTTGGAATCGTATCCATAATCTTTTTATATGCTGCTTCTGTTACAGTAACGTACATATGTTAATCTTCATCCTCTCTTCTCTTATCATTCATATATTGTATCACCATTTTTCTTAAAAGTTATATACAGAAAATTAAGACTAATATACAATGTATGTGATAAAGTTTCAGCAATCGAGCTTTTATGAGTAGTTCATGCAGGAGAAAGGATGTTTACTATCTGTGTTCAAACTACAACGATATCCTATGTTATTAGGTCTATTTAGTAGTTTCTTCATTTCTAGCGGAATGCTATTACAGCATGTACTTCCCTATTCTCCTTCTATTGGCTGGATTCTAGGTTTTATTTGTTTCCTACCCGCTTCTTATTTTGCTACGAAGAATACAAACAACTCATAAAGCAAGAATCATCTTAAGGAGGATTATTAAACATGCCAGCCTTAAAAAAAATAGAGCAATCACTCGATTACTTATTTCAAATTGAAAAATACGGGAAAGATAGTGCCTTTAGTCGATTTATCCCAGCCGTATATGATCCTATCAAATTTCCTTGGCAACAATTTTTTGAAGCAAATTTTGTAGATTTATTTAACGGCCTTATGATGCACGGATCTGAAAATGTAAACAAAGTATTTTTAGCTGTATTCCCTACAGATGACGTTCTTGAAACATTCATTTCACAATCCACACCTGGTGATTTACTCTTTATGCACCATCCCCTTGTAATGGAGTGTGGTGATCCGCTTGGAAGATCAGGCCGCGGTTTCATACCAATTCCTGAAAAATATTTGCAAGGAATAAAAGAAAAACAACTTTCTATATATACATGTCACGTACCAATGGATTTTCATCAAACACATGGAACGAGTATTTCAATTGCAAAAGCATTAAACGCTACTGTAGTGGACGACTTTGCATATGGAGGTCCAGAACAAGAACCAGTTGGCCTTATTTGTGAAATAGATGAAACATCAACAGAAGCACTCCAAAAACATCTAAAACAACTCTTCCAGATTCCTTACACAGACTTCGAAGGTAAACGACATGATTCCATCAAAAAAATCGCAATTATCGCTGGATGTGGCGATGTTGTATCTTTAATGAAGGAAGCAGAAGAAAAAGGTGCTGAAGCATATATTACAGGAGAAATCCATTGCCATATCGACAATGATTACGGCCGACATAAATACTCGCTCATTATGGATTATGTAAAAGAAACGAATATGTCTCTAATTGGCGTGTCACACTCTGCCTCTGAATATTTAGTAAAAGAGACATTGATGTATGATTGGTTTAAAGAGAATTTTGATGTGGATGTTATTTTGCTTCCGCAGGAGAAATGGTGGCTCTAACACTACTTAATTCTCCTCCCGCTATCTTTTGAAATCTAGACACAAAATACGATCTGCCACACAAAATTATAGAATTCATAATATATATATAGTAGTTCTATTTTAAAAACTAGATTTTGAAAATATAGAAAGGAGAACATATATGTACCCACGTAATTATTTTAGTTGCGACGGCAGGCGCAACAGCGGTTCTAACGGAAACACTGGGCCCACGGGGAACACCGGACCCACGGGGAACACCGGATCCACGGGGAACACCGGACCCACTGGGAACACCGGACCCACTGGGAACACCGGACCTACTGGTAATGCTGGACCTTCCGGAGCGGGTTTCCAAAGTACTACCACCTTCAGTCTAGCAGCGGCTCCCAACTATAAAAAAGGACAAGTTGTCACTTATACGGGCAGCGGCTATGTTGTAAAAAAAGATGCACCTCAAGGGTTTCCTAATATATCTCCAGATTATATCGTATTAGTAGAAAGTGGACCTACCGGTAGTACCGGACCTTCCGGCATCACTGGCCCTACGGGGAACACCGGACCTACTGGCATTACTGGGCCTAC
>NZ_FOST01000002.1:0-104219 GCF_900114335.1 Bacillus sp. 5mfcol3.1 | reverse complement strand
ACCGGACCTACTGGCATCACTGGCCCTACGGGGAATACCGGACCTACTGGCATCACTGGCCCTACGGGGAACACCGGGCCTACTGGCATTACTGGACCTACGGGATCTGCCGATAGTGCTTCAGCAAAAAGTATTGTTTTTCAAGGAACAAATGCTGGTTTTCAACGTATAGCGGGTTCTCCTGGAATTGACTCCAATGTTATTCCATATGTCACTGCTGGAGCCGGTAGTGTTGTCGGCTTTTCTGCGTCTATAAATATAAATAATTTACCTGCTGCTATTTATACGATTAATATTTGCAGAAATGTCCCAACAAACCTTACAACCCCTTCTTCTAGCTACATCCTATCTACTATTACCTTAACTACTACTGACAAAATTACCGGAACTATGGTATTTTCCATTAAACCAACGGATAGCGGATCAGAACAAATTCAAGTATTTAATCCTACTCCGGCAGTAGGTCCCGCTACTGTAACTTGGACTAGCATTACAACTGGAAACCCAGTTGCAAGAGGAGATGCTATATCCCTTTATATTACCCCTGGAATTACTGCAAGTGCTGTATATTCTATTTTTCTAATTACTAACATATAGCAATTCATTTCATAAAAAAAGACCCGAGATTCGGGTCAACAAATAGAAATATAAATGAACTACAACAAATAACAGACAAAGCCATTATATATTTTTCGTAGTAAAACATCCATTAATTTCTTTTTACACTATCAATATATTATTTTTCGTTATCGTCCTCTTTTTTAGAACGTCTACCTAAGAAGAATACAAGAACTAATAATATAATTAACAGTAGTACTCCGCCGATAATGTAATATAATGTGTAGTCTTTTTTCGCTTCTACCGCTGTATCATTTAACTTATCAGCTGTCTTTCCTTCAATTGTAAATTTCTTCGTCCATTCCCATTTTTGATCGCCATCAGTGGCTTTCACTTCTACTCGGTACGTTCCTGGATCAAATGCTTTGTTTTCCCAGCTAATAGCATAATCAAAGTTTGAGTTTGGCGCCATTCTTAAATTTTCTTTTTTCGCTTCAAATAAAACGTCTCTACCTTTTTCTTTATATACTTTTGCATCAACACTTAAATTTTTTAACATTGCTGGCTTTACGTTTTGTAAATTTGCAGTAACAACGTTACGCCCGTTAATTTGTGTTGGCTTTACTTCGTTTAATTTCATGTCTGGTTTTACTTCAGCATCCGTCTCTTTTAAAACAACACCAATTGCGTATGCATATTTATTTTCAATTTGCACACCTTCATCTTTTTTCTTTGCATTCTCATCTTCTTTTTCTTTAAAGTATAAACCACCTAAAATAACACCATCAAACGACTCACTTGGCATTTCTAGGTTTATATCAACTGTCACTATGCTGTTAGCTGGGACTTTCGTTTCTTTTGGCATTTTAGCAATTTTAGAAAACGGATATTTCAAAGTAGAATCCGTTTTTGGTTCTACTGTACTATAATCTGTAATACCATTGCTATTCGTAATTGCTGTATTAGCAAACGATTCTACCACAACTTCTTTATTCGTATCATTTTTCATTTGGACTTGAATTGTTTGCTTTTGTCCAGGTTGCATTTTCAAATCAAAATACGTTTGATTTTTATCAATTTGATTTTCTGGTATAACTGCTGTCACAGCGAATTTCATTTCAGCTGCATATACTGAAAAAGCGTTTACCATGAAGAATGTAATTAATAGTAAGCTAGTAAATAGTTTTTTTACCATCTCTTATGTAATCCCCTTCATATCCATTTTATAGACAAGAAAGAGACAAGGTTAAAGCCATTCCCTTATCTCTTCTCATTTTCCTCTTTTATCTTAAAATTCCTCTTACTTACATAGGAGCGTCTGTTAGTTCCCAAGTTAGTGAAGTTGTGTATTGTGTTTGTTCTTTTTTCGTTTTACCTGGTACAGATAACTCTACGCTTTGTTTCGCTTCTGTTGCATCTTTACCAAACGTATTTACCCATGTACCCATACCTTGGTTTTCTTTTGCATCGATTAAATCAGATGCTGCACCACTTGGATTTAATGTGATAGATTGTTCTGCTGTTGGTGCGTCGCTACCTGCATTTGATTTCAAAGCTGAATTTTTTAATGTTAATGCCGCACCATCCAACGCTTTATCATCTGCAGTTTTGAATTGACCATTTTGTTTTACTGTTAAATGCCATCCAGCATTTGTACCACGATTATCTGTTACTTGAACGTAGTTCGGCACGTCAATTACAGAACCGTCTACTTTTTTCTTTACTTTATCTAATTCTGCAAAGTAGATTTCGTTATTCCCTGATGCTTTTTGTGTTTTAAAGTTGAAGTTAGATACATAATCAATACTTAGTGGACCATCTGTACCTTTTTTATCTGGATCTACAGTTTCATCTGGATTCTCTGGATTAACAACATCAATTTTATCTGTATTTTTCTCGAATTTAATGAATGCTTTTGAGTCTAATTTCCCGCCATCTTTCTCAGCTGCAAATGCAGACGTTCCTACTGATACTGATGATAATGTTACCGCTCCAATTAATGCTATTTTTGCTAGTTTCATAGTTTTATACCCCTTTATGATCATTTTTAAAATTCAGTCATTCTTAATTTTCAATCTTGTATAAGCTTAGTTTGGTGTATCTTCTAAAGTCCAAGTTAACTCAGCTGAATATTTCGCACCTTTTTCTTTCGCTGTCGTACCTGGTACGAATAAGCTCACACTCTGTTTACCTTGTTCTGTTCCTTTACCAAATGCAGTCGTCCAATCACCCATACCTTTATTCTTTGCGGCAGTAGTAATTTCCACCGCATCTCCACCTGGAGCTAGCGTTACTTTATTTTTAAATGTTGTAGGTGCATATTGTGCATCAGTTACAGAATTTACAGCTGGGTTACTTAAGCTTAAAGCTGCATTTGTTAACTCACTATTACCACTTTTAAATTGTGCATTTTGCTTTACTTTCAATTTCCATCCTGCATTTGTACCACGGTTATCTGTTACAGATACGAAGTTAGGTACTTCAACTGTTTTGCTCCCTTGTTTCACTTTATCCAATTTTGCAAAGTATGTTTGATCATTACCAGAGATAACTTGCTCGCCGAAGTGTAAGTTAGAAACGTAGTTAATACTTAATGGACCTTTTGTTCCTTTTTCATGGTCACCAGGGTTCTCTGGTGTAACTTTTTCATTTGGATTTTCTGGATTGTTTGGATCTGTTGTGCTTGTATCTTCAATAAACGTTACATCGGTTTTTGATTTCATATTTGCTTTCTCTTCCGCAAATGCTGAAGTTCCTACTGCTGCAACTGATGTTAATGATACTGCACCGATTAATGCTAATTTTGCTAGTTTCATATGTACCTTCCCCTTTTCTCTGTTTTCATCTATTTTTTATTTTGAATACACTTGCTTTCCCCTAATTCTTTTGAATACATATAGAGATAAAACAATCGAAAACAATCCTATATATTGTTTGAAGTCCCGTGTCTGGCCTCCTGTTTTCGGTAAATATTTATCTCCATTTTTATTTTTATCAACTGTCTCTTTTTTTGTATTTATCTTTGTCGGATCAGTTGATGTATTTGGTGTATAGCTATTCGAAAATGTAATACCCGCTTTTGAATTCGTACTTGTAGCCGTTACTACATTTGCCATAAGAAACGGCACACATATAACTGTGGAAACGATAATACCAACTATTTTTTTCATTACTCTCTCCTTTCTAAAATTTATATATTTCATATATTTTTAGAGAGGAGCATCGGTTAATGTCCATTCTAGCTGTCCAGCATATTTAGTATTTGCTTTGACATTCGGCCCTGGTTTTACTTGTAAATGAATTCCTTCGTTTTCCTTCCAATTTAGTGAAACCTCCTCGTCGTTTTTAGAAATATACGAGAATGCTTCTATACTAGAGGTACTTAAAGGTGTATCCTTTCCATTTCGTTTGTAAATCAATGCTCCTGTCAATGTGTCATTTTGCGCTGAAGTTAATGGTGTGATTTCCTTTACATATACACTCCATTTTTGCTTTTTAACACGATCATCGGTTACCTTTAAAGGATTTGAAATCGTCTTCGGTGCGTATGTCGTTGTTTTCGATGGAATTGTTAAATCTCCAAATGTAATTTCTTTTGGTACGTCTACTAACTTTAAAGTCCCATCAACGACAGTAACCGGCACTTGAATCTCCGCTTGTACACCTTGCTTCGTTTCAATTACAACCGTTACAGTATGATTCCCTATTGTTTTGGTATCTGGAATATTGATTAACTTCACTACTGATATTGGTTTATCTACATCCAAATTCGTATCTACAGATAAATCTGTCACAAATTTAGAAATATCCATTTTTGTTAAATCTGTTCCTTGCACTACTTTTTGTGGGACTGGTTTCCCAGTTGGAATACCTTTATACCTTATTTTTGCGATTCCATCTCGATTACTATCTTGTCCATTCTTATCGCCATCTAAATAATTTTTAGCTGACACCGGTATTTCAAGATAACCATCTTTGTAATATTTCATTACATTAGCACCTTTTACAGGAGAACCTGTAATTGTCATTTCATAAATTTTCCCGTTGAATTCTTCTGTTTTTAGCGCATTTACTTTCGCAACCGCAGTGACTTTATTGTTTGTCCTGCTAATATCAAAGAAGCTACTTACATCATCTCCACTCTCCACATCTTGAATGGAAACATCATTCACAGTAAAATCCTTATTCACTTCACTTTCTAATACAAAAGATTTCGCATAGTGAATCTCTTTCGATTGAGCAGGCATATTTTGATATACCTTATAAGAAAGTTGACGGGAATTATCTTCCACAATATCTCCTATTACACTTGGAGCTGGAATTTCAATTTGTGCAATCGCTAATTGGTCGTATGATACATTAACACCTGAAGCATTTAATCTAACTTCTAGCGGTAATTCTGTTAAATTATCAAATGTAATTGTCATATCTGCTTCTGGAGTAGCTACTGGACCTGCTGTTCCAGAAAACTCGATTTTATTATTCCCTTTGTCTTGATACCTAATTGAACTCGTATCATACACGTATAAATTCGTTAAATGACTACCATCATTACGTAACGTTACATTTTTATAACTATTTATCCTTTTGAAATTCCACATTGCCGTTAATGGTACTTTTTTACTTGTTCCGTGTTCATAAAATTCAAAGGAAGCATTATAAGTTTGTCCTGACCTTCCGTTCCCATATAATTGTAAAAAGTTTTTTGCATCACCTTTAGTTATTGGTGTTTTAACATCTACAGATGAAGCTGTCATAGAGTGAATATTAATACGGACATCAATCCATTTCCCTTGATATTCACCAGCTTTTTTTACTAATACGTACTGTTCTCTATTTGAATTTCTAAATGTATATTGACTTTGACCAGTTCTGTCATTGCTACTACCCTTTACCTCATATGTTACTTGTGGGCTCCAAACAAATCTAAAAGCATATTTACCCGAGATAGAAGGCCCTTCACCTGTTCTATTATTTATTACCTTTACATTTGGATATTTAAGAATACTTGTAACAGGACTAGCAGCTAGTAGAGATTGGCTCTTTAATACCTTCTCAGCTTGAATAGCAGGTAATTCCTGATTATTTTCGTTTATCCTATTGCTCTCTTTTAATTCATTTTCCTTTGGTACGAGTTCTTCATTAACCTTTTCTTTCGCTAAAGTCTTCGTTTCTTTTGGAACTTCAGCATTAGTAGAATTTATTTCTTGTTTTTTATTTTCTTCCGATACTTTCACTTTTTCACTTATTTCTTTTCTCATAACTTCCTCTGAAGCCTTTGGATTTTCATCAGAAATGGCTACATTTAAAGCCTCTTTTTTCTCTACAACATGTAGAGAAGGAGATTCAATTTTCTTTTCATCCCCTTCAAACTTCACTATCGGTTCAAATTTGTACTCTCCAGCTTTTTTCATTTGAATGACTACATATACGTCACCGATAAAATTACTTTGTTCATTCTTTTCAATTTTTACAATGTGATCTTCTGTTACTGAAATGTTTTGAATCGCTTTATTGTTTTCGTTCATTTTTTTCGTTTCTGCTTCATTGAACAGCTGTTCATTAGATAATTTCAGCTCGATATTAGCATCTTGTTTATTTGTATTTGTAATCTTTAATACTACATTTTCATCAACTTTTATTTCTTGTTTATCCATATGAACGATAAAACGTCCTTGCTCGTCGTTTGTAACCGCATAAACTTTCGTTGCAGAGTAATCTAGCACACCAACTTGCGTAAATAATATTCCTCCAGCGAGAAGTATACGCCCAAATTTACCTATTTGATTTTGCAATGTACTTCCCTCCCTCGCTTCTTATGAACCGAATATTTCGAACATTAAATTTATTATCCAGCTAAATTTACAATCATAATGTGTATTCCTAGAAAATAAAAAGCCTGGTTGCCTTTTCGATTTTCATACATCACAACATGTGTGAAAATCCAAACTGCAACCAGACTATCATAGTAATTTTCATTACCTTAGACTCTTAGCTTTGCGACCTATCCTTTCGAATAGTGTGCCCATTTATTTTTTCTTTTTGAGACAATAAAAAATCTGGTTGCCTCTTCGATTTTCATACATACAACTATGTGTGAAAATCCAAACTGCAACCAGACTATCATAGTAATTTTCATTACCTTAGACTCTTAGCTTTGCGACCTATCCTTTCGAATAGTGTGCCCATAATTTGTATTTATTTATCGTGTTTTGAATATACCATTAAAACCCAAAAAAGAAAATAGTTTTTTTAGAAAAAAACAATTAATTTTTATAGTCTAAATTTTTCACTGAAAAATCCATAATAAAAACTAAAAAAAACATTTTGATCTTAGAAATACATCATACATTCTTTATCGATAAAATGAGATTTTTACTATCCACAAATAGCAAGATAAAATAGAAAAACATCACTTATTTGGAAGTGATGTTTTTTCTATTTAATGCAGTGGTAACATAACCTCAACCGTCGTTCCAACCCCAACTTCACTTTCAAAATTCATTTTACCGTTGTGGTCTTTAATAATTTTTTCTGTAACTACTAAACCTAGACCAGTTCCTGTTTCTTTCGTTGTATAAAAGGCTTCATTTAACTTTGGAATTTTATCTTTCGGAATGCCGCATCCCTCATCTTTCACTTGAATGATGATTCCATCTTTTACAGTAACTTTAATCGTAATTGTTCCGCCAACTGACATTGCTTCAATTGCATTTTTAATTAAATTAAAAAAGACCTGTTTTAATCGTTTTTCATCACATGTAATTGATGGTAAGTCTTTACTGTAAATACCTTGTATGTAGACTCCTTGTTTTAAAGCAGGCTTTTCCATAACTCGAATAACATAAGAGATAATTTCTTGTATGTTATGAGTTTCTGATTCTAGTGATTTAGATTTCTCAAATCCACTAAGTTCTGTAGCAATTATATGAATCCGATCTACTTCTTGTTTCATAATATCACTATAAATTTTATCCTCTGGATGCTTGTCTGCTTGTTTATTCACAAGTTTTTTTAAGTTTGCTAAAGGTCTTCTAATCTTATAACCAATAACCGTCGCCATTTTTCCAACAGCTGCTAGTTTTTCTGTCTGTTTTATTTCTTTGTCCATCATCTCAAGCGTACGAACGTAAGACTGAACCCTCAAAAATATAATCCAACATATGATAGTAAATACACTATATAATGCCATTGGGATTAAAACGAGAGAAGATTGAATAATGATTCCTGTAAGAGCGTACTTCCCGACAAGTATCGCTGGAACTAACCAGAAATATCTTTTGTTCACAAAGATTGGTGCGAACAAAATAAAAAATACTTCTACTATATTTCCACCGTCAAATTCCGCATCGCTACCATAATAAATCATAATGTTATGGATACAATCTAATACATTATAGCCAATTAGAATAATATACTTTACCACAAAAACATTCTTCCATTTCATAAAGTATATTCCAATGCAAAACAATACTACCGTCAAAAAGTAAAGCCATAAACCTAAACCATCTTCAAACTTTCCTACGCCTTCTTGCTCTCCCGCGATTAAAGGTACGATAAATTCATAGGCAAGATCATACACAAAAAATATAATAAAAAATAAACTTAAAAATACTTTCAACGCCTTTATTTCTTCATTTTTAAATATATAGCCTTTATTCATATGGTAACTCCTAGCTTTTCTTCCACTTGGATTTCAGTATTTCCACACTCCCTTGGGAGAATGATGTCTATTCTCGTTCCAGTATCTCTTTCACTTGAAATATGCAGCTCACCAAGGTGCTCGGCGACAATTCGATTCGCTACCGTAAGTCCCAGACCAATTTTATCTTGTTTCGTTGTATAAAAGGCCTCTGTAACACGGGTTAAGTTTTCTTGCTTAATACCATAACCATTATCGATTACGCTGATTATTACATATTCTTTCCCTTTATTCTCTAATTGCAAATGTAATATGCCACCTTGTTCCATTGCCTCTAAAGCATTTTTTATCGTATATAAAAAGACTCCTCTTATTTTTCGTTCATCACATTCAACTTCTATTGTTTTTTCTTCCACATTAGAAATAAACTGTACGTTTAATTCATTCATTTTTTCGCGAAGACTTGTTATTACTTGTAATACAATTTTTCCTACATCATGTTTCTTATAAATAGAAGGTTTGCATGTAGCAACTTCCATTAACTCACTTATCATATTATTCATATTTTCTATTTCAAAAATCATACGTTTATAAATAGGATCCTCTTCATGCTTCTCTCGTTGTAATTGCGTAAATCCTTTTAATGAAGCGAGTGGATTTTTAATTTCATGTCCAACCGTCGCTGCCATTTTTCCGATTACTGCTAATTTCTGTGATTCGCTAGCAATCGCAATACTTTCCTTTACGGCTGAAAGATATTGTAAAAATCGATTTAAAATGATATATGCAGCTATTAACATAAGTGTACACATAATAAGGAACATAAATGCTTTTACTTCCTCTAATACAAATAAATAAATTAAATATTTTCCTACAATAGAGGAAAGTAAAAACACATAGAATTTTTTATTTAAAAATATAGGTACAAAGAAAATGAGAATAATTTCTATTATATTTGTCGCATCAAACGCCGCTTTATTATAAAAAACATATGCAAATATATTAGCGATTTCTATCGCTATGTATGCAAATATCCATGCATATTTAACAAGGTTTGCCTTCTCTTTTTTCATTAAATATATATTCACGCACAGTATTGCTACTCCGCAAATAACTTGCCATATTATGTTGTATCCCTTATCCATTATTGATTTCTCTTCTAATACGATTGCATAGAAAATTTGATATACAATAACAATGACATATAACACCCATAAAAGGATTTTTGCATTCTTTTCTTCTTCTTTATATGATAGAAAACTTTCTTTCACTTCAACACCCCTTCAAAATAATATCTCGAAGAATACCATTTATTATAATAAATGATTTTCATAGACAAACAAAGATAAATCGAACATTTGAGGAAAATCGTACCAAAAACGCAATATATTTAGACTATATACAGAGCATAAAATCTATGATCATTAATACGTATATTATGGAGGATGTTTTATATAGACGGCCTAAAAAGTAAAACAAAGCTTTTAGAATGGAGCCTATTGATAGAACAGGGGGAAATTTATGTTTATTACTGTCGAGAAAGATGTGCATATTTTTGTGCAAGACGTTAATCCTGGTCCAGGTAGTAAGACTGTTTTCTTCGTTCACGGATGGCCTTTAAATCATCAAATGTATCAATATCAACTCAATGTTTTACCAGAGCATGGCTTTCGCTGTATCGCCATGGATATACGAGGGAATGGACAATCTGATAAGCCATGGACTGGTTACACGTATGATCGATTAGCCGATGATATCGCAATTGTTCTAGAAGCACTCCAAGTAGAGAACGCTACATTAGTCGGTTTCTCAGTTGGTGGTGCTCTTTCTATTCGATATATGTCTCGCTATAATGGGCGCCGCATTTCTAAGCTCGCATTAATTGACGCTGTCTCTCCCTCTTTCGTTAAAAGTCAAGAGTCCCCTTACGGTGTACCGAAAGAACAAGCAGATGCTCTCATTAATCAAATGTATGCTAATTTACCAAAATTTTTAAATGATGTATCTTTATCCTTTTTCAATAGAAACTTAGGAGCTGCAACCCTTGAATGGTTTTCTTATCTCGGTATGCAGTCCGCTTCTTATGCCCTTATCAAAATTTTACAAGCAGCTGCAAATGAAGATGTAACGAAAGATTTAAATAAAATTAACGTCCCAACAAAAATCTTCCACGGCGTTCACGACCAACTAATTCCTTACAAAAGTGCTGAACTTACGCAACAACGAATTAAAAATTCTCAGTTACATGCTCTTACAAATAGTGGTCATGGTTCACCAATCGATCAAGCGGATGAATTAAATAAAGAACTGATAAAATTTTTACAAACATAACAACTGCAATATAAGAATGAACGTTAACATAATCGTTTTTTATAAAACATAAAATTCACACATTTCTCACAAATACACAAATAAAACGATTATATTTTCATATATACTAAATGTACAAGTAATACTCCCTAAACCCAGCTTGTCTGGTTACCCCGTTAAATATTATGAAAAAAGAACTTGTATCGTTATACAAGTTCTTTTTGTTTCTTTTATTTAAAGAGAATATCTTTACTATATTGATTTCCAACGAGTAAATCATATTGAAGCATTTTATATTTCTCTAACATTTCTTTTTGTTTCTTTGTTAAATCATTGATTACTTCTCCGTTTTTATCAACTTTTAATTCATCTCTAAGCACTGGTATTTCCTTGTAAAGTTCCGATAAAAATTGATAAAATAAGGATTTATTTAATCCTGCATAATCAAAAATAAGATTAGAAAAATGAATTGGGCTTACTAAACCTAAATTATCATTTGGCATATCAAAGTTTGCATACATTAATAACGGAGTTTGCGCCATCGCTAAACGTTCGCTCGGTGTTTTTTCATTCGTTATATACCCATTTTCTTTATAAAAAGATTTATTTGTTCCTAATGATGGAAGATGATCTCCAAAGAATACTAATAATGTAGGTCTATCTAAATTATCTAGTTGCTCTATTAAATATTGAAGAGCCTCATCTGAACGTCTTAATCCTTCTGTATACGTCTCTAATTCTCCCTTTGATTCTTCATTTTCTAGACCGCTAATTTCTATTAGGTTTTCACCAAATCGGCCTTCTGTAAATGGAAAATGATTTTGCATCGTAACTGCATGAATAAATGTTGGCTGTTTTTGTTCCTCTAACTCAGCAATTATCTCTTTACTCATCGCTAAATCACTAATATAATCTCCATCAATATCCACATTTTCCATCGTGTCATCTGCATTAAACTTATCAAATCCTAACACCTTATATACATCGTCACGTTTAAAGAATGTGCGACCAAATGAATGAATTGCACTTGTGTAATAACCTTCTTTCTTCAACGCCGTAGGGATTGATGGAATTTCTTTCTTATTTGTAATGACCTGCTGATATGGTATAGAACCTGGCTTTAACAAACTCATTGAATAACTTGTTAATGCCTCAAATTCAACGTTCGCCGTATTTCCCCCAAATGTAGGAGAAATAGTTTGTCCACCAGGAAAGTTTTCTATATAATGATGTAAATTTGGTACAGGATCTTCACTAAAAGAAAGGTTAGTTACTTTCGTCGGATCCCAAAACGATTCACTCATTACAAAAATAATATTCGGTTTCTCTTTTTTCTTTTCATTCCCTATATTTCCACTATATTGTTTTTTTATATCGTTTGCTATTTGAAGCATATTTTCTTTAGAATAATTTTTTGGTTTTTCCATAACTGTTGTATCTAAATTGCTAATAAACCCAAGTACAAAACCATTTGAAGCATAGTTCTCATTTTGATTCCACAAAACAAAATCTACACCTGATTTTTGAAATACTTTATTCATAAATGTATTTGCAAAATTACCATACGCATATAGAACAAAAATAGATCCTACTACTAATAAGGCTCTTATTCCTAGATGAATCTTTACATTTTGAATATACCTTCTCATATATATCCCTGCTACAATACAAGCTACGATACTTACGATAATGATAAAAATATAACTCCAACTAAAATAGTCCATCACCATCGGTATAACAGATTGCATATGCGTAATTTGTGTGAAATCAGAAGGATATAACGGATCACCTCTGAAAATAAGCTTCAAATAATTTACAATACCTAAAATAACTAACGTACAGCTCGTTAAAACCATACTTAGAAAAACCTTACCTATTAAATTATATACAAGAATATATATTGCATAAATTACTACAAAACTTAATATAAACTGCATATTATAAAAGTAAATCCAATTCATTGCCTCTATGAAAATCATATTAACTTGCATGACAATATAAAATAACGCTACTGTATGAGCTAGTAAAAGTAATATAAAATGCACTCGCAGGGATGCTCTAAGTATAGACATCTCTTTTTTATTGAAATGCGTAATATAAAACGTTATGCCCCATATGAAAATCATCATAACACTTAAAACAAACTTTTGATTTAAATGATCTTTCATCATGTCTAAATTAAAAACCTTTAAAATCATAAACAGCATAGTTATTACTAATAAAGTCACCATACTACTTATAATGCTAGAAATTAATATATTTCTTTTTGGAAGATGAAAAAGTGTAGAACCATACTTCAATTCATTCCCTCGTTTCTATGTCTTAATTTCCCCCGCATCGAAAGAACTATTTCTATTAAAATAACATATATTACATATTTCGTCTGCATACTTGCTTCTATCATAAATGTTTTGTCTTAATATTCCCTTAATCAACCGTTAAATTATGGTATACAAATTACTCATTCTTGAAAAGCTTAATTTCAGCACTCCACTTTATGATATAATAACTATTTTTTAGAAATCCTTAATGCTATTAAAGATTCCACATGAAAATACGAAAGAATTAATAAACAGGCGTTGCACGTTTTTAACAACTATTACTATAACGAAAAGAACCTGCCACAAGACAGGTTCTTTTCGTTATTTTATGATAAAAGAGAAAATGATTATTATGTGTATTATATAAAGGGAAGCAGCCATATTTTCCATACGATACATACGAGTACTATAACCACAAAATCAAAAAAATCTAATCTCGGGCCTTTTTTCATATTCATATGTAGCCACATATGAAACCATTTTATTTTTGTATATTTATGGATGTTTTTCTTTGCAAATCGGTAAATAAGCATTTGCACGATAAAAAATCCGGCCACAAAAATAAATAATAAGATGAGAAATCCAATCACAAAATTCCTCCTATTTTTGTAGCGTTTTTTCTACTATCCGATTTTTCAAAACCCACTCTTCAAACTGGGCACTTCCAAATTCCCAGCTAAGATCGCGAGCATGTACAGAAAAAACGTAATGGCCAGCATATTCATCCATAAATCTCCCTAACTTTACATCGTCTTTCTCAATACCGTATACTCCAAAATTAAAATACACATCCCATACGTCTTCATTCTTCCTCTTATAAGCAATCGATTCCATATCACATTCTGTCCCGAAATAATCAAGATGTAAATGTACGCTATCATCGTATTCGTACTCCATTTTATCACCCCTTATATTTGTACTTCTTTATCACCCAAAAAATTCCTGCTATCTACACTCACATATGGGCAATTACCTACATATCATGCTTGTAGAGTGACTTCTAGGAGGTGTTATATAGTGAAAAAATTAATCGCGATTTTTTGCATCATGTTACTAGCTGTTTTTACTTTTGCTGCTTGTAGTAGTAAAAAAGAAGGTACGAAAGAACAAACTCAAAACATTCGCGTCGGCGAAGTTACCCATTCTCTCTTCTATGCCCCATTATATGTTGGGATTGAAAAAGGATTTTTTAAAGATGAAGGACTAAATATTGACCTACAAACAACAGCTGGTGGCGATAAAACGATGACCGCCCTATTATCTGGCGGAATTGATATCGCTCTCGTCGGTTCTGAAACGTCTATTTACGTTCATCAACAAGGAGCGAAAGACCCTGTCATTAACTTTGCACAGCTTACACAAACAGATGGGACATTTTTAGTTTCACGTAAAAAACTAGACTCTTTTAATTGGAATGACGTAAAAGGTGTTACATTTTTAGGACAGCGTAAAGGCGGCATGCCGCAAATGGTTGGAGAATACGTTTTAAAGAAAAATGGCATTGATCCTCATAAAGATACAAACTTAATTCAAAATATCGAGTTTGCTAATATTGCAAATGCCTTCTCATCTGGTACTGGAGAGTTTGTACAGCTCTTTGAACCGACTGCAAGTATACTTGAGAAAGAAGGTAAAGGTTATATCGTCGCTTCATTCGGAAATGAATCTGGTACTGTTCCTTATACAACGTTCATGGCAAAAGATAGTTTCTTAAAGAAAGATAAAGCTGCTGCTGAAAAGTTCACACGTGCTCTCTATAAAGCACAGCAATGGGTTGATACACATAGTTCAGAAGAGATTGCTGATGCTGTTTCCCCGCTATTTAAAGACACTTCAAAAGACATAACAGTAAAAGTAATTGAACGGTACAAAAAACAGCATTCTTATGCGACAAATCCACTACTAGATGCGGAAGAATGGAAACAGCTCCAAACTATTATGAAAGACGCTGGCGAATTACAAAAAGAAGTCCCACATGAAGCGCTCGTCAATACAAAAATTGCCGAAAGCGTTATTAAGAAATAGAGGCGAAGTGTATGAGTTTTTTACAAATACGTAACGTTTCTCACTGCTTTTTTGCAAAAGAGAATGCCAAACTTATTCTCGAAGATATGAGCTTACAAGTGGAAGAAGGCGAATTTATTTCTATACTCGGTCCAAGTGGTTGTGGTAAAACAACGCTCCTCTCAATCATTGCTGGACTACTTGATCCAATTGACGGTATCGTCTTTTTAGATGGTGAACCGATTACAACGAAAACATCATCTATGGGATATATGTTGCAACAAGATTACTTATTCCCTTGGAAAACGATTGAAGAAAATATTATGCTCGGACTTCATATTCGAAAGATTTATGATGAGCAGATGAAAGAACATACTTTAAATCTTTTAAAACAAGTCGGTCTGCATGGTGTAGAAGAACAATATCCCCGTGAACTATCCGGCGGTATGCGTCAACGTGCCGCTCTCGTTCGAACATTAGCGACTGATCCGAAAATTTTATTACTAGATGAACCATTCTCCGCACTCGATTATCAAACGAAATTAAAACTAGAAGAACTCGTTTTCAACTTACTAAATAAATATAAGAAAACATCACTACTTGTTACTCATGATATTGAAGAAGCGATCGCGATGAGTGATCGTATTTATTTACTGCAAGCGAATCCCGGAAAAATCGCAAAAACCTTTATCGTCCCGGAAAGTATCCGTTCTTTATCACCGTTAGAAGCACGCCATCACTACGATTTCCCAGCCCTCTTTCAAGATATATGGAAGGAGCTGGAACGACTTGGATAATATAAAACAACTACATGAACAATTTCGAAAGAACGAATGCAGACGCGCTTGGATTGCTCGCTCGCTACAACTTTTACTACTTATTCTTTTCTTTGCACTATGGGAAATAGCTAGTAAAAAAGAATGGATTGATCCTTTACTCTTTAGCTCTCCTTCGAGTATTTTGGATCTCTTCTTAACGAAATGGATCGACGGTTCACTTTGGGTCCACATATGGACGACATTGCTGGAAACAGGAGTAGGCTTCATTCTCGGAACGGTACTCGGTGCTATTATTGCCACGTTTCTTTGGTGGATGCCACTTCTAGCCCGCGTACTTGATCCTTATCTCGTCGTCCTAAATGCAATGCCAAAAGTTGCACTCGGTCCAATCATCATCGTTATTTTCGGTCCAAACATTTCATCTTCTATTGCAATGGGAGTAATCATTTCCATCATCATTACCATTCTCGTTATTTACAGTGCATTTCAAGAAGTCGATTCTAACTATATAAAAGTGATGGACACATTTGGTGCAAATAAATGGCAATGTTATAAGCAAGTCGTTCTCCCTGCATCCTTTCCAGCAATTATCTCAACGTTAAAAGTAAATGTTGGTTTATCCTGGGTTGGTGTTATTTTCGGAGAACTTCTCGTTTCCAAACAAGGACTTGGCTACTTAATTAGCTACGGATTCCAAGTCTTTAACTTCACACTCGTCTTACTTAGCGTACTACTCACATGTGTTCTTGCAACTCTTATGTATGTGTTTGTTGAAGCATTTGAAAAAATTCTAATTGGAAAAAGAAAAAGAAGCTGACTCAAAACAGTGCGCTATAGTCAGCTTCTTTCTTTTACCTTTTATCACACATTTTCGTTTCATTTGTAATGTTTCCATCCGCAACCGTAACTGTATGGAAACAGTCTTTCACACGTACTGTAACGACATTATCTTTTCGATCTATCACATGATAATCATTAAACTTTTCATTCAAAGCACTACGAATTTGCTCCCCTTCAAAAATCGGAAAACCGTGAGACATTACCCAAATGAGACCAGCAACAGCAAGAATCGTTTTCATACGTTTCATTACCTCCTCGAGAGTAAACTTATAGTCCCTACAACACGCGCATTATAATTGTGTCTAAATTGTGACATTTTTATACTAATTCTATTTTATACCGCCAGTTCCTTCTTCTTTTAAATAAAAATACAGAATTTTCAATTTTATAAACATAAAAAAACGCAAAGAATTAAAAATTCTTCACGCTTTACTTTAACGAAACTATATCGAACGCATAACTCACATTAGTCTCCACTTTGTTGTTCTATCGTTTTCGAAACATCATATAATCCTGACAGCACTTCCGCTCTCATTTTTACAAGCTCAGGGAACTGATAGAAGAAAGCAATTTTCTTATATTTTAACTCTGTTCCTTCTTTCACTTTTTTTGAATCTTGTAAAATGAACGCTGTAAATGTATCTGCGATATCTTCTGCTACATTTGTCGTTCCATACTGTGAGACAAACTCATCTTGCTTTTCTTTAAAAAACTCAATTTGAGTTTCTTCACTTTCTTCTACTTTCTTTTCTGTCCACTCTTGCTCAATAGGCTTCCAGAAAGAGTTATAAAATTGATTAATATAAGATTTTCCCTTCGCACATCCCTCTTGTAAGAAAAGATTTCCACATTTATTTCGGTACGTTGAAATATCTTTATCTTCTTCAAAAGCCTTTACATAGTTTTCATCTACTGGTATTTGCTTATGCCCGAGCGTCAACACGTGAGCCGTCTCATGAATTAATGTTTTCATCACTTCATCGATATTTACCGCAGAATCAAGCGTATCTAGGCTAAGAGTCCAGTCTTTCGGATTCTCCATACTCGGCATAACATGGGCAACAACACCGTCATAACCATCTGTTATTAAATCAAATTCTGTTATATTCCCACGATATTTAGCTGGAATGAGTGTACGATACATATCCCATAAGTCTTCATGATACCCTCTATCTTGACGTTGTTGTAGCACCTCTTCTTTCGCTTCTTTATCTTCAGCGAATACTTTATTTAAACGTTTCCGTTCTATTTTTTCAAAATAAGGATCTACAATTTCATCACCATCGATATAATAAGAAGCTAAAAAGAAATAACTTTCATCATCATCCTCATCATCTTTTTTCTGCTCTGCCTCTTTCATATCCGCACTTTCATGCTCTTCTATTTCATAATCTTCTACTGCTTCAAGCTCAGATAATCCATCTATTTTTTCATATACTTTTTGAAGTTTCTTATCTCCTATTTCCACACATTCTTCGTCTGTTTTACACACTTCTTTTTCTTTCACACTCTTCATAGAACTTTCGCATCCTGCTAGTAAGCCGATTGCAACGATAACCCCTACTAACTTGCCATACAGTCTCTTCATACAGTCCTCCATCAATACATTCTACAAAAATATAATAATCATTTTTTAACGAATATGCGATAATTAATTATAAAAACTGCAAGGAGGCTTCTCATGATTCGTGCAATCTTATTCGACTTAGATGGAACACTATTAGATCGGCGCCAATCTTTAGAACAATTTATTTGTGAACAATATAATCGCTTCTCCTCACATTTGATGAGTATAGAGAAATCAGAGTATTGTTCTCGATTTCTTGAACTCGATAATAATGGTTATACGTGGAAGGATAAAGTATATGCTACTCTCCTTTCCGAATACAACATTACTACTTTAACGCAAGAGCAACTGCTACACGACTATATTACAAACTTCCAAAATCATTGTATTCCTTTCAAAAACACGCATGAACTACTTCAACAGTTAAAACAGCGAAACATTAAAATTGGTATTATCACAAATGGTTTTACTGAATTTCAGATGAGCAACCTTCGAGCACTACATATACATACGTATACAAACACCATTCTCGTTTCAGAAGCTGAAGGAATTAAAAAACCTCACCCTGAAATTTTCGAACGTGCTTTGCAAAGACTAGATGTTAAGGCAGAAGAATGTCTTTATGTTGGAGATCATCCAGAAAACGATGTGCTTGGTTCTGAACAAGTAGGGATTCTTGGTGTTTGGAAAAAAGATTCGTTTTGGGGTGATTTTAAGCATTCACGTATCGTAGATGATTTGTTGGAGGTGCTTTTGTTTTTAGAGGTGGAGATAAAAACACAATAATAGTAATTAAATTATATCAACAATTTTCACGATATCTTGATTCACCGACAAAAAATAATAAGAGGAGGCAGTTGTTCAAAAACGCCTCCTCTTCCTTTATTATTCATATACTGTAAACTGCGGTTTACTCGGATGATCTATCACTTGCGCATCATCTGGAAATTTTGAAACTTTTTGATATAAGACAATGTCGCCGATACAACCTGCTGTTAGTAGAATTCCTAAAAATGAGAGTGGCTCCAGATTCATAGCTAATCCCAATACAATTGGCAAAATTCCAGTTGGTAAAAACGGAAGCATTAACACTTTCTTCATTTGCTTTACTGTAACCGCCTGTTTAGAATGAGCATATGCAACACCTAATTTCCAATTAACGCCCCATTTTAGTTCACTCCACGGAACACCTCCGATATAGCGAAAGCCAATTAAATGTATCGCCTCATGAATACAAACGAGAACAATCATTGCGATAATAAAAAGAAACATCGTTAATAATGTAACTTCAACTTGAACCCCACCTGAAAGAAATATATGCAAATAACCAATTCCAAACGACAAAGCAATTATTATAAAAAATAAAGAAAAGTTTAATTTAACCATCGAAACAGTAACAGTCGTTTCTTTTCTTTTATCCATCTTCCCCCTCCTAAAATGTAAATATATCTTTACAAAATTGTATAATATACCCAAAATAATGTAAAGATATATTTACATTTATTCTTACATACAAAAAAAAGAAACCGGCCACTTTACTTCGTAAAACAGCCGATTTCTTCTATATGTTTCATCGTACGCGCTAATACGTCATCGCGCATTATAAAGCTAAATTTTCTATTCGTTTTAATGTTGTCAGGAATGTCTTTTAATAAAACAGACCCTTTCGTTTCTTCGTAATGCGTATGTTCTTCTACCGCACTAATTGTTGCAAAATAAATGTTTTTAATGATTATTTTGTCTTTTCCAGATACTTTGTATTGTCCTAAGTAAGTTAAATCAGAAACTATGCCGCCGGTTTCTTCATGAACCTCTCGAACTGCCGCTTCTTCCGGTGTTTCCCCTATTTCTACTTTACCACCTGGAAATTCAAGACCGCGACGTAAATGATGTGTTAATAACCATTGATCCCCGTACCGGCATACAACCCAAACATGCTTTGGCTCAGGAGAAAATGGATAACGTTCAAACGATAATTGTACAGTGTTGTGGTAATAATCTTTAAATTTGTACATGCCATTACTCCCCTATTGATGGTTACAAGTTTTTCCTACCACAAATTGTAGCATATTCTCGCTTTTCTGCATAATATTATCCAATTACAATCCATTGATTATTCCCATTTGCGCGACTAATTCTTTCGTCTCATGATTTCCTAAATCGTAAATCATTTTATATGCTTTTTGTAGTTGTTCATCATATCGGTCATTATTTGAATCGTGATGATACTCAACAAATGGAACGTGGGAGCGTACAAATGACCCTAAATCTTCTACATATGCTTGATCAAAGTGCTCTCTTAATTCCGTAATTTCCTCATCATTTGCGGAAATCTCAAAATTATACGTATCCGCCGTCTTCACTTGTGAAATTTGACCATTTCCTATTGATATATAATATGTTTTTTTCGTCTCCATGTAACACCCTTCTTTCATCCTTTTATTTTCTATTGTTTTCATCAATTACAAAATTATGTAAAATAAAGAAAAGGAGGGATTTTATGTTCAAAATATTAATTATCGGTATTATCATCGTCCTAATCATCCTCGTACTCTCCATCATGACAATTAATAAAGGCTATGCTTATAAACATTCCGTCGATAAACTAGAAGACAATCCTTATACAAAAAAGAATAAGGAGAATTCCTAATATGCTTCGTATACTTCGCATCATAGTAGCACTCACTGTGATCGTTATGTCGGCAATTGGATTATATACAGGTCAAAATAATTTTTTACCTCTTTCACAATTTCTATTAGGGGCTTTAATGTTTCTCATCGCATTTAAACAAATAAAGAAAAAGGAGGCAGCAACTGGATTTATTTGTATTATTGCCGGTGCTTTCATTTGGATTGTTCTCATCATTAGCTATATCAAATAAAAGGAGGTACATGCATGCTAAAAGGAGTACGGATTACTTTATCACTTATTGCTTTATCTATAGCAATCTATGGATTTTTTACTAGTAATAGAGAAATAATGCCGTATATGTTTATCTCTTTAGGAGTTATGGCCCTCACCATAAGTTTAGAGGAAATATTAAAAAGGCAAACAGGAGGTAGTGTGCTCGCTCTACTAGCAGGAGCCGCTGCTTTATTTATTGGTTTCACAGAAATATTCCGATAAATGGTCTAAAGGAGGCTATACAATGCTAACTCTAACTATATTACGGAGTTTTTTAGCATTTCTCATGCTTCTCTTACTCATTCTAAGCACTTATATCCATGTTACCGATAATTTTTCACTTCTCCCATACGTACAATTTATTCTCAGTTGTTTCTTTATTCTTCTAGGAATTAATGAATTGAAATCCGGACGAAAATCAATGAGTATCCCGTATTTTTTCGTTTCCAGTCTCATATTCTTCTTTTTAATATCAAACTACTTTCGTTATATGTAGAATGAAATTTTGACCAATTTAGCATTTATAATTATTTTCTCTCAGTAACTATTTCTTTCTACTTAAGGGGGATTCCATGTTAAAAAACATTCAAATTATAATCGCCACTATCGCTCTTTCTCTCGCCCTATTTAGCTTCTTTGCAAACTTCACTATTCTTTTACCTTACGTGTTTATCCTTTTAAGTATTATGTGTATCCTTTTTGGAATCGATGAAATAAAGAAGCAGCAAAAACGAAAGCATTTGTTTATTTTCTCTGTTCTGCCTTTGTTTTATATGTTGGAGTGTCTAGTATACTTTCATAAAAAAAGAACATGTTCGCTCTTAATAAAATAAAAAACTGCCCTTTCACAGGCAGTTTTTTATTTTATCCAAACACTTTCTCAAGTTCATCTTTATCTTGGCTTAACCAGAAGTTCATTAAGCGTTGTGCTCCTTCTAAGTCGTGAAGCTTCGCTTGACCACATTGTGTTTCATTTGCAGCTGGAATTTCTGTAATTTGAACCGCATCTTTTAATGTTAGTTCTAATAAATCAATGATTTCTCGTACTGTCGGTGTTCCGCTTACTACAAGATAATATCCTGTTTGGCAGCCCATCGGTGAAATATCGATAATATCAAAATGCGGATAACGATCAATATATTTACGTAAATTAAATGCTAATAAATGTTCTAACGTATGAATAACATCTGGTTTCATTGCTTGTTTATTCGGTTGGCAAAAACGAATATCAAATTTATTTACAATACCGTCACTACCTACATTGTGAACTCCGCAATGTCTTACATAAGGTGCCTTTACAATCGTATGATCTAATTCAAAGCTTTCTACTGATGGCATACAACATCTCTCCCGCTTTTAATTTAATTCCGTTATATCCAATATGATATAACGGAAATGCACATTAGTAAAGTATTATGTACCGTCGTGCTATAATACTTTAAGACTATGCTGAAAAGGAGACCATTATGAAACAGATTTTTATTGGGATTATACGCTTTTATCAAAAGTTCATTTCTCCGATGACACCACCAACTTGCCGCTTTTATCCGACTTGTTCTCATTACGGATTAGAGGCGTTTCAAAAACATGGTGCACTCAAAGGTTTTTGGCTTACTTGTAAGCGTATATTAAAATGTCACCCTTTCCACCCGGGAGGATTTGATCCTGTCCCAGATAAAAAGGATGACAAAGTAAATTCTTAATTGTCGTAACCATTCACAACTAAATCTAATTTTCCTGTATCAGGATCTATAACAAGACCGTGAACAGGCACTTCTTCTGGAAGTAATGGATGGTTGCGAAGTATCGATACGCTATGTTCTACACTTTCTTCTACACTAGAGAACCCTTGTAGGAATCTTTCTAAATCGATTCCAGAATAACGGAGTGTATCTAATTTCTCATTTGTTATACCCCGCTCTTTCATCTTCTCAATTGTACTGCTTGCTTGAATTTTTGCCATACCGCAATCGTGGTGACCAACTACACAAACTTCATCAGCACCAAGTTCATATACAGCAACTAAAATACTACGCATAATACTTCCGAATGGATGTGAGATAACAGCTCCTGCTACTTTAATAATTTTCACATCACCGTTACGCATATTCATTGCTTTTGGTAATAATTCAACAAGACGAGTATCCATACAAGAGATAATTACCATTTTTTTATTCGGGAATTTTCCCGTTTCATACTCTTCGTATCTTTTCTCTTCAACAAATTTTTCATTGTATTGTAAAATCTCTTCTAATGACTTCATAGTAAAAAACCCTCTTTTCTCTCATTTACATTACTTATATAGTGTACCAAAATATGAAAAACTCAAAAAGGATATCGCTTTATAGTAAAAATAAGATATTTTCAGATAATCGACATAATTCTTTCAAAATATACACACAGCTTTGTAACAAGTCTCACATACTTTAAACGTATTTTCACTATAAACTGATTGTAGATAATGTAAAAAAGGAGTGAATATTTATTATGTCCGACGTTCTGTTACTGAGTCGTTTTCAATTTGCAATTACTATTTTTTATCACTTTTTATTTGTACCTTTGACAATCGGACTTGTCATTTTAGTAGCATGTATGGAAACTCAATACGCCCGCACATTGAATCCAACATACCGTAAAATGGCAAATTTCTGGGGTAAATTATTTACAATTAACTTCGTAATGGGGATTATAACTGGGATTACGATGGAATTCCAATTTGGAACGAACTGGTCTGAGTACTCCAAATATATGGGAGATATTTTCGGATCACCTCTCGCAATCGAAGCACTCGTTGCCTTCTTCTTAGAATCTACTTTCATGGGAATATGGTTATTCGGTAAAGACAAAATTTCACCAAAGTTCCGTGCCTTCTGTATGTGGATGGTTGCACTTGGAACAAACATTTCCGCACTTTGGATTATTACAGCAAACGGATTTATGCAAAACCCTGTTGGCTACGTAGTACGTAATGGCCGCGCTGAATTAAATGATTTCTGGGCACTCGTTACAAATCCATATGCTTGGAATATGTTCTTCCATACTGTAGTTGGTTGTTATATCGTAGGTGCTTTCTTCGTTATGGCAATTAGTGCCTATCACTTATTACGTAAAAATGAAGTGGAATTCTTCAAAAAATCATTTAAGTTTGGTTTAATGTTAGGCTTATTCGCCGCAACAATTACACCGTTTATGGGACATCAATCTGGTGTATCAGCAGCTAAATATCAACCAGCAAAAGGAGCTGCGATGGAAGCAGTTTGGGAAACTGGAAAAGGACAAGGCTTCTCAATTGTTCAAATTCCTGATGTAAAAAATGAGAAAAACTTTGAATTCCTTACGATTCCAAAACTCGGAAGCTTCTTCTATACAAACTCATTTGATGGCGAAATTGTTGGTTTAAAAGATATTCCGAAAGATGAACGTCCAAATGTTAACCTCGTGTATTATAGCTTCCGCTTAATGGTTGCACTTGGTATGTTCTTTATGGCATTAACTTGGTATGGCTTCTATTTAAACCGAAAAGGAAAACTAGAAAACTCAAAACGTTATTTAAAAATTACAATATGGTCTGTCTTACTTCCTTATATCGCGATTAACGCAGGATGGATTGTCGCTGAAGTAGGTCGCCAACCTTGGACAGTATATAAACTAATGCGTACAGCAGAATCTGTATCACCTATATCTGTCCCGCAAATTTGGTTCTCATTAATTAGTTTAATTTTGTTCTACACTTTACTTTTAATCGCAGACGTCTACTTAATGCTGAAGTTCGCGAAAAAAGGACCTGCAGCATTAGAAGAACCTGCTACTGAGGGAGGTGTGGCCCATGTCTCATGATATGCTTGCAATCATCTGGTTTGGTTTATGGGGCGTGATTTGGACAGTTTACTTCATTCTTGACGGGTATGCACTTGGTAACGGAATGATCTTTCCTTTCGTTACGAAAGATCGACAAGAACGAAATCAATTACAAGAAGCAATTGGCCCATTCTGGGGCGGTAATGAAGTGTGGTTAATTACAGCTGGTGGCGCAACATTTGCTGCCTTCCCAGTCACATATGCAAATATGTTTAGTTATCTATATACACCGTTATTCTTAGTATTACTTGCACTGTTTGCGCGTGCCGCTGGACTGGAATTCATGCATAAAGATGATTCACCGATTTGGCAAAAAACTTGTAAATGGGCATTTGCAATTGGCAGTTTTTTAATTGCTTTCCTATTCGGTGTTACGTTCGCTAATCTTTATTACGGACTACAAATCGGAAAAAATGGTTATGAAGGAAATTTACTTAGCTTACTAAACCATTACGGTATTTTAGGAGGGTTGTTCTTCACTGCTATATTTGTCGTATCCGGTGCCCTTTGGGTCATGATTAAAACGACTGGTGAAGTATCCGACCGTGCTTATAAAATCGCAAGACCATTTTCAATGGCTGCAGCTATTATTTTAGCTATCTTCTATGTAGCAACTGCTAATCGGACAAACTTATTCCAAAACTTTACGGAATATCCAGTACTATTCATTCTTCCAGTACTTGCAATGCTAATGAGTGTACTCGCACTTATTATGGTGTACAAACATAAAATCGGCCTTGCATTCACATTCGTTTGTCTAACAATCGCAATGTTTATGACAACTGGCTTTGCAGGTATGTTCCCAAGAATGTTACCATCCCGTATTAACGATGCATACAGTACAACGTTATACAACGCAGCTGGTAGTCAATTAAACTTAAAAATTATGTTCTTCGTAGCAATGGTCATGGTACCAATCGTTATTGGATATCAGCTTTGGAGCTACAGTATTTTTAAAAATAAAATTCATAAAGACTCTGCTAAAGGATATCACTAAAATAAAAAAGACACTTCGTTTGAAGTGTCTTTTTTTGTACGTATGATTTTCGATAAGATGTTATATTTCTAATCTAACAACTACACTATAGAAGAATCATTAACAGCTCACAGCTAGATTGTATCATAGGGCAACTTCATCATTTTATGCAATTTTACATACTGTACTATAAAGTAAACTGTATCCCCTGATCATTCGCATCATTATCCCATACATCAGCTGTACTAATCCCGCTAAACGTTTGTACTTTCATTCCTGTATTTGAAGATCCCGATCCATTATAAGCCTTCGTCTTTTCAATCGGCTGTACGTTATATTTGTCACCTACATTAATTGTTCCATTGCAGTTTTCAATAATAACACCTTCCACAACTGCCGGCATTTTGTCACCCACTTTCATTTCTTTACTTTTATTTTATGAAAATCGCCTAGAAAAATAGCATGTTTCAATAAGAAAAAGCACTCAATTTGAGTGCTTTTTCTTTAAGCATAAAGACAAGTTTGGAGACAGTTGACTTCTTCAAAATTTTATTAGGGGTAATATTTTGAAAAAGAAAGCCTTTCATATGTAGGTTAACACCACTGGAATATATAGTAAATTGATAATATTTATACGGAAGATTGCTAATGTTTAGTATAGATAGTTTACACTATGCTAACAGTGAAAACTATCTATACTAATAAAAAAAAGGTGCCTTCAAAGAAGCCACCTTTCAAAAACAGACACTATAAAACAGAATTATTTATTGTTATACGATTGTTAGATACAAAAAGTAGAGGGAAATGTTTGTATGAAATTCTGCTTTATAAAGTCTGTCTACAACTTATATTGTAATCCTCTTCATTTGAAAAAAAATATAATATGCACAATTGCATACAAAAAGAAAAAGCACTCTACTGAGTGCCTTTTCAACCATTTTACTTTTAATATATCGCTTTGAATATATTGTAACATACGTATCTATATATTTTATTGAGAAAATTCAAAATCATTTTTTCTTTCATTTTTACTTATAAAATCATGTAATATAAAAGGTATGTCAAATTCTTATACAAATTGAGGTGTACTATATTTATGATGTATTTCGGAATTATTCCTCTTATACTATTTATTATTTTTCTTATTTCCTATTTAAAAGATCCGCGAAAAATAATAAACGGCTTTTTATTTAATGCCTTTATCTGTTCATTTCTATTATTTTGCGCTATAGCCTCATTTGAGTCTGGTAATAACGATTTACATTTTATCGTTATCATCCCCATGCTAGCACTACTTGTAATGATTCCTTTTGCTATAGTCGCTTTAATGTTTGGACTCTTTCTTAATGCAAAAATTTTAATGCAACGTGAAGGAAGACGCTTCACAAACTCTTTAACTTTAATTGCTGCTTTAGGGATTTTATTCTTTATAATGCTCCCTATCATAAATCCAGCAAATTTATTCTCAGAGCATTTTCAATTTATCTTTGCTGCTATCTCTCTTATAACTATGTATTTCTTTGTGCATTTATCTAACTTCTTAAGCGCATATTTTTTATACCAATTCAACAGACCAAGACGTAATCAAGATTTCATTATCGTTCTCGGTAGCGGCTTAATTAATGATAAAGTACCACCTTTACTTGCAAGCCGAATTAATAAAGCTATCGACTTTTATTGGAAACAAGCTGCTGTGAATACACCACCAACAATTATTTTCTCTGGCGGTCAAGGTCCAGATGAAGGACTTCCTGAGGCAGAAGCAATGCAAAATTACGCTGTTGAAAAAGGCATTCCGATTGAACATACAGTGCAAGAAAATCGCTCTGTAAACACATATCAAAACATGTTGTTCTCTAAAGAAATTATGGATTCTTTAAAGCCTGAAGGTAAATATAAAAGTATTTTTACCACAAATAATTTTCACCTTTTCCGCGCTGGTATATATGCAAGACAAGCTGGTCTTAACAGCCAAGGGATCGGATCAAAAACTGCATTTTATTATTGGCCTAACGCAATGATCCGTGAATATGTTGCGATTGTCGTAATGGGACGTAAGCGCCATATGAAAATATGTGGAACTATTTTAGGTTTCGCTTTATTCCTAACAGCCCTTAGTTTTATTGTTTCTTAATAGCTATTAAATAAAAGGTCCCCTGAATGCTTTATACAAGGGGGGCCTTTTTTATATCTTTCAGTTCATTAGATTTAAATAAGTAACATAACAGCATACAACACATTAATTATTCCAGAAACCAATCCAACAATAGCAAATGTTTTACTCGTACCTGTCACTTTTTTGTTTAAACCCAATATAGAAAATACGATAGCTACACTACCAATAAGCCCCCATAATTTTATAAACCAAGATATTAATCCAGTGATGAAACCAACTAAAGAAAAAACTTCTATACTACTATTAGAACTGCTATTTGGAAAACTTCCCTCTACCGTTTTATAGCTAAGACTCTCCCCGCACTGTCCGCAAAATTTATTGCCTTCTTTCGTTTCATTTCCACATTTCGTACAGTATCCCACAGAATCCCCTCCCTAAGGTTAGTGCCCCAAATGTATATATCCATACTATTCATTCTACTTTTTCATATTAAAATTATGACCACTCTCTAATCTTCTACTGTTGTATTTTAAATAATAATATGGTCATAATATTCCCTGCATACATCCATTAAAGGAGAAATTTTTCAAATTAAATGTTAAAATAAAATTTAGGTGTGAATTATGTAACAAACAAGAAACTAGTTTGAAACGAGGAAATTACATGGAGAAAATTATCAAAAACAAGCCCAATAAGCTAAAAATTGCTTCGAAAGCTTTGATGATTATTATTGGGGCATTTATCACAGCGTACGGATTAGAAGCAGTATTAATTCCAAATAACGTATCAGACGGTGGTGTGACTGGTTTAAGTATCGTTAGTTCAAGATTATTTGGATTGCCATTAGGAGCTCTAATCGCGGTTATTAACATTCCTTTCGTTTGGTTAGGATATAAGCAGATCGGTAAAAGCTTTGCAATTTATTCTATTATCGGGATTGCTTCATTAGCAGTAGGTACCGTTGTCATGCACGGAATACCAGCTATTATTGAAGGCGATACATTATTAGTTACAGTTGTTGGTGGTATTATCATCGGTTTTGGTATGGGACTAGCATTACGTAACGGTGGGGCATTAGATGGAATCGATATGCTTGCTGTATTGCTTTCTCGTAAGTTACCATTTGGAACGAGTGACCTTATTTTATTCTTAAACATGTTCGTATTTATTTTCGTATCAACGGTATTCGGTCTTCAAGGAGCTATCCTTTCGGCAATTGCTTACTTTATCGCTTCGAAAGTGATTCATATCGTTGAAGTTGGTTTAAGTGGTTCGAAAGCATTTAAAATCATCACAAAAGAGCCTGAATTGATGGTAGAAACCATTCGCGATCGTTTAGGCAGAAGTGCAACATATAACGAAGTATACGGTGGTTATTCAAGAGAGAAATTCAAAGAAATTTCTTGCGTAATTAACCGTTTAGAAGAAAGTAAAATGAAAGAACTTATTAATGAAATCGATCCTAATGCCTTTATTACCGTTTATGATGTAGCAGAAGTAAAAGGTGGTAATTTCAAGAAACGTGATATTCATTAATCATTATGAAAAAAGAGGGTGTGCTAACATTTTGGCACACCCTCTTTTTATTATTAAGTTGCTATCGTTGTCAGTTTTTGTCGGTAAGTCGATATATTTCAATAATCGCTGATATATTTTGAGTTGTGGTCGATATATTCTAATAATCGCTGATATATTTTTACTCTCCCCTCTTACGCCTAAATTGCACCACCCGAAAGGAATTAGTTCCTATAACAAGAAAAAAGACCAAAAAGCAACTTACACTTTTCGGTCTCTCTACTATCTTCTCTTCGTAATTTTCCCTGAACCACCGACCCTCGTTTTCGGAGGAGATGTATTTCTTGGCGGCGTTTTAATAGATGATTTCGGCTTCACATCTGATCCACTTGAACCACCTGGTGTTTTTGTAATTTTACCCTTGCTTCCAGTAGAAGGTGGGGGCGTCGTATTACTTCCTTTTTCAGTAATACTTCCCTTATCACCTACTGATGGTTTCGAATCTACATTATCGCCTCGCTTAATGATAGACCCTTTCCCTTCCTTCGTAATTGGAGGTGGGGTTTTCTTTTCTTCTTTCGTAGGTGGTCTCTCTGGAATAACTGGTTTATGATTTTGTCTGTCATTATATCCTCGATAATCACCATATGATGATTTTCGTGAACCGAATATATCGTTTAATATGCTACCCATAATATATCCTTGCAAGAAGGACGGTTGGTAGTTTTGACGGACAAATTCTTCATTACTTACTTCAATTAACGTATCAGATGGTTTCTCTTTATCCTTTTGAAGGTTATACATTTTATCCGAATAAACGAGAAACATTTGATTTTCGTCTTCTTTAGATGCTTGTTTCGGTTTCCTTTCGGCTATAAGTTCCTTCGCGACTTCAGGAACTGACCGATTGGCGGCCCTATACACGTAAGATTCTTGTTTACCTTCCTTTGCGACAGACTCAAGCGGATAACGGTCTTGAATCGACTTTGTCTGCCCGCCTTGACAACCTGATAAGGCATAACCAGCAACAACAAGTAATGTAACGATAGCAAGTATAGGGATCACAAACGATTTAATCATGGTAAACAATCGGTTTGACATGATTACGCCCCCTTACGTTGCTCTTATAATTTGTACATCAGCAGGAATGATTGCTTCTCCCTCATACATCATTGTACGACCATTTTGCCATTCAATACGCAATAATTTTCGATTATCTGATTGGAATTCCCAGACGTACTGTTCCTCTGAAGCTGAGAATGGTGTTTTCCCCATCACAACAACACGTCCGTTATATTGTTCTTCCATATGGTACTCTGTATCATCCATTTCAATTGTCGTCGGAATTTCCTCAATTGAATCTAAGCGACCATCAATTGGTGTATATAATTTGTAATACGTATTTTCACGATCTTCAATTTTTAAATAACGAATGTCTTTCCCGTCTTGCAGTGTTAAAACAATTTCCTTGCGAGAATGCATACTCGTTTTCCCAGTTAATTCGTACATGACTAATGAAACTTCAATCATATCACCAGGAGCTAACGTTAAAAGACTCTTTTCCGGCTTCGGTGGCTCTGGGCTTTTCATTATATTTTTAATTCGTTTAAATAAACTCATGATCTACCCCTCCTTTTCTCTTTATAAACAAGCACCTAAAATAAGTGCACCAACAATATGTAATGATCCGGCTAACATCGCATGTGCAACGCTACCTTCTTTCGTACCTTCTTCTAAATCAAGACCAGACATTTTCTTTAATACGAATTCGATAAACATTTCTACCACTAATAAAATAACGAAAGAAACTGCTGATGCAAGAAGTGCTTGCCATAAATCATTTGCTTTCGTTATCGATTGAGATAAAATGTACCCTTGTGCAAATAATTTCATAATAAAACGAGTTGTTACAGCTGTATTTCCATTTTTGATTTCTTTTAAATCATTGTATTTTGTAAAAATCGAATCAACCCACATAATTGCAAATAAAAGTACTGCACTCGCTCCAGTCCATACAAGCATGGCAACTACATTCATCCATGTCATTGCAAAACCTCCTCAAAAATATAATAGAAAACCGACATGAATTTGTTTAGACATGTCGGTTCATTTGTCTCTATTCTATATTATTTCTCATACTGCTTCATAATACGAGCTAATTCATCGTCAACAGCAGAATTTTTGTTTAAGCTTGCGAATTCATCATCTAATGACTTTTCTTTCTTATAAACTTCACCGCTTGCTTCCGCTTCAGCCTCTAATTGAAGAGCTTTCTCTTCCATACGGCTTAAACCAGCTTTTGCTGAATTTGAATCAAATCCAGACATCGCCTGATTAATATTCTTCTGTGCTTTCGCTGCATTTACACGTGCTACAAGTGTTTCACGTTTATTTTTCAGCTCATTTAATTGCTTGCGCATTTCTTCTAGCTTAAGGCGCAGATTATCAGCAGCAGCTTTGTTTTGCTCGTAGCTTGCTTTATACTCATTCATCTTTTGTTCTGCGTTTTGTTTTTCTTCAAGAGCACGACGCGCAAGATCTAAGTTATTAGCTTGAACAGCCATATGAGCTTGCTCTTCACGTTTTTTCACAAGTGCTTCTTGCTCTTCAAATAATATTTTGAATTTCTTCTCAAGCGCGATTTGAGCCGCTACACTTTTCTCTGCTTCTTGTACATCCGCTTGCATATCGCGTAAATATTGATCAGTCATCTTAACTGGATCTTCCGCTTTTTCAATTAACGAATACACATTTGACATTGTTAAATCTCTTAATCGTTTAAATACAGACATTTAAATTCCTCCTATGATATACCTCATATTTCAAATTCACTACTTGGAAAACTGAAAAATCTCCCTTTACAGTAAAGAATATTCATTTTACAGCCTATGTGTTTATTATAACAAAACTAATATGTCCTTACATGTTATTTCCAAAATACATCCATTATAATATGACATTCTATATACAATATTGTATTTCTAATATATTCTCATTATCCCTCTTTGAAATTAACTTACTTTTGCGCACTTTCACTAAATTACATAAGTGTAATGTTACTGTAAGCTAACTCGATAGTTACGTTTCCATATTTCTTATACACTAATACCAGAAGCAGCAAACAAGCTTCTCATCATTTCGGAACTAATACAAAAATGTATTTACTATAAAACATATCAAAGGAGAAATCATCATGAAAAAATTAGTAGGAATCGGATTAGCAGCAGCAATTTCATTTGGAGCATTATCAGGTTGTTCTTTATTAGGAGAGAAAGCGAACGGTTTTGTACTGTACGGCTCAGAAGAACAAGTTCAACAAATTACAGATAAAAACAAAAAAGAAGTGAAAGAAAAAGACTTCTATAAAATGAAAATGACAACATTAGATGGTAAAAAAGTTCTTGTAATGGATAAGAAAACTGGTGAAGAACTAGTGAAAAAAGAGTTACTTAGCAAAGTTGATGAAAAAGACAACACGAAACCACTTGATAAATTACCAGCTGTAACAACAGAACAAGGTGTATTATTCGCAAAAGAGAAAGTAGAAAATGCTACACTTGATGGAGCGAAATTAAAATATGAAGGCAACACAATTATCGGAAGTGGCCGTGCATATACAGATATGTATGCGATTGTTGATGACGCAACTTACAGCAATGTAAAAGGTGATGAAAAATCTGTAGGTGTATTAAAATTTGATAAAGACCCGAGTAAAGAATTCCCTGGTTACAAAGGCGTAGAAGCTTCTCAACTTGTAAAAATTAAAAAGTAAAACAAAAAAGCTTTGCGACATTCGCAAAGCTTTTTTCTATTTATTATGAGCAATTTGCTCCATATCCGGGCTACAAGTTTGCGACTGACATGACTTATTTAAAGAACATGCCGCGCATTTTCCTTTTTTACTTCTCTTTACAAAATTAACTAACGTATATGCTGCATAACCAAAAATGATAGCTCCAATTATAATATTGACCATCATCACAATACATCTCCTTCTAGAATCCGAGTAAGGATCCAACTTGGTATATAATGAGCGTTAATACATAAGCAACTACGAGTGGATAAACGACTGAAAAAATCGTCCATTTCGCTGATCCTGTTTCACGTTTAATAACAGCTACGGTCGCTAAACACGGAACATATAATAAAATAAAGAACATAAATGCATAAGCTGATAATGCTGTATAATGTGCTCCCATTACATTTCCAAGCACATCTTCTTTAACCGCATAAATAATTGCCATTGTAGAAACGACAACTTCTTTCGCTAAAAATCCTGTTAAAAGGGATGCCGCAGCTTGCCACGTTCCAAAGCCGAGCGGTGCAAATAATGGTGCGATAAATCCACCAATCATCGCTAAGTAGCTATCTCCCATATCAACGCCAAATCCTGATGGACCTGCATAGTTTAATAACCAAATAACAACCGAACCACCAAAGATGAATGTACCAGCTTTACGAACAAATCCCTTTCCTTTCTCCCACGTGCTCAGCCATAACGTTTTCGCTTGTGGCACACGATAAGGCGGTAGTTCAATTACGAAAATAGATTTTTCTGCTTTCAAAATCGTAAGAGACATAATTTTTGTAACGAGTAATGCCAGAACAATACCTGCGACATATAAAGAAAATACAACAGTCGCCTGACTATTAGGGAAGAATACGCCCGCAAATAATGCATATACAGGTAATCGTGCTGAACAAGACATAAACGGTGTTACTAAAATGGTAAGTAAACGTTCTTTCTCCTGTTCAATGGTTCTCGCTGCCATAATACCTGGAACGTTACATCCAAAACCAATAATCATCGGAATAAAAGCTTTACCGTTTAAGCCAAAGAACTCCATAATTCTATCCATAACAACTGCAATTCGCGCCATATATCCTGAGTCTTCTAATAATGAAATGAAAAAGAATAGTGCAAAGATTTGTGGTACGAATACTAATACAGCACCAACACCGGCAATAATACCTTCTGTAACGAGTGCTTGAATAAAATCAGAAGCTCCAATACTTGTAAGTCCAGCCGTCACCCAATCCGTAAGCTGACCACCAAAAAACTCATCTAACATATCCGATAAAGGTGTACCAATCCACGTAAACGTAACCTGAAAAATAAAAAACATAACTGCTAAAAAGATTGGAAGTCCTAAAATTTTATGTGTAATTAATCTATCAATTTTTTCTGAAAAAGGAATTTTCCCTTCTTTCTCATGCTTCATAACATTTGTTTTTAACTTTTCAATATACGCTTCACGAGTTTTGTAAATGTGCTCTTCTAACGTACAATCAAGTTTTCCTTCTAAGCGAGATCGAATGGCTATGAGTTCCTTATAAATTGGTAATGCTTTCATTTCTTTTTCTACTACTTCGTTATTGCTTAAAAATTGAAGTGCTAACCATCTCGGATGCTCATAATTCGCTGTCTCTAAAAGAGCAATTACTTCTCCAATTCCTTCATCCATTTGTACACCATATGAAATAAGGAATGGCTTTTTCTCCTTTTTGTCATTTTCTTTAAGAGTCGCAAGTAGTTCTTCACAACCTTTTCCACTTCTTGCAACGACAGGAACGACTGTTACACCTAATAGTTCTGATAATCGTTTTACATCAATGACAATCCCTCTTTGCTTCGCCACATCAACCATATTTAAACCAATTGAGACCGGCTTACCAAATTCAAGTAATTGCAACGTTAAATGCATATTTCTCTCAAACTGCGAGGAATCTACGATATTTAACATATGATTAAATTCTTCTGTTAATAGGAAGTTTGTTACAACACCTTCATCACGTGAAACTGGATTTAAATCATACACACCTGGTAAATCAATTAATGTTCCTTGTCTATCTTTTAATTTACCAACCTTTTTTTCTACTGTTACACCGCTCCAGTTTCCTACGTATTCATAAGAACCAGTAAGTGCATTAAATAATGATGTCTTCCCTGTATTCGGATTCCCTAGCAAAGCTACCTTATTCACGCTAATTCCACCTTTATCATTTTCGCGTCACAATGACGAATACTAATTAACTGTCCACGACACTCCAATGTACAAGGACCTTTGAACATCGCTTTCTGTTTCAAGCGAAGTTCGCTTCCTTCCGCAAGACCGAAAGCAGCTAGTCTACGCTTTAATAGCTGATCTAAAGACTGAATACTTTTTACTAACACTTTCTCTCCAATTTTAATATCTACTAAGCTCATAACCTTCCCCCTCAGAAGAGAATGATAATTATTTTCAAAAAAATTATACCACACCCAATTTCTCTTATACTATACCCTTTTGCTTCATATTTATTAACATTTCGCTACAATTCTATTTCAATTATTGTCATACAGCATTTGTTTGCCATTCTCATCCATTTCGCTTACAATAAACAATAGCAAATAAAGAATCTCGTTATCACTGGGGGAGCCATGCCGCTGAGAGGGAACACTTCGTTCCGACCCTTCGAACCTGTTAGTTAATGCTAACGCAGGGATTGTGCAAACGTCCGAAATACATACCTCATTTTTATTTACGTATTTCGTATCCTCCTATGATATCTATTCTTTTTTGTACAACTTGGATTTAGGGGGAGACAACATGCGTAACACCAATTTACAAGCGATGATCGAATCTGCTATTCTTGCAGCCTTCGCCTTGGTCATCGACATTTTACCACTTTCAATAAAAATATCAGCAACAGGCGGTTCCATTTCATTTGCTATGATTCCTATTTTTATTATCGCATACCGCTGGGGCTTCAAAATGGCTTTCTTAGGAGGCTTAATTTGGGGATTATTACAAATTGTCGTAGGCGATGCCATTATCGTCACACCAATTCAAGTATTAATTGAATACTTTGTTGCTTTCGCATTCATTGGATTTGCTGGTTTATTCTATCGTCCAATTCAAAAGGCGCTTTTAGCGTCAAATGAAAATAGCGAAGAACAATCAAATTTAGGTAGCCGTAAAGACAAACCTTCATCAAAACCAAACCAAGGAAAGAAAGTAATTGGATACATTATCGTCGCTACTTTTATCGGTAGTCTAGCTCGTTACTTCTGTCACTTTATCGCTGGTATCATTTTCTGGGGACAATATGCACCAAAAGGCCAATCGGCTTTCCTATATTCTTTAATATTTAACGGTAGTACAATGATTGGTTCCTATATTCTATGTACCGTTTTACTTATATTTTTATTTATCACTTCACCACGCTTATTCAAAAGCATCAGTGCTTATCAAATGAATACACAAAAAAAGGGCGCTTAATGAGCGCTCTTTTTTCATATCGTAATATTAATTAAAAATACAATAAATGCGCAAAAGAAAATAAATACCATTATACTTAGCCAATTGCTATGCACGGTTCATCGACTCCTTACATAACCTCATTTTCTAACCAGATTATATCGCTTAAAAATAAAGATTAGGTAAAGATAATATGAAAATAAATTAAAAAAAGCGTAGCATGCATTATCTACGCTTTTTTCGGTAAGTAAAAGTAAAATAATACACCGTCTTCTGTATTTTTCACTCCATATTCAGTATCATGTAGTTCTAAAATATTCTTTGAAATGGCAAGCCCAAGCCCCGTCCCACCTTGTGAACGCTGACGAGCTGTATCCACTCGATAAAAACGATCCCAAATTTTATCTAATTGTTCTTCTTCAATGTGAGTACCTTTATTTTCAATGCACACTTTTATACGATCCTTCTCATCTATTGTAGAAATAATAATATCTTCTTTATTTGGTGTATAACGTATGGCATTCGTAATGAAATTCACGATGACTTGTTCAATCCGACCTTGATTTGCAATCACTTCAAATGAACATATATTTTTATGAACACGAAGCTCTTTTTTCTCTATTTCCACAGATAGATGTTCACATATGTCTTCAATTACTGTATCAATATAAAACGAATCCTTTTTCATTTTATACGTACCAGATTCAAATTTAGCTAACTCAAGCATATCCAAAATTAACGTATCCATTTTGTCTACTTCTCTCTCCATCGCCTGAAAATAATAATCCTTTTTATGCTCAGCTACCCCGTCTTTTAAAATAGAAATACAGCTTTTCATAATACTTAGCGGTGTTTTTAATTCATGTGAAACACCAGAAATGAATTCTTTTCGCGTCTTTTCTAACTTTCTTTCCTTTTCAATATCTTCTTCTAACTGCCCAATATGCGAATGGAGTTTATTTGATAGCACATTAATATTTTTCGATAAATCTCCAATTTCATCTTTTGAAGTAATCGGTATTTTTTCTGTAAAATCTAATTGTGCTATTTTCTTCGTCGTATCATTTATTTTTAATAATGGTTTTGCAATTTGTTTTGAATAATAAAACGAAGCTAAAAAAATAAGAACGACTACAAATGCAATGATATAGATGTAATAATCTTGCACCATTTGTACAGCTTCATCTACGGGCTGTAAAGAAGCCATCGCATAAATATATGTTACTGATCCGTCTTTTTCTTTTATTGGTTTAATTAATAATTTATATTTTATATCATTCTTTTCATAATCCATTGTTTGTGTTGTATATCGTATTTTATTGCTTTCTTTTAATAATAAATCGGTTTGAAAACCCTTAATATTATCTAAAAATATGCTATTTTTATAAATTGGATTCACAGGACCGTTTACATCTGGTAACTGTACTTTTGTAACACGTCCTCCTATGTAAACGCCTAATTCCTGAGCAGCTTCTTCCTGAACAGCTGGTTTCTTTTCCTTAGCAAGTTGCTCCCCAGCCGCTCTCTTTTTCTCCTCATCTAATTTTATTTTCTCCTGAAATGCTTTTTCTAGCGGTTTATTAGATCCGCTTAAATTCTGCTTAGATAAAGAAAAAGAGAATGGAATAAAACTATCTTCTTTTCTCACTCCAGAAAAATAAATTTCTTGTCCTAAAAACTGCTCTGATAATTTATTATCAATTTCCTCTATATTGACGAGATTGCCTAAGGGAATTTTGAATATTTGTTGTCCAAAGCTCTTTTGTTGCCTACGATCTATCGTTACTTCAAAATAAAAATCATCTGCATGTTTTAAATTCCCGTTCTTATCTAATGTCGTAATCCACGTATTATTTTCTCTTAAAAATTCTTGCTCAAGTTTCTGAATTCCTTCTACGTTTCCTGTGTAGTTTAAATAATTCTTCTCAAAGGAATTTAAATTTACTTTAATATCTTCCACTTTTCGATTCGCATAATATTGTTTAAAAAATATCGTTTGTCCAATAAATATCGTCGCTAAAATCAACATACATAATGCTGTTGTAAGAGTAAATAATTTTAGTACAATTCCTTTTCTCATATATTCCCCTCAAATTTATAACCAGTTCGTACTACAGTTGTAATGTACTTTGCTTTCTCTCCTAATTTATTTCTTAAATTACGAATATGACTATTAACCGTTCGATCATCACCAGCAAATTCATATCCCCAAATTCTTGAAATAAGTTGCTCTCGCGTTAAAACGATTCCTTGATTTTTCATGAAATACGCTAATATTTCAAATTCTGTATGCGTTAAATTAATATCAGTTCGATTTACCGTAACAGTGCGCGACGGAAAATGAACGTGAATATCGTGGATTGATAATGTATCATCTTCATTCTCTAAAAGTTGCTTTGTCACTTTTCTGCTTTCTAACAACCTTTTCGCTCTTGCTAATAAAATTGGCGGACTATATGGCTTCGTCACATAGTCATTTGCCCCAAGTTCAAAACCAAGTAACGTATCGTCTTCATCTACGCGCGCCGTCAGCATAATAATAGGCACCTCGGACGTCTTTCGAATTCTTCGGCAAACAGACCATCCATCGAGTTCTGGCAACATAATATCTAAAATAACTAAATCAACCTCTTCTTCTTCAAATACAACTAAAGCCTCTTTCCCGTCCCTCGCTTCAAACACTACATATTGCTCACTTAAAAAATAATCTTTTAATATTTCACGTAATATGTCTTCATCTTCAACAATTAAAATGTTTTTTGACATAACTTATATCCCCCTCCCGCTTTCAGAAACTATAATTTCACTTCGAATAACTTCCAGTTAACTTCGCCTCGATAATATATCTATCTGGTGCATCCCCTATATAATTAAATGGGTAACAAGTTGTCAGTGTTAATATCGGTTCTTCTTTTTTTATAATAACAGTACGATCATCCGCATGAGTAATCCATGTCTTTTGAATTTCATATGTGTACGTTTTATTATCATACTCTAAAACAAGGGTATCCTTTTCTTTCAACTCTCCTAAATCTGTAAATACAGTATCTCGATGTCCACTCAGTACAGTATGTCCTCCTCCAGATGGAGTTGTCGTTAAATCACTAACAAACATACCAACTCCTTTTTTCAAAGTCGTATCATCCGCTCCCCAATATATAGAAAACTTCTTCTTTATTTTCGGTATGTTTAACATCGCTACCTTTTCACCTTCTTTATGTTCTGTTTTAGAAGATGGTATTTGAGAAGTTACAGGTGTTTCATGAGAAAGTTGAGTATCTTGTATATTTTTAAGGCTCTTTATTTCTTCTGCCGTTAATTGCCCGGCAGAGCTTTTTCCTTTATACCATTCCACAGCGTAATAGGATCCCATGAATAGCCCAATAGCCATCAATATGATACCGATATAATTGAGTAACTTCATTCTTCATTCCTCCATGCCAAAAATGGTAGGAGTAACCTACCATTTTTAATATATGAAATTATTCCATTCTTTATAGGAAAATATTTTATTTACACTTTAATCTTATTGCGACGATTCAAACCAAATAATGTACCTATCGCTACAAGACATGCACTTAATCCCATCATTGCTACATTATTTGATGCTGTATTTGGTAATTTTTCACCTTGTACAACTGGCTTTGCTACTTCATTCTTTTGCTCGGCTTTTATCGCTGCTTCTTTTTTGGCCATATCGTTTTTTAACTGTTCTTGCGCTATTTTCTTTTTCTCTTCTTCACTTTTTTTCTCAGCTTTTATTGCTTCCTCTTTTTTAGCCATATCATTTTTTTCTTGTACTTGTGCCGCTTGCTTTTTCTCTATTTCACTTTTTTGCTGTTCCTTAATTGCTTCTTCTTTTTTAGCTTTATCTTGTTGCACTTGCGCTTCTTCCTTTGTTACTGTTCCAGTATCCGCACTCGCTACTGAAGAATATCCTACTGTTAAAAGTGCCATTGCACAAATTGGTAATAGTCTCTTTTTCATTTTCATTCTCTCCTTATATTTTATTCACATCAACTCGCACCGGATGTATTACTAGAATAAGCAAGAGATATAAATATAAGATGCAGATGAAATATATTTCATTTAAAGATTTCATTGTAGAAAAAGAAAAAAACATCGCAATATGTACGATGTTTTTTTCGGGTGTGTGTCTCAATATTTACATGTTACTTTCGCGTGATTTGGAAGTAGAACGGGCCGGAGCGATAACTAATTGTCTCGGCTCAGTTTTCTTGAAGTGATTTTTGACGTTACACTTACGACGTTGAACAACCCACGCTTTAATAGGGTTTGTTAAAATAATCTTTTGCTCTTCGTTAGGGGCCTCTTCTTCAAACCTACAACTTTCGCTCCATTTATTCCATTTCATTGTAAATTTAGAAGAAGAATGATCATCTTCACGATCAAACAAGTGCAAAAAATCCATTTTTCCATCTAGCATTACGGTGTTACTAGTCGCTAAAAAAGAAAAGGTCGTCCAACGTTTCTCCATGCCCTCCTACTCCTTTTTCACATATAGAGTGCCTAAAACTTAATTTACCTAAAATATGCTTGCCTTTTACCTTACACCCATAGTTTATCCAAAATGCTATTATGCAACTATCGATTTGCCTTACAACTACCTTACATTTTTGTAAGAAACAAAAAACCTTCACTATATATAATGAAGGTTTCTTACTTTTTATCTATATGATCTCTCATATCATCAAGTCCAGCTTCTTTTAGCTGCGACATCATACCGTGCGAAATTGCTCCTAACACTAAAGTCATTCCAATTAATGAAATACGAATCGCAGGTACATCAATTACGTAAGCCAACAGGCCAAGAATAATTGTTAAAAGTAATGCTTTTATAAATGTTACACTTGTGTACTGTTTCTTCTTCATCATATTCACCCTTTATGGAAGCGTTTTCTTAATGTACTTAGTATATCATATCATCAGATGATTTTGTCGTTGTCTTTGTAAAAAATTACTATCTCCTTTGACTTTTTCTATTCTATCCTTTACAGTCGAAATGTTCGCAAGTTTTACACTGTAGGAGGATTACAATGAATATTAAAATAAAAGACACTTTAATTTCTGAAGAACAATTACAAGCAAAAGTGAAAGAATTAGCACTTCAAATCGAATGTGACTTTGAAGGAGAAGAAATCGTAGTTATCGCTGTATTAAAAGGTTCATTCGTATTTGCTGCTGATTTAATTCGTCACATTAAAAACGATGTAACAATTGACTTCATTTCTGCATCTAGTTACGGAAATCAAACAGAAACAACAGGAAAAGTGAAACTACTAAAAGATATCGACGTAAACATTACTGGAAAAAACGTAATTGTTGTAGAAGATATTATCGATTCTGGTTTAACACTTCATTTCTTAAAAGACCACTTCTTTATGCATAAACCAAAGGCACTTAAGTTCTGTACGCTACTTGATAAACCAGAACGCCGTAAAGTGGACTTAAAAGCTGAATATGTTGGCTTCCAAATTCCAGACGAATTTATCGTTGGCTACGGTATCGACTGTGCTGAGAAATATCGTAACTTACCATTTATCGCTTCAGTTGTAACGGAGTAATCGTATAACTTAAAAAATTGATAGTACATAAAATGTATATCGGCGATTTTTTAAATATATCGACTTACCGACAATAACTGACAATGTTAGCATCCAATTAATAGGGAGAAGCTGTTCTAAAATACATGGGAACAGCTCCTTTCTTTCCATTACAAACTACAGGGAGAGATGAAATATGACAAATACAAAATTTGAAAAAGTACTCCTCATCGTAAATCCGAAAGCTGGTCAAGGTGACTTACATACAAATTTAACAAAAATCGTACCACCTCTTGCCGCAGCTTTTCCTGATCTACATATCCTTCATACGAAAAAACAAGGTGATGCAACAAAATATTGCCAAGAGTTTGCTAGTAAAGTAGATTTAATTATCGTCTTTGGTGGTGATGGAACAGTATTTGAATGCACAAATGGCTTAGCACCTCTCGAAACTAGACCTACACTTGCAATCATTCCAGGTGGAACTTGCAATGACTTCTCTCGCACACTTGGTGTTCCGCAAAACATTGCAGAAGCAGCAAAACTTATCACAAAGGAACACGTAAAACCAGTTGACGTTGCAAAAGCAAATGAACAACATTTCTTAAACTTCTGGGGCATTGGTCTCGTATCTGAAGTATCAAACAATATCGATGCAGAAGAAAAAGCAAAGCTTGGTAAAATCGGTTACTATTTAAGCACAATTCGAACTGTAAAAAATGCTGAAACATTCCCAGTAAAAATTACTTATGACGGACAAGTATATGAAGACGAAGCTGTCCTTGTCATGGTTGGAAATGGTGAATATCTTGGTGGTATTCCATCCTTTATTCCGAACGTTAAATGTGATGACGGAACACTTGATATTTTCGTAGTCAAATCAACAGGTATTCAAGCATTTAAAGATTACATCGGAAAGAAACTATTCGAGGATTCAAATGAAAATGACATCTTCCACGTAAAAGCGAAATCCATTCATATTGAAACGAAAGAAGAAAAAGAAGTAGATACAGATGGAGAAAGTTCGCTTCATACACCTTGTCACATTGAATTATTAACAGGACACTTTACGATGATTTATAATCCTGCGGTTGTGTAAAGAAAAAAACGAGTGCTAGCACTCGTTTTTTTCTCTTCTAATCTAGCTATGTCGTTGAATCATTTCTTGTATTTCTTTAACTCTCTCTAAAGTAATTCCATTTCTTTGTTCGATTGCTAAAGGATGCTCGGTTGGCTCTAATTCAACATACGGTGCCATTCCAACTTCTCTTATATGTACATTTGTTTTTAAATTTAATGTTTCTGGATAAAATGGTATTTCTACAGATAACCAACCAAAATAAGGATCACTATTTTCTCGGCCTCTCTCATCCCACTTTTCTAATACTTCATCATAACTTTCTTTACTAAGTGATACCCAAACAGTCCATATGAAGTTTTCGTGGTAGTCAATGATAGGAATCTCTAAACATCCTCTAATAAAATAATGTTCATCATCCATTACACAAAGATCCGATGTTAAATGGAAGCGTCCCTCTCTTTCATGGGGCGCTACCTCGTAATAATAATATGGCGCTTCACTTCCGTAGCATAGAGGTAGTGCAAAACGATGCATTTGTACTTTTTCTCCGGATTTTCTTCTTCTTTTCATTTGTTATTCTTTCTCCTATCCTTTTCAGTCACAATCAAACTCTACCCAATTTCTCCAATGCGTATTAGCATTTTCATTCACAATAACACTTGGATCTTTCTTCTCTATTGCAGAGGCTACTGATTGGAAGAATTCATTTTCACTTACTTTTTCGTCTTCAACATGTTTCCATTCTTCCGTTTCATACGCTACTTCCCAGTCGCCTTCTAAACCGAACTCTTCTAAAATTTCTCCTTTATCCCACCACAATAATTTTTGAGCTTCCTCATTAGTAGCAAGCATACGCATAAAGTATGTTGGATAATGCTCTGTCGTTTGTACTTCTATTCCATTATTTATATAATCCTCTTCTGTAAATTCATATTCAAAACGATGCTCACGAATTTTTAGACTGCCGTTATAAATATTCGGCATAAATTCACCTTCATCATCAAACAACTCATAATTGCCATCATTTAATTGTAAGATGCAATCATCACCCATTGAATGAGTAATTCTATCTCCATATACTTGAATATCATTACATACACCTAATGAACCTACACCAACAAGTTGAAACACCATTAACCAATCCTTAGTATCGTTAAAGAAAAGAGAGAATTTCACTTGCGAAATATCCATATATTCATTATCAAATGCAGGAAATTCATAGTTACTTTGCTTTTTATCTAATAGTTTTAAAATATCTTTTTGCATATGTAGCATCTTCACCTCGATATAAACAAAAATATTTTTTTAATTTCACTAGAGTATAACATAACCATACTTAACTGTGACATTCTAATAACACTACTAAAAAATAGAAGAATGGCTTGTTTGCATACTCTAGTTCTTTTTATGTACAATGAAGGAAAGAAGCACCTTCATATAAGGGAGAGGACAAACTTTGTTCAACCAACAGTTAGTTAATTTACGCATTGATTTTGCATTTAAACAATTGTTTGGTACGAATGGTAGCGAAGATATTCTAATTGCATTTTTAAATGCTATGTTACAAGAGTCTTTAGAGTCGCCCATTGCTTCTCTACAACTAGAAGATCCACATTTACACAGGGAATATGAAGAGGATAAGTTATCTATTTTAGACATTTCAGCGACATTAGACACAGGAACAAAAGTTAATGTAGAAATACAACTCAATAATAATCACGATATGGTTAAACGCAGTTTATATTATTGGGGAAGACTATACACATCTCAACTACAAAAAGGGATGCCCTACAGTGCACTTCACAAAACCATCACCATAAACTTACTAAACTTCGTAATGTTTTCGGAACACCCAGCCTTCCATACAACGAGCATATTATGGAATACACAACAAAAAAAGCTCCTAAGTGACGACATAGAAATCCACATTATAGAAATTCCAAAGTTAACTGAACAATGGCATGAAGAAAAAGTAAATCCGTGGAAAGATCCATTTGTTCGTTGGCTTTTATTGCTTTCAGCAAATGAGGATGAGCACTTAACTAAACTATTGGAGGATATTGCTATGAACGAAGATCCTATTTTACAAAAAGCGATAAATAAATGGGAACGTATGAGTCAAGATTCTTCTTTCCGGCAAGCCTATGACGCAAGGGAGAAAGTTTTAATGGATGAAGCAGCAAAATTCGCCCATGCAGAGACAGAAGGAATAAAAAGAGGAATGGAACAAGGAATTAAAAAAGGGCTTGAAAAAGGCATTGAACAGGGCATTGAACAAGGCATTGAACAAGGCATTGAACAAGGCATTGAACAAGGTCGAAAAGAAGGAGTTCAACAGGGGAAAATTCAAATGATTAAAAATATGTATGATCTTGGTATACCACTTGAAACGATTGCTAAGGCAAGTAAATTAAGTTTGCATGAGATTGAGCATATTTTAGGACATAAATAGTGATAAAAAAAGAGCTTGAATAGTTTCAAGCTCTTTTTTATCAACTCTCCTCAATATCATCCAATTGAGTCTTATAACATTCATCACACTCTGGCCTCGTAGGAAGAATCCCTCTTTCATCAGGTAATAAAACCCTCAAAACTTCTCGATCTATCTCTACGAAAGACTTCATAATAATGGGATATCTTTCTCTAAAAAGGTTAACATCCATACAGTTTTTCCTTTATCGTTCATCAGCAGCACTTTATGGTTTAACTTCCAAGCCACTTCACTAACATGATCAAACATCTTTATTAATACGCCTTAATCAATTTCAAGCCAACCCATTCCCATAGAAAGAAATAACAACAGTCCGATTACAAAAAAGAGACCCCCAGTTAAAAAATAGAACGGCACTCCATGCAATGGATCACTAAATAACTCTATCAAATTTCCAGCTACTACTTTCCATTTCTCTTTCTTTGAATTTTTTTCTTTTAATTCTTTTATAAATCGATAATTACTTATACTAATCAAAATAATTCCTATTAATAGGCATCCTACTATGATTAAAATCTCCAAATATAACACTCCATGTGTACATTTATATCTATTTTCGTTTACATACTATTGTTATTCATAATCCATTTTAGCTAATAAACAAACGAAAGAGAACTAGGTGGATTAATGTTTACTTAAAAATCAAAAGTCCGAAACTATATAAAGTGATTTCGGACTTTTTATTTTTAAAATATTAAATTACATTTCGAACAAAAAGGAGCTGAATTTCCTCTTCTAATTTTCGTATCACATTTTGGACAATATACATATCGTTCCTCTACCTTTTGTCGTTCTATCATGTGTAAGGATACTATTTTCATACTGCACATAATTCCAATTAAGATAAGGCTAAAAATGAGTAGCACAACGCTCTTCCTTCCTTAACTACTTACCTATATTTTACCATTAAATAAAGATAATTTTATACTTATAATCCTATCTTGTCCTTCATACTGGAAGAAACTTTCTTTACTTCTATTTACTCATCAGCGTGATTCTTTTTTGTCTATATAAATAAAGAATACCTGTAACTATAAAAACAATCACGCCAAAATACACGCCATATTCTATCGCGATCGCTACAATACTTTCAATATGTTTTCCAAATAAAGCACCGAGCACAAAGTAAACGAGTGTCCAAACAAATCCTGTCGTATAAGAATACAAAGCATACGTCTTAAATGACATGTTATTCATTCCAACTAAATACGGTACGATATGTCTTACAACTGGTATGAAGTAACTTGTGACTAACGCATAATGACCATACTTCTCTACCATTTGTTGAGATTTCAAAAGATATTTCGCCTTTTTCTTTTTCATTAGCTTATCAAGTACTTTCGTACCAAATATTTTCCCTAATATATAACCTAAAGAAAGCCCAGATACAACACCTAAATATGTTAATAAAAATGCAGGAATGACACTTAATATCCCTAGTGAAGATACAAAGCCACCACTCATTACGATCATTTCGTCTGGAATTGGCATACCGATAATACCTAACCATAAACAGAAAAATAATGCCCAATAACCGTATTGTTCAATATAAGATAATAATTCATGTAATTCCATTATGCATATGCTCTCCTTAGCTCTTTTTTACAGCTAAAGATGTACGCTGGTGGGAAATTGAGCCACACTTTCTCTAGCGTAATTTCTGGAAAGAAGTGCTGTATAAATCCTTTTTTCACAAGTGAATATTGAAATGTAATGAATTCACCATTCTCATGTATCGCTTCCATCGCATTATTTAAAATGCGCTTTGAAACTTCTTCTGGTAAAGAAGTGAAAGGCAACCCTGATAAAACGTAATCAATGCATTCTATATTGAGCTCCTCCATATACTTCTTTATATTTTCAGCTGAACCGTGTACAACAATGACATTCTGCTCACCTTTAAACTTTCTTTTTAATTCTTTGAAAAATACTTCATTAATTTCAATAAGAAGAAATATTGTTTCCTTCTTTTTTCTCTTCATAATCTCTTTCGTAAAAACCCCTGTGCCAGGCCCTAACTCTACAATACATTTCGCTTTATTAAAATCAATTACATCGACCATTTTCTTTGCTAATATTTTTGAACTTGGCGCAATTGCACCAGTATGTTTTGGATGCTTTATAAATTCATGTAAAAATGTAATGAGCTGCATGTAAACCTCTCCTCATTCGTTCGATAGTTTTTAACTTGTGTCTAAGTATAACTATCGTTTCTTAATAAAAATTGAGGAAGTTTCTTAAGATTTTATGAAGAATAAAAAAACAGCTATCGCGTGTAGCGATAGCTGCCCCTTATTACTTCGCACTCACGATCTTATAATAAGAACGAACCGTTAAGAAGTAATATCCAATATAGATGACACCGTATACTCCAATACTAATGAGAAGCGGAATCATAATTTCAAATGGTAATATATTTGATAAACCTTTTAGTGCAAATAAGCTGTGTAAAATACCGATTACTAACGGAATAGCGAAGATAAAGCTCACTTGTTTTGCGATAGCTTTCTTCATTTCTTGCTTCGTTACACCAACTTTATGAAGGACAATGTAACGATCACGGTCAGCACTTGCTTCTGTTAATTGTTTAAAGTAAATAATTGAGCCTGTTGCTAATAGGAATACTAATCCTAAGAATAACCCAATAAACATCATTAAGCCTGTCGTTTCAAGCCCCATTTGGAATCCTGTATAGAAATCGTTAAATGGTTTTAAAACTTCTGATTCTCCAGCTGGCATAATGCTTGCTAATTTTGCTGTTAACTCTTTACTATTTCGCTCACCTTTTACATCAATATTTTTTACAGTACGCGTTTCGTTTACTTGTTTCACTTGCTCATATGTTTTATCAGGAACGATTACAAATAGTTCATTTAAATTTGTAAGGCTTCTATTATTTACACCTTTAATTTTTAATTCTTTTGACTCATTTCCAACAGGGAATACAGCTGTATTTCCTGTATAAAGAGGACCAAAATCAAGTTTCTCAATATATAAGCTATCATATACGAAAGCTTCATTCGCACTTAAATTTACAGGTTCTACATCTAAATGTTTCACATGTTTATTAAAGCTTGATTGAGAAATAAGCTGGTACTGATTCGTAACATTATAGTGTGTGTTCAGAACTTGATCAGCTCTTTCACCTTTAAATGTTCCTTTCACAGGAATCATTTCAACTTCTGATTCATATGTGACTGGGTGATTATTCTTCTCTCCAGCAAGTATTTCATTTACTTTTTTATCTAATGCTGCATCTTTTTTCTCATAGGAATAACTATACGGCGCAGCAACTTTTGATTGCGTAAATGTGTTGTAATACATCGTAACTGACGTACCAACCGCTGTTAATGTAACTGCACTTAAAATAGCGATTGTCGCTAATGATTTCGCATTTCCTTTAATACGATATAGTAACTGCGATGTCGTTACCATATTCATACCATTATAAAATGCTGACTTATTATTTCTTGCACGTTTCAATACAAATACTGTGAAGAACATGAACAGTAAATAAGTCCCTGCTACTGTCGCTAATAAAATATATAATGCAACGACCATAAAGTCTGCATACATAACTGCTTTCATGTACATTAGCGCTAAAAAATAACCTGAACCGATTAAGAAAACTGAAATTAATGCCATGATGACAGATCCTTTTGGCATTGCTTCTCCTTCACGTTCTGCACGGAAAAGTTCAATTAACTTAAAGCGATAAATTAAACGATATCCTTGAAGTGATGTATATAAAATAATCACAAAGAAAATAATTGCTGTATCAATAATGGCAGCCATCGGTACTTCAAAATGAACGTTTAAATTTAATCCCATCATATTTACTAATAACTCAAGGAATAATTTCGAAAGGACACTACCGATCGCAATCCCGATTACTAATGACATTAATCCCATTAACATATTTTCATAAAAGAGCATTTTACCAATTTGTCTTTTACGAATACCTAATAACGAATATAAGCCAACTTCTTTTTTACGTTTACGTGTAAAGAATCCGTTCGAATATATAATGAACACTGCTACGAAAATGATAAGCATCACACTGGAAACTTGGAACGCTCCGCTAATTTTTTTTGAAGCTTCTGCTGCTTTTTCCATTTGTGAATTATATTGCAGTGCTTTAAATGTAAAATAAATAACAATACTAAAAATCATAGATGCGAAATATACAAAGTAGTCTTTAAAGTTCCGCTGTATGTTGCGGAGGGCAATGCTAGATAAGGTCATCAGCCATACCTCCAGAAATAGAAGACATTACGTCAACGACTTTTTGGAAGAACTGTTTACGCGTTGATTCACCACGGTGCAATTCTTTATATAGTTCACCATCTTTAATGAAAATAACTCGTTTACAATAACTTGCTGCAAATGCATCGTGCGTTACCATTAAAATTGTTGAGTTATCATATTCATTTAACGACTTCATACTTTCAAGTAAATCTGTTGCAGATTTAGAATCAAGTGCTCCAGTTGGCTCGTCTCCGAAAATCATACTTGGATTCGTAACAATTGCACGCGATGCTGCACAGCGCTGCTTCTGCCCACCAGATACTTGATATGGGAACTGACTTAAAATATGATCAATACCGAATTTCTTTGAGATTTCAAGAACGCGGCGATCAATCTCACTCGCTTTCACCTTTGATAACGCAAGTGGTAAAGCGATATTCTCTTTCACTGTTAACGTATCTAATAAGTTATAATCTTGGAAAATGAAACCTAAATGATCGCGGCGGAATAACGCTAACTTATCATCATTCATTTTCACAATATCTTTTCCATCAATTAAAATTTCACCGTTCGTCGCATTATCAATTGTAGAAAGAACATTTAGTAAAGTTGTCTTACCAGAACCAGAAGGTCCCATAATTCCAACGAACTCACCTTCTTTTACTTGTAAGTTAATACCTTTTAACGCTGCAAATTTATTACCACCCGTGTCATATACTTTTTCAATATTTTTTGCTTCTAATACTGTTTTCATCTCGACATCCCTCATTTCTTCTATTCTCTATTTTCAACTATATACACTCTCTACTCTTGCCACTATCGATGTTTCTTACACAAACATGACAGTTATGTAAGGCACATAAGTAAAGAAATCAAAAAGTTAACGTAATGAATTAAAGTACTTTGTTACTATAACATTGGGATATCATACCATCCATTCATTCTCCTTACAGGAACATTACAATTTTGTAAGGTAAAAAATGCACCTACAAAGTTGTGCACGAAATGTCGGATGGAGCTATTTCGTTCCTGCTATTCTATGTACAGAGGAGGTCATAATATGGATTCACTTAAAAATATGAATGCTGCAATGCAGTATATCGAAAACAACCTTACACATGAAATTAATTTTAAAGAAGTCGCAAAAATAGCTTACTGCTCCGAATATCATTTCAAGAGAATGTTTTCTTTTTTAGCTGGCATATCACTATCAGAATATATTCGCTGTAGACGTCTTACCCTCGCTGCCTTTGAACTAAAAAACAACAATGTAAAAGTCATTGATATCGCTATAAAATATGGATACAACTCGCCAGATTCATTCACTCGTGCATTTCAAAACTTGCACGGTATAACACCTTCAGAGGCCCGAAATAGTAGCCATTCTTTGAAGGCTTATTCACCAATGACCTTCCAATTATCTATTCAAGGAGGAAATGAAATGAACTATCGAATTGAAGAAAAAGAGCCATTTCGAATTATAGGTATTACAAAACGAGTCCCAATCGTTTTTAACGGTGTAAATGAAGAAATTGCTTCTATGTGGAAAAGTTTAAACCCAGAGTCTATTCAAACATTAAAGTCCCTTTCAAACATTGCACCTACTGGAATTATTAGTGCTTCTACTAATTTTTCTGAAGGAAGAATGGCGGAAAAAGGAGAACTTGATCACTATATTGGAGTAGCCACAACAAAGGATTGTCCAGAGCAGTTTAAACAACTCGAAGTCGCAGCTTCAACATGGGCTATATTCGAAGCTGTCGGTCCATTTCCTGATGCACTACAAAATGTATGGGGGCGTATTTATTCTGAATGGTTCCCTTCTTCGAACTATGAACTAGCGGAAGGACCGGAAGTATTGTGGAATGAACAGAAACACATATCTTCTCCAAACTTTAAAAGTGAAATTTGGATACCGGTTTTGAAGAAGTGATAAAAAAACAAAGCTGCTCTTCCCTAAAAGGAAAAGCAGCTTTATTTACATTTTCAACTCTTCTTTATAAATACTATATGACTTTATTGTTGATACGATAATACATATTAATATGATTCCAATCCCCATAAAAATATTAAATGGATCTGGAAGCAAAGCCCCGGCATATATACAAAGTGAACCTATTACAAATACCCTCGAAGCAAATCTATGTGTTTTTCTCCAAACTACAGGATTTTCTAATGTCCAGTCCATTCGAATGCCTACTAACCCGTTCGGCTTCGTTTGTTGCATGTAATTACCTAGTACAAGAAACAATGTTCCAAATCCAAAATTAAATGCAATTGAGCCCGATGCAATATAATTAGACGCTGCTAATAGTGCAAATATGTTACATCCAAATCCGATAAAGAGAATGGCATAATTAATCGCTGAAAGAACTTTGGATTGCTGTGTAGACTTATCTTTTATGAATCCAAAAACTAGCCATATCATATAGAGCACTACCATACTACCTATCGAGAATGAACTTGCTTCTATTTTAGAAAAATATCCATCTACTACTCCTGCTGCATTATAATGGCGTGGAATTTGTTCTGGTAAATATGGCCATACAATATACCATCCAATTGCAATGCCAATAATTAAACTCCATGGTAATACGTGTCTTTTCATCCTCTCTCCCCCATAATTTTTTATTAGGCCCCTATTTCTTTTTTATAAGCAATATATGAATATCCCATCGTTAATCCTACTGCACCAATAATAATTCCAACCATTACGAAAGATTTCCACGTTACTGGTGCAAAAACACTTAAAATCATAATGATCCCCAATGCAACAAACACCTTTCCGCTAAAACGGTGTGTCTTTCTCCATACTTCTTCGCTACTTAACGTCCACGGCGTTTTTATACCTACAAAATAATTTGGTTTACATTGTGGTAAATAGTTTCCGATGACTATAAATAAAATACCCACTAATAATTCCGGCACGCGATTAATGAATAAATTGTATCCTAATCCACTTGTAATAATATCTATATTTCCTACAAATAGTAGCAATAGTACACCATTATTCATCATCATAAAGGCTTTAGAAAATTTCTCGTAATTTGCTTTTCTTGGATCAATCTTTGGTATCACATTTAGAAATATATATAATGCAATCATAATTCCGACCATAGAAATCATTCCGTAAAATTTAGAAGAATATCCATCTACCTTACCTCCGCTCCAATGCGTTGCAATTGTATCCGGCAAATGTGGCCAAGCAAACGCCCAAGCTAAACAAGTTATAACAATTAATAAGATTGCAAAAAGATGTTTTTTCATTTCCCCTCTTCCCCCTTATTCGTAAATGTAAACACCCAAGTTAATAAATCTTGAAAGACAGTTGTGTTTAAAGAGTACACAACAAATTGCCCTTTCTTTTCATCTTGAATAAGTTCAGCATTTTTAAGTGCGCTTAAGTGGTGTGAAATACTTGGTTTTGTCATATTGAAATGTTCAGCGATTTCACCAGCGGTTAAATCACCTTCTTTTAATAAGTCTAAAATTTTTCGCCTTGTTGGATCTGCTAATGCTTTGAATGCTTGATTCAATGTCTTTCTTCCTTTCGATAATTAGACATTTAGATATTTATCTAAATGTTAAACCGATTACCGTTATTTGTCAATTTAATCCAGCGCCCTTTTTACTTTTCTCACTTTTAACCTATACTGTTTACTAGCTTATCTTTCAACATAATGAAAAGACTTGAAACACATGATACACTATAGCTACAATTGTTTTTTTGAGGAGGAATATACATATGTATAAAATTTTAATCGTTGAAGACGATCCAAATATTTCATCATTACTGCAATCTCACATTCAGAAGTACGGTTATGAGGCTGTGGTAGCGGAGAATTTCGATGATATTATGGAATCGTTTAACGCTGTGAAACCACATCTTGTTTTACTTGATGTAAACTTACCGAAATTCGATGGTTTCTACTGGTGCCGTCAAATTCGTCATGAATCTACTTGTCCAATTATTTTCATTTCAGCTCGTGCTGGTGAGATGGAACAAATTATGGCAATTGAAAGCGGTGCGGATGATTACATTACAAAACCGTTCCACTACGATGTTGTAATGGCGAAAATTAAAGGACAATTACGTCGTATTTACGGTGATTATGCACCAAATATTTCTGAACGTATCGTTGAAGTAGAAGGTTTAAAACTATTCCCAGAACGTCCTGAAATTCACTTCGGATCTGAACAAGTTCTTTTAACGAAGAAAGAAGCTATTTTAGCTGAAATGTTATTATCTAAATTCCCTCGTACAGCGAGCCGTGAAGATTTATTAGCTGCGCTTTGGGATGACGAGAGCTTCGTTGAAGAAAATACATTAAACGTAAACATTACGCGTCTTCGTAAAAAGTTTAATGAGCTTGGCATTGAGAACTCTATTGAAACAGTACGTGGACTTGGATATCGCTTTAACGCAACTTGGAGTGAATAAGCATGAAGCTATTTTTACGTGATCATTTTGCATTTTTCCTACTGTACGTTTTAAACTTCGGTATCATTTTCGTTCTTTATGATGCAGTAGATGGATTTCAAAACAATAAATTTTACTTCGTCGTTTTAAGTTTATATTTATTTATTTGTTTCCTCGCTTACCGTTACGTTCGCAATCGTAGAATGTACCATAGATTAAGTGAGCAACCAGAAAAAATGGAAGATGCGTTTATTGAAAGAGCGACTGCTCCGATGCCTCACGGTGTCAATGAACTCGTGCGTACGCAGTACCGCCTCTTCCAAAAAGAACTACAATCGTATGAAGTAAAACAACAAGAACATCAACTATTCATTAACCATTGGGTACATCAAATGAAGACACCTGTTTCTGTTATGCAGCTTATGGTGCTAGAAATGGAAGACGAGCATTTAATTCCAAAGTTTAAAAAAGAATTAGAGCGTCTAAACCAAGGGCTTGATATGGCTTTATACATGGCTAGGTTAAATAACTTCCATGAAGATTTCCATGTCGAGACGATTTCATTAAAAGATACGGTAACAAAAAATATTAACGGATTAAAAGAACTATTCATTCGTAATGGTGTCTTCCCTGTTTTAGAAGTCCATTCTGATTTAAAAGTTGCTTCTGATGCAAAATGGCTAAAATTTATCATCTATCAATTAATGACAAACGCTGTTCGTTACTCCGGTGAGCGCGGAAAGAAAGTTTTCTTATCTGCTTACCGAAACGGAAAAGATATTATTTTAGAAGTTCGTGATGAAGGTGTTGGTATTCCACAAGAAGATATTCGAAGAGTATTTGAACCGTTTTACACTGGGAAAAACGGTCGCGCCTTCGGAGAATCTACTGGTATGGGACTTTATATTGTAAGTAAAATTTGTGATTATTTAGGTCACTCTGTCAAACTAGATTCTGAAGTTGGTAAAGGAACGACGATTAAAATCATCTTCCACAACGCTGCAAATAATCAAGCAGAACATACGGAGAAGGTGACCGAAGTATGATCGTAACATATGCAAGCAAAATGTATGAGAACTCACTCTCATACATTTTTTGCAATACAACTACTTCTATATCTTCTAGCCGGAGGTATAATCTATGACATTTTGGCAATTTGCATTTAAAAACGTCACGCGCAACTCGAGAGCTTATTTTGCTTACTTTGTAAGTAGTTCCTTTTCCATTGCTGTGTTCTTTTCGTTTGCTGTTTACTTATTCCATCCGAAATTACAAAACTTTGACATGACCTCTGAAATTTCAGCATTAATGATATTTTCAGAAGTAGTAATTGTATTTTTCTCTTTCTTCTTTTTACTATATTCCATTGGTACTTTTTTAAAAGTTAGAAAAAAACAATTTGGTATTTTGACCATTTTAGGAATATCGAGAAAACAATTACATCGTCTTATTTTTATGGAGAATATGTTAATCGGGATTTTATCTATCTTTTTCGGCATGCAGTTTGGAGTTGTTTTTTCTCAATTTTTCTTATTAGTAACAGCCAAACTTACGCATGTTCCAGGAATATATTTATACGGGCCTACTAACGCGTTTATTTTAACAACCATTGTTTTCCTTAGTCTTTTTATCATTGTATCTGCATTCACACCAATGCTTATTCGTACAAAAAAAGCAGTACACCTTTTAAAAACAAATGGTGGAAAACAAAAAGAAAGAAAACCATCCATACTTGTTTCATTATTTGGTGCGATTTGTTTATTTGGTGGTTATGCGTTAGCTGGAAATCCTAAATATTTCGTATCAGTAAGCCCGCAAATCGGTGTTATATATATGGTTTCAAGTATTTTCGTTATCCCAACGCTTGTTACAATTGGAACATATTTCTTCTTTTCACAAATTAGTTTCTTACTTATTTATATTTTAAAGAAAAGAAGGAAGTTTTATATGAAACGGATTAATATGCTTTGGATTTCGGATTTAGCAAGCCGTATTCGAACGAATATTAATATGCTGTTTATTGTAGCGATGCTATCTACAATTGCTTTCACAATGATTACGTTTCTATATGGATTCGGGAAATTTATTAAGCTAGAGGTGAATAGAACTTCTCCTTTTCCAATTTCTTATTTTTCTTATGATGCGAACCCTTTTGTTACAGAGCATTTAAATTGGCTTGAGCAACAATTACAAAAAGAGCATTTCCCCTATCAAAAAATAAAAGCTGATATATATGAAACACCACTAAAAGAAGATAAAGATATAGCTATTTATAATGACGTATACGCAATTAAGCAAAGTGACTATAACAAACTTGCATATTCTTTACGAATGAAACAACTATTTATGGATGATAACGAAGCATATGTGCTTACAGGGACATCTTATATCACCATATTCAACGAATTTGAGCAAAGCTACAAAAGAGATTACATTACACTCTCTAGTACAAATACGAAATTACGAGTGAAAGGCTATGAGCATGTGAATGCAATTCCATCTGGCTTTTCATATCAAACGATAGTTTTGCCTGATGTTATCGTAAATAACTTACCTAGCACCGTAAAGCATATATCAGCATACAATTACAAAATTCAAAACTGGGAACAGACATATGAAATTGCTGATAATTTTATAGAAAAAGTGCAAAAAGATCGAAATAAATCCCAGTATGAAGGACCTCTTATTCGTTCCTTTGAATCAGCAGGATCGTTATACAAAATAACATCAGGCAGTGCTGCATTTTTCCTAATTGGGACATTTTTAGGAGTTATTTTCTTCATTGGAGCTGGTAGCGTTCTTTACTTTAGAATGTATACGGATTTGACGAACGAACAAGAGAAATATATAACGATTTCTAAAATCGGTGTAACAGATACAGAGATGAAACGATCTGCAACCATTCAACTTAGTATTTTATTTTTCATTCCGTACATTATGGCATCCATTCATACAATGTTCGCAACAAAAATGCTACAAGATGTAATTGGTTTATCTCTGTTCAAAGAGGTTTCAGCCGTTCTTATTATTTTTGGATTCGTTGAAATCGTATTTTTCGTATTCATTCGTTCACTTTATATGCAAAAATTATCACAATACACGAGTGGACAAAATATTTAAAACAAACTTGATGAAAAGAGTATTTCTTATGCTCTTCTCATCTTCACCCTATCAGGAGGTTCAGGTGAATGACATTTTGGCAGTTTGCATTTAAAAACGTGACGCGGAACGCCAGAGCTTATTTCGCCTATTTTGTAAGCAGTGCGTTCTCCATCGCAATCTTTTTCTCATTTGCAGTTTATTTATTTCATCCTAAATTGCATATGACAGACGTGAATTATTCTCTGAACATATTAATGACAATTTCAGAAGTTGTCATTGTGTTCTTTTCATTTTTCTTTTTACTGTATTCAATCGGGACGTTTTTAAAAGTACGAAAAAAACAGTTCGGGATTTTAACAGTACTTGGCATATCCCAAAAACAATTAAAGCGACTCATATTTATAGAAAATATGTTAATTGGTGCTCTTTCTATATTTTTTGGTATTCAACTTGGAGTTGTCTTTTCACAGTTCTTTTTATTAGTTACCGCCAAAATTACACACGTACCTGGTTTATATTTATATCCGCCTACAAGTGCTATCGTTTTAACTATCATCATCTTTCTCGGGCTCTTCATTCTCGTATCATCTTTTACACCGATGCTCATTCGCACGAGAAAAGCCGTACGTCTTTTAAAAGAAGGAAAACAACAAAAAGAAAGAAAAGCATCCGTGCTCATCTCTCTATTTGGTGCGGCATGTTTAATAACTGGATATGTATTAGAATCCAATCCATTATATTTTATGTCGTTAGGCGATATCATTGGGCTTTTATATGCCGTCTCTAGTATATTTGTTATTCCATCGCTTATTGCAGCTGGAACATACTTTTTCTTTTCACAAATTAGTTTTTTACTTATTCGTATTTTAAAAACGCGAAGAACGTTTTATATGAAACGAATTAATATGCTTTGGATTTCGGATTTAGCAGCGCGCATTCGGACAAACATTAACATGCTCTTTATTGTAGCGATGCTATCAACACTCGCTTTTACAATGATTACATTCTTATACGGTTTTGGGAAATTTACAAAGTTTGATGCAATTAGACAAAACCCTTTCCCGTTTACGTATTTATCGCATACTGAAAATACATTAGCTGATGAACATTTAAACTGGTTAGAGCAAAAATTTAATGAAGAGCATTTTACTTATACGAAATTTAAAACCGATATATATGAGGTATCTTCAGCTGAAGATAACACGCAGCTCTATTACGCAATTAAACAAAGTGACTATAATGTACTTGCTAAAGCATTAAATTGGGAAAAACTTACGGTAAATAAGAATGAATCTTATATTCTTATGAAAGACTTAGATGATCAAGTTATTGGAACACTTCACAATGAAGAAAAGAAAAATACTCTTACACTTACTCAAAACAATTTACAACTACAAGTGAAAGAATATAAAAGTTATAGCCCATTCCCAAACAGCTTAATATACCAATTACTCATACTATCTGATGAAAATGTAGAATCCTTATCCACAGTTTCCAAACAAATGAGTGTATATAACTTCAAAGTTACAGATTGGGAAAAAGCACATAATATCGGTTCATCGTTTATAACAAAAATTGATAACGATAATGCAGCAATTCAAGCAGAGCATCCACCTTTCCATGCAAGTGAAGCGAGTGATTCCCTATATAAGACAAAACTAAATGTCGCTTCGTTCTTCTTAATTGGTACTTTCTTAGGTGTTATCTTCTTTATCGGTGCTGGTAGTGTTCTTTACTTCCGAATGTATACAGATTTAACAAATGAGCAAGAAAAATATATAACGATTACGAAAATTGGCTTAACTGAAACTGAAATGAAACGTTCAGCGACAATTCAGCTTGCGATTCTTTTCTTCGTGCCTTACATCATGGCGTCAATCCATACGATGTTTGCGACAAAGATGCTACAAGAAGTTTTACATCTCTCGTTCTTCGCTGAGATTACAGTCGTACTGTTGATTTTTGGAACAGTTGAAATTTTATTTTTCCTTTTAATTCGTTCCTTTTATATGCAAAAATTATCACAACATATTAAGTTTTAAAAGTAGAAAGGTGATTACTATGGAAGAAGTATTACACATAAAAAACGTCTCAAAAGTATATGAGGGAAAAGTCCCTCATACTGCTTTAAAAAATATAAATTTACACGTAGATAAAGGGGAATTCGTTGCCATTATGGGTCCATCTGGTAGCGGGAAATCTACATTTTTAAACGTTATTTCTACAATTGATTCTCCTACTTCTGGTGACGTCGTTATTAACGGAAAAAAACCACACACATTTCGTAGAGAGAAGTTAGCTATTTTCCGCCGCCAAGAGTTAGGATTTGTTTTCCAAAACTTTAACCTACTAGATACACTAACAATCGGTGAAAATATCGTACTACCTTTAACATTAGATAATGTTCCATTAAAAGAAATGGATGAAAAGCTTGATAACATTTCAAAAAAACTTGGAATTGATCATATTTTGGACAAACGTATTTTTGAAGTTTCTGGAGGACAAGCACAGCGCACTGCAGTAGCACGCGCTGTTATTCATCACCCTTCTCTCTTACTAGCCGATGAACCGACAGGGAACCTGGATTCAAAAGCCGCTATTGATGTAATGGAGTTATTTACGAAATTAAACAAAGAAGAAGATGCAACGATTTTAATGGTTACGCACGATCCGTTTGCAGCAAGTTATTGTAACCGTGTTATTTTCATTAAAGATGGAGAGCTTTACAATGAACTGCACCGCGGATTATATCGCGAGAAGTTTTATCAAGAAATATTAGATGTTCTAGCCTTATTAGGAGGAAGACGTGGATGACGTTTTGGCAATTCGCATTTAAAAATGTCTCACGTAATTCAAAAGCATATTTCGCCTACTTTGTAAGTAGTGCGTTTTCTATCATGGTTTTCTTTTCATTTACTGTATACGCGTATCATCCACGCTTACAGAGTGTACAAAGCTTTCAAGAACGTGATCCTCTAATGAATTTAGCTAGTACAGCACAGCTTGTGATTGTTATGTTCTCGTTCTTCTTTCTCTTATATTCAATTGGAACATTTTTAAATGTACGGAAGCAGCAATTCGGGATACTCACTATTCTTGGTATCTCACAGAGACAATTAAAAAGATTGTTATTTACCGAAAACATGATAATTGGGATATTATCTATCTTTATCGGCATTCAAGGTGGACTTGTATTTTCTAACTTTTTCTTATTAGTCACTTCGAAATTAACAAACGCGAAAGGTCTCTATTTATATTGGCCAACAGAAGCGATTATCGTTACAACCGTAACGTTTATCATTTTATTTTTAATCGTTTCTACATTTACACCAATGTTTATTCGTACTCGAAAAACAACGAAGCTTATTAAGGGCGTTAACAAAGAGAAGAGCGAAAAAAAACCATCTATACTCATTTCACTATTTGCTTTAACTTGTTTAGGACTATGTTATTATATTGCCGGTTATCCGCAAGGCTACATAACGGAAAAAAATGCACAAAATGGATCTGTATTCTTAATTATGCTATCTATTTTACCGCTTGTAGTGATTGGGACGTATTTATTTTTTTCACAAACATTTCTTCTCTTTATCTATATTTTAAAGAAACGAAGAAAGTTTTACTTAAAACAAATAAATATGTTATGGATTTCAGATTTAGTTTCTCGTACACGCAGTAATATTAATGTACTCTTTATTGTTTCTATGCTATCTGCACTTGCATTTACAATTATTATCGGGTTATTTGCTGCAAACAATAATACGAAAGCACCCATACTAGAACGATATCCAATACCATTCACCTATACATCAGAAGGTGTTAATGCATTTGAACAAAAGCATATTACTACGATTGAAACTGAACTTACAAATGCTAATTTTCAATATGACAAATATAAGTTTACCGTTTTAAAAGATACAGCTTCAAAAGAGTCAATTGCCATTATGAAAATGAGTGATTATAACGCAATAGCACAGCAATTAAACAGACCAAAAATCACTCTCGATTCTTCACAAGTTTATAATATTTCTCGCTATTCACCAGCGTTATTAAATCTCGTGTCTAACCCATTTGCGAAGCAGAACACAATTACACTTGGCTCTAATAAAAAGGAATTTCAAATTAAAGGTTTTATTAATAGAGGAATTGAGCCTCCCTTTGCATTACCTCACTTAATTGTGATGCAAGATGAAGTAATTGAAAATATGATTCCTCATATTGAAACAATTACAGTCTATAACTACTTCGTGGAAAATTGGGAAAATGCAATTGTCCCAACAAAAAATATATTAAAAAGCTTAGATCATGATGCAGAAATTTTGTATGAAGCACATAAAAATGAAGAAAATTTCATTAAACCATTTTATATTTATACAGCTACGGATGAACTCGTTCATAGTAAAGGAAATGCAGTCGCTCAATTCTTTATTTGGACATTTCTCGGCTTTATTTTCTTTATCGGAGCAGCTAGTGTTTTATATTTCCGTATGTATAATGACTTAACAACTGAAAGACAAAAGTATATTACGATTACAAAGCTTGGCTTAACTGAATCAGAAATGTTTCGCTCTGCAACGATTCAATTAGGAATTTTATTTTTCGTTCCTTACATCGTTGCTGGTGTTCACACATTATTTGCGGTTAAGTTTTTACAAAGCATGTTTTCTTTCTCCTTACTAAAAGAGACATGTATCGTACTCACCTTTTTCGGGATTATCGAGATCATTTTCTTCTTCTTAATCCGTTCTCTGTACATTAATAAATTATCACAGCATATAAAAATATGAATAAAATAGCCTTGTGCAATATGCACAAGGCTATTTTCAATAGTTTTTAATAATTAGCAGCAATATCCACCGTAGCCGCCTGCATAACCGCCGTAACCACCATAGCCACAACCGCCGCCTCCGCCGAAGCAGCTAGCACCGATGATAATTAATAAAATAAACAATACGATTAGAAGCGCAAAACCGCCTCCGCAACCATGTCTGCGGTTACAATCATCATGTCTGTGTTCACACTTTTCGCTCATTACCCTATTCCTCCTTTAGTATCATTCATAACAAGTTCACCTTGCTCTAAATGAGGGGATTCCATTTATATTATGTTTTCAGGGCGAATAGGAAGCTTGGCTTACCTAAAAACGGGCTTGTTTTAGGAATTGGGCTTAATCAAAAAAAAAGATACCTATTCAGGTATCCTTTAAAGAAACATATTCAACAAAAGAGCAAAACCAAATGCAATAAATGATAACAATGTTTCCAGCACCGTCCACGTTTTAAATGTTTCCTTCACCGTCAAACCTAAATACTCTTTTACAAGCCAGAACCCTGCATCATTTACGTGAGAAAACATTAATGAACCTGCACCGGTTGCAATAACGAGAAGCTCTAAATTCACACCAGACATGTGCTGAATAACTGGTGAAACAATCCCTGCTGCTGTCGTTAATGCTACTGTAGCTGAACCTGTTGCAATTCGAATTAAACCAGCTACCATGAAAGCTAATACGATTGGTGATAACGAAATATGTTCTGCCATTTGTGCAATAGCTGTTCCAACGCCGCTTTCAATTAATATTTGTTTAAATCCACCGCCTGCACCAATTATTAAAATAATAGAACCGACAGGCAATAAACTTTCATCTGTTAATTTTTTAATCATCTTTTTATTAATACCTTGTTTGATACCAAGTAAATAAAATGCTGCGAAACATGAAATAAGTAAGGCGATTACTGGACTTCCTATAAATACGAAAAATTCAGTCAATTTTTTCGGTAATGAAATATATGGTGCAACTACTGATAAAATCATCAATACAACTGGTAATAAAATAATAAAGAATGAAACTTTACGACTTGGCAAATCAGTTGATACTGTCGTAACTCGAACAAGCTCCGGTTCATTTTCAGGTATAACCCTCTTATGTACCCACTTTGCAAATATTGGGCCTGCTATAATAGCCGTCGGTAACGCGATAATTAATGAATATAAAAGTACCTTTCCTAAGTTCGCGTTATAAATACCGATTGCAGTCATGGCACCTGGATGCGGAGGTACTAGTCCATGTACAATAGATAATCCCGCAATAACAGGTAAAGCAATTAATAATATGTTTTGCTTCGTTGTTTTTCGAATTGAAATTACAAGTGGTAATAAAATAACAATCCCTACTTCAAAAAAGACGGGAATCCCTATAACAAAACCTGCAAATAACATAGCCCAAGGTAATTTTTTTACGCCGAAAAATCGAATAAAGAAATCTGCAACTTGCATGCCTGCTCCTGAATCAGACATCATTTTCCCGAGTATAGTTCCAAGTGCCAAAATACCAACTAAATGACCTAGTACACTACCAACACCAGTTTCATAGGCAGCCACTATTTTCGTTAAGTTCAGTCCAGACATAATAGCTAAAAACAAACTCGCAACTGTTAAACTAATAAATGCATGCCATTTCCACCATGATACCCCTAAAATAACAATTGTGATCGCAAGTAACGTGACGATTAATAAGTATATATCCATCTCTCATTCTCCTTACTTTTATCCCGATTGGTGTGGGCTAATAATTAGTGGGTGATGCCCTCCTCCACTAATTAAAGTTTTACTTTATAAAAAAAGAGGGAACATCCCCTCTTTTTTATACGTCATAATTCACTACATAATGCTGCATTTCTGTATTGTAGTAGCCTTCGCTATATTCAATTACTTCGCCAACTTCATCATAAGAATAGCGCATACGTTTTAATAACGCTGTTCCCTCTTTTTCACCTAGCGCTTCTGCAACGAAGCTAGGCGCAAGCCCAACAGCGAATTCATCTCTGAAGTTTTCTAAATGTATACCTCGGTCTTCAACTAAATCGTAAAGCGATTGTAAATCAAAGTCCGATAAATCTGTACTCGCCATTCGAGCTGAGAAATAGTGCGTATAATGAATATACGGCGTATCATTTAACATATATAGGCGCTCGATACGAAAACTCTCTTTACCGAATAATCGAAACGGCACTGTTCCTTCCTCATTATGAACGATTTCTGCTTTTAATAATTTCTTTTGTACTTTATATCCTTCTTCCACTAACACTTCTGTAAATTTCTTACCCTTTGACAGTTTTGTCGCAGAAGTATTACGAATCACTTTCGTTCCTTTGCCGCTCTTCTTTTCCAAATATCCTTCTTGAGCGAGTTCTTTAATCGCATTACGCACTGTAATCTTACTAACTTTGAACTCTTCTTCTAATTGCGGTTCTGAAGGAATATTCGTATGAATCGCATATACGCCATGCAATATTCGATCACGAATAATATTTTTTATTTGTAAATATAATGGTCCTTTTTTCCTCGTTACGTTCACTGTTACACCCACTACCTTTCTACATCACCTACTGATGCCGTCATCGCCCGAAGTATATCTTTCTCTGATGACATTGGCGTATCACCGACGATTGTATGTGCTAGCATTCCAGCTGCTGACGCAAATGAAACAGCTTTCTCTGGTGCAAACTCTTCTATCTCGCCATGAATAATCCCGCTCGTATAAGCATCTCCAGCACCTATTCTATCATATACAGAAAACGTAAGTGTTTTTGCAAAAGTGAACGAACCATCTTTACATATAAACCCGCGAAGCCAATGTGTATTATCACTGTTAATAGAGCGATGAGTACCAGCGATTGTAGCGATATGATACGTTTCAGCTACCTTTGGAATGAGATCCAGCAGCTGCGCCTCACGCTCCGTCTCTTCTGTTTTCATCCCAAGAACGAACATCGCATCTTTTTCATTCATCATAACGATATTAGCAAGTCCTAGCATTTCTTCATAATGCGGTTTTGCCTGTTCATATCCGTCTTCTCCCCAAAGTGAGGGACGATAATTACAATCAAAAACGACGGTTCCTCCGTTTTCTTTAACTGCTCTCGCTAAAGATTTCATATGATGACGCACCGTATCATTCATCGCAAGTGTAATACCGCAAAAATGAACGATATCAATTTCCTTTGCGATTTCTTCAAATTGATACATTTCTTCACATGCCGTATTGAAGCTACTTTCTAATCGATTCGAATATGTAACGCGGCTTGCACGTGCACCGAATCCATTTTCTAAAAAATACATACCTACATATTTACCACCTCTTGAAACAAGAGAAGTTTGAATCCCTAACTTTTGAATGTAAGATACAGCTGCATCTCCAACCGAATTTTCCGGTAAAGTTGAAATAAGAAGCCCTTCATGCCCTAAGTGAGAAAGTGCCGCTACTACGTTCACACCTGTACCTGAAAATGAGTAATTTAACGTGTTAGCTTGCGACAACAATTCATATCCAGGTACTTGCAGGCGCATCATTACTTCGCCGAACGCTGCAATTTTCTTACGCATATTGATCAACTAGCTTTTTCACGACTGCTAATAATTCACGAACATCTTCTACTTTCGTATTACCAGTTTCTTTATCAATAATAGAAGAGTATACGTGCGGGATAACTTGCTCTATATTTGCCTCAAGCGCAATACGTACAATTGTTTCAAAGTTTTCTTTATCAATTCCACCTGTTGGCTCTAATGCGAATCCTTCTTCCGCACAAGCTTTCGCAACTGCGCGATATTCTTCTTCGTGAGCTAGCCCTTTCATCGGGAAGTATTTCAATGAATTTCCGCCCATATCACGCACAAGTGCGATTGCTGTTTTAATTGGAACGATTGCTTTTTCTTCTCCAGCCGCACTAATTGGGCCAGTAGAAATATTTACGTAACCTACTTTTCCTGTTGGTGATACTAAACTATTAATCCAGCTATCTTTTTCGCCGAGATTTGCACGCGTTGCTCCAACTGAAGGGAACACTTGGTTAATATGGCTACCAGGATAATGCTTCGCAATTTCAGCCACAACTGCTGCTTGGCGATTATCTCCTGCGCCTAGTCCAATTGATACAGCGTCATCAATTTCTTTTCCGTATGCTTTCATAGCTGTAACAGCTTCTTCTACTGTTGGGTAGTCTTTTGATAACACTCCCACTACTACATAACCTTCTGCTGCTTCAAAAATATCTTTTGCGTTTTCTATATTGTTTGCCAATACATTTAATGCTACGCGACCTTTATAAAAACGTTTTTGAATGTTTGTCATTTTAGTTTCCCCCTACAATTTCTCTCATTTTTTCTTCAATCACATGTATATCATCACCTTGAAGTGGACGTGGATCGATATCAAAGAATCCTTGTCTTACTCCATAATCACGTGTATAAATTGCGATTTCCCCTTCGCGTAATGCAGTCACAACATCTCTTGCTGATTTGTTTAACTCTTTTTCGTTAATATGAATACGTGCTCTAAAGATTGCTCTTCCAGCTTCATCTTGAACGATCGTTACATTTACACCATTTAATTCTTTTAGCGGCATAAGTACTTGTAGCAATTCTTTTTCTTGCTCGCTCTTATCTTCTTTTACTCCGTACTCATCAAGCGCTTGAAGTAAGCCAAAAGTTGTCTCTTTCCCGACTTTCATACTTCTTCCGATGCAATGTAATTGCACTTTCAGCCATTCGATATATTTTCGTTTACCGCCAACAATACCAGAAGTAGGTCCTTCAATTGCCTTTGAACCACTATAAATGGCAAGGTCTGAATACTTCACATATTTTTGAATGTCTTCTTCAGCTGCCGCATCAACGATAAGTGGTACGTTATTTCGCTGCGCTACTTCCCATGCTTCTTCAACAGAAATCATATTTTTTTGCACTGCATGATGTGATTTCACATAAAGAATTGCTGCTGTATTTTCGCCAATCGCATCTTCAATATGTTCTGCTTTCCCTTCATTTGCGTAGCCAACTTCAACGAGTTTTCCTCCACCTAAGTAAATCATCGTTTCAACAGGAGCACCGTATTGAACGTTATGACCTTTTAACATAATCACTTCGTTTTTCGCGATTACTTCTTGATGAAGTCTTTCACTTTTACGGCGATTTCCTTCTGTAACGATACCAGCGATAGAAAGCGCAATTCCGCTCGATGCTGAATTCACAACGACCGCTGCCTCTGAATCTAGAATTCTCGCAATATGGTCTCCTGCTTTATCTACTAAATCAGCAATTTCCACATAATTTTGTCCACCATGTTTCATCGCATCCATTACTGTATCTGTAGGAGCAGATACACCTAAAATACTCATTCTACCGCTCGCATTAATCACTCTTTTTAATCCGTACTTAGCATTCAATGAATGACCCATTAGTTACAACCCCTTTCGTATCAATTCTTTTTTCAGCAATGCGCTGATCCCCTTCTGAATCAATTAACGTAACCTTCTCATCTTTAACCGTAAATAAAGTTAAGTTTGCAATATCCCCTTCTTGAATACGGCCAAGCTCTGGTTTCTTAAGCCACTCTGCCGCATTTTTCGTAACCGCACCAATTACTTCTTCTAGCGGATAACCTAAGTAAAGGAATTTCGAAAGAACGTGAGCCATACTATACACTGGACCATGTATACGATTCTTCCGGTAAATATCCGTACTAATTGTATTAAAGGCAATATCGTGACGCTTCGCCGCTTCTGCTACTTTAAAAGAAAAGCTAGCATTACCGTGACCAACATCTAAATGCACGCCGCGATTCACCGCATCTAACAACACAGGTAGCGGTTTCCCTTCTTCATCAAATAAATTATTTTCTTTCCCGTTTAAATAATGTGTAATCACATCATCTTTTTCTAAAAGAGGTACAACTTCCTCTATACGGGGAGGCGCTGAACCGATATGTACCATAATCGGTAATGATGTTTCTCGAGATAAAGCGCGCGCTACATGCAGCGGTTCAATTCCACTATCACAAACGACACTTTTACTCATTCTTGCCTTTAACCCAACGATTACATCTTTATACTTTTCTACTGCTTCTATCGCTTTCTCTTTATCTATCCATTCCATATTGGATAATTCATCAATTCGTTTCAAACCGATGCGAGAAATATTTAAAAAGGCAAATAAATTTGTCTTTGCCTGCTCTCTACTTTTTACTAAATCTGCAATGCGATCAGCACCGCAACTACCCGCATCAACAATTGTCGTTACCCCTTGCTTAACGCCAATTTCATCTACCTCATCGCCATACGGATCAAACTCTGGAAAAGCGTGAACGTGCAAATCAATCCAGCCACTCGATACGTAAGTACCAGAGTAATCAAGAACCTTTCCACCCTCGCCAGCACCAGCTTTCGTCACCTGTGCGATTTTATTATTTTCAATTACAATGTCAATCTCTTCCCCGTTCACACGTTTCACATTACGTAGTACGAATCGTTCTGTCATTGTATTTCCACCCTTTTCTATAAGAAGCCATAAGAATACGCTTACATTAAAGTTTCATTTTATATCTCTTTCACACGTTTAGCGTAACACAAAAAAAGGGAGAAGTAAATATAACGTTATAATGTTTAAAAATACATAAAAAGATGCTCCTCCAAAATGCTAATAGTATAGGAAATTATATCAACGATTTTTTGAATATATCTATCATAACTTACAATATATCAACGATTTTTCAATTATATCTATCATAACTTATAATATATTAACGATTCGACAAAGAATATCGATTTACCGACAAAAAACGTCACTTCCTTTCTTATATAAGAAAAGGCTGTCCCAAATGGCACAGCCTTTTTCTCTATTCCTGAACCGTCACAATAACCCCATCCATATTGTTCCCGGAAATTTCATACTGCTTGTTTGCTGGAACGTTCACTTTCGTATTCTCAGAAACTTTATAATAAGAAACAGTATATTTCTTACCTTCTACTTCAGTTGAAACCTCTTTTTCCCCTTTTAAAAACTCTAAATATTCCTCTAGTGTAAAATTCTTTTTTTGCATAATTGCGCTATGAGGTAGGCCGACATAACGGATATGCCATGGCTCATATTGAATTCCAGTAATGTTACTTTTATTTTTCGGATAACGTAATACAAAGCCATGCTTCCATACGTTCTCTTCAATCCATTTTCCTTCAGGCGCTTTCTCCATTTTCTTTTGAGTAGACCCAATGTCCAGTGATAATCCTAAATTATGTTCACTGTATCCTGCTGGAAGTGCATAATCAGATCCCATTTTTTCATATAGCTGTTTTTGCTCTTGGAAATCTCTATAACCACTACTAATCAAAAAATGGTTAACACTTTCTTTTCCAGCCGCATCGACAACGTTCAAAAACTTTTTCACAACATCCTTTGATAAACGAAGATTTCTATCAAATATTACATAACCTCTTACTAATTCACTATTATGATTTACATTTATAATATCAGACCTAATACTATCTTTTTTTACTGGATAATCCCTGTTAACTAATAATAAATCGCCCTTATAAATTTGTTCCTTCGTAATCTCTTTCCCCTCGGTGTTTGCCGCCTTTACTAGCTCATCTTTCCCGACAATTTTAACATCGATTTCCTTTTGAAATAACGGTGATATATAAACGCCTACACATACTGTGAATGCTATAAAAAAAGAAATAAATACCCACTTTTTCATTTCTAGTTCCTCCTTAACGTAACTTACGTATAGAATAGAAAAAACTATTAAAATAAAAAGTGGGGTAAAGTTTAAATTTTTATTAAATTGTTACATTCTCGTCTTTTGGCAATCGTACTTCAAATAGCGTTCTAACTACATTGCTCTCAGCAGAAATCGTACCATTATGCTGCTCGACAATATTTTTCGCAATGAATAGTCCTAGGCCAGTCCCGCCACGGTTCTCAGTTCTCGCTTTATCACCTGTATAAAACATATCAAAAAGATACGGTAAATCTTCTTCTGGAATGCTATCTCCATAATTCATAATTTGTACGACAACTTCTCCATTATCAACATATCCATTCATATCAACAAATTGCCCATCATACCCGTAACGAACGGCATTTGTTAACAAGTTTTCAAATACTCTAGCTAACAATTTTCCATCACCGTGCATCGGTAAATGAGGAGCCACGTTCAATCTAGCTTCTAAATGATGTTTTTCTAATAACGGATACAATTCCTCCTCTAACTGTATAAGTAACTCACTTATATCGATCGGCTTTTTATCCAGCTTTAGCATGCCATAATTCATACGTGTAATTTCAAATAGCTCATCAATTAAACTTTCGAGCCTTTGCGATTTCGTATATGCAATTGTGGAGAAATGTTTAATTTGTTCTTTTGTTAAATTTTCATCTTTAAGAATTAAATCTAAATATCCTAACACGGATGTTAACGGTGTTCTTAAATCATGAGCTAAATTCACAACGAGCTGATCTTTACTACTTTCTGCAAAATCTCCTCTTTCAACAGCTTCTTTTAACTTTTCACTTGCAACATTTATTTCACGCGCGATATTTCCAAACTCATCATTTGATGAAACTTGAACTTTATTCGTAAAGTTACCGTTCGCAAGATGATGAATCCCATTAGAAATTTCATCAAAGTATTTTAAATACGTTTTTGTCAAAAAGAAGAAAAAGATAATAGATAACGGAATAAAGAAAATTAAAAAGAAGTTAATGTCTCCAAATTCCCTTACCATTGACCTAAATTGTGCTAAAGGCTCTTCGTAGCGAACCATCGTTTTATAATACAACTGCAATCCTTTATAAATTATATAAGTTACAGTTGCTGCAAGCACCATACTTAACGCAAATAAGGCAATCATTTTAAATCGAAAACTTTTTATCATATTAGCCATTGAAAGTATAACCTACTCCCCACACTGTTTTTATTAATTTATCCTTTCTTTTATCTTCTCCAAGTTTCTTCCGCAAAGTACGAATATGTACCATTACTGTATTTCCACCTTCATAATAATCATCCGCCCATACGTGCTGAAAAATATTTTCCACATTGTATACTTTCTTCGGATGACTCGCTAATAAATATAAAATATCGAACTCTTTCGGCGTTAATTCAATTTGCTCACCATACACATCAACCGTCCTGCGCTCAGGATTAATTACGACTCCGCCTATTTCTAAAGCAGATTTACTCTCCGCTACTTTCGGTTGATTTAACGTAAAAAACCTACGCAGTTGTGCATTTACACGTGCAACTAATTCTATTGGTGTGAAAGGCTTCGTCATATAATCATCCGCACCTAGTACAAGACCTGTCACCTTATCAAAGTCCGAAGTTTTCGCGCTTAAAAAAATAATCGGCATATGATGTTTCGCGCGAATTTGACGCGTCACCTCATAACCATCCATTTTCGGCATCATAATATCTAAAACTACCAAGTCGATTGGCTTCGTTTCAATAATATGAACTGCCTCTTCCCCATCCGCTGCTTTCACAACATGGTACCCTTCTTTTTCTAAATGTATCTCAATTAAGTCAGCAATTTCCGCCTCATCATCAGCTATTAAAATTGAAATGCGCTTCATTTTACTCCCCCTTTTCCATTCCATTTTTATACGCTCGATTGTAAACTAGTCTATCCAATTTGTACAATACGAAAAGGCTACTCGTTAAAGTAACCTTGGTAAATAAAATTATATCAGCGATTTTCCAATTATATCGACTTACCGACAATGAACGACAAAATCCTCTCGCTATTTGCGGGCATCCTAATGAAACTTCCATTTACCGCTCAAAAACAATCCGCTGCTTCGTAATTTCTTCCAATCTTTCGCGGTCAACTTTATACTCAGCTTCAACACTTTGCGGTACAATCACTTTCCCGCCCTCAAGCGTCACTTCCGGTGAAATAATATCCCTCTGCCAATGTCTACTAGAAGCGGATATATCACCAGGAATCGTAAAGTTCGGCAGTGAAGCAAGAGCAACATTTTGCGCTCGTGAAATCCCCATTTCTACCATACCGCCGCACCAAACGGGTATGTTATGCTCCATGCAATAATTATGAATTTGAACCGACTCTGTTAATCCGCCTACTCGCCCTGGCTTAATGTTAACGATGCGGCAACTACCAAGCGTAATCGCAACGCGCGCATCTTCTAAACTATGGATACTTTCATCTAAACAAATCGGCGTTTCAATTTTCTTTTGCAACTCCGCGTGATCAAGAAAATCGTAATCCGCTAACGGTTGTTCAATCATCATTAATTGGAATTCATCTAGTCGTTTCAGCCTCTCCGTATCCGCTAATGTATACGCTGAATTCGCATCTGCCATTAGCGGGATATGCGGAAACTCTTTTCGAATTTCTTTTAATAACTCATAATCATGCTCTGGCTTTATTTTCACTTTAAAACGCTCGTATCCTTCTTCGGCGTACTTCTCGATTTGTTTTAACATAACCGGAATTGTATTGATCCCAATTACAACGCCGACTTCAATTTCATGACTAGTTCCGCCAAGTACTGTCGCTAGCGATTTCTTTTGACGCTTCGCATATAAATCCCAAACAGCCCCCTCTATTCCGGCTTTTGCCATTCGGTTTCTTTTTATATGTTGAAATAGACCCGGTACCTCATTCGGATGAGAAATTTCAGCCTTTAATAAATCAGGTATTAAAAAGTCTTGCAGTACATGCAGCGCTGTCTTCACCGTTTCTTCCGTATACCACGGTTCAGAGAATGCAACGACTTCCCCAAATCCGATGTACCCGTCCGTATCCTCTAATTCAATAACGATACTCTCACGCTTTTCGTAAGTCCCGTAGCTTGCAGCAAACGGGATTACGAGTGGCATTTCCGTTATATACAGTGTCGCTTTTTTTATTTCCACCTACATCTCCTCCACTAATTGTCTTAACTCTCGTCTTAACAATTTTTTCGAAGCGTTACGTGGTAATTCCTCTAAGAAACATGCTTTCTTCGGCACTTTATATTTCGCTAATTTCTCCTCGCAAAAATGAAGAATTTCTTCTTCTGTTACCGCCCCGCTTTTCACAACAAAAGCAGCTGGTACTTGTCCCCATTTATCGTCAGCCATGCCGACAACACCAGCTTCCGCTACTGCCGGATGAGAAAGCAACACTTCTTCAATTTGAGCTGGATATATATTCTCTCCGCCAGAAATAATTAAATCACTGCGGCGATCTAATACGTATAAAAAACCTTCTTCGTCTAAATAACCAAGGTCGCCAGTATGAAGCCATCCGTTTTGAATAGTCTCTCGCGTCGCATCTTCACGGTTAAAGTAACCGCCTGTTACGTTCGGTCCTTTTACTACAATCTCACCTTCCGCAAATGGTGGCACTACTACGCCATCTTTTTCAATACGAAGTTGGCACTGAAATAGTGGTTTTCCAGCTGATCCTACTTTCGTTAACATGTAATCTGCGGATAACGTACAAATTTGCGAAGATGTTTCTGTCATACCGTACGTTTGATATACAGGAATCCCTTTTTCTACACATGCTTCTAATAGTGGTTTTGGCGCTGGTCCTCCGCCAAGTAACATGCATCGTAAAGAAGATGGATATGTCTCTGCCCCAAGTCGCTCTAATAAATCAGTTAACATTTTAGAAACGACAGAAATAATTGTTACTCCTCTTTTTTGAAGTGCTTTATGAATAAAATCAGCATCATATTTCGGAACAAGTAAAATACGCATGCCGTACATAATGTTTTTCATTAAAAGAGATAGCCCGCCAACATGGAACATCGGCATGCAGGCTAACCAACAATCATCATCACGAAGTCCTAAATTAAGCGACGAACCGACTGCGCTTGCCCAATGATTGCCGTACGTTAAAATAACGCCTTTCGGTTTGCCTGTCGTCCCAGACGTATAAATAATTGTCATCGCTTCTTCTAAAGAAAACTCTTCTTGTATAGAGGCTTCCTCTTTTGGTCCATTCATCACTTCGGCGAATGAATAAACAGGAACATCTTTAGTATCAAAATCTTGATCCGTTACTAAACAAACAACTTCAGCATCATCCATTTGCCAAAGTAGCTCTTCTCTTGAAAGACGCGTATTTAAAAGCACAGCTACTGCACCTACATAAGATAGGGCGTGAATAACTGTAATCATCTCCATACCATTTTTCATCAGAACAGCCACCTTTTGCCCTCGCTCCACTCCAACATGCGTGAGGTGTTCACAAACAGATACTACTTTTTCATGTAGCTCCATAAAAGTAACTTTCTCTTCCTCTATTTCAATTGCAGTGCGATCTGGTGTTAAAAATGCACGTTGCATTAACCAATTTGGCATCGTCTCCATCATTCATTCTCCTTTCATGAAAGAAAGAGACTTGATATGATATCAAGTCTCTTAGTTGTTTTGTTTCCGGTTTGACCTTATCCAGCTACAGCGGCTAGAACAGTCGGTCGTTTCACGCCTTCCTACGAGGCAAAAAGCGCCTCTACGTCAGGAGTTCCAACGCCCTCTTGTTCTAAGCGAGCCGCTTCCGCTTTTAAAACATCCAGCTGCGCCTCCTAGCCCCTTCCGTCTAAGAACCTTCCGCACGAGAAAGTAAAAAACACTTTCTGTGCGAAAGAACCTTAGCCAACGGGGCTAAACAGTCGGCTCCGCTTTTAAAACATCCAGCTACAGCAGCTAGAATGTTCGGTGGCTTCACTTCTTCCTACGAGGCAAAAAGCGCCTCTACGTCAGAAGCTCCATCCCCCTCACATTCTAAGCGAGCCGCTTCCGCTTTTGATCAAGGGAAACGAGGGAATTGACCGAAGTCCGGACTGCGTTTTTCTTTGAATGCGTCGCGACCTTCTTTTGCTTCGTCAGTTGTGTAGTACAATAACGTTGCATCTCCAGCTAGTTGTTGAATACCAGCTAGACCGTCTGTGTCTGCGTTGAATGCAGCTTTTAGGAAACGAAGTGCCATTGGGCTGTTTGCTAAGATTTCTTGTGCCCATTGTACTGTTTCTGCTTCAAGCTCTTCTAATGGTACTACAGTGTTTACTAAGCCCATATCAAGTGCTTCCCCAGCACTATATTGACGGCATAGGTACCAAATTTCGCGAGCTTTCTTGTGGCCTACCATACGAGCTAAGTAACCAGCTCCGTATCCACCGTCAAAGCTTCCTACTTTAGGACCTGTTTGTCCGAATACAGCGTTGTCTGCAGCGATTGTTAAGTCACATACGATATGAAGTACGTGTCCTCCACCGATTGCATAACCTGCTACCATTGCGATAACTGGTTTAGGAATTGCGCGAATTAGACGTTGTAAGTCTAATACGTTTAGACGTGGGATTTGGTCGTCACCTACATATCCACCATGACCGCGAACTTTTTGGTCGCCGCCAGAACAGAATGCACGTCCACCTTCTCCTGTTAAAATGATAACGCCAACATTTGCATCATCACGAGCGTGTGCAAATGCATTGATTAACTCCATTACCGTTTTTGGACGGAATGCGTTATGTACTTCAGGGCGGTTAATCGAAATCTTTGCGATACCATTGTATGTTGAATAAATAATATCTTCGTAATTGCCTTCTGTTACCCATTCAATAGCCATTACAACTACCTCCTTGTATATTTCTGATCTCCTCTATAAGTGTGACTTCCTTCTTGCTGAAAAAAGCATCACTGCATAGTTTTTAGAAATCCCTTTACTATTGTATCAAACTTTTCCGGTTGTTCCACATGAATTGCATGGCCAGCACCATCAATTTTGACAATTTTCGCATCAGAAACGCATTTTTCGATGTTTTTTAATATGCGAAAGAACTTTTCATCATATTCTCCGTTCATTAAAAGAACAGGTATTTTTAAGTTTTTCAGCTCATCCCACCATGAAGGCTGAGCCCCTGTTCCCATGCCGCGCAAGCTATTCGCGAGCCCTTTTGGGTTGTTAGCAAGCCGTTCTTTTCGCACCGCTTCTTGTACGTTTTCTGCTAAACGTTTTTGCGTTTCAAAAAGCGGAATATTTTCCCACATAGAAACAAAACTTTGAACGCCTTCTCGCTCAATTTTATTAGCAAGTCGATCATCTTTTTCACGACGTTCTTTTCTATCCTCTTCGTTTTCGAGCCCAGCTGTACAATTTTCTAATAAAAGAGAGTGTACATAATCTGGATATAGACATGCCATCGTAATCGCTAATCTACCGCCCATTGAATAGCCAAGTATATGTGCTTTTTCAATCTGAAGGTAATCTAATAGTTCTTTCATTTGCAATGCCACATTTCGGATATCATAATGTGCAACATCTTCAGGACTCTCGGTCTTTCCGTGTCCAACAAGATCTACTACAATAACTTGAAACTGCTCGCTCCATGAAGGGATAAAAGAACGCCACGTTTCCATGCTTCCCGTAAAACCATGAAGAAGTAGAAGTGGTTCCCCGCTCCCGACTACTTCATATTCATACGATACACCTTGCAGTGTTACGTTCATTTTGATTCACCTTGCAATGATGTAGTAATTACGTCCTGTGTTTTTGCCCATAACGTACGGTGCAATGTTAAGTTTTCATCACGGTTCGTACAAATTTCCACAACGTGTAAACCTTTTGTCGTTGCTCCCTTTTGTACTTCTTCACGGAATTGCTCCCAACCATTTACACGGCTAAATGAACCACCGTACATTTTGACAACGTGCTCATAATCAAGCCCAATTGGAGTTCCAAATAATGATTCAAAATGTTCCTTTTTCTCATATTGTGGTAAGAATGAGAAAATACCACCACCGTCATTATTTACAACGACAATCGTTATATTTAACTCATGTAATTTTGCGGCTAATAATCCGTTTAAATCGTGATAAAATGATAAATCACCGATTACTAATACGAGCGGATCGCAAATAATGCTCGCTCCTAAAGCTGTCGAAATTATTCCATCAATCCCATTTACACCGCGGTTTGCCATCACTTGAATATTTTTATCCGATGTGAAGAAGAATGAGTCTGTATCACGAATTGGCATACTATTGCTCGCAAATAATGTTGCTCCTTCTGGTAATACGCGTACAATATCTGTAATAACCTTTCCTTCAAATGCAGTATCATATGTTTCTATTTCACGAAGCGTTTCCTTCGTTTTTTCGTTTATATGTTGCCACATTACGAACCAATCATTCTTCTTCATAACTGGCATTTTTTCTATTACTTCCTTGCAAAATTCAATGTCACTTGCTTGCACAACTTCTGTCGCAACAAGAGCTGGATCTCTCCATTGTCCTGATTCATCGACAACGATATGAACTGCTTTCGTTTGTTTTTTTATGAACTGCGTTAATGATTTAGAAACAGGCATACCACCAAAGCGAATTAAAACGTCCGGTTTCCACGTTTTTTTTAACTGTTCATTTCGTAAAAATGTATCGTAACAGTCAATTACCATCGTTTTATCGTGGTGTCCGCTACGAATATTAGAAAGTGGGTCTGCTAATATAGGATAGCCAGTTTTTTCAGCTAGTTCTGTGGCAAACATTGCAATTTCCGAATGACTATCATCACCACAAATAATAAGCCCCTTTTCCATATGTGAAAGGCGCCCTACAAGAGAATCTACATATTCACTCGGCATCGTCACGTTTCCTTGCTGAACTACTCCTGTATATTCACTACGTCCTTTATCCCATAAGCTTTCTAGTGAGAAATCGGGGATAAGTGGCTCGCGAACTGGAAAATTAAGATGAACAGGACCCTGCGGCGCTAAACAAGCACTTGCTACTATGCGCTGCGTCGTCATACGAGCGTAATGATACATCGCTTCACTCGCTTCTGGCAGTGCCATCTCTGTAAATTGTTTCACAAAAGTACCGTATAAATTAAATTGATTCATTGCTTGTGGTGCACCCACATCTCTTAATTCATGCGGTCTATCCGCTGTTAAGACGATAAGCGGGACCCTTGAATGAAAAGCTTCACATACAGCTGGATAGTAATTAGCTGCTGCTGTTCCTGACGTACATAATAATGCTACTGGGCGTTTTTTCGCTTTCGCAATACCGAGCGCGAAAAATCCTGCTGATCTTTCATCTACATGTAAATATGTGTTCATTCCTTCGTGTTGTTCCATTAGTAAAGCAATCGGCGTTGACCGTGAGCCTGGACTAATGACAACATCACATACATCTAGACGCGTCAGTTCATCCACGAACGCGCCTAAATAATATGATAATGCTTCTATATGATTGTTCATTTCATTAATTCCTCCAAAGCACCAAGCATCGGTCTAAACTTCAAACTTGTTTCTTCATATTCAAGCTGCGGGATTGAATCAATTACAATACCACAACCGGCAAATAAGGATGCTTTCTCGCCGTTTAATAATCCGCAGCGCAGTGCAACCGCAAATTCACCATTTCCTTCATCATCTATCCAGCCAATCGGTGCACCATACAATCCTCTGTCTAACAATTCAACATCACGAATCAGTTTCATCGCTTCCAAACGAGGTGTCCCGCCAAGAGCTGGTGTTGGATGTAATTCTTCTACCATTGTTAAAAGACTCGCATCGCCTTTTGCTTCTACAGGCGTATATAAGTGAATTAAGTTTTTCGTTGTTAATAAGCCTGGGCTTTCCGGAATATTAACGTATTCGCAATGTTCATTTAGTACCGAGCGAATCATGTTAACAACATACCCATGTTCAGCTAAATTCTTTTCATCATGAAGAAGCGCATTACTATTTCGTTCACTTTCTTCTATAGAATGACCATGACCGATTGAACCCGCAAGACACATCGATGTAAATTTCTCATCTTCTTTGCGAATTAATCTCTCAGGCGTCGCTCCTAAGAAGCATGCTCCTTTATAATCAAAAGAAAATACGTAACAATCCGGTTGACCAATGCGAAGTGCTTCTAAAACGAGAGCAGAATCAATCGAATGATTCATCTCTAATTTAAGTTCCCTCGCCAATACAACCTTCTGCACGTTACCCTGCTTCATCTCATCTTGTACTTTTTCAATTGCTTTCATCCAGCCTTTCGGATCCACTTCTACTTTAGAAATAACAGCTAATTTCGATCCGTTTAGCGCACATTTACTCTCTCCCAAAATTTTCTCTTCTAAAGAAATCATTTCGTTATAAAGAGTTTCTGCACAATCTGTTGCTGAAACAAATGTATTCATCGTTAACCATGCTTTTTCATTTTTTACAGTTAATAAAAATGCTGGTAGTGAAAATGTCGTATCTTTAAACTCTTTCCATAGGTCCGTTTTCTCTTTTTCTGGATCAAAGGAAAAACCACCAAATAAAAGTGGACCCGTTCCAAATTCATATTCATCTCTTTGGACAAATGCATTCTCTTTTACTTTCTCCCACTCGTCGCGAGCGGTTTGAAAGCGCTTATGAGAAGAATTTGCTATAGTGAAAACAGAGCCAATTCCTGCAAATATTACATGCTGAGCCGGGTCTGCAAAATAACATCTATTTTCGAATGAAATCCTTTTTCCTGCTGCATAGAACAGAAGTGGATCCACCCAGTCTATTTGTTTTACAAAACTAACCAATGTTTTTTCGTTAGTTGCACGCTTGATAGCTGCAATAAGAACTTCTTGCAAACCTTTTTGTTTCGTTTGAATCACAATTGTCTCCCCCCTATGGGCGAAAAATAGTCATAATTACGCTTGATTTTAAGATACACCTCAAACGAAAGGCCTGTCAACGTTTAGCATTTCTGAGAAATTCACCTTCTCTTCCTAGAAAATAAACGTTGACACTAAATGATGCTTTTTCTACACTTAGTTGTGTACAATATGTGACCAAAGGAGGATTCACCATGGAAATGAACGTCAAAACGAATTCCTCTCCTACGGCGCCAAAGCCAAGTAAGCAAACAGGCTGGCGCATCTGGTGGAGTTTACTACGTCCCCATACATTAACAGCCGCTTTCGTACCTGTTTTCATCGGAACAGCATATTCGATGCAGGTCGGAGGTATAAATCAAATACATCTTCCTCTTTTCCTTATGATGCTTCTTGCTTGTCTTCTCATTCAAGCAGCAACAAACATGTTTAATGAATATTTTGATTATAAAAGAGGACTTGATCACGAAGGTTCAGTTGGTATCGGCGGCGCTATCGTTCGCGATGGCATTCAGCCAAAAACAGTGCTTAACTTAGCATTTGGATTTTTCGGCATCGCAATACTATTAGGTATTTATATTTGTATAAATTCTAGTTGGTGGCTTGCTGCAATCGGTCTTGTTTGTATGGCCGTTGCTTACCTTTATACAGGTGGCCCACTTCCAATTGCATATACACCATTTGGAGAGTTGACAGCCGGATTATTTATGGGTGTCATTATTATTGGGATTTCATTTTTTATTCAAACTGGCACTGTAACATCAGAAGTCATTTTACTATCTATTCCAAGCTCCATTTTAATTGGTGCCATTTTACTAGCTAATAATATTCGTGACTTGGATGGCGATAAAGAAAACGGTCGTAAAACGTTAGCAATTCTCGTTGGACGTGAAAGAGCTGTTGGTGTACTTGCTTCGATGTTCATCGTTTCCTACATTTGGACAATTGCTTTAATTATCGTGGGCATCGTATCACCATGGATGCTTATCGTATTTTTAAGTGCACCGAAAGCATTTAAAGCGACGAAAGGCTTTATCGGCAAAAGCATTCCAATGGAAATGGTACCTGCGATGATTGCAACAGCAAAAACAAATACAATCTTCGGTTTCCTAATGGGAATCGGATTATTACTTGGATACTTTCTATAAAAGGAGCTGCTTATGCGGCTCCTTTTTCATATCTGAAATTCATCTCATAATTCCTACTCTCAACGCTCATACTATGTAAAGAAACTGAATTGTAGGAAGGTGGACGACTATGTTAACTCCACAACAAGTAGGTCAATTTAAATCCATTTTAGAAAAACAAAAACAAGAACTGGAACAAACGATACAAACTCATGAAAATACAGATCGTGCTTCTGAACGCGATTCAGTAGGAGAACTGTCTAGCTATGACAACCATCCAGGTGATATGGCTACAGAGCTATATGAACGTGAAAAAGACTTCGGGCTTATTGAACTTTGGCATAAACAGCTTGAGGAGACGAAACATGCCCTACAAAAAATAGAAGCGGGTACGTACGGCATTTGTGAAGTGTCTGGCGAAGAAATTCCATTTGAAAGATTGGAAGCAATGCCGACTGCTACAACATGCATACAGCACGCGACAAATAAGTTAAATATGAATACACGGCCAGTTGAAGAAGAAGTGTTGTCTCCTTCTTTCCACAAGCATGATGAGGACCATTCTGTTGAGTACGATGCGGAAGATGCGTGGCAAGATGTCGCAAATTACGGAACATCTGAAACGCCGTCTGATTTAGAAAGACAAGATTCAAAAAACTATAATGGCATGTATGTAAATAGTGAAGAAAACGTAGGCTACGTGGAGGATTTTGAAAACTTTATCGGTACGGATATGTACGGGAAAAACCCACAAGTTTTCGCTACAGAAGAGCATGAAGAATATGAACAAATGCTTGATGATTTTGAAGAACGTACCTTCAAAGGTGAATTATCTTCAAATGAATCTAGTTCCAAAGAATAAAAAAAAGCATTCCGAAAATCGGAATGCTTTTTATCGCTAGCTAATTAGTTTTTTGTAACGTTAGCTGCTTGTGGTCCGCGGTTTCCTTCAACGATTTCGAAAGAAACTTCTTGACCTTCTTCTAAAGTTTTGAAGCCGTCGCCTTGGATAGCTGAGAAATGTACGAATACGTCTTCTCCGCCTTCAACTTCGATGAAGCCAAAACCTTTTTCGCCGTTAAACCATTTAACTTTACCTGTTTGCATGTCATGTACCTCCTAAATAAAAATGAAACTATGAATCCACATGAAAAGGTGGATATAAAGGACATGAATGTATAACAAGCTTACAGCCTTTAATACAACGTGCTTTATTTCCGTACCACATTATGTAGCTCAATAGTGCTTTCACTATATCATGCTATATCGAAAACGTCAAATGAGAACACTTTCATTCCATCATTTTTTATAATCCTAGTATAACCTTAAATTTTCATTCTATTTTTATTCAAAAATTAACAAAAATACAGTACTCTAATTCTTTTAACTTCTGTACAATATAATTACTACATATTTATGAGGTGAAAAAATGCAAGCACATGAAATCGAGTATAAGCTATATGGCGATGATATGCAGTTTGTTGAAATTGAATTAGATCCAAAAGAAAGCGTTATCGCAGAAGCTGGCGCAATGATGATGATGGAAGATTACATTGAAATGGAAACAATCTTTGGTGACGGTTCTGGCCCATCTAACGGTTTATTCGGCAAATTAATGGGCGCTGGTAAACGTCTCGTTACAGGCGAAAGTATGTTTATGACTGTATTTACAAATACAGGTCACGGCAAACGCCACGTCTCATTTGCTGCTCCTTATCCTGGTAAAATTATTCCTGTAGATTTAACAGAATATCAAGGAAAAGTAATTTGTCAAAAAGATGCCTTTCTTTGTGCCGCAAAAGGTGTTTCTATCGGAATTGAATTTACGAAAAAAATAGGAACTGGTTTCTTCGGTGGTGAAGGGTTTATCATGCAGAAACTTGAAGGTGACGGCCTTGCTTTCATGCACGCAGGTGGAACTGTATATAAACGTGAATTAAAACCTGGTGAGAAACTTCGCATTGATACAGGTTGTCTCGTTGCCATGACAAAAGATATTAACTATGATATCGAATTCGTTGGTAAAGTAAAAACAGCTCTATTTGGCGGCGAGGGTTTATTCTTCGCAACATTAGAAGGTCCTGGAACAGTTTGGATTCAGTCCTTAACACTTAGCCGATTAGCAGCACGCCTTACAAGCCCAGCAGCGCAAAGTACTGGCGAAGGTAGTGTATTAGGTGGCCTTGGTCGTTTATTGGATGGGAAAGAGTAAAAAGGGCCCTTATGCAGGCTTGTCCATCGACTAATATAATACTAAAATTAAACACCCTTGCTTGCAGTAATGCAGTGAAAGGGTGTTTTAATTTACGTCTACAAACGAGAAAAAGCAGATGAAATAAAGTAATAAGGTTTACTTCAGTAAAATAAGGTATATTATATTTGTTGAATAGATTCTCTTTCAAGACAAGAAAAGTAGGTGAACAAAGTGGGAAAATATCAATTGGATTCCAAAAGTCAGGTAGCTGTGGCAAAGTTTCATGAAAAACAGAAGCCTGCCAAATTTGATAAAAAGCAGCAACTTGAACAATTACGTGCGGAGTATTTGAAAAAAAAGCAAAAACAAACAGATAAATAATATGTTTCGTTTCCCGAAATTTTCGGTATATAGTGCGAACAAACACAAGTAAATAGGTAATCATCGTTCAAATATATACAGACTATTTTTTCAAACCTCTTACAAGCCCAGCATTATAAAGTACTGGTGAAAGTAGTATATTAGGTGGCCTTGTTCACCTTTTAGATGGAAAAGAGTAAAAAATGCCTCCAATGCAAAAAAACATCGGAGGCATTTCTCTAAAGTTTATGACTATGGCACTTTATTTTTACTGCGGAGGGCTATACATACCATTTCGAATCATATAATACTCCATCGCTTCATTAAGCCATGTCTCTTCTTCTTCCGTGTAAGGAGATGGCATCATATTATTATATTGTTCTTCTACATTCTCTAATTTACCTAAAGAATACATTGTCTCTTCACCAACATACTTAAGAGTCGCCTTCATATGTTCATCAACCAATTTTTGCACTTCTGAATCCTCAATTTGTCTTCCGAATAATCTTTTCACTTCTTTTGCTAAACGCACAAACTCTTTATCAAGTGCTATGCCCTCTTCTTCCGACTTATTATATAATCCATCAGCCAAGTCTTTTGATACATATCCTTCAAGCCATAAACGTTGTTCGTTTTCTTTTTGAATGCTGTTAATTAGACTCATTAATATGTCACTATCCAACTCTTCATCTTCCTCAAGACATACCATTGTTCGTTCAAGCGCCTTTATCGAAACTTCAATGTGTCTTCTCTTTTCTTCAAAGGCTTTTCTTTGTTGTTCCAACGTTTCTTTTAAATTTACATTCAAACTTGGCATTTTCAGCATAACGCGTATTTCTTCTAAACTATATCCTAATACTTTAAGACTCACTATTTTCTGTAGTTCTAATATATCTTTTCCTTTGTACACACGGTGACCAGAGCTAACATTCTTTCCAGGTTTAAGTAGTCCAATTTCATCGTAATATTGTAGTGTCCGTATTGATGTGCCTGTCCTCTTTGCAAACTCACCAATTGAACAGCCTTCCCTTTTGCTCATCTTACACTCCTCCTAACAATATGTTTACAAAAATCATACTCCCTCACGTAACTGTAGGTTCAAGTCTTTTTTCCAAAAGCATGAATCAAGTTCCTCACCGCATATATTAAACTATACCTTTTCTTAAGGAGGGCTTCCTTAATGCGTACTCCTTTATCCTTTGATAAAGACACTGCCATACTGTTAGCTTCTTGTTGTGAGTTAACGTATGAACAATATAAACAAAATGGTATTTTCGAAATACCAGATGGTTTTCAATATGTACAAGGGTTTCAAGGAAAAGCCATTCAAACAACAGAATGGTTCGGGTTTATATTAGAATCTGAGGATACAATTATCGTTGCCTTCAGGGGCACTCAAACAGACCCTGATTGGATTATTGACTCTCTCGTCAATCAAAAACCTTATCCTTATGCTTTAAATAGCGGAAATGTCCATAACGGCTTTCTCTCTATTTATGAGTCTTGTCGTGATTCTATTATGGATATGCTCGTATCATTGCCAGCACATAAAAAACTGCTAGCTACTGGGCATAGTCTAGGTGGTGCGCTTGCCACATTACACATATTAGATGCACGTATAAATACTGCCTTCGCACAGTATGGACTTTATACATTCGCTTCTCCAAAAGTAGGAGATATCGCTTTTCGAAATTATTATAAACTACAAGTAGCTAGTAGCTTTCGTTTCGTCAACTTGTTCGATGTCGTTCCACTTCTCCCTCCCCGAAACATAAATTTTAATGATCATGATTGGGAGTATGCACACGTCCATCACAATATGACATTTACAAAAAATACAAAATCCATTACAAATAATCATTCCATTACAACATACAAAACATGTCTGACTTCTCATTTTTAACCAGTAAACAATTGGAAATAAAATATTCGTATACTATAATACTCTATGAAGTTATTTTTGGATGAGGGGACCTTACATGTTAAAATTTATCTTCACACTTTTTCTTATTGTAATTTTTACGGTCACAGGTTTCTTTACATTTTCATACTTTGCGACAGGAGAGTATGATGGGGCAGGTATCATATATACCACTGTTCCATTTCTTTCTTAAGCAAAATAAATAAAACGAGCTTAATTTTATTAAGCCCGTTTTATTTATTAATATCCATTTTTGTTGGTAAATCGATAATATATCTCCCAATATAGCATCCTCTTTAAAACTGTTTAACTACATTACCAATACCCCAAATTTCATTGCTGTACTGCAAAATCGTTCGATCACTCGCAAAATGACCAGACTGTGCAATATTTAAAATCGACATTTCTAGCCACTTCGTTCGGTTCTCATAAGCTCTACCGACAGCTTCTTGTTTTTCAGCATATGGGCCAAAATCTCGCAGAACGAAATATTCATCATTTTGAATAACGAGAGAATCATAAATCGCTTCAAATTCTGCTCCCGATTGTGCAAAGAAACCATTTGTTAATTGATCAACTACTTTTTTAATGTGCCTATTGTGGTGATAATAATCACTTGCACGATATCCACCATTTTGATAGTAATGAAGAACCTCTTCCGCTGTTAAGCCGAAAATGAAACAGTTATCATGACCGACCCGGTCTTTTATTTCAACGTTAGCTCCGTCTAGCGTTCCGAGTGTAATCGCACCATTCATCATAAATTTCATATTACCTGTTCCCGATGCTTCTTTACTCGCCGTTGAAATTTGTTCACTTACATCCGCTGCCGGGAATATATCTTCCGCTAAAGAAACTCGATAGTTTTCTAGAAAGATAACTTTCATATATTGACTGACATACGGGTCATTATTTACTTTTCTTGCGAGTTCATTTATTAATTTAATAATTTTTTTCGCGTAATAATATCCAGGTGATGCTTTCGCTCCAAAAATAAAAGTACGCGGATAAAATGTAAAACTAGCATCCTCTTTCAAACGGTTATACAAATATAAAATATGAAGAACATTTAATAATTGTCGTTTGTAAGCATGTAATCTTTTCACTTGCACATCAAAAATAGAATTTGGATCAATCGTAAGCCCCATTGTATTATGAATGCGCTCCGCTAAAATCTCTTTACGTTCTTGTTTTACTTCTGCAAATTTCTCTTGGAAACTCGCATCGTATTGAACTGTTTGCAACGATTGAAGCTTAATCGGTTCTTTCTTCCACTCTGTTCCAATCGCCTCTGAAATGAGATTTGTTAACTGTGGATTTGCTTTCATAAGCCAGCGCCTATGAGCAATTCCATTCGTCTTATTATTAAACTTATCTGGATAAAATTCATAAAACAATCGCATTTCCCGCTGCTTTAATATTTCCGTATGAATTTTTGCTACACCGTTTACGCTATGGCTACCGACAATTGCTAAATGAGCCATTTTCACAAGATCATGCGCAATAATTGCCATGTCTTCGATGCGATGCCATTCATAAGGATAACGTTCCCAAAGTTCATGACAGAAACGTTCATTAATCTCTTCAATAATCATATAAATTCTCGGTAATAACGGTTTAAAAATGTGAATTGGCCACTTTTCGAGCGCTTCTGATAACGTCGTATGATTCGTATAAGAAATCGTCTGCGTCGTTATGTGCCAAGCTTCTTCCCATGTTAACTTTTCTTCGTCTAGTAAAATACGCATCAGTTCTGGAATTGCTAAAACCGGATGTGTATCGTTAATGTGAATCGCAATTTTTTCATGTAATTGACGAAGGTCACCATATCTTTCTCTATGCATTCGAACGATATTTTGTAAACTTGCTGATACGAGGAAATACTGTTGTTTTAACCGAAGTATTTTCCCCTCATCATGCGTATCATCTGGATATAAAAACTCCGATACAGCCTCTGTTTCGCGCTTATATTTCAAAATATCTTTGCAGTTTTGCGGGAACGGAACTGGTTCAGCATTCCAAAGTCTAAGTGTGTTTACAGTACTCGTCTCATAGCCTACTACCGGCACATCATATGGCACTGCCATAATGACTTCTGCATTTGTATGCCTAAACTCTAAACGCCCGTCAATTTCTAGCGGTTCAACACTGCCGAAATAACTTACTTCCACAGCTTGATCATGCCTTCTTACTTCCCATACATTTTCATGAAGAAGCCACTGTTCTGGAAATTCAACTTGATAACCATCAACAATTTTCTGATCAAACAAACCATGTTTATAACGAATTCCACAGCCGTGTCCTGGCAAGTTTAAAGATGCAAGTGAATCGAGAAAACAGGCTGCTAAGCGTCCAAGCCCACCATTACCAAGGCCTGCATCTGCTTCCACTTCTTCTAACTCTTGCAACGAAATCCCTAGTTCAGATAACCCCTGCTCGCATACATCTCTAATACCTAAATTCAAGATGTTACTTCCAAGCAAACGTCCAAGCAAAAACTCAATAGACAAGTAATACATTTGCTTTTGCTCTCCGGATCGATAACTCTCATTCGTTGCAATCCATTGACTATTCATATACTCACGTACCATATGACCGAGTGTATTATATTGATCACGAGTTGTAGAATCTTTGAAACTTTTCCCATACATCGTCTCTAACTTTTCTAGAAAAGTTGATTTAAAACTTTCAACATGAGTAAACATTTTTTCACCACCTACATGTTATTCCATGAGACTTTTATACAATTCCTTATAAGCAAGAGCCGATTGCTCCCAGCTATAATCTTCAGTCATCGCTTGTTTTACAAGCTGCTCCCACACTGGTTTATCATGATAAAATTCAATTGCACGGTGAACCGTATGCAGCATGTCATGTGCATTAAAGTTCGTGAAACTGAAACCATTTCCTTCGCCTGTTTCTTCATCATAAGAATGTACCGTATCGTTTAATCCACCTGTTTCTCTTACAATTGGAATCGTACCGTACGCTAATGCGATAAGTTGTCCAAGTCCACACGGTTCAAACAGCGATGGCATTAAAAACAAATCGCTTCCCGCATACACTTGGTGCGCTAATTCTTCATTAAATCCGATATAAACTTTTACCTTCTCCGGATACTCATATGCCATCCACTCAAAGAATTGCTCATATTCCGAATCACCTGAACCTAAAATAATACATTGTACATCTTCTTCCATTATTTCGCGGAATACAGTGCGTACTAAATCAAGACCTTTTTGCTTCGTTAATCTCGTTACCATTGAAATAATTGGTGTATCCTCTTTTTCTGGCAAACCAAAATAACGCTGCAAAGCGCGTTTATTTTCACTCTTTTCATATAATGACTCTGCATCATACTGAGCCTTAATATACGAATCCGTTTCTGGATTATATACGCTCGTATCAATACCATTTACAATGCCGCTAAGCTTATCATTATATTTTCGCAGTAATCCATCTAGCTTCTCACCGAAAAATTCATATTGAATTTCTTCTTTATACGTCGGGCTCACCGCTGTAATTTGATCCGAAGCGATAATACCGCCTTTCATAAAGTTTATGTTTCCATAAAACTCTAGCTGCTCACTATGAAAATATTCATCACCAAGCTCTAACAAGTCGTACATCACTTCAGGAGGAAATACTCCTTGGAACTGCAAGTTGTGAATCGTATATACCGTTTTAATACGCTCATATAACGGGTTATCTTGATACTTTTCACGAAGTAAGAAATTAACCATAGCCGTATGCCAATCGTGGCTATGAAGAACATCCACTTCAAAGTCAAGGTGCGGAATACACTCTAACACTGCTTTTGAGAAATAAGAAAAACGCTCCCCGTCATCATAATGACCATACAGAGAATCTCTCTTAAAATAATATTCATTATCTATTAAGTAATACGTAATTCCGTCTTGCTCACCTTTTAAAATTCCACAATATTGATTCCTCCACCCGAGCGGGACGTTAATTACTTTATGTAACGTACATCCATCTCTTAACTTTTGTGGAATGAGGCTATAATTCGGAAGTATAATACGAACGTCCACTCCTAATTTTTTCAGCTCTTTTGGGAGCGCACCCGCTACATCAGCTAATCCTCCCGATTTCACAAACGGTACACATTCTGATACTGCAAATAAAATATTCACTTGTTGTCCCACTGCGCGAAAAGTTTTTATTACTCCTCTTGCAGCTTCCTCCCTTCGAGTTTTCATTTAAATTAAAACTTTAATCAGTGGGGGAAAAAGCCCCCACTGATTCTTTAGGAATAACTATTAATCGTACTGTTTTGTACGCTTCCTTTTTCTACAACATACGGCTCATCGATGTTTCCTTTTAATACGACACCGTCGCCAATTTTCACGTCTTTATCAATAATAACACCGTCTATTATACAGTTATCTCCAATTTGGCTCTTTTGCATAATAATACTGTTACGAATAATTGATCCTTTTCCAATTTTAACTGAACGGGAAATAACACTGTTTTCTACCTCCCCCTCAATAATACTGCCATTTGCAATCATTGTATTTTTCACGACTGCACCCTTTAGATAACGAGTTGGTGGCTCATCTTTTACTTTCGTAAAGATCGGCGCTTCTTTCTTAAATAATTGCTTCCAAATAGCAGGTTGCAAAATTTCTAGGCTATGCTTATAGTAACTTTCGATCGAGTCAATAATTGCTACATATCCAGTATGCTCATATGTAGCAATATGTAATGATTTCCCGCGTTTTTCTCTCACTACATCAAATAAACTGTATTGCTCCACATCTTTATATGACTCAAATAAGTCTAATAATAATTGTTTCTTTAACACGTATGTTTGAAGCGAAACCCCTTCATGGCAAACTTCTGTAATATCAGCTGCCGTATGTATATGTCGCTCTAACACCGCTTGAAAATTTAATGCTGTTACGAGATGGCTATTCGTAATAACAACGTACTCTTCTCTGCTTCTTAGAAAATAATCAATATGTCTTCTAAAGTGTGCAAAAGACCCAAATTCATCTTGGTCACATTGGCAGTTTGGCGGGAATAAAAATAGTCCGTCTCGTTTTCTATCTAAATCCCACTGTTTTCCTGAACCAACATGGTCCATTAACGAACGATTTTTATGGCTTGTAAAAACTGCTACACTATGAATACTAGAATTCACCATATTTGAAAGCATGAAATCAATGAGTCGATAACGGCCCCCAAACGGTAACGCCGCTAGTGAACGATGCCCTGTTACTTTCTTTAAGGAAGGAAAACTTCCCGTTGCATTAATAATTCCTAACATTTTTTCTCCCATTCATTTCATCCCCCTTTTCTATTTCCCTTCAGCAATTAATACTACATCGTCAACATTCTTTTCTGGACGAATGATTGTTCCATCTTCAATAACCATTTCTGATCCAACAATCGCTCTTTCAATCACAACATTTTTACCAATCTTAGCCCCTGGCATAACGACAGAATCAATCACCATACTTCCTTCTTCCACCGTCACTCCTTGGAATAACACAGAATGCTTCACGTCCCCTTCAATGACGCACCCTTCGTTAATAAGCGATTCTTCTACTTTCGCCTTTTCAGCAATATATTGAGGCGGTTCGTTTGGATTGACAGAGTAAATACGCCAATTACGATCGTTTAAATTCAGTGATGTTTCATCGCGAAGCAAATCCATATTCGCTTCCCATAAGCTCTTCACCGTTCCAACATCTTTCCAATATCCTTCAAACGGATACGCCATTAACTTCTTCCCTTCATCCAATAAAAGCGGAAGTACATCTTTTCCAAAATCGTTACTAGATTCAGGGTTTCTCGCATCCATCTCTAAATACTCTTTCAAAATTGACCAATTAAAAATATAGATTCCCATTGATGCAAGATTACTTCTTGGAAATTGTGGTTTCTCTTCAAACTCAACAATCTCCATTTCTTCATTTGTATTCATAATGCCAAAGCGACTCGCTTCATCCCAAGGTACTTCAATAACAGAAATGGATACGTCCGATTCTTTCTCAATATGGTAATCTAGCATCTTACTGTAATCCATTTTATAAATATGGTCACCTGATAAAATAAGAACATACTCCGGTTCATACTGACTTAAATAGTTTAAATTTTGATAAATGGCACTTGCCGTACCTGTATACCACTTAACCCCTGAAGACTCCGCATAAGGAGGTAAGACTGTGACCCCACCGTTTACTCGGTCTAAATCCCACGCATTTCCGATTCCGATATAATTATGAAGTTCAAGTGGTTGATATTGTGTTAAAATCCCAACCGTTTCAATACCAGAATTCGCACAGTTACTTAGCGTAAAATCAATAATGCGATATTTACCACCAAATGGAACAGCTGGCTTGGCTAAATTTTTTGTTAATGCACTTAAACGACTACCTTTTCCCCCTGCTAGTAACATTGCTACGCACTTTTGTTTTTGAGCCATCTTGTTTTTTGCTCCCCTTTCTCGTCTTCACTGGTCGTAATATGGATACGCCGAATGGTGGAATTGTAATCTCTACATGTGCCGCTTGATTATGGTACGGTTCTAGAATTGTCTTAAGACGTTTCTTATTCACTTGCCCCGAACCGCCATATTGCTGTGCATCACTGTTTAAAATCTCGTTATAATACTCGAAATCTGGTACACCTACTTTATAGTTTTCATATGTAGCTTTCGTAAAATTACATACGACAACTAACGCATCTTCTTGTTTATCCCCTTGGCGGATAAAAGAGAAAATACTTTGCTCATTATTATTAGCATCAATCCACTGAAAACCTTCAGGTGAATGGTCAAGCTGCCAAAGTGGTTTTGAGCGCTTATACAATGCTATGAGCTCATTAAAGTAATCATGCATATAACGATGCATTTCAAAATCATGTAAATTCCAATCTAAATCTTCAAGGTCTTTCCACTCATCAAACTGTCCGAATTCTCCTCCCATGAAAAGTAACTTCTTTCCTGGGTGAGTAAAGAAATATCCATATAATAAACGAAGTTGAGCAAACTTATCCCAGTAATCACCTGGCATTTTATTTAATAACGACTTTTTCCCATGAACGACTTCATCATGAGAAAGCGGTAATATGAAGTTTTCAGAGTACGCATATAGTAAAGAAAACGTCATTTTCTCATGAATGTGTTTCCTATATTCAGGCGCACACTCCATATATTTCAGCACGTCATTCATCCAGCCCATGTTCCATTTGTAATTGAATCCAAGCCCACCTTCATACGTTGGAGTTGTTACAAGTGGCCAAGCTGTTGAATCTTCTGCCGTCATAAGAAAATCTTCATCCTCTGCAAACACTGCTTCATTTAACTCTCTTAAAAATGAAACAGCATGCTCATTACTTTGCTCTTGTCCTTCTTTATTCCAGTACAACATATTCGCAACTGCATCTACTCTGAAACCATCAATATGGAAATATCTCATCCAAAATAACGCATTTGAAATTAAGAAATTACGTACCTCTCTCTTCCCTAAATCAAAATTGACAGTTCCCCATACTGGATTTTCTTGTACATCTTTATCTTTATATTCATAGGTCGGTGTGCCATCAAACAAATATAAACCGTGAGCATCTTTACAAAAATGCCCCGGCACCCAATCTAAAATGACACCGATTCCATATTTATGACATTCGTCGACAAAATGCATTAAATCATGCGGCGTACCAAATCTACTCGTCGCTGCATAATATCCCGTTCCTTGGTATCCCCAAGAACGATCATATGGATGCTCAACAAGCGGCATAATTTCAATATGTGTAAATTGATGTTCCACCACATACGGGATGAGCTCTTCAACCATTTCCCTGTAAGAGTACAGCGTTCCATCTTCTTTCTTTTTCCAAGAACCAAAATGTAATTCATAAACTGTCATCGCTTCTTTATAAATCGATTTTTTCTTTTTCTTACGATTCCAGTTTTTATCATTCCATTCATATCCTTTTATATCAAAAACTACAGATGCCGTATTCGGTCTTACTTCTGCATATACAGCATACGGATCTGCCTTTAAAATGACGTCACCAGCCAACGTTTCAATCGCATATTTATATATTTCTCCTTCTTCAATATGCGGTATAAATAAGGACCAAATGCCTTCTTCTGTCACTTGTAGCATCTTATGTTGCTCATAATCCCACTCATTAAAATCCCCAACAACACTCATTGCTTTCGCATGAGGAGCCCACACTGTAAATCGTACCCCTTGAATCTCATCTTCCGTCACAACATGTGCGCCAAAGATGTTATAACTTTCATAGTACTTTTCTGTATGAAACTCATCTCGTTTCACTTCTTCACAATTTATTACACTCAATATGCTCACCTCACTTAGATGACAGAATTTTTTATACTTTAACTATTTCTGCGAAAAACTGCAATATCCTTGTTAATTTATAAAAAACATTCGTTTTTTTCTTAAAAATGTTAGTTTTTATTCACATTTCCGTGTAAAATATCGAATTTTGACGAATATTCATTGTAAACGCTTCATTCTACTTCTATATTTCCTCCTATTATTTTTTTCTCAACCTTTATTTTATTAGGTTTATTCTATCTTTCACGCTATTTTCCACTTAAAATAACCATAAAATAATCTGTCATAAAAAAATGTTTCTCAACATTTTTCGTCATATTTTTATTGAAACGCGAAATTCATAAGCATATACTTGTTCTCAATAAAGAACCGTTATCTTTCGTAAATATAATTCATAGCGGACTACTATGTTTACTTATTTATCCTTGTTGCGAACGATTGCTATAAAAATTTAACTAGGGGGCTTTCTTATGTCATTAAAACAAAAAGTAGGAATGGGAGTTGTCACCGCTTCACTTGGTTTATCCCTTACATTCGGAGGTGTATTCGCCTATTTCAGTGATTCAGAAACATCGAGTAACTCATTTCAAGCTGGAACACTAGATCTTTCTATTAATCCAAGTGTAATCGTTAATGTGAAAGATTTAAAACCAGGTGATTTTATTGAAAGGAACTTCAAGCTTGAAAATAAAGGTACATTGGATATTGCAAAAGTAGCACTTGAAACATCATATGAAGTTACAGATGCAAAGCAAAATAATGACGGTGAAGATTTAGGTGATCACATTATCGTCAAGTTTCTAGTGAATGATGGACAGCCATCTAATTCAAACGATGATCATGAGATTTTGTGGGAAACAAAACTATCAAAATTAAAAACTATGAAACCTGAAGATGTCGCTACGTCTCTAGAACGTCATAACTTAATAGATGGTATTAAATCTGGTGAAACAGATTACTTACATGTCCTCTTCTCATTTGAAGATAACGACCAAGATCAAAATAAATTTCAAGGTGATTCCCTGCAGCTAAACTGGACTTTCCATGCTGAGCAAACAGCAGGTGTGGAGAAATAATTTTTAAAAATATAAATTACCGGAGGCCTATAAATGAAAAAGAAAAATCGTTTTGTTACTGGAATGGTAACAGCTGGCGTTCTGTTTTCAACTGCCATTCCGTTCAATGTACTTGCTGAAAGTCCTATTAACCAAATTGAATCTTCAAATGCTCATTCTATATTATCGAAGCTTTCTAAAGAACAACGCCTGGCATTACAAACGGTAGATGCCAACCCTGGTTTTACAATTTCACCAGATATTAATACGAGTAGTTCTGAGCCTGTAAATATCATTGTAGAATTTCAAACTGCTCCAGTAAAGATTAATGAATTAAAACAAAAAGAAAAAGGATTACAATCTGCTCCTGAAAATATAAAAGTACGTATTGATCAAGAACATGAAGAATTCGAAAAAGGACTAAAACGTCTTTATCAATTCAGCCCATCAGTAAAATCAGGAAACTTCCAGTCTGTACAAATTAAACGTTCTTATAAGCATGCGCTAAATGGTGTTGCAATGACATTACCAGCAAATACAGTTGAAGAGTTGTTACGAATTGGTGTTGTAAAACGCATTTGGAAAGATTACGAAGTGAAATTAAATTTACCAAAACAAGCTGAGCAAAAAGCACCCCAAAAACTAACAGACAGCATCCCTCAAATCGGGGTAGATAAGTTACATAGTGAGGGTATTACCGGAAAAGGAATTAAAGTTGGTGTATTAGATACAGGTATTGATTACAATCACCCTGACTTAAAAGACGTATATAAAGGCTATCGCGCAAAACCTGGTGAGGACTCTAGCAAAGTAGATCCAAATTCAGTAAAGGGTTGGGACTTTATTAATAATGATGCAGATCCAATGGAAACTACTTATTCAGAATGGCAACAATCTGGTGCTCCTGAATTTGATAACCGTGGTTCTTCCTTCTACACAGCCCACGGCACTCACGTAGCAGGTATCGTTTCTGCTCAAAAGAAGAACCAATCTGATTCAGCAGTAAAAGGTGTTGCACCTGACATTGAACTGTATAACTATCGTGTACTCGGTCCATACGGAAGTGGAGATAGTTCAGGTATTATCGCTGCAATTGATAAATCTATTTCTGACGGTATGAACGTTATTAACTTATCGTTAGGTGATGATAGCAACAATCCTCTTGATCCAACATCTATCGCTGTTAATAACGCGATGCTTTCAGGCGTTGTTACAGTCGTTGCTGCTGGTAACTCTGGACCGAATCCATCAACACTCGGATCACCAGGTGCTTCGCCATTTGCTATTACGGTTGGAGCCAGTGATAGCTCTATTTCCTTACCGAAACTATCAGGTCATGCTGGACAATTACAATTCCCTAACCTAATTTTGTTCGGCAAAAACTTCACTGATAAAATAGAAGATTTCAAGGGACAAACTTTACCTATTGAATCTGTAGGAATCGGTACGCCTGACGAGTTTAGTAAAAAAGATGTAAAAGGAAAAATCGCTCTCGTTGCACGTGGTACAACCTCATTTGATGAAAAAATTGCTAACGCAAAACAAGCAGGTGCAAAAGCCGTTATTATTTATAACAACGTGGATGGAGAAATTCCTTTCTACGTTGGTGAAAGCACAAAATACATTCCAGCATTCCGCCTAACGAAAGAAGACGGTGAAAAACTAAAAGCTCAAATTGAACAAGGTAGCACATCCTTAACTTTCGATGAAATTAATTACATTCAAACAGAAGGCGATCATCTTGCAGACTTTAGCTCACGCGGTCCTGTTACAGCAAATGATGATATTAAGCCTGATATTACAGCGCCTGGTGTCGCTGTCCTTTCAACAGTTCCTGAATATATTAACGACCCGCAAGAGGGTGAAAGCTACGCTGTTTCCTATGAGCGTATGCAAGGAACATCTATGGCTTCCCCTCATATTGCTGGCGTTGCTGCTCTAATTTTACAAGAACACCCAGACTACTCTCCGTTCGATGTAAAAGCGTCTCTTATGAACACAGCTGATGATTTAAAAGAAAAATATTCGGTGTATGAAGTTGGAGCTGGGCGAGTAGATGCTTACAACGCCGTTCGTACAGAAACAAGCTTTAAAGTATTAGATACGACACAAACTGTTGTAAATGATGAAGTAATTGAAGTGCCCGAAGAAACTGGATCTATTGCATTCGGTAAGTTTTATCAAAAAGACGGTGAAGCTCTTGAACAAAAACGAAATATAAAAGTAACTAATCATAATAAACAAGAGAAAAAAGAATTTAAAACAGAAATTTCTTATACACCGGCTTCTTCTACTATTAACGATGCTGTCGCAAACGGTGTAAAAATCTCAGCTCCAGAAACAATTACTCTTGATGCTGGCAAAGCAGATGAAATTGAAGCAAAAATTAATGTTCCAGCCGGTGTAAAACAAGGCCGATATGAAGGATATATTCATATTACGAACACGAAAAATAAAGAAGAAACATATCAAATCCCATTCTCTATTCGTGTATCAGAGCCTGGTATTGAAAATACAATACTATCAAGAAAAGCAATTTCAACTGATACATCTAAATTTAATCCATACGGTGAATCGTATGTTCACGGGGCATTCCAATTAAACAGCGAACTTGAAACGTTAGATCTTATCGTAAAAGATTCCAAAACAGATAAAGCTCTGGGCTTCATTGGGACATTAAACACAAGTGGACTAAAAACTGATGTGTATTACTACTTAGACTCATTCTTTAATGGAAAAGTGTATCCTTTTACAAATGATCCTGCAAAACCAATTGGTGATGAGAAAATCAACTTACCAGAAGGAGACTACACAATTGAGTTTGTCGGTTATGATAAGGCTGGGAAAGCACGTGTAAAAGGTGATTATGTTGTAATTGATAATACCCCACCAGAAGTGAAACTAACTGGATTAAAACCTGGTATTTACGAGTTAAATGAAGAAAATTATACAGTAGAAGATGGCAAAAAAGCACTATGGATTAAAGGAAATGTATACGATTCAAACGTTGACTACTTAAAAGGAAAAGGATTAAACATTACGCAAGAAGCGAATGGCGTTATGTACTATGACTATTCTCCATACTTGCATAAGTTTTTACCGATTAATGCAAATGGCGACTTTAAAGTTGGCATTACACCTGACTCCTTCAAAACGGAAGGTCCAATGAACACAGGCGTATATATTTTCGATTATGCAACTGCAGGAGCTGACTATCCAAGCGGTGTAAATAACTACTGGTTTATCCCACAAGGTGCTCAATATGCGAAAGCTAGTTACGATAAAAAAGAATTATATAAAAATGACGAGTTCACAGTAACACTAAACGCAAAACACGTAAAACAATTTGTTGCTGGGCAATTTAATGTAAACTTCCTAGAGAAGAACTTCAAATTTGCAAATGCGAAGTTTAATCCTGCTTTTGAAAAGCTACTTTCCGAAAAAGGAGTAACCGCAAAAGTAAATGAACCGAAACTAGAGGCAAGTTCGGTTACAGTTGGTGGCGCTATCGATGACAAAAACTTTGCTGGATTAGATGGTGATTTCCCGTTCATTGATGTAACTTTCAAAGTAGAAAATGATGAATTTTATGAAGCAAACGCTCAATTAGAGTCACCAATTTTTGTTTACTGGAAACAAGGTGAATCAGAACCAAATAGAATGCGTGTACTTCAAGATCAAACATTCTCAGTTATGTCCTTAAATTCACTAGTAGAAGGAAATATTAAACCTGGTGCATTCTTAAATGAACGTGGATATTTAGATGAAAAGTTTGATTATGCAAAGCTTGGCGTAAAAGTATACGCAACTGATTCTTACCGTCATAAGTTTGAAGGCTCACTAGATAAATATGGGTACTTCAAACTAAATGGACTTCCAGTTAATAAACGCGACTATAACCTATATGTAGAAGTGCCAGGACATTTAACAAGCCGCCTAACAACGAAACTTGGTACTGAAAAAGACGGTAAGCTGCTTGGCCAATATTATTATGCAAGACCTGACGAAAACCTTGCCGGCGATGTAAATGCTGATAAAGTAATCGATATTAAAGATGCTGAAATTATCGCTAGCAACTATGGTAAAAAAGGACTAACTGTAAAAGACGGAGACCTTAATAAAGATGGGATTGTCGACGAAAAAGATATTCGCTTCGTTGAAAAGAACTTCTTGAAAAAAGGGCCAGATGCATCTAAATCACAAACGCCTGTAGAAAAATCAAAAAGCGGTACACTGACAGATATTTTAAAGAAATTGGGATTAACGCCTAAAAAATGATAAAGTGAAACTTTAATCAGTGGGGGGTGTTCATCCCCCACTGATTATCAGCCCTCACCAATCGGGCTTTTACGGGCAGGTGATCACCAAACTAACTTCTTTGCTTTCGCTGCATTTTGAGGTGGGGATCTTACTGCCCGTTAATGCGGGATAATAAAGAGCACTCTACGTAAAGTAGAGTGCTCTTTTCTATAAACGACCCTTATCCAGCAAAAGGGGTATATTGGGGATATACAAGGGAAACCGGAAAAGGAATTTATATTAAATTATATAAGTTCAGAGGTAAGAAGCAGTTTCCCACCTCTGAATTATTTAGCAATTATTATAGTACTGGTGCCATTGTTTCTTTTAATACTTTTACAGAATGAGCGAATTTCGCTTTTTCATCTTCATTTAGCTCAAGTTCTACGATTTCACGTACACCTTCGCGGTTAATTACAGCTGGAACACCTACATAAGCATCTTTCTCTCCGTATTGACCTTCAAGGTATGCAGATACAGTTAATACGCTGTTCTCGTTGTTTAAGATTGCTTTAGTTACACGAAGTAGTGACATACCGATTCCGTAGTAAGTTGCACCTTTACGCTCGATAATATGGTAAGCTGCATCACGTACGTTTTCGAAGATTTTATCTAAGTCTTCTTGATTGTACTGTTCGTTGTTAGCTAAGATTGTTTCTAGTTTTTGTACACCGATAGTAGCGTGGCTCCATACTGGAAGTTCAGTGTCACCGTGTTCACCAACGATGTAAGCATGAACGTTACGTGGATCTACATCTAAGTAGTCACCTAACATGTAACGGAAACGAGCAGAGTCTAAAGTAGTACCAGAACCGATTACGCGCTCTTTTGGTAAACCAGATTCTTTCCAAGTTACGTAAGTTAAAATGTCAACTGGGTTAGTTGCGATTAAGAAGATTCCATCGAATCCACTATCCATAATACCGCGAACGATTTGTTTAAAGATCTTTGTATTTTTCTCAACTAAGTCTAAACGAGTTTCACCTGGCTTTTGTGGTAATCCAGCAGTGATAACTACTAAATCTGCATCTTTACAATCTGCATAGCTACCGCTCCAAACTTTTGTTGGTGATGGAGAGAATGGTACCGCATGGCTTAAGTCCATTGCTTCCCCTTCTGCTTTTGCTTCATTAACATCTACTAATACGAACTCTTCAGCTACACCTTGGTTGATCATTGAGTAAGCGTAACTACAACCTACAGCTCCTGTTCCTACTAATACTACACGATTGATACCTTTTTTCATGGTAATTTCCCCTCTCTATTGTTCACATCTATTTTTTATGATTGTTTAAGTAATTAATTAAAATACTAATTTAATGTTGTTTAACTTCTTTACACTCATATTGTAGCACGTATTATTGTGAATTACTTCACAAATTATGACCTATTTGTGAACTTTTTCACATAGAGTGTAAAGTTATTAGAATAGGTGTGGAATCCATTTCAATGGAGGCGTTTTCTTTAGATTGTGAACAAAAAGAATGTGATTCGATTATTCCCTATAACTAAATTCAATTTCTATAATCAAACTAACACATTATCCCCTTATAAGCTGGACGTCAGTTGGTCTATATAGACTACGGTGAAATAAATGAATTAGCCTATACTTTATCACCTCCCTTTTAACCATTACTGTATATTAAAAAATATCCGTTAAAATTAAGCGTTCTTTTCTAGTAATAAACCATCCAATATAAGTGATAGGCCATGCAAAGCTTTAGACAACTGCATCTCTGCATCTTCAGAATTCGCAATCCAACAAGCAAGGTCCACTAGTCCGCCATTTATGAATCTTGCTAAGGCTTCACAGTCCGTTTTTTCAATAATAGAGTCCTTCATTAATTGTTGAAGTATCTCCGCCATCGTCGTTAAACATTGCGACTGTGATGATTGATAATAACTATTTCCTAATACTGCTGGTGCATCTCGAAGTACGATTCGCTGAATTTCTGGATTAAGTGCCATTGTTAAATACGCACGACAACGCCCAACAAATCCTTCCCATTTTCCTTCCGCCTCATTTGATACTTCCCCTAATTTGTTATCCATTTCCATGTCAATTTCTTTTACAACTGCTTCTAACAACCCTTTTTTATCACCAAAATGATGATAAATTGCACCACGTGTTAAACCGACAGATGCTGTAAAATCATCCATAGACGTGTTTACATATCCAACTGTACCAAAAGCCTCTCTTGCTGCACTCAGCAATTTAGCACGTGTTTCAGTAATCATTTCTGCTCTCGTTTTTTTAACCATCTTTTCCTCCTATTTCTATTCATTCTCTTTATTCAAAATAAATCGCATTATAGTATCGTTCTCTATGTAAAAGAATAACTCCTTTGAACGTCAGCTCTCTATCCAGAGATAAAACATTTCAATTGACATACGCACCGTATGTTAATATGATATTGGCATACGGTGCGTATGTCAATTATTTCTAGCTTACAAGATAATATAACTTCTTACCCATCCCCTACATTGACTCACTGTCCCTTTTTATAGAAGGTATTAATGAAACAGAGGAGGAGTTAAAAGAATGAAGAATGTATATGTAAACGTCAAATACTTTGGTGATTATTATGTTTAATTCCTACCGTGAAATTTTCAGTGCTCCTGGTACAAAAGGATTCTCATTAGCAGGATTTATAGCTCGGATGCCCATATCAATGATGGGCATTGGTATTGTTACAATGTTATCTCAGTTACGTGGTGACTATTGGCTTGCTGGAGCTGTTGCAGCCACCTTTACATTATCATCAGCTTTACTAGCTCCTCATATTTCTCGGATGGCCGATCAATTAGGGCAATCTCGCATACTTCTTCCGACTACAGGTATCAGTGTTTTCTTTACGATCCTCTTACTTCTATGCACGAAATATGAAGCTCCTTATTGGACGCTATTTCTATCCGCCTTATGTGCAGGTTGTATGCCCAACATGTCAGCCATGGTGCGTGCACGTTGGACTAAACTATACCGTGGATCCCATAAATTGCATACAGCATTTTCCTTCGAGTCGGTTGTCGACGAAATTTGCTTCATAATTGGGCCTGTATTATCTGTCAGTTTAAGTGTTATGTTCTTCCCAGAAGCAGGCCCACTTTTATCATCTGTTTTTCTTACAATTGGGGTATGCCTATTCACCATGCAAAAAAGCACAGAACCGCCTGTACACCCTCACGACATTACAAACAAAGGAACAGTGTTTAAAATTGGTTCTTTACGAGTACTAGTATTCACACTCATCGCCATAGGGACTATATTTGGCACAATAGATGTCGTTAGTGTAGCTTTTGCTGAACATCAAGAAAACACGGTAGCTGCTAGCTTTGTGCTTTCTGTCTATGCAATCGGTTCATGCCTTGCAGGTCTAATTTTCGGTACTCTTAAACTCAATACTCCACCCTATAATCAGTTTTTAATAGCAGTCACACTGTCCATGATAACAATGCTGCCACTAGTTTTCGTAAACACTATTCCTTGGCTAGTAGTTATTGTTTTCTTTGCAGGGTTATCTGTCGCTCCTACAATGATTATTACTATGGGACTTGTGGAAAAAATCGTACCTGAATCAAAAATAACTGAAGGAATGACTTGGGCAATTACAGGACTTGGTATTGGAGTCTCCCTAGGATCGGCGATAGCTGGTTTAGTTATTGATAACTTTGGAGCTCGGGCAGGATTTAGTGTGGCTATTATAGCAGGAGGCCTTGCCTTAACTATTGCACTTTTAGGATACAAAACTCTTCACTCCGCATATAGTCATGCTGTTATGAAACCGGATGGCCGCTCAGCAGAGAGTTAAAACATATTCAAAAAATAGGATTACCTCTTTTCTTATGTATAAGAAGAGGTAATCCTATTTAAATTAATATAACTTTTTTAAATTGATTATTTATAATCTGTTATAGCTTCTTTTATATTTATACACAACAAAAAAGAGATAGCAGTTTATGCTATCTCTTTTAGTATGACCCGTACGGGATTCGAACCCGTGTTACCGCCGTGAAAGGGCGGTGTCTTAACCACTTGACCAACGGGCCAATTACTGGCAGAGAAGAAGGGATTCGAACCCTCGCACCGCGTTCGCGATCTACTCCCTTAGCAGGGGAGCCCCTTGAGCCACTTGGGTACTTCTCTATAATATGGCTCCGCAGGTAGGACTCGAACCTACGACCGATCGGTTAACAGCCGATAGCTCTACCACTGAGCTACTGCGGAACAATTATGGTGGGCCTAAATGGACTCGAACCATCGACCTCACGCTTATCAGGCGTGCGCTCTAACCAGCTGAGCTATAGGCCCATAATTGAAAAGCGGGTGAAGAGAATCGAACTCTCGACCAGAGCTTGGAAGGCTCTTGTTTTACCACTAAACTACACCCGCATTAAATTGAAAATGGTGAGCCATGAAGGATTCGAACCTTCGACCCTCTGATTAAAAGTCAGATGCTCTACCAACTGAGCTAATGGCTCATTTTGAAAGTGGTGCCGGCTAGAGGACTTGAACCCCCAACCTACTGATTACAAGTCAGTTGCTCTACCAATTGAGCTAAGCCGGCTTGCGACTTCAAAATGGTGGCTCGGGACGGAATCGAACCGCCGACACGAGGATTTTCAGTCCTCTGCTCTACCGACTGAGCTACCGAGCCTTATTAAAATGGCGGTCCCGACCGGGGTCGAACCGGCGATCTCCTGCGTGACAGGCAGGCATGTTAACCACTACACCACGGGACCATTTGGTTGCGGGGACAGGATTTGAACCTGCGACCTTCGGGTTATGAGCCCGACGAGCTACCGTACTGCTCCACCCCGCGATGATATAATATGTAATTTAAGAAAAAATGGAGGAGGTAGAGGGATTCGAACCCCCGCGCGACTCTCGCCGCCTGTCGGTTTTCAAGACCGATCCCTTCAGCCGAACTTGGGTATACCTCC